>JBILML010000047.1:0-14297 GCA_044375555.1 Terrimicrobiaceae bacterium
AGACCGCCGTGCTGAAGGGGTTTTTCGAGGGGATGTTCGAGGTGTGCATGACGATCATCGGATTCGCGCTGAAGCTTGCGCCGTTCGGTGTCGCCTGCCTCGGATTCGCCGTCGCAGCAAGGCTGGGGCTGGATTTGTTCACTACACTCGGAGCCTATGTCGGCGTGGTTTTGCTCGGGCTCGGATTGCAGCAATTCATCGTCTATCCATTGGCCTTGCGGTTTTTTGCAAACCGGTCGCCATGGGAGTTTTTTAAGCAGTCCCGCGAGGCCATCGTCACGGCCTTCAGCACCTCCTCGAGCAACGCGACGCTGCCTGTGTCGTTGCGGGTCGCAGAGCAAAACCTCGGTATTCCCACGCGCATCGGGCGGTTCGTGCTGACTGTTGGCGCCAGCGCGAACCAAAACGGCACCGCGCTCTACGAGGGCGTCACGGTGCTTTTTCTCGCTCAGGTTTTCGGCGTGGAGCTGAGCCTCGGCCAACAACTCGTCGTCGCCCTGATGTGTGTGATGGCGGGCATCGGCACCGCCGGTGTGCCTGGTGGCTCGCTGCCACTGGTGGTCGGCGTCCTTCTCACGATCGGAGTTCCCGCCGATGCCATCGCGATCATTCTCGGCATCGACCGCTTCCTCGATATGTGCCGCACCACTCTGAATGTCACTGGCGATCTGGTCGTCGCCGCCGTGGTCTCGAAACCCGAACGCACCCTGTGAAACGCACGCTCCTCATCGACATCAGCAATAGCTTCACCAAAGCCGCCGTGGCGGTCGGACCCCGCATTGGCCGCGTTCATCGAATTTCCACATCGGATCTGAAGCCCTCGACCCTTCGCGCACTTGCTGGAAAGACCAAGCCCGACTCCGTGTTTCTCTCCTCGGTGGTTCCCACCAAAAACTCAGCCGTCCTCGCGGCGTTTCCCAACACCGTCGTCCTTGGCCCCCACCTCGATCTGGGCGTTGGCATCAACTACCCGAATCCCGAATCCATCGGCGCCGACCGCCTTGCCAATGCCGCCGCCTGCGCCGCTCTTTATGGAACACCAGCCATCGTCGTGGATTTCGGCACAGCGGTGACATTTGATGTGCTGTCTGCGAAGGGGTCCTACATCGGCGGAGTGATCGCCCCCGGGTTGAATGCGATGACGAATTACCTCCACGAAAAAACCGCCCTGCTCCCGCTCGTGAAATTGAAAGAGCCGAAATCCGCCGTCGGCCGCTCCACAATCGATGCCATGCTCGCCGGCGCGGTCCACGGCTACCGCGGCCTGATCCGCGAAATCCTCTCGCAGATCACCGCCGAGGCGTTTCGCAAAAAGAAACCCGTCGTCGTGGCCACCGGCGGCGATGCGAAGCTGATCGCCGGAAAACTCGCAATCTTCGACAAGGTCGATCCCCTCCTGACCCTGCGCGGCCTTTTGATCATCGCCGACAAAAATACGACCGCCTCTTTTTGATTTCCCGCTCCCGACATTTGCTGATTTTTTAAGACCCTATTCCAAGGCAACGCTTCAAAGTCCATGCTCCCAGCACCTCCTGGATCTGCTCGCAGATCGGAGCCCGGGAGCACTACGCCATCCCGCGCGTGCTTCACCGATCCGGGCGACTCGAGGCGGTTTTCACCGACTACTGGTCGGCCGGTGCTTGGCGTCTCGTCCGCGCCAATCGCCTCCTCACACGTCAGCACGAGGATTTGAGCGATGCCGAGGTTTATGGCTTCAACGCCGCCGCCCTGCTCGCCGGGCTTCGTGGAAAACTTGCGAGAAGCCACGAGCCCTATTCGGAGTTTCTTAAAATCGGGAGCCGGTTCGGCCGCCAGACGCGGGCGGCCATGGCGAAACGCCGCGAGCAGGATTGGAAAAATACGATCTTCTTCGGCTACGACACGGGCTTTCTCGAAGCAGCCGCATGGGCCAAGGACCAAGGCGCGGCGACCGTCGTTTGCCAAATGGATCCCTCGCAGGTGGAGATCGAAATGGTGCGTGAGGAAGAGAGGCTTTGGCCCGGATGGGCGAAGGCTCCGCTGCGTGTGCCGGAGGAGTATTTGGCCTGGCGCAAGGCCGAGTGGGCGCTCGCCGATGTCGTGATGGTGAATTCGAAATGGACCCTCAATGCGCTGGTGAAGCTCGGCGTGCCCTCCGAAAAAATCGCCATTGTCCCCCTCGCTTACGAGTCCGAAGAGATCGAGCCCGCGAGTCCCCCCCGTGCTGAGGGACCGCTCCGGGTGCTCTATCTCGGGCAGGTGAATCTCCGCAAAGGAATCCAATACCTCCTCGAAGCCGCACGGAAACTGGATAAGAAACATTTCTATTTTGATATCGCCGGCCCGATCGCGATTGCCGACGAGCATGTCGTCACCGCGCCGTCGAATGTGACCTTCCACGGCGCCGTGACGCGCGACCGGGTGCGTGAGTTTTACCGCGAGGCAGATGTTTTCGTTTTGCCGACGATTTCCGATGGCTTCGCACTCACCCAGCTCGAGGCCATGGCCCACGGACTTCCGGTCATCACGACGCCGAATTGCGGCGAAGTGGTTCACGACGGTCTCGATGGGTTTATCGTTCCGGCGCGGGATTCCACCGCTCTGGCAAAAGCTCTGGAATCCCTCGACGAAGACCCTGAACGACTGGAGGCGATGCGCGAGGCCGCGCGCCATAATATCTCCCAATTTGGTCTCGACGCGCTGGATCAAAACCTGCGCGCCATCGAGCAGCGGCTCCGCCCAAGCCCGAAGGTGGATCTAATCTAGAACGGGCTGGGGTTTCTTACTGAGCTGCTCGTTGCTCCAGCGGATGAATTCGCGGCGCACGGCGCGGTATTCGTAGCGAAGAGTGAAGGCTTGGCGGCGATAGAGATCAGCTTGCACCGTGTCGCCCTTGGCTTGCAGGGCGTCGATCTGCGTCTGGATTTTGTCGAAGGATTTGTCCAGCGCCTCGAGCGTGACCATGTTGGGATTGGCTTTGAAAATTTCGAGGTTCCTCTCGATCTCACGAATCGTCTCGACAGGCTGGTTGCAGGCCGAGAGCAGAAGGAGAATGGCAAGAACAATTCCTTGGCGCGCGAGCGGAATGAGGGAAGGCATTGTCATGGTTGGTTCGAGCGAACTAAATTGCCTGCAACATGGCAAACGCACACCTCGAAAATCCGATTCCGACGACGGAGTGGTTTTGCGAGACCGTGGCTGAGACGCGCGAAGCCGGGCGCCAAATCGCCGGTTTGCTGCGCGGTGGCGAGGTTTTGAGTTTGGAAGGACCGCTCGGCGCCGGGAAGACGACTTTCGTTCAAGGGCTCGCCGAGGGCCTTGGATGCAGGGCGGATGAGGTTTCCAGCCCGACTTTCACGCTGGTGCACGAATATCCCGACGGCCATTTACCATTCGTTCATCTTGATCTCTATCGTCTCGAGTCACCCGAGGAACTTGCCGCCTTGGGCTTCGATGATTTGCTCTCGGGTTCCACCATCGCCGCCATCGAGTGGGGTGACAAATTTCCCGAAGCCCTGCCGCCTCACACCCAGCGGCTTGTTTTTTCGATGGATGGTGACGCGAGAAAAATCCGGAGGTTGCCTTGAAAATTCTGGCCATCGAATGTTCGAGCGGCCGAGGCAGCATCGCGGTGACCGAATGTGACCGGACCGTTTTCTCCCTCGATTTTGAAAATCCCCGAGGGCGCGGTGTGAAGTTTTTTGCGGCTTTGGAGAATGCCGTTTCTCGCTGCGGTGATTTCGCCCAAATCCTGGTGGGCACTGGCCCGGGCAGCTACAATAGCCTCCGCGCCTCGATCGCCACGGCATGGGGCCTAGCCAAAGCTCGGCGCGTCCCCTTGAAAGGCATCCCCTCCGTTTTTGGCTACGATGCTCCGGAGTATTTTGTGATCGGCGACGCGCGGGCAGGTCAGTGGTTTCTCGCCCATGTTCGCGGGGGAGTCCTCGTCACCCCGATCGATTTGCTTCCGCCCGAAGATGCCACCGCGCGCCTGGCAAATGGGATTCCAGTTTTTTCCACGAGCCCCATGCTGGATTCGGCTTGTTACGAAGCCCCCCATGCGAGTTTTCTGGCGCGGCATCCGAACCAATTCGGACCCGCCGATCCGATTTATTTGAAGCCACCGCACATCACCAAGTCCGCCGCATGACTCCCGTCCTCCAACCTTCCACCATCCAAAAAATCGGACCCGAACTCGCCATCGCTTGGAACGACGGCATCGAGACTTACCTGCCGCTCGAATTTCTCCGCCGCCACTGTCCCTGCGCGGCCTGCGGCGGCGAGCCCGATGTGATGGGCCATGTCGTTCGCCCACCCGTTTCCTACAACGAGAAGAGCTTCGACCTCGCCGGCTGGCAGGGCGTCGGCGGATACGCGATCCAGCCGAAATGGGGCGACGGCCACTCGACGGGAATTTTTTCTTACAAATACCTGCGTCGCCTCGCGGAGTTCGTGCCATGACCCCAGACTCCGACATTCACAGCCTGCGCGTTGATTACAAACACGAGCCGCTCACCCAGGACTCGCTCGATCCCGACCCGATCGCGCAGTTCCGCCAATGGTTCGACGAAGCCCGCGCCTCGGGGATCCCCGAGCCCAATGCGATGACGCTTGGAACAGCCGACAAATGTGGACGCGTCTCGTGCCGAACCGTTTTGCTGAAGGCCTACGACGACCGAGGTTTTGTCTTTTTCACGAACTACGGCAGCCGCAAAGCTCGGCAAATCGCCGAAAACCCCCACGCCGCATTGCTTTTTCCTTGGGTCGCGCTCGCCCGCCAGATCGAAATCGCCGGCCCTGTCGAAAAAATCAGCGCCGCCGAATCACTCACCTATTTCCTGAGCCGCCCGGTCGGCAGCCGCCTCGGCGCCTGGGTCTCCGACCAAAGCCAAGTCATCTCCTCACGAAATGTGCTCCTCACGAAATACGAGGAATTGAAAAAAAAGTTCGCCGACGGCGAAATCCCAAAGCCCGACTTTTGGGGCGGCTATCGCGTGATTCCCGAAACAATCGAGTTCTGGCAAGGCGGCGGCGACCGACTCCACGACCGATTCCTCTACGCAAAAAAAAACCGCACATGGTCCCATGTGCGGTTGTCACCCTGAAGAATTTTCAGGAATCGATCAGGGCTGCAAAACCTCCAACTCCAGCCCCTCAACGAGATTAAAGTGGCGGCGATTTCTTGTCAGAAGTGGTTTTTTCAGAGCAACCGCCACAGCGGCGATCCACAAATCATTTTGCGACATTTTTCGGTAATCCGCCAACTGGGATAACTTGGCGCAAATTTGGGCATAAACAGGGATCACCAGCGTGGCATCTTGCACATGGATACCAATGGACAAAAATGCGGCGACATCCACGGGATCATGTTTTGCCAATGTCGCGCCATGCCAAAACTCCCCAAGCACCACCCAAGGCAAGCCAATCGATTTTTCGGGGTATGAATAGGCATAAGCCGTGGCCCATGATTGCCCCCGCCACAACCCGACGAGATAGCTTGTGTCTGCAATCAAATCCATGGGTCGTTCTTTGCGGATAAGCGTTCTTCCACGATATGTTCCAAAATGTCGTTAGTGGGTAGCTGAGCCGTTTTTTTGCGCTCCACAAACGCCAAGAACGCCCCCAAGGAACCCGGCTCAGGAAGCACGCGCTTCACTACAGCTGAAAAAGATTCAGAGGAATTTCTTTTCCAAGATTTTAGTCGATTGTATGCGACATCATCTAGCGTGATGGTTTTCATGGTTCGTGTATACACGAATAGCCGCACGAGTCAAGGCTACATGTTCTCATCAGCCCCCCAAAATCTCCTCGTAGAGTTGTTTCATCTGCGCAGCGACCTTCGGCCAGGTGAATTTCTCCTCCACCAACCGCCTGCCCCGCCGCCCCATCTCGATACGATCGGAATCGCTCATATCGAGCAGCTGTTGAAGCCCGCTCCATTTCGAATCCCCCATTTTTCCATTTCGAATTTCAAGCGCAGCTTGACTAGCAAATCCCTCCGGCAAATGGCACTCCGGCGTCATCACGACCGGCAGCCCATAAGCCCAAGCCTCCAGCACCGACATCGGCAACCCTTCGCTCAAGCTGGGCAGAACAAACGCATCAGCCCGCCGGAGCAATTGCTCCTTCTCACCCCCGAACGCCGGACCATAGAAAACCACATCCGCTCCCTGCGCTGTAGCGGAACATGGAACATGTTTCGATCTCTGCACAACTGACAACCTCAGCTCCGAGCACAGCTCGATCAACTCCCCCTCATGCCCCCCTTGCTCCCAACCCGCGATCACTAGTTGCCAATCCTTGGAATTTTGAATGCCGGATTTTGGATTTTGAATTTCAGCCCAAGCCTTCAACAAACCACTCAACCCCTTCTTCGGATGAATCCTCCCAAGAAACAAAAGCTTCTTCCTCCCCTCCGTGCTCTCTGTGTCCTTTGACTCGGTCGATCCCGCTCCCTCGCCCTTCGGGCCAACCTTCGGTTGTTCTATCTCGCAACCGCCCCAGTGCTCGATTGTGGTCAAATTTTCTGGCAGCTCCACACCATTCGGGACCACCTCGATCCGCTGCTTCAGCCCATACGCCCGGATCGCATCCGCCTCGGCTTGGCAAAGCGCTCGGAAGCATGTCGCTTGCTTCAATTGCTTGGTCTTGAATAGCAAGCTCGCGATTTTTTTCTTCCAGCGGGAATTTTGCAAAGCCCATGTGTCCAACGACCCATGAGGGGCCACGATCACAGGCTTGGATGTCATGTTTTGCCACCGCATCACAGCCCACGCCGGATATTTCCATAGCGCCGCGCAGTATGCCAAGTCCGCCTCGCGATCCATCAAATCCATCAGTCCCGCGGAATATCCAAATCCACTTGGCCCAAAAATCTTGGCAACCCTCGGCTTCAGAGGCAACCATCTTGCCGCATCCGCTTCCGAAAACTCATCCCGCAACGCCACCACATCCACCATCATCCCTGGGGCCCGAGCCAACTCCCTCTGCAGCGCCAGCTCAGCCTCAAAAATCCCCCCGTCCACGCGCGAAACGGACTCAAGAACACTCAACACCTTCATTCCTGGTGATTCCCCCCCCTCAGCAGCCTGGCCAATCCCTCGCCAAAGACCTTCAGCGGTGCCATCCGCTCCACCCGCTCATAGGCCGCCCTCCCCATCGCCAATCGCTCCTCTGGCTCCATTCCGACAATTTTTGCAAGAGCCCTAGCCATTTCCTCGACGCTACTTGGGTCGAAAAGATAACCTGTTTTCCCCTCGACAACCAACTCCTCCGCTGCACCGACATTTCTGCTGGATAGCACCGGCAACCCGCTGGCCATCGCCTCATTGATCACCAACCCCCAAGGCTCCTCCAGTGCCGGATGCACAAAAGCCCCCGCTTCCGCGTAAAAACCCGGTAACTCCCCAATCTGCCGGAATCCTGGAAAAACAACCAAGCCGCATTCCTTGGAAGTCTTAAGTTTGCAAGAATTAAGTTTTAAGTTTTTGCCCTCCGTGTGCTCCGTGCCTCCGTGAGAGAACCCCATCGTTGTTTTCAACCCAAGCTCGCCGCAAAGCGCCTCCAACTCCCCCCGCAACTCTCCATCCCCCAGCAAAACCAGCGGCCAAATACTCCCTACCCCACCCTGCTGAAAACTCTCCGCATATTTTGCATAAGCCTGAATCAACCGACCCAAATTTTTTCTCTCCACAAACCGATTAGACGCCAAAAAATACGGGGCCCCCGGCACTGTAGCGGAACAGGGAACCTGTTTCGACCCCTCCGCTATCAATTCGCCAACTGTCCCCATTCCGAATTCCTCATTTCGAATTTTACCAAAAAACTCATTGTCCACCACATTGTAACCCATCGCAATGCGCTCGGCTGGAATCCCTAGCTCGATCAAATAGCGCCTATGCGACTCCCCGCCACAAAGCGCCCCGTTGTATCTCCGCACGATTCTCGATTTGAGCCACTCCTTCCACCAAACCCGCCGCCCATCCGCCGCCCGGGTTTCACTCATCACGATCGCCTGAGCTCGATTTTTTTTGCACCAAGCCAGACAAGCCCGCGCATCCACTGTCCCCCACCCAGCTATCGCCATAGCATCCGGCTGCAAGCGATCCAACTCTCTCTCGATCCCTCGCCTCAACTCAGATACCGGAATTTTTTCAAAAACTCCATCAGGAAACACCGTCTCCCGCTCCCACGCCCCAGCCGCGCCAATCTCCCGCTCCCAATCATATGTCGCATCGGTTCCCGCAGTCTCCAAAGCGACAACCTTCCACCCGATTGGCTCTAGCGCCTTCACGGCAGACTCCAGCCGCGCCAAATGATAAGGCCCCAACCTTGCAAAATGGATCGCGATTTTTTTCAATTTCTGACCACGGCTTTAAAACCGCACAATATATTTTTGCGAAGCATCAATTGCCGCTCAGCTAATTGCGCCAACCTCACCTCTCCCCATGCGTCCTTGCCCAGAAGGTCAACATAAAATAACCAAATAGAAATGGATAAAGCGTGATCAGCGTAATATCCCGCCCCAGATTGAAAGTCAAAACGCAACCAATAAAGAATAACAACATTCGCCCCATCCTGACCCCCATCAAATCCTGACGCGCCAAGATCGCGACCCAGATCGCCATCAAAAGCGCCGCCGCCAGAACCCCGAAAAAAGGCCCGAAGTTCACCACGCCTTGGCCGATCATCCCCGTCGAAATCGTCGCTCCCACGCCCGCCGCATCATCTGAAGCACCCCCATAGAGTTGGCCACGCGCAATCGCATAGTCGATGCCAATCATCGGCTTATTCGGCCAAAGCACCCTTGGAATTGGGTTTACCAGCTCCGCAAAATACCTTGCCCCGTTATTTACCACATAGGTTCCCTTGTCGATGAAGCTATTTACCCACGCCAACTCCTCAAACATATTCAGACCTTCATGCTTTGTTTCCGAATCTTCTACCTGCTGCACGACTCCGCCTACACCCAGCTGCATGAAAGCCCGAGAAATGTCCCCCCCGCTTCGGGTCTGAATCACAAATTTCATCCAGCCTTCCGTTACCAAAAACGCCCCCACGAGAATGGCGATTTTCAGCATCATTCCACTCTTTAACCTGATAAAAACCCAAGCCAGAATTCCCGGCAACGCCACCGCCAGCATGGTATTGCGCGTGCGGTCCAAAAGAAACCATGGCAATGACACTGCCGTAATCACCAGAGCTAATACTCGGGTGCGACGATTCTTCGCCACCGCAGCCACAATGCCGAACGCCGCCACCAGCATGATTTGCAAATAGTTCGCTAACGATATCAAGGCATCGAACCCGCCGCCGATCCGACCTCGCCCCCAGGGATTGGCTTTTCCTGAGACAAAGGGGGCAAAAAGTCCCAAGAAATCGAAATTCGTTCGGATCAACGCAATCGCCATCAATACAAGCCACACACCCGCGATCAATCGCGTGGCAATATCCAGACGCCTCTGAAATTCCGGGTTATCAATGCCCCCCCGCTTCATCAGTTCCCAAAACTCGCTTCGATCTCCCAAGACCTTCCGGTTGACGATTCGGTGAATGGCTGGCGTCAAAATCAAAAAGAACAAAAGAAACAGCGCAACCTGCCACCAAGCCGCCTCCAAATACTCCGGCCCGATTTGTAGCGCATAACTTTGATAGTCATTGTAAAGCGCATCCCCGAAATACCACAACCCCACCGTCCCCAACACCGCCCCCATCGGAATCCCCACCCCCAACTCCCTGGAGTTCCAAGCATAGGCTCCCGCCAGAGCAAGCAAGCCCAGGGCGATGTAAAAGGCAACAGGAAATGCTGTAGATTCAACCATAGGGAATTAAAATACGGGGATCGTGAAGCTGGAAAGTTTTGCGATATTTACTGCGGAGTCAACTGAAACTTGGCTTTTCCAGCGCGGTGGCTGATCACCCCTCGTCACCGGCCAACTCTTCATAAAGCCACTGTTCCAGCGGAACGACCTCAATGTTTTCGTGCAAAAGGTAGCGCATCGTTCCCGGGTAAATAACTTTGAAATCATCCAGTTTCAATATTTCCAATGCCGCCAAAAGCCCCTTACTCAACCGCGGTGCATCCTGGTGCTTTACTTCAAAACCCATTCGCTTCCCACCCTTGAAACAAAACAAATCCAGCGATGGCCCGTTATGAACCCCCCAAGAATAGCCCAACTCCAAGCGCTTGTCTTCCAGTCGCAAATCCACCCCAGCAACCATCCACGATGTTTTGCAAAAAAAAGAGTCAATAGAAATTTTTCAGCTCCAGCTTCCAAATGCTTCCAGCGTGTTACCCATGTCCTGACCGGGCCGGCCCGTCTGGTCTGCCCTCTCGCCACCCGCCACTTTTCCATCATTTTGCTGTCAATGATTTTGTCCTACTCTTTTATACTAGCCATCCGCTATCTTACCAAATTCCGGTATCCCTCCAGAGTTTCAAAGTGCTTGTCTTTCGCCAATGTTTTCACTCCATGGCTAAATGCACATGAAGCAATCATTAAGTCGCTTGAGGGAACCGGGGTTCCCTTAGCCCGACAGATGCGGGCAATGCGAAATGAACACTCCCAAACTTCTTCAGACATCGGCAAGCACCGCAAAACCGCACTCAAATCCGTTAAGTCGTCTTGATCCTTTTTCGATCCGGCTCCCATCCACAACTCCGCGATAACTACAGGGCACAAAACCGCCGATCCATCCAAAAGCAAACTACGGACTTTTTCCTTCATTTCTGCTTCCCCATCACGGCGGAGGTAGTGAATCCAACTCGATGTATCGACCAGCGTCATTCCGGTTTCTCTTGAAGGCGCAGGGTTTCCAAATCCGCAGCTGTCATGAATGTTTCGGAATTCCCCAATCTCATGGCCATCTCGCGCATTCGGCCGCGCTTGGAAAAATCATCTAAAGCAGCCAAAACAGCCCCTCGTTTCGTCTTTGCTCCGGCAAGTCTCATGGCTTCGCTCAACAGCGCACTTGGAATATCAAATGTCGTTTTCATATGTAAAAAAATTGCAGAAATTAAATAGAAGTCAAGATTTTTTTATAGACAAGTCCTTATCCTGTAGATTCTGCCCTCGCCACTTGCTTCTCCGCTCTCTCCTTAAATATCAATAATTAATGACTGCCCCTTAAACTCCTTATCGGTTTCCTACTGAGCCAGTAACTTGCGAGTCTTCAAAGAGTGTATCGGGGCACAGATCCTGACCGTGAGGCCATTCTATCGAACCCATCGCAGCTTTGACTCTTGAAAAATAGTTAACATCTTTCAACTCTCGGAAAACTCCTTTGTCCAAATACGGCATCACATCGAACTCCCTTAACTCTGAATTCTCGAACTCGAGTTCCAGCTTATAGTTCGGGAGTGGCTTTACACTTCTTACCCTTGGGTTCATATTACTTGAGCGGCTCTATTTTAAAAACTTCTTGGCCATTAACAGCAAGCTCCCAATTTGCAAGGAGATCTTCTTTATGAATTTCAATCCATGCTTCAACCAATTTCATTTTATTGTTGGGAATACTGCCTTCCATGATTTCACCATCGGGCAATCCTAAAACAACCTCACTCCCAGCGTATTTTACATGAATATGTGGCTTATTATGCTTCTTATTATCAAAGAAGTAAATGTAAATTACAACTCCGTAGAACATTGATATTGCAGGCATGATGACTTTGTGTTGTTGTTTATTTATTGTTGTTCGAAAACTTGTCAAGTCCCACAGAATCCGTGTTTATCCCTCAAGGCAAGAAAAAAGTGTTACCTATGTCCTGACTGAGTCCGTCTTGTCTGTTCCAGTTACCAGCAACTCGCAACTCGTTACCCGTTACTTCTGGCTTCCTCAAACATCTCCAAATACTTCCGCGTGCCTGCATCTCAACGATAAACATCCTTTCGATGGCCCACACGTATTACTTCAATCACCAATTCGTTACCTTGAACCTCATGATCACACGATATTTTCCCACACGGATCCGATGAATATCCACAGTCCCAATCAACTTTGTAGAACCGATCGGAAAAGGATTCCCTGCAAGGGCTTCAACGGCTTGCAGAATCTCAAGCACATCCCCTTCCGGAATCTTGCGCAAATCCTTCTTGGTCGATTTACGCCAAGTGATCGTGTAGAATACCATCTTTCCGAAGCTCGGCGAGAAATTGCTCGTTATTTACCCGAGGCTCTTCGCGCCGCTCAGCCACAGCCGCCAAATCCTCCATGTCTTCCATGAATTTGATGTAATCCTCCCAAGGCACGATCACCGCTGTTTTTTCTCCTTCTTCATTCGTGAGATATTGAAGTGCACTACTCATAATTTTTGTTTATTAACCCGGCAATTTAATAGATATTATTATTGGCATAGAAACTGCTGCGTTTTTTATCGATGGAAAATGATGCCCGTTCACTCGACCAAAAAACACAAGCCGAACTGCGCCGCCGCGCCCATATTCTGCATAAGCAAGGGAAATCCCGTCAGGATATTGCTGACGCTCTTGGGGTTCACCTCAAAACCATTGACCGCTGGAGGGCTGACTTTAGGCGCGATGGCGCTGCGACATTGCGCCCTAAAAAGCGCGGGCGCAAGGAGGGATGCGAACGCACTTTGACAAGCGAACAGGAGAAGGAAATCCAAAATAAGATCACGGAAAAGACCCCCGACCAGCTCAAAATGAATTTTGCATTATGGACGAGGCGAGCGGTTTGCGAGCTCATCAAACAGGAATACGGTTTGTCCATGCCGATTCGCACCTGTGGCGAATATCTTAAGCGCTGGGGATTCACTCCACAGAAACCCGCCAAGCGGGCCTACGAGCAAAATCCGCAAGCCGTGGCCAAGTGGATGGAGGAGACTTACCCCACCATCGCCAAGGAGTCCAAAAGCCAGAATGCCGAGATTCACTGGGGAGATGAAACCGGGGTGAGAAACGACTGTCAGCACGGGCGGGGATACGCCCCCAAGGGGCAAACCCCGATCCTGCGCAAGAAGGCCAAACGATTTTCCACCAACATGATTTCGAGCGTCACCAACCAAGGCAAGGTGCGCTGGATGATCTACCGGGAAACACTTACGAGCGAAGTTTTCATCCGGTTTATGGAGCGCCTGATCAAGGACTCGAAGAAGAAGGTCTTTCTCATTGTGGACAATCTGCGAGTCCATCACAGCGCCCCGGTCAAGGAATGGGTGGAGGCCAATAAGGAGCGCATCGCCTTGTTTCATTTGCCTTCCTACAGTCCAGAGCGCAATCCCGACGAGTATTTGAACGGAGATCTGAAATCAGAACTCTCTCGCAAAGCTCCACCTATGGACCAAGGGCATCTGGAAAGAAACCTCATCGGATCGATGCGCCGCTTGGCCAAATCCCCACAGCGAGTGGCTTCCTATTTCGAACACCCAGCTGTCACTTATGCGAAGGCCGCGTGAGTGCTACTTGTTAAATTGCCGGAGTAATAAGTCAAATTTTACCCAAGTTAAGGCTGGTTCTTTCACCAGCCACCAGCCACTATTTCTTCAGCTGCCCTCGACTCGCGACGCTGGTCTCTCGACTTACTTATCCGCTTTCTCCTTAAATGTCAATAATTAATGCCTTCATCTGACCCCTCAGGCTCATTTTTCCAGAAATGCAGAAGGATTTATGAAGGAAAAACACAGTTTAGAAACTCAATTTTTCCAAGACACTACCTCCGAAACTGCAGCCTCAAGTGAAACCGCGCGAATTTTTCCATCCAGCTCAAAAGACCGTTCCCCAGGATACACCACCATCAATTCCTCCAAACCCAAATCCTCGATCGCGATCCCCATCGACCGGCTCATTCGGGGCACATCCCGCCGCTTGATCTCGATCCCCATACGTCGATTCGGCAAATAAAGATTCAAATCCGATCCCCCATGGATCGCATAAAAATAAGCCTCCTCCCCACGCAGATTCGCCAGAATTTGCTCCAAGGCAAACCCCTCCCATGAAGCCCCCAGCTTCGGATGCGCGATCAGCGCCTGCTCCGACCCGATCCCCTGCAACGCATGGAAAATCCCGCTGTCCCGGAAAAACACCTTCGGGCTTTTTACCAACCGCTTCCCCACATTTACAAACCACGGCAAAAGCCTCCGAACCATGAAAGTTTGCTCCAACGCATCCAGATAATTCCGCGCCGATTGGTGCGAAATTCCCATCGAAGCCGCGATCTCGCTGCCATTCCATATGGTTCTTCACGGAATTTCATGGGTAGAGGGGAAAAGATCGAGTCTGCCGCAGTAGAAGAGGATTCTGGTGCGGTAGTTGAGGGCGTTACGGAAACCACGGGCATCGGCCTTGAGGGATTGGATTTTG
>JBILML010000049.1:0-10584 GCA_044375555.1 Terrimicrobiaceae bacterium
ACGCCTGCGCGAACGCGGCAAACCCTACAAATGCGCCATCGTCGCCGCCATGCGAAAACTCCTAATTCACATCCAATCCCTCATCAAAAATCCAAAACTTTCCACTTGCTGAAAACCACAGTTGCTTTGTGACTTGGTGAGAACCACCCAGCCCTGTTTTGAATCACAGATTTTGCGATTGCCTAATCTCACGCGATCTCACATGATCTCACATCTTTTTATTGCTGATTGATGTTAGATTTTCGAAAAAGTCGGATGAGTCGGAGGCTGGAGCTGGGCGCGAGTCTGGCCGAGCGGGTTTACGCCATGATCGCAGAGATCGATGGCGTGAAGACTGGTTGGAGGCTCGCCGGTCGGCTGCCAAATCGCACTTTGGAACGCTTGGTTCGTTCGGTGATCGTGACTTCGACGGGTGCTTCAAACCGTATTGAGGGAAACCAGTTGAGCGATGCGGAAGTGGAGGCGTTATATAGCCAACTGCGCATCAAAAAATTCCGCACTCGTGACCAACAGGAGGTGGCCGGTTATTTGGAGGTGCTGGAGTCTGTTTTTCAGAACCACCGGGAAATGAGCGTGGGCGAGTCTTTGATTTTGCAACTGCATCGGGACATGTTGCGCCACAGCGAGAAGGATGAACGGCATGCCGGCACTTACAAGTTTGGACCGAATCGCGTGGAGGCCAAGGATGCCAAAGGCCAAGTCGTGGGAATCATCTTTGATCCTACGCCGCCGCATTTGGTTCCCAAGGAAATGCAGGAACTCGTGGAGTGGTATGGGTGGGCCAGCGAAGAGAAATTTCGTCACCCGTTGATCCTTGCGGCCAATTTTCTTTTTGAGTATCTGGCCATCCATCCCTTTCAAGATGGCAATGGACGCACAAGTCGTTTGTTGGCCAATCTCATCCTGCTTCGGGAGGGCTATGAATTCACGGAAGTTGTGTCCCACGAAAAATGCATCGAAGCGCGCAAGGCGGATTATTATCTGGCTTTGAACAGGACACAGCGAAGTTGGAAAACCGCGAGCGAGGATCTCTCGGAGTGGCTGGTTTTTTTTCTGGAAATCGTCCGCGAGCAGGCGAGAGGAGCGATTCGAATCCTTGCCGATGATGGATCAGAAAACTTGCTCTCCGAGAAGCAATGGGAACTCTGGAACTGGGCTCGCGCCACAGGGGACTTCAGCCGCAAGACGGCCGTGGAATCACTCCGCATGCCGCCACGAACGGTCGAAAGCATCATCAAAAAGCTCCTCGCCCTCAAAAAAATCGAGCGACTCGGAGAAGGAAGGGCCAGTCGATACCGCGTCAAAGACGCAACGAATATCGGAAGCAAGTGAGCACAGCATGATCGATGTGGAAACCCGCCTCGACAACCTCGGCCTCGGCCAGGAAGTCGCCAAAGCCACCGGCGGCCGCATGAAACTCGACCGCAGCACCGAAAACCTCCTCGCCTTCAACGCCAACGGATCGAAATCCGTTCCGGATTCCGCTACGGGAGCCGCCCAAGGCGACGCCCAAGCAGAGAACAAACCATGGTGGAAGGTGTGGTAGATGGAGTTTTAAGTTTTAAGAATTAAGTTTGTAAGTTTTTAAGCAGGAAAGTCTATTTTTGGGTTGATTATCAACCAGTCTCGCTCGTCGTTTTTCAATCTTGCTGCTTGGCAATCAGGTTTTATTTTTGGGAAAATAGATTTCCTTTAATAGCGGGATTTCTTATTCAAGGATTTCAACCAAATGAATCGCGAAGGAATTGGCACCTATAGAACATCCACGGCGGGCGGGGAATCTGTTCGTGCTTATGTGCCTGCGCCCCTGCCGCCTGTGCCTCCGCTGGATTTGACGGGATCGCGGGCGGTCTTGCTGGAGCGCGCCACGCAGGCGCTTGGGCAACTCGATGGCGTGGCCTCGTTGCTTCCGGACAAGCGGCTTTTTCTCTATGCCTATGTGCGGCGGGAGGCGGTTCTGTCCTCGCAGATCGAGGGCACGCCCTCGTCGCTGTCCGATCTCTTGCTCTACGAAATCGATCAAGCGCCCGGGGTCCCGCTGGATGATGTCGCCGAGGTCTCGAACTACATCGCAGCGCTGGAGCATGGGGTCGAACGCTTGAGGAGTGGATTTCCGCTTTGCAACCGCCTCCTGCGCGAGATGCACGCGAAGCTCATGTCGGGAGCACGTGGCGGGGATAAAGAGCCTGGAAATTTCCGCCGCTCGCAAAACTGGATCGGCGGCACGCGACAGGGGAACGCGCGGTTCGTGCCCTCCCCACCCGAGGAGGTAGAAGCCTGCATGGGGGCGCTCGAGGTTTTCCTGAACGAAAGCCAAAGTCTCCCAGTGCTCCTGAAAGCGGCTCTGGCCCATGTGCAGTTCGAGACCATCCACCCCTTTCTCGACGGCAACGGCCGCCTTGGCCGACTCCTTATCACGCTCATCATCCAGCATGGCGGCTTGCTCTCCGAGCCGTTGCTCTACCTGAGCCTGCATTTCAAGAGCCACAGGCCTCTTTACTATGAACTTCTCGACCGTGTGCGATCGCATGGCGACTGGGAAGCGTGGGTGGACTTTTTCCTCGAAGGCGTCCATGAGACAGCCAAGGGTGCCGTCCAAACAGCCAACAATCTTGCCGCTCTCTTTGAAAAAGACCTCCGCTTGTTGAACGAAACCGGCAGGGCTGGAAAGGCCAGCCTCCGAGCGGCATTCGAAGCCCTGCGCGAGCGCCCGATCCTGAACCTCGCCGAATTATCCAAAGCCTCCGCGCTGAGTTTCCCCACTGCCTCGAAAGCGATCGAAAAACTCGCCGCTCTCGGCATCGCCCGCGAACTCACCGGCCAGCGTCGCAACCGCCTTTTCGCCTACTCTGCTTACCTCGATCTCCTCACGCCGGAAGACCAACCCGACTCGACAATATGGGCCTCGGCCAGGAAATCACCAAAGCCACCGGCGGCCGCGTGAAACTCGACCGCAGCACCGAAAACCTCCTCGCCTTCAACGCCAATGGATCGAAATCCGTTCCGGATTCCGCTACGGGAGCCGCGCAAGGCGATGCCAAGCCTGCCGAAGAGAAGCGGGATCAATTCAGGGATTGATGCAGGCCTGCTTGAAGCAATACCACCAGTTGCGCCTCTCGTGATTTCGTGTAACACTGACTCGCGATGAATGTGACCGTATCACTAGAAGAGGAGTTGTGCAGATTGGCCCGCCACCGGGCTGTGGATGAGGGGAAATCTCTTTCGAGTTGGTTGGCTGGCGTGATTCGGAGAGAAGTGGGAAAAACGCCTACTGAGAAGTCGCCCAGTCTTTTGGAAATGCTCCGCGACGATGCTGCCGGGAATGTGCCGCTGGAATTTCCTCCAATGGAAGACCAATTAACACCTGCCAATCTCGATGCCTGATTTTTTGCTCGATACGAATGTCGTCTCGGAGCTTCGCAGGGGCGCCAAGTGCGATACGGGAGTTGCTGCTTGGCAGGCCAATCAAGCTCTCGACTCATGCCACCTGAGCGTTGTTTCGCTCATGGAAATCCGTCTCGGAATTGAATTGGCCCGCCGTCGCGATCCGCAGCAAGCCAAGGTCCTTCAGCGCTGGTATCATTCCAAAGTTCGCGCGGCATTTTTCTCGCGCACGCTGACCATCACGCCAGAGATAGCGGAGAAATGCGCGGAACTCCATGCCCTGCGCCCACGCCCTTTTCGCGACTCACTGATTTTGGCGACGGCGCTGGTTCACAACCTCGTGGTGGTGACTCGAAACACGAAGGATTTTATCGACTCACCCGCCCATGTTCTGAATCCATGGACTCCAGAATAAAATGAAAACCTCCCTCATGAACCAAACCCTCCTCGCGCTCCTCGCCGCATTCCTTCTCGCATCCTGCGCGCCGCAGCGGGAGTTTGTGAGGTTCGGCGACGCGGGAACTTTCCATCCCGGCCCGCGCCATGGCTCCGGGAGTGGCTCGGGCGGCTCCGATGAGGAATACGATTCCTACGAACTCATCGACCACGGCGCGCCGAACCATGGCGTCCCAGCGATGTATTCCGGCCAGCCATCCTATCAAGGTGGTGGCTATCCCGCAGCGGTCCCCACTTACGACCCCTATGGCAACCCCCAGACGATCATCGTGCCGAATCCGTGGTGAGATTTTCCTTCAACAAATAAGCCGTGCTTCGGCCTCCAGCCTCGTCTTTTTCGAGCAGTCCCGAGTCGAGGAGTTGCTTGATGTCACGCAGAGCTGTGTCAGCCGAGCATTTGGCGATCTTGGCATATTTGGAGGAAGTGAGTTTCCCTGAAAATCCCTCGATGAGCAGGTCGATCACTTTGGATTGCCGAGCGTTCAGCTCATGGTGGCGCAGGCGGTCCCGGAACCTGGCGCGGCGGAGAGCGGATGCGATGTTCTTTTCGGCGTCGTCAAGCGCCCGGCCAAGGCAACCGAGAAACCACTCCAGCCATTCCGTGATGTCGAGGCCGCCTTTCTGGCATCGCTCCAACACGGTATAATAATCCCGACGCTCGCCTTCGATCCGGCTCGACATGTTGTAGTAGCGCTCAGGGAATCCATCCGCTTGTGCCAGGGCCATCTCGGCAATAGCTCGGGCGATGCGGCCATTTCCATCCTCGAAAGGATGGATGGTGACAAACCAGAAATGCGCAATGCCGGCACGGATCACAGGCTCCTCAGCAAGCCCGCGAAACCACTCCAAAAACGCATCCATCTCACCCTGCAAGCGCTCTGCGGAGGGTGCCTCAAAGTGAATGCGCTCCTTGCCAATCGGACCTGAAACGACCTGCATGGGGCCGGACTCCTGCGTTCGCCAGCGACCTACGCCGATTTTTCTCATGCCGCTGCGGCCCGAAGGAAAAAGGCAGGCGTGCCAGCCAAAAAGCCTCTCGCGTGTCAGCGCGCTCGCAAATCCTCGCGTGGCATCCAGCATCATCTCGACAACGCCCTCCACATCCCGATTGGCCAGCGTCACGCCGCCGGTATCCATTCCAAGCCGACGCGCGATCGACGAGCGCACTTCGTCCACATCGAGGAAATTCCCCTCGATGGCGTTGGATTTGATGATCTCGGCGGTGAGGTTCGAGAGAGAGGCTTCCGCGCGTTGTTGAAAACCAAGTCCCGCCATTTTGCCGATCAACCGGCCCTGCCGATTCCGCACTTCCGCTACCAGTGGAAGCAATTTTGCTTCGTCATAACGGAAGCGAGGCCACTCAGGGCAATCATGGATATATTTTCTCATTCAACGCAAATCTGCGGCGAATATGCTTTCGATTCGCCGCAAGGTCAAGCCCGTGCCGCTGGCAACCAAGGACTCGCGCAACGAGACTTTGCATCCATGGATTTTTTAAAATATCAAGTGCACCGACCAATATTACCCGCTAAAATATCACTTTCAGAGATAAAATAACCTGCTAAAATAGCAGAATGAAACGAAAGGCCCTCGCTGAATTGTTGAAATGGAGGAATCGCGCCGGGCGCAAGCCATTGGTCCTGCGCGGGGCGCGGCAGGTGGGGAAATCGTATCTGGCCCGAGCCCTGGCCGAGGAGGCGTTTGAGGGAATCTTGGAGCTGAATTTCGAGCGGGACGCCTCGCTTGCGGGGCTTTTTTCCGGAGCATCCGTGAGGGAAACCGTGCGACTGCTCGAGGCCAGATACGGAATGCCAGTGGTGGAGGGGAAGACGCTGTTGTTTCTCGATGAGATTCAAGCTGCACCGGAGGTTTTTGCGAAGCTGCGTTATTTTCATGAGGAATTGCCGGGCTTGCATGTGTTGGCGGCGGGGTCGCTGCTGGATTTGCTTTTGGAGGATCACGAGTTCTCGGTGCCGGTGGGGAGGATCGAGTATCTGCATATGGGACCGCTGGTCTTCGAGGAATTCTTGGAAGCGACTGGCCGAGCGGGGTTGATCTCGTGGATGGCTGGATGGGGCTGGGGCGAGGCTTTTCCAGAGGCGCTCCACGAGGATTTGCTCGCGGCTTTCCGCCAATATCTCGTGGTCGGCGGAATGCCGGAAGCGGTGGCGGTTTTTGCTGAAACCGGATCCTACCGCGAGTGCGCGCGGGTGCAGGAGTCGATCCTGGCAACTTATCAAGAGGATTTCCAAAAATACTCACGCCGTGTGCAGAAGCCCCGGATGGATCGTTTGTTCGCTCGCGTGCCGGCGATGCTCGGGCGCAAGTTCAAGTTCAGTGAGGTCGACCCCGCCGAGCGCGCGAAGAATCTCGGCGAGGCCTTGCATTTGCTTTGTCTAGCGCGGGTTTTTCACAAGGTCAGACGGTGCCATGGGAATGGACTGCCTCTCGCCGCTGAGGCCGATGACCGCAACTTCAAGGTTTTCTTTCTGGATGTGGGGTTGGTCTGCAGGGCTCTGGGCCTACAAATCGACAACCTCGAAAAAATGGATGAACTGTTTTTGGTGAACCGCGGCGCGCTTTGCGAGCAAGCGATCGCTCAGAACCTGCTCTACGCCGGAGACCCTTGGGTAAAACCCGAGGCGTTCTACTGGACGCGCGAGAGCCCGAATTCCACGGCGGAGGTGGATTTTTTGGTGCAACTCGGAGGCGCAGTTTTGCCCGTCGAGGTGAAAGCTGGCAAAACCGGGCGCCTCAAATCGCTTCAACTCTACCTTGGCGAAAAAAATGCCCGCGCCGCGCTCAGATTCAACACCGACAAGCCCTCGGTGGCGCTTATCGAGAGGGAGGAAACTCCAGCCGAACTCATCTCCTTGCCACTGCCATTCGTGGGTCAATTTTCCAGACTCATGGACACCGCGCCCGGGCAGACATTCCTCGAAAAACCATCTGCTCCCATGTGAAAAACCGACTTTTTTCACTTTCCCGCCGAGCGGTCGATTTCGCAGGCCGAACGGACAAAAGCCCCCGCCCAGCGGTTAAAAACCAACCGCAAGACACTGGTATTCAATGCCTCAGATTTGACGGCCCACATCTCATCACATAGGATTTTTCCGAAAGTTCAACCACCACCAACCATGAAAAAACTCATCCTCCTCGCCACCATCACCACCGCCCTCGGACTCGGCTCCGCAGCCCATGCCGGATCTTGGGGTTTCCAACTCGGCTCCGGCTCCGGGTTTTACTACAACCAAGGCAGGCCCGCCTGCGCGCCGGTTTACTCCGTTCCCGCGTATGTCGCCCCCGCCCCGGTCTACTATTCGCGCCCCACGGTCGTGTATTCCCGGCCGCAGACCGTCTACATGCAGCCCTACCAGCAAATGCGCCCGACCTACTACCCGCAGACCGTCATTTACCGCTCCGAACCGGTCGTGATCCGCGAGCACAACCACCGCTGCCGCTCGCGGTGGTAATCGATACGAAACTACAAAAACCATCTGATTTAAAAAACCAACCATCCAAAAAATGAAAACTATGAAATCCCTAATGAATAAATCCCTGATCCTGACAACCGCCCTGACAGCCGCCATGCTCACTGGTTGCGCCACCGGTCCCGATGCCCAGACAGGAACGGTCGTCGGAGGAATCTTGGGAGCAGCGACCGGCGGAATCGTCGGGCACCAGAGCGGCCGAGGCCTGGAAGGAGCCGCTATCGGAGGCGGTCTAGGTGCCATTGCTGGAAATATGTTCGGCAATGCCCAAGACACCCGGCGAAACAGCTATCCGTCCGCATACCGCCGCGAACCCGACTATGTCGTCTACCCGGCCCCTCAGAGAACCGTTGTCTATCAAGCCGAACCGCGCCATTATCATACCACCACCGTCGTCACTCGGCGCAGCTACGAGTCATGCGACGGCGGATATTGGATTGATTAACGACCCGCGCACAGACTCCTGCATTCGATGTTCACCCATTCCAGCCATCTCAATTTTGGCATTCGCCAAAAGGCTTTTTACAAAGGCCTTTTCTTCAGATTTCTTCCACTGCTCACGCTCCTCTCATCCACCATGCCACTCCATGCCGACGGCATCATCGCCGTCCTCAAAAACTCCTCCACCATCGAACGCCGCGACGCCGCGAATGGCTCCTACAAAGGCTCAATCTCCGTCAACAACGCCCTCGATGTCGGGTGCGACGGCGAGACGATCGCCGTGCTTCTCGGCAACGGCACCGTCCAGCGTTACAACGCGCAGAACGGCTCCTTCCTGGGCTCCATCTCGGTCAGCGGTAAGCCCAGCGCCGTCCAAGTCAGCGGCGGCGTAATCGTCGTCACCACCGAGCGCAGCGTGAACCGCTACAATGCGCGCAATGGCTCCTACATGGGCTCCAGCTCTCGGTGAAAAAAGGAGGGGATTCCTTCTTGTAGGGGCGTTCTTTAAAAGATGGGATCACCCCATGCGCTCGCGCCTGAAATTTCCGCTGGCCAGCCCCTTCTCCTTCCGCCTTCATACTTCCTGCTTTTTTCCCTCCCCGCTGCTCGGAACGCCGACGTCCCCGTCGGCAACACAGGCGCTTCATACTTCATACTTTCCATGATCTCCGACATTCTCGCCTCGCCTGAAGGAAAGCAGCTGGAGTTCAAGCGCGACCTCTCCTCGCCGACGCCGATTCTCAAGACGCTGGTCGCTTTTGCGAACTCCGCCGGCGGCCGTCACGCTCCCCGAGATCCTGCCCCTCACCCGCGAACAATCTCGCTCAACTCTACCGACAAGGGCCCAGTCAGGGGCCCAGTCGGGGGCAGAGTCGGGGGCAGAGTCGGGGGCAGAGTCGGGGCTAGAGTCGGGGCTAGAGTCGGGGCTAGAGTCGCTGGCCTCAAGGATTCTGGCCGTCCTCGGCAACACAGGCGCTTTCTTCCTTCCGCCCTCATACTTGATACTTTAACTATGGCCGCCTCCAAAAATACCGCCTCACGGAAAAAGGAAGGACAAGAAAGTTAGAAGGATGAAGGAAGAAGTAAGAAAACCCTGAAGCACGCCAAACTCCCAGCCCATCATGAACCCAGGTCCACGCCATTTATTTCATACTTCTGCCTTCATCCTTTTGACTTTTTGCCTCGCGGCCATGGGAGCGACTCCGCCGAAGGAAGCGCTTCTGATTGCGAATGGGAAATACTCGCACTTTGCAGGGCTGGCGCACCCTGGGCCTGATGCCGCAAAGCTCGGGGCTGCTCTGGAAGGGCTGGGTTTCCGAGTGCGAGTAGTGCGCGACGGGAACCGAGAGCAAATGCTCGACGCCATCGCCGAGTTCGAGCGCGGATTGCGCAACACCGGCGCGATTGCGTTTTTCCACTACGGGGGACACGGCGTGCAGGTGGATGGGAAAAATTATCTGCTTCCAGCAGATGCCGACATTCCCGATGAACGGCGTGTCGCCACACGGGCGGTGGCGCTCGATGAAGTCATGACGGCAATGGATGCCTCGGCGGCGCGGGCGAGCATCATCGTGATCGATGCGTGCCGCGACAACCCGCTCCCCGCCGGAGCAGGACGCAATCTCACGCGAGGCCTTTCAGTGGTTGGAATCAAGCCAAAAAACTCCATCGTCATTTACGCGGCGGAAGCAGGAAGCAAGGCGCTCGATGGCCTTTTCACGCCGATCTTGGCCAGTTCGCTCCAGCAAAAAGGGCGGAGCATCAATCAAATCATGATGAGTGTCCGCAGTGAGGTGTATGCGAAGTCGAGCGGCCAGCAGACTCCCGGCGAATACAATCAACTTTTTGAGGAATTGTTCTTAGGTGACCTTGCAGAAAATGGTCAGGCCCCGAGAGCTGTCTCCGAGGTAATGCCTGTTGTAGTTACAGGGAACGATCCTCTGGCAGACTTGAGAAATTTGGCCCATCAAGGGGTTGCCCAGTCTCAATTCAATTTAGGGTGGCGCTACGCCAACGGCGAAGGCGTGGCGAAGGATCTGGTCGAGGCGGTGAAGTGGTATCGCAAGGCCGCTGACCAAGGGTTTGCCTCTGCCCAATACAGCCTGGGGGCTTGCTACGGCGAGGGCGAAGGCGTGGCGAAGGATATGGTCGAGGCCGTGAAGTGGTTACGCAAGGCCGCTGACCAAGGGTTTGCCACTGCCCAATACAGCCTGGGGGCTTGCTACGGCGAGGGCGAAGGCGTGGCGAAGGATATGGTCGAGGCCGTGAAGTGGTTACGCAAGGCCGCTGACCAAGGGTATGCCGAAGCCCAATGCAGACTGGGGGTTTACTACGCCGAGGGCGAAGGCGTGGCGAAGGATATGGTCGAGGCTTATGCTTTATTTAACCTTGCTAGTGTTTCTTTAGAACGAGCAAAAAAAGGCAGAGACCATGCAGCTTCAAATATGACCCGTGAGCAGGTCGCTGCTGGGCAAAAGCGCACGAAGGAACTGCAGAGGGAACTTGAGAGCAACTGATGTGGATCCACTTTGGAATGCGGAATTGAAGGTGGATTGCTCCGAAAAATCTTTCGAGAAAACCGTGCGGAAAAGACGTCAGTCCCACACATTCACATATTTTCGGTAAATACCCTCTGTTTCATCCCTCAGCGATCACCCCAGCCCGAAACCCCGATCCCCAATACCGCACCGTGGATCAATGAACCGGGGGGGGGGGGGGGGGGGGGGGGGGGGGGGGGGGGGGGGGGGGGGGGGGGGGGGGGGGGGGGGGGGGGGGGGGGGTGGGGGGGGGTGGGGGGGGGGGGGGGGGGTGG
>JBILML010000014.1:0-68045 GCA_044375555.1 Terrimicrobiaceae bacterium
TCACCCCGTAACCCAAACACCCCCCGTGGTCTTTTTCACCGCCCCCCCCCCCCCCCCCGTTTTTATACCCGATCGGATTTATTTTCGCGAAAATAAAAATTGCAGAACCCTTTCAGGTATAGTAAAAGGCATTTGTGTTAAAAATATACTCGATCGGGTATTCCAATGAATGATCCATTGATCCAATTTGTGAAGGCCAAGCGCAAGGCGGCGAGACTGACCCAGCATGATCTTGCCGATCGGGCTGGAGTGGGGTTGCGGTTTATCCGCGATCTGGAGCAGGGCAAGGCCTCGCTGCGGCTGGACAAGGTTAACCAGGTTCTAGGTCTCTTTGGCCATCGGATGGCTCCGGCACCTTTCCGAGAGGCGGTGGACAATGAGAAAAGCTGAAATCCTTCTCCACGACAGGCCGGTCGGTGTGCTTGAGGAACTTGATCACGGTTATCGTTTCACCTACTCGGCGACTTATCTCAACGACCCGGAGGCCGTTTCCGCCAGCCTCACGCTTCCCTTGAGGGCTGAGCCTTTCGAGGACAAGCGGCTTTTCCCTTTTTTTGACGGGCTCATTCCCGAGGGATGGTTGCTGGAGATTGCCGAAAAGACATGGAAGATCGATCCGCGTGACCGCATGGGGCTTTTGTTGGCCTGCTGCCGGGATTGTATCGGTGCTGCTGGAGTGGTGCCGATTGAGGAGGAGGCAATATGATATCAAAAGCTAGCTTTTGGACTTCAGAATGTAGCGCGGGCGTCTCGCCTGCGTGGGTAAGTCGTTCGATGGCAGGCGAGACGCCCGCCCTACAAGAAAACCACCGAAAGTCGCTTTGCCGAAAGACATTTGTATGAGTCATCCGCGCTGCAAGATTTGCTTGGGAGTCCTCGACGGAGAGGAAATGGATTTCCATGCGGCGTGCTGCCGCAGGCTTTTTGGAAGCGCGCAGCCTCCGCAGCTTCCCTACTCCTGGGCTGCTCTGAATGCACTGGCCGAACAGATCGTTCGCAGCCATGTCGCGGTTCCGGGCGTCCAGCCCAAACTTTCCCTGCACTTGGAATCCGGGCGAACGCGTGGCGGCGGCCGATTCACCCTCGTCGGGCTCGAAGGTGGCTTTATTCTGAAGCCCCCTGTGGAACGGTTTCCACAAATGCCCGAACTGGAGCACCTCACCATGCGCATGGCGGCTTGCTTTGGGATTGAAACGGCCGATTGTGGACTGATCGCGATGCAGGACGGCCGGTTGGCCTTGGTGGTGAGGCGCATGGATCGGGTGGGAGGGCGCAAGTTGGCCATGGAGGACATGTGCCAGTTGACCGATCGGCTGACCGAGGAAAAATACCGGGGTTCGCTGGAGGCGGTTGGCAGGAAAATTCGACAGCACTGCAGCCATCCGGGCCTCGATGCGCTGCGATTTTTCGAGGTGAACCTGTTCAGCTTTTTGACAGGAAATTCCGACATGCACCTCAAGAACTTTTCCCTGATTCGTTCCCAAGCCGGAGAGATCCGGCTCTCGCCAGCTTACGACCTGCTGCCAACCATGCTCTTATTGCCCGAGGACACGGAGGAAAGTGCCCTGACCATCCAGGGCCGAAAAAACCGCCTCACCCAGCGGGATTTCCTCGCTTTGGGGAACGCGTTGGGATTAACCGAACGCCAAGTCTCCAATGCGCTGGGCCGATTCGAAAAGGGGTTGAGCGCGGCAATCGCTCTCGTCAGCGCCGGCTTCTGTTCGGAGGAAATGAAGGCGCGCTATCAGGCGTTGATGGAGCAGCGGTGGGAACGGCTACAAGACAAAAACTAACACACGCGAGAGCAAAAAATGAACACCTTGGCTGATACCGCAAAAAGAGTTTATTACTCCGCTCCTGATATTGTGATCAAGATGGTGAGCGGCGTGGAGATTCGTTTTCTTGTCACAAACCTCCAAGAGCGGATAAGAAGCTTCTCTTTTCCATGAAAAAACTCCTTCCGCTGATCCTCTGCGCCATCACGGCATCCCTTCTATCCTCCTGCACCACCATCACGGTGGATGCCCCGCAACCTGCGGAACTCAGCCTCGGGCGCGGCTCGCGGGTTTCCATCGTTCCGGAAGCCGGCTCGGACTGCGGCGAACTCGCCCACGCGCTGTTCCAGCTTTTTGCCGGTCAGGGTTACTACCAACTCGTCGATCGAGCCAACATCGGCGATGCGATGAATGAGCGGAGATTCCAGCGCATGAGTTTTGTGGAAAACCGGGGCGGTGGAAAAATCAAAGGCGTCGATGCCTTCATCTACCTGCAGGCCGAGGGTCTCTCGGGATCGGAGAGCGATTCGAGTTCCTACACGAACAAAGAAGGCGAAACCATCCGCTCCTACACCACCAAAACGATCGCCAATTACATCGCGAACTACCGCGCCGTCATGACCTCTACTTCGCAGATCGCTGGCGGGCGCCGCATCGAGTTTTCGGACACAGACACGAACTACTCCTCGGAAGGCTATCCCTCGGCCCCCGATCCCTATCCGATGATTGCCGGCATGCGGAACAAAGCGGCTCACCAGATTTTTCAAAGCCTCCACCCGAGCGTGTTGAAAATCCGTCGCGTGATCAGCGGCACCAAGAGCCCATCGGCCAAACAAGCCATCCGCCTCGCCAATGCCGGTCTTTGGCAGGAAGCCACTGCCGCCGCCGAGCAAGGCATCCAGGAAATGCCCGCCGATCCCGAGGCCCGCTACATTCTCGCGATCGTTTATCAAGGCACAGGCCGCTACGCCGATGCTGACAAGGTTCTCCGCCAACTCGTCGGCATGTCGCCAAAATCAAAATACGCGAACGCCATCCGCGAGAACCAATCCGTCTGGCACAACGCCGCCCGCTTCCAGCAACAGATGTGATGAGCCACCGAGCCGCACTGCCATTCCTTCTGGCGACCCTCCTCGTCGCCTCGCCACTCCTCGCCAAAGACCCCTCGCTTGCAGTCATCACCGAGGATTTGAGCGGAGAGGTCGGCGATGGTGGAATCGAGATGGTCGAATCCCTCGCCGAGGCCGGTGTCTCGCGGGCGCCGGGTATTTCGTTGATCAGCCGACGCCACCTCGAAAAGATTCTTGGGGAGCAAGGTCTGGCCTACAACAACATCGTCAATGACCGCGCCCGCCTTGGTCGTTTGGCCGGAGCAGACATCCTCCTGGTGGTGAGCATCACGAAAAACCGAATCACCCAAACACGCGAGAGCAACACCGCCTACGGCATCACGGAAAACATCGTCCGCAGCCACAGCGACGCCGCGATTGCGGTGAAGGCCCTCGAAGTGGAAAGCGGCCGCATCCTCGCCCAGCGCCAGTTTGCGAAGCGCAACAGCGGGAACCGCCGTGCCCTCGACGAATGCGCCGCGCAAATGGAATCCGCCCTGCCAAGCATCTCCTTTGGGGAACTCGCCAAGGACGACGAAGTTCCCCGTCACAAGGTGGTGATCAAGCCCACGGCGGGCGGGAACGACATGAACGGCCTCGACCTTTTCATCGACGGCAACTTCATCGGCAACACGCCGATCACCACCGATGTCGAAGAGGGCGTCCGCGAAGTCTCGCTCCGCAAAGGCACAAGCACCCTCTGGAGCAACCGCGTTCAAATCCTCAAAGAAGTCTGGCTCACTCCCGAGTTGGGACATTAGCTCTTCCAAGCCGAAGCGAAGTCAAAACCTCGCCGATCGCAGAAACGCACGACATGGATTTTTGGAATGAAAAACAGGATTGGCTCGTGGAGCGGGGCACGGCGCTGATGGTGAGTTTTCATCGATGGACGGGGCGGCATTTGATCGAGCCCACGGGCGATGCCGTCCTCGATGCGCGCCGCCTTTTCGAGGCTCCGTTTGTCGTGGTCTCGGGGGGTGCGGAAGCGGACCAGATGCTCAACTACGCGAATCGCACCGCGCTCGGTTTGTGGGAAATGGATTGGGACACTTTGGTGAAAACACCCTCGCGCCACACGGCGGAGCCGATGCACCGCGACGAGCGGGCGGAGTTTTTGCGGCGTGTGCGCGAGAATGGTTTCATCGACGACTACTCGGGCATTCGCATTTCGCGGACGGGGCGGAGGTTTCGCATCCGGCAGGCGATTGTGTGGAATGTGCTCGATGCCGGCGGCGCCTACGCGGGGCAGGCCGCGACCTTTTCCTCTTGGGAATTCCTCGAGTCCGATAAAAGCTGAAGTCCTATGGGTGGAATTGTTGTTCGTCCGCGTTCGCGGATTTTGCATGGTCACGACTGGGTTTACTCCAGCGAGGTTTTAAAAACCTTCGGCGCACCTGCGGATGGGGATGTCGTTTCGATCAAGGACGGGCGCGACCAACTCCTCGGCGTGGGCATTTTCAATTCCCGCTCCCAGATTGTCGCCCGCAGGTTCTCGCGGCACCGGCAGGACTTGGATGCGGATTTTTTCCAGCGCCGGATTTCGCAAGCGGTCGACTATCGGCGCCATGCGGGATGCCGTCTGGATTTGTGCCGTCTGGTCTGGAGTGAGAGTGATGGCCTGCCGGGTGTGATCGCCGACCGCTACGGCCCTGTGGTGGTGCTGCAAACGAACACGGCGGCGATGGACCGTCACCGCCAAATCCTCGCGCAGGTCTTGGCGGAAACCACCGGAGCCGCCTGCGTGATCGAGCGCAACGACGCGCCGGTGCGGGCCTCCGAGGTTTTGGAAATGAGAACGGGCGTGCTTGTGGGAGAAAATCCTGGCGCGATCGAGGTCGAGGCGGCGGGTGTGAAGTTCCTTGTCGATCCACTCGGCGGTCACAAGACGGGCCTGTATCTCGACCAACTGGAATCCTACGGGATCGTGGCGGCGATGGCATCGGGCCGTTCGGTGCTGGATTGTTTTTCGAATCAAGGCGGCTTCGCACTCGCCTGCGCGAAGGCCGGCGCGGCATCGGTTACAGCGGTGGAGTCGGGAACCGAAAGCATCGGTGCGCTCCGTGCGAATGTGCAACGCAACGGCGTCGCGGTGGAGTCTCGGCAGGACGATGTGTTTGATTTTCTCAAGCGCCCCGACCGCCCCGAATACGACCTGATTATTTTGGACCCTCCGTCCTTCACGAAGGCGAGGGGACGCATCGCTGAAGCCTTGCGCGGCTACCGCGACCTCCATGCACGGGCTGCGAAGCTGCTTTCCAAAAACGGCGTGCTGGTGAGCTTTTCCTGCTCGCACCATGTGCGCGCCCACGAGTTCGAGGATTCGATCGCCGAAGGGTTGAATGACGCTCGGCGGAACATGCGGTTGATCCGTCGTATTGGCCAACCACTGGACCATCCGGTGGTCATGGGCCAGCCCGAGACGGAATATCTCAAAGGCGTGGTGCTCGAGGCGATGCCAGGGCGCTGAGCGTAACGGGAATCCCCGCTCGGCGCAGGCGCGAGGGGTTGACGCTCCTCCTAAGACGACCTAAGGGAGAGGCATGAAGAAACCCGGCGAGAAAACAAAGCGCACGCTCCCGTCGGGCCGTCGTAGTGCGTGTGCGGATGCTTCGCTTCGCGGCGAGATCGAGCGTGTTTCGCGGATGACCGTGGAGGAACGGATTACCGAAGCGCTCACCATGGGTAGCCGCTTTGCTGCTTTGAAGCCGACTTCGGCCAAGGACTAGGTGGAAAATTGCAAAACCATTTTTGATGCTGCTGAGGATGTGCTGGAAATCCTCGGGAGTCAGCGAATCGAGGCCGTGGTGATTGGCGCAGTGGCCCTAGCGGCATACCGCTATGTCCGCCAAACCCAAGACCTCGATCTGGGCGTCAATGCGAACACGGCCCAGCTCCGCTCGCTGGCCGACCTTCTGAAAGCCAAGGGATATTCCGTCGAGTTGCGCGAACCCGACGGGGATGATCCGCTCGGTGGAGTGATCGATGTGCGCGGCCCTTTTGGGCTCGTTCAAATCGTTAGCTTTGCTGATCGATTTCCCGCCGTGATTGATGAAGCGGTGAGGGCATCGACCTTGTCCGTGCGAGCGGGAAGCCGTCTTAAGCTCGTTCCGTTGCCGCATCTGATCGCGCTGAAACTTTATGCCGGGGGACATAAGGCAAAATCCGACATCGTCGAATTGCTGGCGCGCAATCCCGATCTGGATGTGGAGTCTGTTCGAAAACTTTGTCGAAGCTATCGATTGAAAGGTCTCGATAAACTCGTGGCCGAAGCGGGTCGCTGAACCCGCATTTTACGGCCTAGTCGCCGTAGCCGTTCGGATTTTTTACATGCCACGCCCAGGCGCTTTCCACGATGACGCGGATGTTTTGGTATTGGGGCTGCCAGCCGAGGGCAGAGCGGATTTTTTCGGACGCGGCGATGAGTCGGGGGGGATCGCCGGCGCGGCGGGGTTTTTCGATGGCTTTGATGTCACGGCCGGTGACTTGTTTGCAGGTCTCGATGACTTCGCGAACGGAGGTGCCGCCGCCGGTGCCGAGGTTGTAGAAATCGCTCTGGGGCGAGCTGAGCGCGAGGATGTGGGCCTGTGCGAGGTCGAGGATGTGGATGTAGTCGCGGATGCAGGTGCCGTCGGGTGTTTCGTAATCGGTGCCGTAGATTTCGACATGGTCCTTCTGGCCGAGCGCGACCTTGAGGATGTTGGGGATCAGGTGGGTCTCGATGCGGTGGTCTTCGCCGAATTTCTCCGAGGCGCCGGCGGCATTGAAGTAGCGCAGGGCGACGAACGACAGGCCGTGGATTTTTTCATACCAGCGGAGGATCGATTCAAACATGAGCTTCGACTCGCCGTAGGGATTGATTGGCCGCTGAGGGAGGCTTTCATCGAGCGGCATGCGGTCGGGAATGCCGAAGGTCGCGCAGGTGGAGGAGAAGACGAATTTTTTCACGCCCGACTCGACGGCCATGTCGAGGAGGTTGATGCCGGAGGCGACATTGTTACGGAAATATTTCGAGGGGTTGGTCATCGACTCTCCAACAAGGGCGTTGGCGGCAAAGTGCATGACGGCTTCAGGTTTCGCCTGCTCGAAGGCGTGGCGGAGCACGGAGCGGTCGGCGAGATCGCCTTGATAGAAATCCGCGCGGGGGTCGATCGCTTTGCCGTGGCCCTCGGTGAGATTATCGAAAACGGCGACTTGGTAGCCGCGGTTGAGAAGTTCCTCGACGCAAATACTGCCAATGTAGCCGGCGCCGCCGGTAACCAGGATTTTTTTCATATCGGGGCGAAGCCTAGACCAAGTCGGCGGCTGGGGGCAATTTCAACCCTCGCGACTCAGCGCAGGGTGCGGCGGTAGATCCAGATGCTTTGCAGAAGCGCGAAACTCAGCATCGTGATCATCACAAACGACCCGCCGTAGCTCACAAGCGGGAGCGGCAGGCCGGTGATGGGCGTCAGCGAAATCGTCATGCCGAGATTCATGAAGGTGTGGGTGAAAAGCAGCATGGTGATGCCGGTGGCGAGCAAGCGCCCGAGATCGTCCTCCGCCTGCATGGCGATGCTGAACATCAGTAAAAATAAAATCGCAAACGCGCAGATCAGAATCAGCCCGCCGAGAAAGCCGTGTTGTTCCCCCATCACCGAAAAAATGAAGTCGTTGTGGACGATCGTGTGCGGCAGGAAGCCGAGGGCGTTTTGCGAGTCCGGTGCCTTGTAGCCCTTGCCCACCCAGCCTCCGGAGCCGATGGCGATGAGGGATTGCGTGATATTCCACCCGTCTCCGAGCGGGTCGGCCTCCGGATTGAGGAAAGTGGTGATGCGCGCGTATTGGTAGGGTTTGAGCCCGAAATGGACGACGAGCGGGATGAAAATCAAACCGACGACCAACATCAAAATCAGCCAGCGCTTGGGAATGCGGCCGATGAAAAGCATCGAAAGGAAAACAGGAATCCAGACGATGCAGGAACCAAGGTCCGGTTGGATCAGGATCATCACCCAAGGAGCGCCGACGATGGCCGCGCAACAGAGGATGCGGAAGATCGCAGGCATCGCCCGGGTATTCGAAAGAAAAAGGGCCAGCGTCATGATGCCGGCGATGATCGCGAGTTGGGAGGGCTGGAAACTCATCGGCCCGAGATCGAGCCAGCTCCGGGCGCCGTAGCGTTTTTCTCCGATGAACATCGTCGCTGCAAGAGCCGCGAGGCTGAGAAGATAAAGCGGGATCGAGCCGAAGCGCACCCAGCGGTAATCCAGCAGGGAGACGAGGAAAAACATCGGCGTGCAAACGAGAATCCAAGTGAGTTGGGATTTCGCAAAGCCCGAGTCGCGCATCCAAGTGGCGCTGTGGATGGCGTAGATACCGAAGGCCAACAAGGCGACCATCAAGCCGAAGAGCGGCCAGTTGATTCTTAGGAAATTTCGTAGGAGCGGGTGCATTCAGCCAATCGACGGCACGGCGGCGAGAAGGGTTTTCGTGTAGTCATTTTTCGGGTCGTGGTAAATCTCCTCCGCGCTGGCGGACTCCACAATTTTCCCATGGTGCATCACCAGCACATGATCACTGATGTGCTCCACCACGGCGAGGTCGTGCGCGATGAAAAGATAGGCGATGCCGAATTGCTCTTGGATGTCCTGGAGGAGGTTCACGATCTGAGCCTGGACGCTCACATCGAGCGCACTGACTGGTTCGTCGCACACGATGAAGCGCGGCTCGACGGCGAGGGCGCGCGCGATGCCGATGCGTTGGCGCTGACCTCCGCTGAATTCATGCGGGTAGCGCCGCATCATGTCGGCTTGCAGACCGACGAGCTTCAGCAACTCAGCCACTCGCGCGGTGCGATCGGAGCGCGACATTTTTGGGAAGTGAATTTCCAACGCCTCACCGACAATCTCGCCAATCGTAAAGCGGGGGTTCAGCGAGCCGAAAGGATCCTGAAAAATCATCTGCATCTCGCGACGCAGGGGGCGGAACTCGCGTTCAGAAAGAGGGAGGATTTCGCGGCCATCGAATTTCACGAGGCCGGAGGTCGGTGGGATCAACTTCAGGATCGTGCGGCCGACCGTGGTCTTGCCGCTCCCGCTTTCGCCGACGAGGCCGACGGTTTTTCCGGCTTCGATGGTGAACGAGACATTGTCCACCGCGCGGATGTCCCCGACCTTGCGGCGCATCACGCCGCCCAGCACGGGAAACCAAGTGCAAAGATTCTCAACCTCCAGCAAAGGCATGGCGGAACATGGCACGGAGGCTGCGGAGTGTCACCTGCGATCCCAGCGGCGCGATTCCGCGCCGGCGGGGGCTTACTTGACGAGGCCGGCGGCGGCGAGCGTCTTGTAGGCGCCGTTTTTCGAGATGGTTTTGAAGGCTCGGGCCGTGGCTTTGACGGTGACGAATTTTTTCAACTCGGGCACCCAGACACGCTTGGTCTGGAGGTTCGGTTGGAAATAACGAGGGGTGACGGCAGTGACATGCATGCCGATACCGCCTTTCTTCTTGGCGAGACCGCGACGGTGGATTTTCGATCCGCGAACGGGCTTAGCCCCGGTGATGCTGCACTTTCTAGACATAAGATGGACCGGAGAGATTAGGGAAATCCGATCGGGCGTCAACCCTTTCGGCGGAAAAATCTCAGAGTCGCCGCGTGGCGTGCCCGAAACATTCCTGAGAAAAACACCGGCATCGCCCACCGCGACACCAATCCGCCGACCCAACCACCTTTCAGCAAAAACTCAACCCGATCGGTCATTTCGCACCCGCCGGGTGAGGGATTGAAAATATGGCTATGCCTCCAAATCGCGAATGGCGAGTCCAGCGCGATGTCGAGAAGAAGGCCGGGTGACTCGACGGATTCCCATTGTCCCGTCCAGCGAATCGGCAGGCCGAATTGCGAGGCGTGGATTTTAAAAATCCCGCCCGTCCGCGCGGTTTCCTCGCACTCGACCAAGGCGACCCGCAGCGAAGCGGGGGCGATTTTCGAGATGTTGCGCGGGTTTTCGTGGAAGCGGAACAACTCCTCTGCGGATGCGGGAATTTCCACCGAACGCTGGTAGATGATGGGTTTCACAGGGAAGTTTGCGCTTGACCTCTGGGATGCTTCGGCAAATTTACCGCCCGCCTCACGGGTTTTTCCCGAGAAATTCCAGGTTGCAAATCGGTGAGGCGATCGTTAGTCACAAAACCAACCCTAAATCTCATGTCTGAAAAATCCATCGAAGAAAAAGTCAAAGATATCATTGTCGAGCAACTTGGCGTAAACGCCGAACAAGTCACCACCACCGCCTCGTTCATCGAGGACCTCGGTGCCGATTCGTTGGACACCGTCGAGCTCGTCATGGCCTTCGAGGAGGAGTTCGGAGTCGAGGTTCCCGACGAAGACGCCGAGAAGCTCCAGAGCGTTGGCGATGTCATCAAATACATCGAGGAGAAGGCCGGCAAGTAAGCCGCTTCCCGCGACAAATTTTTTCACGAAAACCCCGCTTCGGCGGGGTTTTTCTTTTGGTTCGACTCCCCCGCGCCGCGCTGTTCATGATCCGCCCATGAAAATTCTGATCGCCGCGAGCGAATTCGCCCCCTTCGCGCAGACCGGGGATTTCGCCGGATATCTCGAGCGTTTGGCCGCCGCGACCGCCGCCGCCGGGAACGAAACCACGGTCGTTCTTCCACTCTACCGCTGCATTCGTGAGGGCCGTATCGCCGGCCTCAAGCGAGGAAAACTCCGCTTGAGCATCGAACTCGGCGCGAACCGCGTTTCGGCCGAAGTCTGGGAGGCGTCTGGCCCCGGCGGGGTGAGGTTGATCTTCCTCGAGCGCGACGAGCTTTTCGATCGCACCGGGCTCTACGGCATGGACGGCCGCGACTACCAAGACAACGCCGCCCGCTTCATTTTTTTCTCCAAAGCCGTCGTGGAACTCGCCCGCCGCGAGTCGCCGGATGTCGTCCACGCTCTCGGCTGGCAGGCCGCGCTCGTGCCGGTCTTCGCGCGCGACCAACGCCTCGAGATTCCAACCGTTCTTTCGCCTGTGAGCCTCGAATATCAAGGGCATTTCTGGAGCCACGATTTCGCGCTCACGAACCTGTCCGGCGAGTGGTTCCCGAATGTGCTCGAGTTCTACGGAAGCATGAATTTCCTGAAAGCCGGCATCGCCTGCGCGAACTCGGTCGTTCTCCCCGGCGCGCTGAATCTCGCCGCGATGCAAACGCCCGAGCACGGTTGCGGACTAGAAAATCTCCTGCGCCAAAACGCCGCGAAACTCGAAGGCATCGCGCCAGGTGTGGATTTGCCCGCCCCCGCCGCGCTTTCGACGAAGGAAAAAACCGCTGCGCGAGAGGCGCTGTTCAAGTCCTCGGGCAAAACTGCGCGCGCCGTTTTTGTGGCCCACGCGGGCTCGACCGGTGAGGACGGCTTGGGTCATTTGTGCGAGGCGTTATCGCGTTTGCCGATGGGCGAGGTTTTGGTCGCGCTCGTTGGCGCCGCCCCCGAGTCGCAGAGGCAAACGATCCAAATCGCCCTCCGCCGCCGCGCGGGGGGAATGGTGCATTTTCCCGAGCCGACCCCCGCCGAGCAGGAACGCCTTCTTCAAGCTGCCGACTTCATCGTGGTCCCGGGAGCGCTCCAGCCGGGCTGTGCCTTCTTCCGTTTGGCGCTGCGTGCGGGGATCGTGCCCGTCGTCGAACAAGGCGCGGGACTCCATGAACTCGTGCGGGATTTCGACCCCGTGACGGGTCAGGGGAATGGACTCGTCTTCTATCGTCATTCGGTGGAGGCGTTGATCGACGCGATTCTCCGCGCCGTCGAGCTTCCGCCCGCCACAAAGACCCTGCTGGTGGAGCGCAACCGCGCGCGGGATTTTTCATGGGCGTCCACCGCCAAAGCCCTCGACCGCCTTTACTCGCGCTTGCCCGGCCGCGCCGGCCGCCTCGCTGCCTGAGCCCATGCGCCGACGCTGGATTTTTCCATCGGAGACGAATCCCGGGGCGGTCTCGAAAATCCGCTCCGAGCTGGGCGTGCCACGCTTCATTGCGGACATGCTCGTGCGGCGGGGATTTGGAGATCCCGTCAACGCCGAAGCCCAGCTCCACCCCCGCCTGCGCTCGCTCTCCGCGCCCGAGGATTTGCCGGAAATGGGTGCCGCGACGGAGAGGATTCTTGCCGCGCTGCGTGCGAAGGAACGCATCGCGCTTTACGGCGACTACGATGTCGATGGCATCACCTCGCTCGCGATCCTCGCGCGGGTTTTGAAAGCCTATGGCGCCGAGGCTCCATGCTTCCTGCCCCTGCGTGCGGAAGAAGGCTATGGCCTCAGCGAGGCGGGGGTGGATCGTTGCCTCGAACTCCACAACCCCAGCCTGCTCATCGCGGTGGATTGCGGCACGACCTCGGTCAAAGAAATCGCGCGCCTGCGCTCACGCGGCGTTGATGTCGTCGTGCTCGACCACCACGAGCCTGCCGAGGAACGCCCCGATTGCGTGGCGCTGGTAAATCCCAAGCTCGGCCCGAGATTTCACTACCTCTGCAGTGCCGGCGTGGTCTTCAAACTCGCGCACGCCCTGCTCAAATCCTCGCGCGTGGAGGGGGTGGACCTCCGCGAATACCTCGACCTTGTCGCGCTGGCGACGATTGCCGACCTCGTGCCGCTGGTGGATGAGAACCGGATTTTTGTGAGCCACGGCCTGCGGCAAATGGAAAACACCCGCTGGCCCGGCCTCGCCGCGCTGAAGCAGGTCTCGGGCGTGGGAGCGCCGATCCGCGTGGGCGATGTCGGCTTCCGCATGGGCCCGCGCATCAATGCCGCCGGGCGGCTCGGACCCGCCTCCGAGGCTTTGGCGCTTTTGCTCGCCGAGGATCTGCGCGAGGCCGACCGCCTCGCCGCGGGGCTCGATGCACACAACCGCGAACGCCAAGGCGTCGAGCGCCATGTCGTCAAGGAGGCCGAGGAGTGGGTGGACAAAAATTACCAATCCAACAGTGATGTTTCGATCGTCGCAGGCAGTCGCGATTGGCACATCGGTGTGCTCGGCGTCGTCGCCTCGCGCCTCATGCGCCGCCACCATCGGCCGACTTTTGTTGTGGGCTTCGATGAAAATGGAGCGGGTAAGGGGAGTGGACGCGGCATCGAGGGATTGTCGCTTGTCGGCCTGCTGCGCGATTGCTCCGAGCATTTGGAAAAATTCGGCGGTCACGAAATGGCAGCGGGAATTTCCATCCACGAAAAATCCTTCCCCGCCTTTCGCGAGGCTTTCGAGTCCGCCGCACGCGGAGCGGCGACCGAGGAAATGCTCGTTCCGCGCCTGAACCTCGACTGCGAGGTGCCGCTGCGAGAGATCGATTACGCCTTGATGGAGACGCAGGATTTGCTCGAGCCATTTGGCAACTCGAATCCCCAGCCGGTGTTTTATTCCCGCGCCGTCACGCCCGCCGCGGCGCCGCGCGTGATGAAGGAAAAACACCTGCGCGTGGAGTTTTCCGTGGGACGCGAGCGGATGACCGCCGTGTTTTTCAACGCTCCCGTCGAGGACCTTCCGCGCCCGCCGTGGGACATCGCCTACACGCTCGAGTGGAACCACTGGAACGGCCGCTCGGAGCCGCAACTCCGCTTGCTGGAGGTCCGCCACGCCGAATGACGCTCCTCCCGCCGGAGACGCCGTTGGACTCCCTCGAGTGGATTCCGCGTCCGCGCCAGCCCGGGCTGCGCCGCCTTGGGCTCCTCACGCTTGAGGATTTGCTCCGTCACTTTCCTCGCCGTTACGAGGACCGCACCCGGTTTGACCGGTTTCCCGACCAAGCCTCCGACACGCCGGTGTGCCTGTGTGGCGTGGTGGAAAAAACCAGCTACCGCCGTTTCGGTGGACGCGCGATTTTCGAGGTGCGGCTCGTGGAAGAAGGCAGCGGGCTGCTCAGTGGGCCGTTGATGTGCCGCTGGTTCAATATGCCTTGGGTAAAAAACATGGTCGGCCAGGGCGACCGGCTCGTGGTTTTTGGAAAACCTCGCGTGCGCTCGAAGCAAATCGCCATGGAGCATCCGGAGTTCGAGGTCATCGAGGAAGGCACCTCGATCCACTTCGAACGCATCGTTCCGATCCACGCCGCGGGCGATGGGATTCCCGCGCGGGTGCTGCGGGAGTTCATCCACCGCGCGCTCGAATCCACCGATCTCTCCGCGATTCCGGCGCTGTGGCGCGGGGAGGGAAAAATTCTGCCCGATGTGTGGCGCGCGGTGCATTTTCCCGAAACCTTCGCTGAGTGCGAAGAGGCGCGGCGGCAACTCGTGCGCGATGTATTTCTCGGCATCCAGATCGTTCTCTGCTCGCGCCACACGCTGGCGAAAAACTCGGGCGGCGTGTCGCGTCCCGGAACGGGGAGGATTTGGGAGAAAATCGAAACCGCGCTGCCATTCCAGCTCACGCCCTCGCAGCGCGAGGTGATCGCCGAGATCGCCGCCGACATGGCCTCGCCGCACCGCATGAACCGCCTCCTGCAGGGCGATGTCGGTTCAGGCAAAACCCTCGTCGCCCTCCGCGCGATGGTCCAGGCCCACGAAAGCGGTTGGCAGGCCGCGCTGATGGCGCCCACCCAAATCCTCGCCGAGCAGCATTACCTAAACTTCCGCCGCATCCTCGACCCGCTTGGGATTCCTGTGGTTTTGCGAACCTCCGCCCGCAAGGAGGGCTCCTCTGAGGCCGACCTTTTCAACCCCGCCAAATCCTCGGTGCCGCCGCTCGTCGTTGGCACACACGCCCTCCTTTTCGAGGGAGCGGAATTCGAAAAACTCGGCCTCGTCGTGATCGATGAGCAGCACAAATTCGGCGTGCTCCAGCGCTCGCGCCTGATCGGAAGGGCCGACGCGCCCGATGTGCTTGTGATGACCGCCACGCCGATCCCCCGCACGATCACGCAGACCCTCTACGGCGACCTCGATGTTTCCATCATCCGCGAGCGCCCCGCCGGTCGCGGAGCCATCGTCACCGCCCTGCGCGATGAATCGAAACTCCCGGCGATCATCGAATTCCTGCGCGGCGAGATCGCCGCGGGACGCCAAGCCTACATCGTCTATCCGCTCGTCGAGGAATCCGAGAAATTGGAACTCAAGGCCGCCACGGCGGAGTTCGAAAAATGGAAAAACCTTCTCGCCCCCGCCACCGTGGGCCTTGTCCATGGGCGGTTGGACGCCGAAGCGAAGGAGTCCGTGATGCGGGAGTTCCGCGAGGGCAGGACCAGCGTGCTGGTTTCCACCACCGTCATCGAGGTCGGCGTCGATGTTCCGAACGCCACGATTATGCTCATCGAGGAAGCCGGGCGGTTCGGCCTCTCGCAAATCCACCAACTGCGCGGCCGCATCGGGCGGGGATCGCAAAAATCGTGGTGTGTTCTTTTGCAAAACGACGCCACCGGCGCGGCGTTGGAGAAATTGCAGGTCCTTGAAAAAACCAACGATGGCTTCGAGATCGCCGAAGCCGACCTGCGACTCCGCGGCCCCGGTGACATCCTTGGCACCGCGCAAACCGGCCTGCCGCCGCTTGGTTTGGGCGACCTCGTGCGCGACGCCGACATCATGACCGAGGCTCGCCTCGCCGCGCGCGAAATCCTCGCCGACGATCCCGAGCTGAAAAAACCCGAGAACGCCCGCCTCCGCGCGCATGTCGAGCGCCACGCGGTCGCGCAAGAATTGGCGGAAGGCTGAGATAAGTCTGAGCGAGACTCCGTGCTTTGACGCCCTCGTGAGGAACGGGCTATATCCACGGACCTGACGGAGCAGGTTCCTCCAGGAGGGACGACCGCCGTGTCGTCCGTGGCATTCGCCTCTCCGAGAGCCCTCTGCCCCGTAGCGGAAGCCGGAACGGCTTTCGACGACAGGGGATGCCATTGCCGCCCCTCGCCTCGAAATTTTTTCAAAATTCCGCTACGCGCCCTCCAAAAAAATGATTTTGCCGTCCATGATTTTGCCAACCCTCCTGTGACGCCAATGAGCCAATGTCCTCAACGCCATTTTGGAGGGCGGCGCTCCGTCGACGCCGTTTCGCCATCCGCATTTGCCTCTCACAGAGCCACGGGGAACACGGAGGAGTTTCAGAATTTCAGATTTTCCGCGTGTCAGCATTTTCCGCTAAGAGTTTCCCCTCCGCGCGTTGCCTCCTTACTGCGCTACGCTCCGGTTGCCCAACCTGGGCTATACATTTGTCTTTCCCTTTGGACATGCGCTATCGCGCGGGTGTTTCATGTCGCCCTTCGGGCTGCCTTGCGGCAGGCTAGCCAGCCAGCGCCCGCTGGCATGTGTTCGCGTGAACCCTCCGCCCACCCTCCTGTTCATCCTGCCATCCTGTGTCAAAAATCCGCTCTGTCCACATCGCGGGCTTTTTCGTGGCGTCCCTCACATTATTCAAAGAAATAATTGACATCGCGACACGAATAACTTTGATTCTCTTGATTCCATGAAACGAAATCTTTACGAGGAATTGGGCATTTGGAAAAGCTCAGAGCGTCGCAAGCCACTCATTTTGAGAGGGGCTCGCCAGACGGGCAAGACCCATCTTCTCAAGGAATTTGGCGAAAAGGAATACGATGGCGTGGCGTATTTTAATTTCGAGGAAGATCCCCGCTTGAAGGATTTTTTTACCGGTCGTCTCGAACCCTTGGCTCTGATCGAGGCGTTGGGACTTTATCGTAAGGAGGCGATCAGACCGGGCAGGGATTTGATCATTTTTGATGAAATCCAGGCCTGCAACGAGGCGCTGAACTCGCTGAAGTATTTTCAGGAGCAGGCGAACGAATTTCACATCGCGGCGGCGGGCTCCCTGCTCGGGGTCAAGCTCTCCCAGCCCATGTCCTTTCCGGTCGGGAAGGTGAATTTTTTGGACCTGCGGCCCATGTCGTTTCCCGAGTTTTTGGACGCCATGGGCGAGTCGAGCTATCGGGGCTTGATCGATGCCAAATCCGACGCCGAGCCATTTCTGGAGCCCTTTCACGAGGATTTGGTGGCTCTCTTGAAGCAGTATTATTTTGTGGGCGGCATGCCCGAGGCGTTGGAGTGCTTCGCCAGAAAACGCGATTTTTCCGAAGTGCGGGTGATCCAGAAGGAAATCCTCGACGCCTATGTGCTCGATTTTGCGAAGCACGCCCCCACTCACGACATCCCCAAGCTCATGCAGGTGTGGGATTCCATTCCGGCGCAACTGGCTCGCGAAAATCGGAAATTCCAATTCACCGCACTCAAAAAAACCGCCCGCGCCCGGGATTATGACCACGCCATTCAGTGGCTCGAAAATGCCGGGCTGATTTTGCGATGTTTTCTGGTGAACAAGCCCGGCCTGCCCCTCTCGGCTTACGCGGATCGGAGCGCCTTCAAGGTATACGCCCTCGATATCGGGCTGCTCGGAGCGATGGCCGGCCTCACGCCCGACATTCTTGTGCGGGGGCACGATGTCTTTCAGGAGTTCAAAGGAGCCTTCATCGAAAATTATGTCGCCCAGACATTAACCTCCCTTGGAAGCGGCGGGCTGCACTATTGGAAAAACGAGGCCGGCACGGCCGAGGTCGATTTCCTTTGGCAATCCCCCCGCGGCCATATCCTGCCTCTGGAGGCTAAAGCAGGCATCAATACTAAAAGCAAAAGCCTGCGGATTTATGAGGAAAAATTCCAACCCGATCCTCTGCTCCGCACCACGCTGCTCAACCTCCGCAAGGACGGCAAAATTCTCAACATCCCACTCTACGCCCTCACCGCCATCAGTAACCTACCCTCGTCATAGCAAAACCACACTCAGGCACCCCGCTTCAGCGATAACAGCCCCCACAAGCGCCGAAGTCCCCAGCGCCATTTGGAGGGCGACGCTCCTTCGGCGCCGTTTCCTGAAATCCCCCTCCGCGCTCCCCGTAGCGGAAGCCGGAACGGCTTTCGACGACAGTTGACGCCTCCCCGCCCAACGCCCCGAAATGTCTTCGAAATTCCGCCACGCGCATAAATGTTTGCTCTTGGGAAGCATTCATTTTAACAGTAGCAATATGTCAGCGACCATTGAAGACTTGAAACAACTCCCTGTTTCCGAGAAAATCCAACTCGTTGAGGATCTGTGGGATTCCATTGCTGCTGAAACATCCCCGATTGGCCTTTCCCCGCAGCACATCGCCGAACTGGACTACCGCCTGGATGCGCTGGAAAAAAATCCCAGCCACGGAACACCGTGGAGCACTGTTCGCGAAAAAATCCTGGCCTCCCTGTGAGTTTGCCAGTCATTTTCCGGGAGGAAGCCGAAGCCGATATGGCCGAGGCAGCTCTTTGGTATGAACGGCGTTTTCTCGGGTTGGGAGCCGAGTTTGTGCGAAGTGTGGATGCCTGTCTTGCTTTGATTTCCCGCCAACCCACGCTTTTTCCCGTTATTCACCGCGAGGCCCGCATGGCCCTTCCTCGCCGTTTTCCTTATTTGATCATCTATCGCGTCTTCCCGGATTTTATCTCGATCGTTGCCGTCATTCACGGCAAGCGCCACCCACGCCGTTGGAAATCCCGCTTGGAAGAAGACGAAACTTTCCCAGCCGAATAGGTTCCCAAGCGCCATTTTGGAGGGCGACGCTCCGTCGGCGCCTTCTTGCTTCCCGCATTTTCCCTCTCACAGAGCCACGGGGAACACAGAGGAGTTTCAGATTTTCCACGCCGCGCCGCATACTCGTAGCGGAAGCCGGAGCGGCTTTCGACCACAGTGGATGCCACCCCGCCACCGCCCTCGAATTTTTTTCAAAATTCCGCCACACGCCCTCCTAAAAAATGATTTTGCCAACCCTCCCGTGACGCCCCGGCGCCGAAGTCCCCACGCGACCTTTGGAGGGCGACGCTCCGTCGGCGCCGTTGGCTGAGAACCCCTCCGTGTCTTGGGGCCTTCGTGAGAGGAAATCTCTTCGCACCGCATGCCGCAGTCCCAAAACCCAAAAGCAACCGGCCGTTGGAAAAAATATGTGAATATGTGGGACTGACCCTCAGCCGCCCCACTAAGCAAACCTCCAATATATTTGAAGTCAGTTTATTGCAAACAATTGATAAGTGATGGAATGCGCCATGCGAGATAGTGTGGAATGTTGACGAGTTGGTATTCCACGGGATCGCCGAGCGTGGTTTTGATCTCCATTTTCTGCAGACTCGGGGGATTTCGATCCACGCGCACGGCGAGCGGCAAGGATTTGTCGTGCATGAATTGATGCAGGCTCTTCATGGCTCCGGCTGCGCCGCTTTTGGTTTCCACGGGCACGATCAGGCCTTGGCATTCCACCACGAGGTCGATCTCGCCGACTCGGCCGTTTTCCCGCCTCCAGTGGAAGAGATGCCCTTGTCGCGTGGGTTCGCCCATGGCGGCACGGAGTTGTTGGGCGACGCCTTGCTCGGCCAGTCCGCCACGCAGCGCAGGCACCACATCCGTCCAGCGCGGAAAGGAATTTCCAGCTGGCGTGTTCCAGAGCGCGTGGGCCAATCCGACATCCAATAGAGCCAGTTTTCGCAGACGGTCATTGATTTTCCCGGCCAGCGGCACGCCGTTGCACTCCGCGTGCGGAATCGAATCGCAGAGTTGGGCCATGCACAACAAATCGAGCGCGTGCTTGGCTTGCTGATGTTTCACTCCGGCATCCACAAGGCTGTAGACAAATTTATTCCCCAATTGATCGACAACACCGCGCAGGACATCGTCCAAGATCCGTGGATCCATGCGGCCGGAGTATTTGGCAAAGTCGTTTCGGTAAGTCTGGATGAGATCGCGTTGCAGACGCCGACACTCGCTGGCCTGCGCGCCTGCGGCATCCGCCGCTACCACCTCGGGCATTCCACCGGTCATCAGATAACGGTCGTAAAATCCCATCGCCATCGCATGCGCGGCATCGCCTAGCGGAAGGCCGGGCGTCCATTCCATCAAGCGCTGCAGGAGCCTTTCTTGACGATGGGCTTCGAGAAACTCCGGAAACGTCATCGGCTCCACGAAAGCGAAGGAAACCCTGCCCACCGGCATGCTGTATTCAAAATCCCGAAGCGCGAATTCCAACAACGACCCCGCCGCGATCACCGGCAACTCCGGCATCTCCTCGGCAAACCACCGCAGCTTCGCCAACACCTCCGGCGCCGTTTGGAGCTCATCCAAAAACAAAATCAACCCCTCGGTCGGAGCCTCCACGCCAGTTCGAAGGGCGAGATCATCGAGCCATCGCCGGGGACCGCTTCCCTCTTCTCGAAAAATCCGCGCATACTCCGGGTTCCGATCAAAGTTCACCTCCAAAAGCACCCGCCCACTCGCGCGAGCCAACTCCCTTACCAACCATGTCTTCCCCACCTGTCGCGCACCCCTCACGATCAAAGGCTTCCGCCGCTCGGATGTAAGCCAAGATACAAGAAAATCAGAAAAGATGCGTTTCATTTTAATGTATTTTACACAAAACAACGCGTTGTTTCAATTGGAAACAAAATGTTCCCCAAGCCTGCATGGTCGAGATGACCATGCTCCCCCTCGAACGCCACGCCGTCGCACAGGAATTGGCGGAAGGCTGAGAGAAGTCTGAGCGAGACTCCGTGCGTTGGCGCCTTCGTGAGGAACGGGCTATATCCACGGACCTGACGGAGCAGGTCCCTCCAGGAGGGACGACCGCCGTGTCGTCCGTGGCATTCGCCTCTTCGAGAGCCCTCTGCCCCGTAGCGGAAGCCGGAACGGCTTTCGACGACAGGGGATGCCAACCCGCCAAACGTCTCGAAATTTTTTCAAAATTCCGCTACACGCCCCGAGTAGAATGGTTTTGCCGTCTATGATTTTCGCGCGATGCCGGCGCACCATTTGCCGCGTGTGACGATCTTGGGCTTGGCGAGGCCGAGGTTTTGGAGGGCGGCGCAGACTTCGGCGATTTGGGTTTTCAGAACGCCGGAGAAGATGAACCAGCCGTCGGGGCGGAGTTTTTTCAGCAGGCCCGGCGCGGAGGCGATGAGGAGTTCGCTGTAGAGGTTGGCCAGAACGACATCGGCCTTCTGAAATTTCCCGACGCGTTGGGCGTCAGCCACCGAGAGAGCGATTTTTTTGCAGCGGTTCGCGTGGACATTTTCCTTCGATACGCGGATGCAGACGGGATCGAAATCGAATGCCTCCACGGCGGCTGCTCCGAGTTTTTCCGCCGCGATGGCGAGGATGCCGGTGCCTGTTCCCGCGTCGAGGGCGGTCCATCCCGATGGCAAACCAGGGGCGATGTCGCAGAGGAGGCGCAGACAGGTCGCCGTCGTCGCGTGGTCGCCGGTGCCGAAGGCCATTCCCGCTGGCAGAAGGATCGCACGGTCGGGTTGGGGGTCGCCTGCGAGCGAGGCGGGGTCGGAGTGGATGCGGAGCCGACTGCGGATCGAAATCGCGGCGCGGGGTTGTTGGGAATTGCTGGTCAAAATTTCCTTCGTGAGGCGTGCGACCTTCCCGCCGAAATCCTTTTTCAGCGTGGCGGTGGTTTTTTGATCCCCGAAAACATGGATCGTGAGGCCCTTCGAGCCGGGGCGGGTGAGCATGACGACGCGCTCGGGATCGATCGTGGCGAGCCGGAGGTGCCAAATCTCCTCCATGGCCTCGGTGCTTTGGCGGGTCCATCGGAACATGTTCATGCCCCCATCCAAGCCGGAACCGCCTGGCTTGGCGATCCTGCCCTTCTTTTGCTTGTTCGGGGGGATGGGCTGTCGCTAGATTGCGGCTTCTCAAACCCCACGACGGGTTTTTTAACGAATTCCAACATGAGCGAAACGGCAACTCCAGTGGCGATGGTCAATGTGCAAGTGGACGGGGAATGGAAACAATTCCCGAAAGGCACGCGCTTGATCGAGGCTTGCATGAAGAGCGGAAAATTCATCCCGCACTACTGCTACCATCCAAAACTCAGCACGCCGGGAAATTGCCGCATGTGTCTCGTCGAGACCGGCCGCCCGAAAATGACGCCCGACCGCCAGCCCGTGCTGGGAGCCGATGGACGGCCCGAGATCGCTTGGGGGCCGAAGCCTGAAATCTCCTGCGCCGCCGAGGTCGCCGAGGGCATGGGCGTTCGCACCTCGTCGCCACTCGTGGAGGAATGCCGGAAGGGCGTGATGGAATTTTTGCTCATCAACCACCCGCTCGACTGCCCGATCTGCGACCAGGCGGGCGAGTGCCGCTTGCAGGAATTCTCTGTCGAGTTCGGCAAGGGCGAGTCCCGCTTCCGCGAGGAGAAGGTGAAAAAACCGAAGCGCGTGGACATCGGCGAGCGGATCGTGCTCGATGACGAGCGTTGCATCATGTGCTCGCGCTGCATCCGCTTCATGCAGGAGGTCGCGCACGACGATGTGCTGGGCTTCTTGAACCGCGGCAGCCACACGACCCTCTCGGTCTATCCCGGCAAGCGGCTCGACAATAATTATTCTCTGAACACGGTGGACATCTGCCCGGTGGGCGCGCTCACGAGCAAAGATTTTCGCTTCAAGATGCGCGTGTGGTTTTTGAAGGAAACCCAAACCATCGATGTCTCATGTGGCACGGGTTGCAATATCGTGATCGGCAGCCGCGAGAACATCGTCTACCGCATCACGCCTCGCGAAAACGAGGAGGTGAACTCCTGCTGGATGCCTGACAGCCATCGCATGAATTTCCACTATCTCCACAGCGACGAACGCCTCGTCTCGCCGCTTGTGAAGGGGGAGGAAGCCCCGTCGAAGTGGACGCGTGCCCTCGCCGCCGCTGCCGAGAAACTGCAAGGTCGCGATCCTTCCAAGACCGCTTTGATCGCCTCCGCGCGGATGACGAACGAGGAACTCTTCCTCGCCCGCCGTCTCGCCGCCGCGCTGAAAATCGAGAATTTCGATGTGCTGCCGCGTCCGCAGAAGGGCGATGGATTTTTGATTTCTGAAGATGGAAACCCGAACACGAATGGCGCGAAGTTGCTCGGCCTCGCCACTGGCAAACTCCCCGAGATTGCGCGCCGCGTGGAGTCGGGCGAAATCACGGCACTGATCGTGCTGGGTGAAGACGCCGTGGATTGCGGAATTTCCGAGGGCGCCTTGAAAAAACTCGAGGCGCTGGTTTTTGCCGGAATCCTCGCGAACAAGACCTCGCCTCACGCGTCGGTGGTTCTGCCGACGAGTGCCTGGGCCGAGAAGCGCGGCACGATGATCAACATCAAGGGTCGTATTCAGCGCCTCAATCAAGCCATCCAACCGCCCGGCCAGGCTCGGGACGACTGGGAGGTTTTGCGCGATCTCGTGCAGGCCGTCGGCGGCTCGAATGGCGTTTACTCGATCGAGGAGGTTTTCAAGGTCATGGCCTCGGAGACTCCCGCGTTGCAGGGCCTGACCATCAGCCGGGTCGGCGATCTTGGACTCCAGTTGAGCCTTCCCGCCTGATCATGCGTCGTCTTGTTTTCGGGTTGGCCTGCATCCTGGCTTTGGCTGGTTGCGGAGGGGGAGAGCCTACGCCCAAATCCTCCCCGCGCTACACGCGCATCGATTGGCTGGGCAACCAGTGCTACCGCATCACTTCGCCGATCGGCACCTCGATCCTTACGAATCCCTACGCTGCGGAAACCGGTGGCCGCACTTTGCCCAGCCCGCTGAAGACCGACATCGTTCTCATCACGACCGAGCGTCCGGATTCGAATAACATCAACGCGATCGAGAACCAGCCCGCCATCCTGCGCGGCGGCGTGGGAATGGGTTTGAGCACGATCACTGGCATTCCGATCCGAGGAATTCCGACCTACCGCAACCCGCAGATCCTTTCCGTGGATGGGATGAATCTCACCTACACTTGGGTAATGGATGGGATGCGGTTTTGTTTCCTCGGCCGGCAATCGAAGCCGTTCGATGCCGAACAGCTCTCGCAGATGGGATCGGTGGATATTTTGTTTCTGCCGATGGATTCGCTCGGCGGGGAGTCGCGTCAGGCGGTGCTTGGGCAGTTGCAGCCGAAGGTCGTGATTCCGATGGGATCGGCGGGAAGTTGGTCGCACGGAGATGTGCGCGGAGTGCAGGGCACCACGGTGACTTTCTCCCGGCAAATGCTCCCTGCGCAGCCGGTGACACTGGCATTCAATCGATGAAGAAACGGGTTCTCGTCACGGGCTCCGGAGGTCGTGAGCATGCGCTGGCATGGAAACTCTCGCAGTCGCCTCAGATCGAAAAAATCTACGCTGCTCCAGGAAACTCCGGCACCGCACAACTGGGCGAGAATGTCGCGATCGCGGCGGAGGATGTCGAAAAACTCGTCGAGTTTGCGAAAACGAATCAGATCGATTTCACCATCGTCGGCCCCGATGACGCGCTCGCGGCGGGAGTCGTGGATGCTTTCCAAAAAGCAGGGCTGAAAATTTTTGGTCCACCTGCTGCTGCTGCGCGTCTCGAATCGTCGAAGGCTTTCGCGAAGGAATTCATGCGACGCCATGGAATCCCGACTGCGGATTACCGGGAGTTCACCGACTGCGCGGAGGCGCTGGAATTTTGCCGCTCCGCGAAATACCCGTTGGTCGTGAAGGCTGATGGGCTCGCGCTTGGCAAGGGCGTGATCATTGCCCAAAACCTCGCCGAGGCGGAGGGGGCGGTGCGGATGTGTCTCGAGGATGGCGCGTTCGGGGCCGCCGGGAAGCGCATCGTGGTGGAGGAATTTCTGGAGGGCGTCGAGTGCTCGATCCACGCGCTGGTGGATGGCTCGTCGTATTTGCTTCTGCCCGACTGCCGTGACCACAAGAAGGCTTTTGACGGAAACCTCGGCCCGAACACCGGCGGCATGGGGACGATTTCGCCCTCGGGCTCGGTGGACGAGGCGCTGCGCGCGAGGATTTGCCGGGAGGTTCTTGATCCATTTTTGGCGGGGATTCAAAAGGACGGGATTGCTTTTCGCGGGATGTTGTTTCCCGGGTTGATGCTCACGGCCGAGGGGCCGAAGGTGCTCGAGTTCAACTGCCGCTGGGGTGATCCCGAGACGCAGGTGCTCGTGCGGAGGTTGAGTTCGGACTTGTTGCCGCTCCTCGAAGCGACTGCGGATGGAACGCTGGCTAAGGTTCGCCCCGAGTGGGATGCCCGCGTGGCGGTCTGCGTGATTCTGGCTTCCGGCGGCTATCCCGGATCTTATGAGAAGGGCCAAGTGATTTCGGGGCTCGATGCGGCTGGAGAGTTGGAGGGAGTGAAGATTTTTCACGCGGGGGCGAAGGAGGCCGATGGCCAAATCGTTACGAGTGGCGGGCGCGTGCTGGGAGTCACTGCCTTGGGGGCGACTCTCGACGAGGCCAAGCGACAAGGCTATCTCGCCGCCGATCGAATTTTCTTCGACGGCATCCAGCGTCGGAATGATATTGGCGCGTGATGAGGTTTTGCGAGGAATTGACCACAGAGGACACAGAGAGCACGGAGTTCTTTCAGAAGAGGGGTTTGAAAGCCTGTCATTCTCGCAAAGTTTTTGTTCTCGGTATTGCGGGTCTTTTTTTGATCTCCGTGGCGCAGGCTTTGGAGTCGCATCACTCGGTCGATTCGCTCGATGACGCGCAGGTGCAAAAAGCCTTGGAGGCCGCGCGTGCGAATTTCCTTTCTTCCGAGCAACTCGAAAAGGCCAGCCAGCGGGCGCTTTTGCAGGGTTTGACGGAGCAGTTGGGGCCGGGGATTTCGATCGTGGAAACCGACGCTGCGCCGGAAACGGCGGCGGGTTTTCCCTTTCTTGCGGAAATCCTCGATGGACGAGCCGGCTACATTCGGCCCGGGAAATTGGACTCCTCCGCACTCTCGCAATTCGACACGACGCTGAAAAATTTTGGGGAGAAATCCCTGGGTGCGGTGATTCTCGATTTGCGGGGCATTCCGGTGGAGCCGGGATTTGATGGCAGTGCGGAATTTGCGAAGAGATTTTGTCCGAAGGGCGGGGTTCTTTTCACGGTTCAAAAACCGAATGCGAAACAGGAGCGGATTGTCACGAACGACGGCGCGCCCCTCTTTGAAGGCGTTCTCGTGGTGCTGATCGATTCCGACACGCGAGGCCAGGCCGAGGTTTTGGCGGCCACGCTTCGCGACAACGCGAAGGCGATGTTGGTCGGTGCTCCAACCGCTGGCGCGGCGGTGGAATTCGCGGACTTCCCACTTGGCGGGGGGCGTTCCGTGCGCGTGGCCGTATCGCAAGCATCGACGCCAAAAAGCGGGGGGCTTTTTCCCAAGGGTGTGTCGCCCGATATTGTCGTGCGGCTCGATCGCGAAACCCGCGACAAGATTTTTGATCAGGCCGGAAAAGAGGGCGTGGGGAGATTTGCGTTTGATGTCGATCCGCCGCGGCTGAATGAAGCGGCGCTCGTGGCGAATACGAACCCCGAAATCGGAGCCGAGGCCCGCGAGAAAGCGGCGCCAACACTGCGCGACACGGTGCTTCAGCGCGCGCTGGATCTCGTCACCGCGATTGGTTTTTTCAAGAAGTAGCGGCCTAGCGTTTGCGTCCGCGCGCTTCGTGCGTGGCTTCCACGGTGAGTGAAAGGCCGCCGCGTGAGGCGAAGGCTCCGCGAACAGTCATGCGTTTCGGGGAGCAGGTGGCGATGAGGTCTTCGAGGATGCGGTTCACGATTTGCTCATTGAAGGCCGGGGTGTTTCGGAATGAGGCGAGGTAGTATTTGAGGGACTTCGTCTCGATGCAGCGCGCGGCGGGGACATACTCGATCGAGATTTCCGCATAGTCCGGCTGGCCGGTTACGGGGCACACGGACGAGAAATCCTCGGTCTCCAAAAAAATCGTGTAGTCGCGGCCGGGGTGGCTATTCGGGAACGAATCGAGGATTTGGCGCGAGGGCTCGGTCGGCAGCGCGGAGGCTTTGCCCAAGAGGCGCAGCGGGGCTTTGGCGGAAGACTTGGCGGTTTGTTTTTTCATGATCGCGCCGGAGAGTGGCATGAATCAGGACTCGCATCCAGCGCAAGGGGAGGGGGCGAAAATCAGGATGCGGGTTGGTTTTCGAGGAACCAGGCGTGGGCGTGGGCGATGCCTTCGCGGAGGGAGATTTTGGGTTTCCAGCCGAGACTGAACAGGCGGGAGCTGTCCATGAGCTTGCGCGGGGTGCCGTCGGGTTTGGTAGGGTCGAAGACGAGGGGGCCGTCGTAGCCGAGGACTTCGCAGATGAGTTCGGCGAGCTCACGGATGGTCACATCGGTGCCGGAACCGATGTTGATGAGTTCGGGGGAGTCGTAGTTTTTCAGCAGGAAAACACAGGCGTCGGCGAGGTCGTCGGCGTGGAGGAATTCGCGGCGGGGCGTCCCGGTTCCCCAAACCAAAACCTCGGGTGCGCCGGATTTTTTCGCCTCGTGGATTTTGCGGATGAGCGCGGGGAGGACATGGGAGGTGTGGAGGTCGAAATTGTCATGCGGCCCGTAGAGATTGGTGGGCATGGCGGAGAGGAAATTCTTTCCGTATTCGCGGGCGTAGGCCTGGCAGAGCTTGATGCCGGCGATCTTGGCGATGGCGTAGGCGTCGTTGGTGGGCTCGAGCAGGCCGGTGAGGAGGGCGTCTTCGCGGATGGGTTGAGGGGCGAGTTTGGGGTAGATACAGGAACTGCCGAGGAAGAGGAGCTTGGCGCAGCCGAAGTCGGCGGCGGCTTCGATGAGGTTGTTTTGGAGGGTGAGATTTTCGAGGAGGAATTCGACGGGCTTTTCGGAATTTGCCACGATGCCTCCGACGCGCGCGGCGGCATCGATTACAAATTCGGGGCGTTCTTTTTCGAAAAAGGCGCGGACGGCGGAGCGATCGAGGAGGTCGAGTTCGGCGCGGGGGCGGGTGAGGATTTGGGTGAAGCCTTGGCTGGCGAGGGCGCGGACGATGGCGCTGCCAACCATGCCGCGATGGCCGGCGACGAAGATTTTCGAGTCGGGTGTCACGGGAGGGAATTGACCACAGAGGACACCGAGGGCACAGAGGAAATTCTACTGACTACCGGGCGAGGCGTTTTTGTTTTCTCTCGAGGAGGATCATGGAAAGTCCGCCGCAGAGGGCGAAGGCGATCATGACGGGATACCAGCCGCTCCAGCCGAATTCGGCGAGGACGAGGCCGGTGATGAAGAGGCAGATGGCGGAGCCGTAATATTGGAAGGAGTCGATGACACCTGCTGCGAAGCCCGCCATTTTTTTCCCGCCGATATCCATCGGGGCGGCAGCGCCAACGATCGAGTGGGTGGAGTTGACGGTGAGGGAAGTCATGACCAGGAAAAACCCGCCGAGCACAACCCCGAGGAGGCCAGGTTGAATCAGGCCGGTGAACATGACGGCGGCGGCGGCAGCGAGGACGATGGCCTCGAGAAAATAGAGGAACTTGGCGACGGGTGCGCGCTGGCCTTTGAAGAAGCGGTCCGAGATCCAGCCAGAGGCGATCGAGCCGAGGATCGCGGCGGCGGTCATGAGGTTGAGCGTGATGATTACGGAGAGCGGTTTGGATTTGAGATCGATGCCGAGTTGCTCGGTGAAAAACATCACGGAGAGCTGGTCCGAGCTGTGGCGAACGGCTCCGGTGCAGGCGTAGGCGGCGGCGTAGAACCAAACGAGTGGATGGCAAAAGATGGTGGTGAAGGTTTCCTTGAGGGTGACTTTCGTGCCGACGGAATTGTCGATTTCGTCGTGAACGCAATCCGGGTAGCCGGCGGCGGCAGGCTCTTCCTTCACGGCGAAAAATAGGAAGAGGGCGGCGGCGGCGGTGATGACCGGCGGGATGACAAAGAGAATCCGCCAAGTGCCCGGCTCGACGACCCAGGTGGCGGTGGACCACAGGGCGATGGCGAAGCCCGCGAGGAGAAAGGGGGCGAGGGTGTTGATCGTGAATTGCCCGATCTGGATCATGATCCCGAAGATGCCGGCGAAGGTGCCGCGCTCGGTGCGATTGAACCAAGCGGCGTTGATTTTAACCATGCCTGGCGCGCCGAAGGATTGGAACCAGCCGTTGAGAAGAGCGATCAGGGCGAAGGTGGAGAGCGTTCCGATGAAGGAGGAGAATCCGAAAATCAAATTGCACGCGATCGTGCCGATGGCACCGATGAGCATGGACCACTTGCCGCCGATGCGGTCGGTGAAAAGGCCGTTGACGAGCTGGCCGGTGCCGTAGGCGAGGGACCAGATCACCCAGATATTGGCAAGGTCGGTTTTGTCGAAACCGAATTCCTCGTTCATGCCGGGACCGGCGAAGCGAAAGTTGTAACGGCACATGTAATACGAGGCATACATGAAACCGATCGCGCCCCAGTTCAGGCCGCGGCGGGCGCGGAAGCCAGGCGGGTAGGAGATTTTGTTCATAGTGGGGGGATGAGGGGGACTTTTAGCAGGCGCACCTGATCGTCAAGCCTGCTTTTCCGCGAGGAAGCCGTTTTCGAGGGTGGGGTGGCGGAAGCGGTAGCCGAGCGAAAGGGCTTTGGCGGGGCGCACGCGGATGCTGTCGAGCAGCAGTCGGGAAAGCTCGCCGAGCGCGAGGCGGAGGGCGAAGGCGGGCGCGGGAAAAATCGCGGGGCGGTGGAGGGCGCGGGCGAGGATTTGGGTGAAGTCGGAGTTGCGGACGGGGTCGGGATTCACGGCGTTGAGCGGGCCGTGGACGGCGTTGTTTTCGAGCGCCCACAGGATCATTCCCGCGACATCATCGACATGGATGCAGCTCATCCACTGGCGGCCGCTGCCGAGCTTTCCGCCGAGGCCGAGTTTGAAAATGGGGGCGATCAAACGCATCGCGCCGCCGGGTCCGGTGACGAAGCCGATTCGCAAAAGCACGGTGCGAACTCCGAGGTTTTCGGCGGGCTGCGCGGCGGCTTCCCAGGCCTCACAAACGCTGGCGAGAAAGCCGGTGCCGGCTGGCGAGGATTCGTCCACCGCGTTCTCGCCGGTGTCGCCGTAGAAGCCGATTGCGGAGGCGTTGACGAGCACGCGTGGGCCGCCATGGCGGAGGCTCTCGATGACGCGGCGGGTGGTCTCCACACGGCTGCGGAGGATTTCGTTTTTCTTGGATTTCGTCCAAAGCCCGAGGATCGGCTCGCCGGAGAGATTCACCACGGCGTCGAGGCCCGAAAAATCCAGCGGCCCATCGGCGAGGATTTGGCGGAAGCCCGCTGCGCCGCCGCGCGAGAACGGAATGATCGTGTGGCCAGCGGTGGCCGCCATTTTGCAAAGCCGGGTGCCGACATAACCGCGCGCGCCGAGGATGCCGATGTTCATGGACTGGGTGCTGTGGGCTTTGGCAGACCTTCGAGGCGTTCTCCCGGCCAGATGTTGTTTTTTGTGAACCAGCCCTGCGGCATTTCGAGCGCGTAGGCGATATTTGGAAAGCGGCTGGGCACGGGTTTTTCGTTTCGCGGTTGCAGGTCGTGGAGTTCTTTGATGACGCCTGCAGGATCAATGTAGGCGATGGTGAGAGGCACCTCGGTGTTCTTCATCCAGAAGCCAACGGGGCCGGAATCATCCATTACGAAAAGCATTCCGGAATCGGATGCGAGGGATTTTCGAAACATCAAACCGGCGGCGCGCTCGTGATCCTCGTCGGCCACTTCGGCGGTGATTTTTTTGGTGCCGATGCGGAGTTCGATGGCCGGCAAGGTAGGCTGTGGGCCGCTCTGCGCGGGGCATGGGAGTGGGTGAAAAAGGAATAGCGCGACCCACGCAAGCGCTGGGAAAATCAAATAATTTTTTCCGATATTGTTGACAGTTGGCTCAGAATTTGGAGACATACGGCACCTTTCCCGAAAAAACATGTATTCGACTCTTCGCCGGCACGCAATTTTCCCGTCTCTTTTCTCGCGAGCTGGACTAGGCACAATCTGACGGCTCCGCACTGACCCATGGCGAACTTTTTTCCAAAATGGACCAACTGGCTTCCGCTGAAGCTGGTGATTTGCGTGGGGGCGATCGTGACCTTTATCGTCGGGGGACTCTGGTATTACTTCACCCCGAAATACACCCGCGTCGGCTACGAGCCCACCCAGCCCGTGCCGTTCTCGCATGTGATCCATGTGCAGCAGCTCGGAATGGATTGCCGTTATTGCCACAGCTTCGTCGAAGTCGCCTCGCACTCGAATGTGCCGACCACCCAGACCTGCATGTCCTGCCACACGCAAATCAAGGCCGACAGCCCGAAACTCGCCGCCGTGCGTGAGAGCTGGAAAACCGGCCAGCCCGTGAACTGGGTCCGCATCCACAAGGTTCCCGACTACACTTATTTCAACCACGCGGTGCATGTGAACCGCGGCGTGAGCTGCTACAGCTGCCACGGCGCGATCAACGAAATGAAGGTCGTCTACCAGCACGAGCCGCAAAGCATGAGCTGGTGCTTGGATTGCCACCGCGCCCCGGAAAACCATCTCCGCCCGCCCTCGGAAATCTACAATATGGCCTGGAAACCGACCGGCCAAGAGACCCAGCGCGAGATCGGCATGAAGTTCAAAGAGGAGTGGGAAGTGAACCCGCCCGTCACTTGCGGAGGCTGCCATCGATGAAGAGAAATTTCCACCACCCGAAACCGGAGAAAAACCCACGCATCTGGCGTAGCCTGCGTGAGTTGGAGAACGATCCACAGTTCGAGAAACAGCTCCAACAGGAATTTCCGCGCGGAGCCGATCTTTACGAGGACAGCGGACTTTCGAAGCGAGATTTCATCAAACTCATGGGCGCCTCGATCGCGCTCGCCGGCGTGGGCCTCACCGGTTGCCGCCGCCCCGATGCGTTCCTCGTTCCTTTCACCAAAGGCGTGGAATACACGATTCCCGGCAAGTTTCTCTACTACGCGACCTCGATGCCGGCCCGTTACGGCGCCGTGCCATTGATCGCCACGACCAGCGACGGACGCCCGACCAAGCTTGAAGGCAACCCGCTCCATCCGTTCTCGAATGGCGGAACGGATTCCTTTGCTCAGGCGGAAATCCTGAATCTCTACGATCCCCACCGCTCGAAAGAAATCACTGAAAAAGGCCAAGCCTCGAGCGACGACGCGTTTGACGCCTTCGTAAAATCCGTGGCTTCCGGCAATGGTCAGGGCCTCGCCATTTTGGCCGAGCCGGTCAGTTCGCCCACTCGCAACCGCCTCCGCGCGGATTTGCAGTCCAAGTTCCCAGACCTCCTCTGGGCGGAATATGATCCCCTCGCCGCTGCTCCTGCTGAAGCGGCTGCTGAGGCTTCGTTTGGCCCAAATGTTCGCCTCGTTCCGAATTTCAGCCGCGCCGACATTATCTTGGCGATCGATAGCGATTTCCTGAATCCGATCGAAACCGGCATTGGTTACGCGCAGGGCTTTGCCGCTCGCCGCAATCCGGACCAAAAAGGCGCTCCGATGAACCGCCTGTATGTCGTCGAGAACCACTACACGGTCACCGGCGGCATGGCCGACCACCGCCTGCGTTTGAAGGTCTCCGACATGGGCGAATTCGCCCGTCAACTCGGATTGGTCCTCGCCAAAGCCAGCGGCAACGCCAACTTGGCCGCCGTCGCCAACGCCGTTCCCGCTTCGCAAGCGTCCTTTGATCCCAAGTGGGTCGAAGAATGTGCCGCCGACCTCGCCAAGAATGGCGGTCGCTCGATTGTCGTCGCCGGTCCGCTCACGCCCGCCCCGGTGCAGGTTTTGGTCAACGCGATCAACAGCGCCCTCGGCAACATCGGCGCCACCATCGCAGCGGTCAAAACCGACGCTCCTGCCGCTGCCAGCATCGGCGATCTCGCGAAAGCGATCGACGCCGGCAAGGTAAAAGCCCTCTTCATTCTCGGCGGCAACCCCGCCCACAGCGCTCCGGCCGAACTGGGTTTCGCCAAACTTCTCGAGAAGGTCGCCGATACCGTTCATCTCGGATTGTTCGAGGACGAAACCGCCAAAGTCTGCCGCTGGCATGTTCCGGCCGCCCATTTCCTCGAAGCCTGGGGCGATGTTCGCACTTTTGACGGCACCTACACTTCGGTGCAACCGATGATCCTCCCGCTGTGGGGCGGTCGTTCGGAACTCGAGATTTTGAATGCGCTCAACGGCGCACCCGCTCCGGTCGGCCCAGCGTTGGTCCAAGCAACATTCACGCAGGTTGCCAAATCCACCGACCCTGCCGCTTGGAACGCCTTCCTCCGCGATGGCTTCCAACCCAATACGGCCTTCGCGCCAGTCCAAGCCTCTTTCAACGCCACCGCCGCCGCCAACCTCGCGAAGTCCGCGACCACCAAGTCGGATGGCTTGGAGTTGGTCTTCCTGCAAAGCCCGAGCGTGGATGATGGCCGCTACGCGAACAATTCCTGGCTCCTCGAGACTCCGGATTTTGTCACCAAGGTCACTTGGGACAACGCGATCCTCGTCAGCCCCGCCACCGCTCTAAAACTCGGCATCAAGGCAAATAACTTCAATATTCTCGGAGACATCTCCGAGAAATTGGGCAACGACGTCAACTACGACTTGGTCGCTGACATCGTGGAAATTTCCGATGGCACGACCACCATCGAAGCCGCGGCGATCGTCGCTCCAGGCCACGCCGACAACTCGCTTTCCATCGCCTTGGGCTATGGACGCAAGGAAGTCTCCGCCTTGATGGATGGTGTGGGTTTCAATGCCTACCCGCTCCGCCGCTCGAACTGCATGCGCACCCTCGGCGGCGTGACCTGCAAAGTCACCGACCGCGATTATCCGATTGCGCAAACGCAGGAGCACAAGAGCATGGAAGGCCGCGACCTCGTGCGCGAAGGCACCATCGAGCGCTACGAAAAAGATCATACCTTTGCCCAAACGATGGGCATGGATAGCCACATCCCGCCGAATATTTCTCTCTACACCCACCCCGAGTTGACCTCGAAGGAGCAGTGGGGCATGACGGTGGATCTCAATACCTGCACCGGTTGCAATGCCTGCGTCGTCGCGTGCCAGGCCGAGAACAATGTGCCGGTCGTCGGCAAGGACCAAGTCCGCAAAAACCGCGACATGGCCTGGATTCGCCTCGATCGTTATTTTGCCGGCGAAGCCGAAGATCCCGAAATGCTCACACAAGCCGTCATGTGCCAGCATTGTGAGAACGCTCCTTGCGAAACGGTTTGCCCGGTCAATGCCACGGTCCATAGCGAGGACGGCCTAAACCTGATGGCCTACAATCGCTGCATCGGCACCCGCTATTGCGCGAACAACTGCCCTTGGAAAGTCCGCCGCTTCAACTATTTCGATTACAACCAGCGTCCGATCGACGAGCTCTACTGGGGTCCGCTCGCCAAGAAAGGCATGGCCGACAGCCTCAAGATGGCGAAAAACCCGAATGTCACCGTGCGCATGCGCGGCGTCATGGAAAAATGCACTTTCTGCATTCAGCGCATCGAGGAAGCCAAAATCTCGCGTCTCGTCGAAGCCGGCCCAACCCCAGCCAGCGAGACACCGATCGCCAATTTCAAGGTCGCTTGCCAGCAGTCTTGCCCAAACGACTCGATTGTCTTCGGCAATGTCGCCGACCCGAATAGCCCGGTCAGCCGCCTTCGCAAGGACGACCGCGCGTATGTGATGTTCAAGTATTTGAATGTTGCGCCCCGCGTTTCCTACCTCGCTCGCATTCGCAACCCGAATCCTCAAATGCCCGGCGCCGATCAAGTCGGCATGGCCAACGGGGCCGGTCACCACGGCGCCCATGGCGAGGGGCATGATTCCCACAACGCCCAACCGCCCCATGGCGACGCCCACGCCGCTCCGGCCGCCCACTAAGGTTTAAGAAATGTCCAACGCCACCGCCGAACATCCCGAGCACCTTACGGAAGACGACAAACAACTCGTCCGCAAACCGCTTGTGCTTAACAACCGCACGATGGGTTGGATCAGCGATTACATCAGCTCGATCGTCGAGGGCAAGACGCCGACCTGGTGGTATATCTCGATGGCGATCACCGTGCCGCTCACGCTCATGTGCTTGGCGCTCTTGGGTTACCTCATCTCGACTGGTGTCGGCGTTTGGGGAAACAACCACCCCATCGGCTGGGCATGGGACATCACGAACTTCGTGTTCTGGATCGGTATCGGCCACGCAGGCACGCTCATTTCGGCGATTCTTTTCCTGACCCGCCAGAAGTGGCGCACCTCGATCAACCGTGCTGCCGAGGCGATGACCCTATTCGCCGTCGTCTGCGCCGGCATTTATCCCGCCCTGCATGTCGGCCGCGTTTGGATGGCCTGGTGGCTGGCCCCGGTTCCCAACGCGAATGCGATCTGGCAAAACTTCCGCTCGCCGCTCTTGTGGGATGTGTTCGCGGTTTCAACCTACTTCACCGTGTCGGTGCTCTTCTGGTATACCGGCCTCATCCCCGACCTCGCCACCCTGCGCGATCGTTGCACCACGAAAATCCGCAAATTCATCTACGGCGTCCTCGCCCTCGGCTGGCGCGGCGGCAACCGCCAATGGCGCCACTACGAGATGGCCTACCTGATCCTCGCCGGCCTCTCGACCCCGCTCGTGCTTTCAGTGCACTCGGTCGTGTCCTTCGATTTCGCGACATCGGTCGTTCCTGGTTGGCACACCACGATTTTCCCGCCCTACTTCGTCGCCGGCGCCATTTTCGGTGGTTTCGCGATGGTGCTCACCATCATGATTCCGGCTTGCGCGATCTACAAGCCGCTCCATGACCTCGTGACAACGGACCATGTGAACAAGATGTGCAAAATCATCCTGCTCACGGGATCCATCGTCGGCTACGCCTACTTGATGGAGCTGTTCGTGGCTTGGTATAGCGCGAACCCCTACGAGCGCGCGGCCTTCTGGTATCGCGCCTTCGGTCCCTACTGGTGGGCCTACTGGTCGATGATGTTCTGCAATGTCGTCGCCCCGCAGATTTTCTGGTTCAAATACTTCCGCACCCATCTCCTTTGGGTCTGGGTGATCGTCCAATTCCCGAATGCCGGCATGTGGTTCGAGCGTTTCGTCATCATCGCCACCACGCTCGCCCGGGATTTCACCCCATCGGCTTGGGGAATGTTCCACCCGACCTGGGTCGATATTTGCACTTTCATCGGCACCTTTGGATTGTTCGGAACACTCTTCCTGCTCTTTATTCGATTCCTTCCAATGATTTGTATGTTCGAAGTCAAAGCCGTCCTGCCCGAAGCGGACCCACACCACGGGGAGGCGCATCACTAATATGGAAGCCGTTGGAAATCCCACAGCACCTGTTTACGGAGTCGCCGCTGAGTTTCAGTGCGCCCGCGATCTCTACCACGCCGCCGAAAAAATCCGCGATGCCGGATTTTCCAAATGGGATGTCTTTTCCCCGTTCCCGATTCACGGAATGGACGAAGCCATGGGCCTCAAGCGCTCGATCCTCGGTAAAGTCGTCTTCTTCGGAGGTCTCACCGGCTTCCTCACCGCAGTTACGATGGAGTTCGGAACCTCCTCGTTCCTCTACCCACTCATCGTCGCCGGCAAGCCGACCAACCTCTACACCGTGCCGGCATTCTTCCCGGTGATGTTCGAGTTGACCATCCTCATCTCGGCCTTCACAGCGGTCTTCGGCATGCTGATCATGAACGGCCTGCCGCGCCTCAACCACCAACTCTTCAACTGGGACCGATTCAAAAAAGTCACCGAGGACAAATTCTTCGTCGCCATTGAGTCCGAGGACCCGAAATTCTCCACCCGCTCGGTGCAGGATTTCCTCGAATCCCTCGGCGGAACCAACATCACCACCATCCACGGAGACTAATCGGGCATGCTCAAATACTTCTTCTCCATTTTCGCTCTGGTGGTCGTCCTGGTGGTGACTGTCGCCGGCTTCCGCGGACAAAAATTCCAGAAACCACCCATCGAGCTTTTTCCGGACATGGATGACCAGCCAAAGGTCAAAGCCCAATCGCCCAGCGAGTTTTTCGCCGATGGCCGGGGCAACCGCCAACCGATCGCGGGAACTGTCCCGCTCGGCTACGCGATGCCCATGCACAAGGATGTTGATGGCTCGACCGGCGAGTCACCCAGCCCCTACAAGCAGGTGAAATTTTCGAACGGCGTGTCCTATTTCGATACCGGCCGATTCGACAACCAGTGGGGGACCGGCATCCCAGTGAACGAAGTCACCCCGGAGTTCATCGCTCGCGGCCAAGAACGCTACGCGATCTCCTGCCAAGTCTGCCACGGAGACACTGGAGCTGGAAACGGCATCGCCGGCAAATACGGCCTCGTCGCCATCGCCAATCTCCACCAATCCCGCATCCGCGACATGGCGGACGGTGAAATCTTCAACACCATCACCCATGGAAAAAACACCATGATGGGCTACGGCGACCGCATCCAAGTGCAGGACCGCTGGGCGATCGTTGCCTATATCCGCGCCCTCCAACTCTCGCAAGGCGGTGCCGCGATCAATGATGTTCCGCCCGCTGAACGGGCCCAACTCGAAGCGCAGAAACAATGAGCAGCAGCCACGAACCATCCCAACCCGGCAGCCACATGTTTGATTACAAGCATGTCGGCGGTCGTTTCCTCGGCCTCGTCGCACTGGCCTTTGTCTCGTTTGCCGCCGTTGGTTTTGGCGCCTTCAGCGACACCAAGCAATTCGCCTTCTCCTACCTCTTCGCTTTCACCTTCTTCCTCACGATCTGCATGGGTGGGCTTTTCTGGACGCTTGTCCACCACGCCGTCGATGCGGAGTGGAGCGTAGTCGTCCGTCGCCAGACAGAAAATATGGCCAGCCTTTTGATCATAATGGGTGTGCTTTTCATCCCACTGATCTTTGTGGCTCCAAAGCTGTGGTATTGGATGACCAAACTCCCCGGCCAAGACATCCTCCTCGATGAGAAGTGGCCCTACCTCACCAAGGAATTCTTCTGGATTCGTGCGGCCTTCTATTTCCTTTTCTTCGGCATCGCCGCGACATGGCTCCGCGCCAACTCGATCTACCAAGACACCTGCGGCTCCGCTCGTTACACCTTGTTGAACCGCAAGATCACTTTCGCCAGCCTGCCGCTTTTCGCCGTGTGTCTGACCTTCGCCGCCGTGGATTGGCTCATGGGCCTCGACTACCACTGGTTCTCAACCATGTGGGGCGTCTATATTTTCGCCGGAACCGCCCTCAGCAGCCTCTGCGTGCTGGTCCTCATCATCACCGCCCTGCGAAACGCCGGATATCTCCAAAATATCGTTTCGCTCGAGCATTACCACATCATGGGCAAGCTCATGCTGGCCTTCACGATTTTCTGGGCCTACATCGGATTCAGCCAATACATGCTCATTTGGTATGCGAACATCCCTGAAGAGACTGTCTACTTCCTGCGCCGCAACACCGAGACTTGGCAAATCCTCAGCACCGCCCTCGTCGTAGGACACTTCTTCGTGCCCTTCCTGCTCTTGTTGTTTAACTTCGGCAAGAAAAGCCCAGCTTTCCTCTGCGGAATGGCTCTGTGGATTCTTTCTATGCACCTCCTCGATGTCTATGTCATCGTGCTCCCCGCCTTGCACAAAGCCGGCGTGGTCGTGAGCTGGCTCGATATCGCGTGCCTGATCGCCATCGGAAGCACCCTCGCCGCCGTTTTCCTGAAACGCCTCGGAGACGCCCCGCTTTGGCCACTTCGCGACCCGCGCCTTAAAAAATCGATTGCCTTGAAGAACTGATGGATACCACATCCCATAACGAAAAGAAAAAATCCGAGGCCTGGTTTTTCATCCTCGGCATAGGCCTCATAGCCCTGTTCTTGCTGGCAACCAATCTCTTCCGTGGCGGATACTCGGCGACCACCGATCCCGAAGATTCTGCTCGCGATGCGGAGCGTGTGAAAAACCTCGCCGACCTCCAGGCCGAAAACGAGAAAAAACTCAATAGCTACGCTTGGGTGGATCAGGCTAAAGGAAGCGTCCAAATCCCCATCAATCAAGCCATGACCCTCGTCTTGGCCAAGCTGAACTCGACCAAACCCGCCCCGGCCTATCCTGTAGTGGATAATACCGGCCAACCCGTGCCGCCCACGCGTCTTGCGACACCAGCCGGTACTGCCGACACCTCGGATGACCTTCCACAGGGGAAAAGCGACGCCGATGCTGGCGCCAATGCCTTAGCCGCTCCGGTTGATAAAACAGAAGCCAAGGCCGGGAAAACCAAAAAATCGAAAACCCAACAATGAGCAACGACTTGTCCAATCAGCCGGATGACTTGACCGCCCCTGAGCGCGCTCAGATAGACGCCTCGACCAGCGGCGCGGTTCTGCTCTTCTTCGGTTCCGCCGCATTCTGGCTGGTCTTCGGCTCCCTGCTGGAAGTCGTGGGATCGATTCAACTCGTCTTCCCGGGGTTTTTGGATGGACTGAGCTTCCTCACCTATGGCCGTGTGGTTCAGGCAGCCACCACGGTTCTAGCCTATGGTTTTGCGACCCCCGCCGCGATTGGTATCGCGATTTGGCTCACGGCTCGTCTCAGCAAGGTGCCCCTCAGGCACCATCGTATGTTGATTAGTGCCGGGATTGTGTGGAACCTCGGCATTCTCGTCGGTTCCTGCTCGATCATTGCTGGAAATAGCACCTCGTTCGCGCTTCTCGCCTTGCCTGCATTCGCTACACCGATTCTTTTCGTCTCCTACGCTCTGATCGCGATTTGGGTTCTCTTTACTTTCAACGAGAGAAAATCCGGAGCTCTCTTCGTTTCCGCGTGGTTTGTTTTCGCAGCGATCCTGGCCTTTCCTTGGCTATTCGGAACCGCGAACGCCCTCCTCGTCTGGAACCCCGTCGCCGCCCCAGCCCAAACACCCATCGCGCTCTGGTTTGCCAGCGGATTCTTGAATCTCTGGCTCGTTCCCGTCGGAGTCGCCGCCGCGTTTTACATCATCCCGAAGAGCACCGGATTTCCCATTGCCAGCAATAACCTCAGCCTCCTGGGTTTTTGGACCCTCCTCCTCTTCGGAGCATGGACCGGTGGCGCGCAAATTATTGGTGGCCCAGTCCCTGCTTGGATCACCAGCGCCGGCGTCGCCGCCAGTGTGATGCTCTTGGTTCCAGCCCTAGCGATCGGCGTGAATCTCCACCTCACCTTCCAAGGTCACTACGCCCCGGTCGCATGGAGCCCAGCCCTCCGCTTTGTGGTCGTCGGCATTGGTTCGCTGGTGACCTACTGGGTGCTCTCGGCCATCAATTCCCTGCCGTTGGTGAATTCGATGACACAATTTTCCGACACAAACCGGGCGCTCTATCAACTCGGCCACTTCGGCTTCTTTGCCATGACCGCCTTCGGCGCCATCTACTACATCGTGCCTCGCCTCACCGGCAAGGAATGGCCCTGCGCCCCATTCATTTCACTTCATTTCTGGCTGGCTGCGACAGGATTCGGATTGGCGGTTTCGGGACTTCTTCTCGGAGGTCTCATCCAAGGATCCGCACTGAATCAGACCATCGTCACCTTCCGAAGCTCCATGGAGTTCGCCTGGCCCTTCCGCTTCCAAGCTATGATGGGAAGCGTCCTGATTCTGGGATCCGCAGTGAGCTTCGCCTTGCACTTCATCGGCATCCTGCTGGACACTCGCAAAAACCAAGCGCCCGCCATGTTGGCAGTGCGTGAGGAAAATTCTCAGGAGCCCGTTGCGGTATGAACAAACTCCCATCCCTTTTCACTGGCATCTTTTTGATCTTCGGCTCCGCTTGGCTCGGACTCGTAAATTACCCGCTCAAAAATCTCGGCAACCTTCAGCCCGTTCCCGATGAGGCCACCGGTGGCGTCCTTCCTCCCGCCGTTTCCGGACTCGCCGTCGCCGGTCAAAAAGTCTACGCCTCCAATGGTTGCGTGGAATGCCACTCCCAGCAGGTTCGTTTTTCCCCGCTCACGACGGATATCGACAAAGAACTCGGCAAGCGCCAGACCGTCGCCCGCGATTACCTCCGCGAAAAAACCGCCCTCCCCGGCACCCTTCGCGTCGGACAAGACCTCTCGAACTACGGAGCCCGCGTCACGGACCTCAACGCCATTCACCGCCACCTCTTCGAGCCACGAAGTGTGAATCCCTGGTCGAACATGCCATCGTATAGCTTCCTATATAATGTTATTAAAATCCAAGGTCAGCCCTCGAATGAAGCAGTCCTCGGACTCACTGGGCCCTGCGCGCCGAAGCCCGGCTACGAAGTTGTTCCCACCGAGAAGGCCAAAGCCCTTGCCGCCTACCTTCTTTCCTTGAACCAAAGCTACCCGCTGCCGGAATCCCCGGTCGCAACCGCCAAGTAAAACACAGTGAACACGCCTTCGAACGACCCGCACAAGCCGAGCGAAACACCCGCAACTGAGGTTTCCGCTCCCGTTCTGCGTGAAGCCGCCGAGCCCACCGAGAAATCCTCCCCCATTCCCTTTTGGCTCGTCATTTTTGCAGGAATCCTCGTTTTCTGGGGTGGATTTCACCTCGCCAGTAACAGCGGTGGCTTCAAAGCGGATGTCTATAATCCCGAAATCAGCGGTGCCGCTGCTGGCCCTGCCGCTCCGCCCGATCCCAAAGTCATCGGCAAGCGCCTTTTCACCCAAAACTGCGCCGTGTGCCACCAAGGCAGCGGAATGGGTGTCGCTGGCCAATTCCCGCCTCTCGTCGCCAGCGAATGGGTCGTCGGTGGTGACTGGGTGGGTGACAACCACCTCGTAAAAATCCTGCTCGCCGGCATGCAGGGGCCTGTTCAAGTCATGGGCAAGAGCTACAACAACGCCATGCCGCCCTGGGCTCAGTTGAAAGACAGCGAAATCGCCGGCATTCTCACCTACATCCGCAGCGAATGGGGCAACAGCGCTCCTCCGATCACCGCGGAGTTCGTCGCCAAAGTCCGTGCCTCAACCGACCGCAAGGAGCCTTGGACCCAAAAAGACCTGAAAAACATCCCTGCCGAAAAGATTTCCGCAGATGCCGCGCCAGCGCCCGCCGCACCAACCAATCCCGCTCCCGCCGCTCCCCCAGCCGCCTGACTTTTGCCATGAGCCTACTTCTCCGAATCACCGCACTCTGCCTCCTGCTCCTTGGCTTCTCAGCGCCTGTTGCCCAAGCCGAGACCCGCACCGACAATCTCTACTGGGCTCCAGAAAATATCACCGTTGGCGGTGAGAAAATTGACGGAATCCTGAATTTCATCTTCTGGCTCACGCTCGTCGTCTTCGTAGCCACGCAAGGTGTCTATATCATCTATCTCATCAAATACCGCCGTCGCCCTGGCCACAAAGCCCACTACAGCCATGGCAACAATACCTTGGAATTTTGGTGGACAATTATCCCGACGGCCATCTTCCTGACCCTCGCGATCTGGGGCAACCGCGTCTGGAATGAACTCACGCAAGCTCCTATCCCCGCCGACGCCGTCACGGTGGATATCGTGTCTTATCAATTCGGGTGGGATTTCCGCTATGCCGGAGCAGATAACAAGCTGGGCGATTGCGCGGCGAATTTGTTTACGATGGATAATAAATTCGGCGTGAACCAGAACGACCCCGCCGCCAAGGACGACTTCACTGCCACCGAGTTAGTGATTCCCTTCGGCAAGACCGTGCATGTCCTCCTCCGCAGCCGAGATGTCATTCACTCGTTCTATGTCCCGTCGTTCCGCCTGTATCAGGATTGCGTCCCAGGCCGCACGATCAAGTGGGTGCAATTCAACGCCACTCGCCCCGCGGAGCTAGAGCTCGCCTGCAGTCAGCTCTGCGGCACTGGCCACTACAACATGAAGGCCAAAATCCGCATCCTCCCTCAGGCCGAGTTTGACAAGTGGTATGCGGAAAAATCCGCCGCCGCCAAAGCCGCCCTCGCCGGCTTGTAAGAATCAGAGACTCTCACGGAGTCACAAAGTCACGGAGAGATTCAAAGTTGTGGAGGGCGCTGCTCCGTCAGCGCCTACTTCTCCCGATTCGCAAGTCAGGCGACTCAAGAATTCGATTGCGAGCTGAGTGGCATTTCGTAGTTTTCAGTCATGAGCGTAATCGAGCAGATTCATCAACTGACCCTCCAAGAAAAGCTGATCGCTATGGAGGCTATCTGGGATGACATTTCCAGCGTTGAAGAAAATCTAGAGATTCCTCAGTGGCACAAAGACATTCTCAATGAGCGCGAGCAATTGATAGCGGATGGAAAGGCTCGGTTTATTGATTGGGAAGAAGCGAAGGAGCAGATCAAACAAGCCGTGAAATGAAGCTCCAGATTCTCGATCTTGCGAAAGAGGATCTCATCGGCGGCTTTCATTTTTATGAGGATAAAGAAAAAGGGTTGGGGGGTTATTTTATGACCAATCTTTTCTCTGATATTGAAAGCCTCAAAGTATTCGGCGGCATCCATCGCAAAGCAGTCAGAGAATTCCACCGCGCTCTATCGAAGCGTTTTCCGGTCGCGATTTACTACACGATTGGGGACGACACGGTTTGGATCAGGTCAGTGGTTGATTGCCGGAGAAGCCCCTCCTGGATTCGTCGCCATTTGAGAAAGGCGTGATCGCTACCTCCGCGTCGCCAACGTGTAAGAATTCGAGACTCTCACGGAGTCACAATGTCACGGAGAGCTCGAAAAAAATTGGAGGGCGCTGCTCCGTCAGCGCCCACTTCTGCCGATTCGAAAGTCAGGCGACTCTGTCAATCCTTCGTCCGCCTCTTCTTCTCCGGTCGCTCCATGTCGAAAAGCGAAACTATCACTGGGGCGGCATTTGTTTCGATCTCGCGCGGGCCATCGCGCAGCACATCGAGAAATTGCTGAGGAACCTGGGCGAAGGACTGTCCGGGTTTGATCTCAATGATTCCCACCGAGCGGGCCGGTAATCCAAGCGAATCCTCCAAAAGCCCGATGATGTCTCGGGGCGATACTCTCTCCTCACGCCCGACATTCAGGCTTACCCAGCGCATTCCGCGGGAAGGCGGGCGGAGCGGCGGCGGTGGCATATCCGAGCCCCGCTCATGCTTTTTGGCTTTGGGCTCTACAATCTCTTCGGGCGCGGGAGCTCCGCCGGTGAGAAGCTCGAACATCGCCGCGGCGATATCAGTCGAGCTGTAGCCTTCTTCCAAAAGCCGTTCCACAGGGGCCGAGGAGAGATTTCCTCGTTCGAGGACTTCACGGATTTGATCAAAGGCTCCCTCCAAGCGGCGCTCCTCGACCTCATTGGCCGTGGGAAGTTTGCCGCGCTGGATTTTGGTGCGGGTGAATCGCTCGAGATGCTGGATTTTATAAATGTCCCGCCCAGTCACAAAAGTCACCGCCATCCCCTTGCGGCCGGCGCGTCCCGTCCGGCCGATGCGGTGCACATAGTCTTCGGCGTCGTAGGGCAGGTCGTAATTCACGACGAGTTCGAGGTCATCCACATCGATGCCGCGCGCCGCGACATCCGTGGCCACGAGAAATTCAAACTCCGCCTGCTTGAATTTGTTCATCACACGCGTGCGCTGGGTCTGGGACAAGCCGCCGTGCAGCCGGTCCGCTGAGATTCCCTGAGCGACCAAATCATCGGCGAGTTCATCGACCATTCGCTGGGTGTTGCAAAAAACAATGCCCAGCTTGAATCCATGGAAATCCACAAGGCGGAGAAGAGCCTCGCGCTTGTTGCGCAGCGGCACCTCGAAATACCACTGCTCGATCGCAGGCACCGTCAGAGTCTTTTGTTCGATCTTCACGGACTTCGGTTCGCGGGAGTTCCGATCGATCAAATCGCGAATGGGCTTCGAAACCGTCGCGGAGAAAAACACCGTCTGCCGCTCCTTCGGTGTGGCCTTCAAAATGTGTTCGATATCCTCGCGGAAGCCCATGTCGAGCATGCGGTCCGCCTCGTCGAGGACGACCATTTTCACCGCGTCCAGTCGCAAGGTTCCGCGCTGCATGTGGTCCATGATTCGCCCCGGCGTGCCAATCACGATCTGCACGCCTTTTTTCAATTCATGAAATTGCCGCTCATACGACGCCCCGCCGTAAATCGGCACCGCATGAATGCCGCGCTTATGGACTGAGAGTTTGTGAACCTCATCCGCAACCTGCATGGCCAGCTCGCGGGTGGGGCACATAATCAAAACCTGAACCGACCGGTCCTGCGCCGCACAAATTTCAATCGCAGGAATTGCAAAGGCCGCCGTCTTTCCCGAGCCGGTCTGTGATTGCCCGACCACATCGTGGCCCTCCATCAAAACTGGAATCGCCGCGCTCTGGATGGGCGAGGCCTGCTCGAACCCCAAGTCCGCCACCGCCTTCAAAATCTCTGGCGACAGGCCCAGGTCCGAAAAATTCAATGTGCTCATCGACTATCCATACAGGTTCGCTCCCCCCGCGTCATGTCCTTTGCAAAAGAGATTTTGGTTGCGTGGGATTCGCAGTTCGAATCGATTCCAAGGGGAGATCGACAGAGGGAGAAAAAACCGGAAATTTGAGACCGGAGACCGGAAAATTTGGCCCGCGAATGGACGCAAACCCTCGCGAATCCTTGGAGGGCTGTCCTCCGTGGCAGCCGCAGATCCAGGCGCGCAGGCACCGTTACGAAAAAATACATCCTCTCACGGAGCCGCAAAGCACACGGAGGAGGAAAACCGGAAATCAGATTTTGGCCCGCGAATGGACGCGAATCCTCGCGAATCCTTGGAGGGCTGTCCTCCGTGGCAGCCGCAGATCCAGGGGCGCAGGCGCCGTTACGAAAAAATACATCCTCTCACGGAGCCACAAAGCACACGGAGGGGGAAAATCGGAAAGCAGATTTTCCCCCGCGACGCCAATCCCAGCGGGCACCAGCGAGATTGACATGAGGTGCCGCTTCCCTCTTAGTGTGCGGGTTTGCAGCTATGACTAAATCCCAACTCCTCGGCGCACTTTTATTGTTGGTTTCGATCCTATCATCATCGTGCGATTCCAAACCAAAACCCGCCCCAACCGAGCCAGCAGAACAAACCCCGGCTGAGCAAGCGCCGGCTGAGCAAGCGCCGGCTGAGCAAGCGCCAGCAGAACAAACCCCGGCTGAGCCAGCGCCGGCTGAACAAGCTTCCACAGGTCAGGAGCAAACGGAAGAAGCCCCAGCCGAGCCTGCGCCAGCCGACCAGGCCAGCAGCGAAGTAGCCCCAAGCGAACAGGCGCCGATCGAACAAACACCGACCGAGGTAGAGCCAGCCGAGGAGGCTCCGACGGAACCGCAGCCCGCCGAGCCTGCGCCGACGGAAGAATCGCCAGCCGCTCAAGCGCCACGGGATGACTCCGTGAAAGACGCCAAGCTTCAGTATTTGAAGGTGCTCCAAGCCTCGATGAATGCCGCCATGGAGCAGAAGGACATGGATAAAGCAAGTCAGCTTGCCCAAGAAATACAAAAGCTCGCTTCGGAAATTAACGCACAAAATACTTCATCCAAAATCAACGAGGAATCGCCCGAGCCAGCCGAGAGTGCCGATCAAAATACGGTTGTCGCGCAGTCCAATGAAGAAGAGACGCCTTCTCCTGCAGAGACTCCAGAGCCCGTGGCGACGCCTGAACCTGACAAAACCTCGGACTCCATTTCCATCTACGAAGCGGAGATTGCGCGCTTGGCGGAGCGATTCAGCAAAGAGAAAGCCCAAGTCGTGGCTCCGATTCAGAGACGATTCGACATGGCTGCCCAGCTGTTGCTCCGCAAGGTCACCCAGTCCGGTAATCTCGAGTCGGCCATGAAGCTCAAGGAGGCAATCGAAGACCCCGAGGAATTAGCGGATTTCAAGGGCGAGGCGAAGACGCCACAGGACAAGGAACTTGTGCGATTGGTCGATCAACGCGACAAGGCGGCCGCCATAGCCACCGGCCCAGCTGAAAAACGCTTCGATCTCGCCGCCCAGCAACTCATCCGGAAGGCGACGCAAACCGGAAACCTTGATGCCGCCACAAAGCTGAAAGACATGATTGCGGAAGCCAAAACCTCGGCCGCCTCCGCACCTGTCGAAGTGGCAAAAACAGGTTTCAATTCATCCCGCGCATCTTCCAAAGGCAAAGAATGCCCAGAGAAGGATTTTGAGGTTTCGTTTCATGACGAGAGTGACGGGTGGTGTTCAATCGGTAAGTATATCGGTAATTCTAAGCGCGTCATAGTGCCCGCTAGCATTCAAGGAAAACCGGTTGGAGGTATTGGAGTGCGTGCATTTTCTGGTAATCATAAAATTGAGGAAGTGGTCTTGCCAGATACAATGTTGTTTGTAGGAGACACGGCTTTCCTTGATTGCAAAAATTTGTCTGAAATTTATATACCGCAATCATTAAAAAGGATTAATCAATTTGTTTTTGGTGGAACGGCGATTAAAGGGCTAAATCTCCCGGCTAGTCTTGAGTTTATTGGTATAATCGGCAGATGCACAAGTATGGTGAAAATTAATGTTGATCCCGCTAATCCTAATTATCGATCCATCGATGGTGTTTTGTATGACAAACAAATAACAACATTACTTAATGTTCCTTCGCAACTTAAGATGCAAAAACTGAAAGTTCCAGAATCCGTCCGATCCATTGCTGTGCGCAGTATAATGGACAGTAAATTAACATCCATTCAGATTCCAAAGGACGCACAAATCCCTGAAGGAGCTTTTCTACGTTCGGAAAATGTAAGGGTGATCCTCTATTAGCCCTCTTAGGCTCCTCGCGATTTTGGGAAGCCACGGAAGTCACGGCCTTATTTTATTTGAATCTTATGCCAAAATTCGCTCGCATTTGGGCTTCTGGAATGTAGCGCGGGCGTCCCGCCCGCGAGCGTAAATCTTTCGATGTCAGGTAAAATGCCTGACCTGTCGGAGCAGGCGCGCTGTTTCTTGAAGTCCTTCCCACTCTTCCAAAGGAAGCATCCCAATCGACTCTGTGCCGCGACGCGAAACGATCACAGGCTCGCGACTGTTGTGGATATTCGATGATGCTTATGCGCCGCGATCCGTTCGTCGGGGTGGGAAAGCCCGATAGCTCCTGAATCCCGGAAAGACACGGAGGCCCCGCCGTTTTATTCGCGGTCATTCGATTCATTCGCGGGTAAAAAATCCACCGCCCTTGCCAGCATCGAGGCCGCCTGCTTTTCTGGCGTCCCCGCTATGATCGATCCGGACATTTTTTCAGCCGAGGATTTGGTTTCGAACCCGGAGAAATTTTCTTCCATCGAGCCCGCCATAAGGCTTGGCGTGATCGGTGATCCGGTGGCCCACTCGCGATCCCCGGTTTTTCAAAATGCTGCGCTCGCTGCGTGTGGTATCCCCGCCCGCTACACGAGGCTGCATGTGCCTCCGGAGCGTTTTGTGGATGCGGTGCGTGCCCTGCCGCGTGCGGGCTTCCTCGGGGCGAATGTCACAATCCCCCATAAGGCGGCGGCGTTGGCGGTGGTGGACGAAGCGGACGACTACGCACGGGCCTCGGGGAGCGTGAATACGATCGTGGTCTCAGGCGGGAAATTACATGGCTTCAACACCGACGGGCCAGGGCTCGTTCGCGCGATTCGCGAGGAATTCAGCGTGGATGTGCGCGACTTGCGCGTGGTGCTCCTCGGAGCTGGCGGCGGGGCGGGGCGGGCGATTGCCGTGCAGTGTGCGCGGGAACGCTGCGAGCGGTTGGTGCTCGTGAACCGTTCCGTCGAGAAAATCCAAGCGCTGAAAAATGACCTCGCGCCGTTTTTCCACTCCGAGCATTTGAGCGGGCCGGTCGAGAGGTTGGTGGCGATTCCGTTTGAGGATGAGGCTCTGCGCCACGAACTCGAAAATGCCGACATACTCATCAATGCGACCTCGCTCGGCATGAGCCGCCTCGATCCTCCGGTGATCTCCCCATCGCTTTTGACCCCGAACTTGCTTGTTTATGACACGGTGTATTCGGGAGGCTTATCGCGGTTGATGGAAGATGCGGCGTCTGCTGGCGCACGCTGTGCGAATGGGCTTGGAATGTTGCTTCATCAGGGCGCTCTCTCCTTTGAAATCTGGTTCAACCGCCCCGCGCCGCTGGAGGTCATGCGGCGGGCGCTTCTCTCCACAATATGATTCTTACCATCGGACTCACTCAGTTTGTCTTCGTCTCCCTCGGTCTACTCTCAGTGAATGTGCTGCTGAAGGCGGGCGGGTTTGCGCAAAATGTGGAGGCGACATTTCCCGCCTTCTCCGTGTGGATGGCTCGCGATGGCGCATGGATCTTCGTGCTCCCGATGCTCTGGGTGGCGCTGGCGCTGCTCTGCGAGCAGGCAATCCGGGGAACCTTGGCGGAAAAATTCGCCCGCGCGACGGGTGTGGTAGTGGCAGGAGCAATTTTTGCCGCCTACTTTTACGCAGCCTTTCTGCTGTTCTGAGGCTCCCAGAGGGCCGTTTCCCCTACGCAGAGGCCCATCTTGAGGGGGTGTCAAATTTTTTTTTGAACATTGGCATTCCTGATGCTGTCAAACACAGCAAAGGAAAAACTCCTATGAAAAACATCTACAAAAAAATCAACAAAACCAAATACAGCCTCGGTGAACTTATCTCGGTCGTAGGATCCTGCGCCCGCAACAGCCGCGAACTCGTCGCCGCCATGGCCGACTTGTTCGACAGCGGTCGGGTGGTAGTCCGCGGAAAGAACGGTCGCGGCCGCCGCGTTCGAGTTCAACTCGCGAGGTAAAACCACTTCCCCCAAAACGGGTGCCGGGTGTTCGCGTCGCATGGGTGTGGGGCGCGGCACCCGGCAGGTTTTTTTAGGGCATCGCCAATCAGAACTCGGATTTTTGGATTGGCCACTCCCCAGCCAACCGCGCAGAAGCGCGAATCGTTCCCCAAAGGTAGGGGCGGCTCGCCGAGCGGCCCCAAGATTCAGGCGCGAAGCGCCGTCTCTGCGAGACAAGGGCGGCTGCGCCGCAAAAGTAGGACGGCTCGGCGACCCATCCCTACCTGGGATTTTCGATAGGTGCTGACGCACCAACCGCGCGGAAGCGCGAAGCGTCCCCCAAAGGTAGGGGCGGCTCGCCGAGCGGCCCCTGGATTCAGGCGCAAAGCGCCGTCTCTGCGAGACAAGGGCGGCTGCGCCGCAAAAGTAGGACGGCTCGGCGATCCATCCCTACCAAGGATTTTTCGAAAGGCGCTGACGCACCAACCGCGCAGAAGCGCGAATCGTTCCCCAAGGTAGGGGCGGCTCGCCGAGCGGCCCCAGGATTCAGGCGCGAAGCGCCGTCTCTGAGAGACAAGGGGGCGGCTTCGCCGCAAAAGTAGGACGGCTCGGCGATCCATCCCTACTTGGGATTTTTTCGATAGGCGCTGACGCGCCGACGGTCTCCAGCCAGCCCTCATCTTTTTGGATTTTATTCCAACCCGGATTTTCCAGAGTGTTGTTCCATGAATGCCGGCCGCAAGTCCTTGCCGCACGATCCTCCGCTCTGGGTGGATGTTAACGGATCTGTGTTTTTTATGACTTGCTGCGTCAAGGATCGGAGTTTGATGCCTTTCGCCTCGCCCGAAACCGCTCGAGGAATCAGAGACTCGATCCTGCATCGCGTGAATTCGCGGATTTGGTGGGTCCATGCGGCCACCATCATGCCGGATCATGTGCACTTGGTTCTTGGATTTCCGCCAGAGGCAGATGTCGGCAAAAGCATCCGCGACTGGAAACGATGGACGGCTCGTGCACTTCGATTCGATTGGCAGCGGGATTTTTTCGAGCACCGGCTACGCGGTGAGGAAAATTTCCAAGAGAAAACCCGGTATGTTCTCGAAAATCCGGTTCGTGCGGGATTGATCGGAGATTGGAGGGATTGGCCTGGGACGATTTTGCCGGAAGGGTAGGAGGGAGAAGGGGGCGGCTGCGCCGCAAAAGTAGGACGGCTCGGCGATCCATCCCTACCTTGGATTTTTCGAAAGGTGCTGACGCACCAACCGCGCGGAAGTGCGAATCGTTCCCCAAAGGTAGGGGCGGCTCGCCGAGCGGCCCCAAGATTCAGGCGCGAAGCGCCGTCTCTGCGAGACAAGGGCGGCTACGCCGCAAAAGTAGGACGGCTCGGCGATCCATCCCTACCTGGGATTTTTTCGATAGGCGCTGACGCGCCGACGGCCTCCAGCCAGCCCTCCTCTTTTTGGATTTTATTCCAACCCGGATTTTCCAGAGTGTTGTTCCATGAATGCCGGCCGCAAGTCCTTGCCCCATGATCTTCCGCTCTGGGTGGATATTCACGGATCCGTGTTTTTTATGACTTGCTGCGTGAAGGATCGGAGTTTGATGCCTTTCGCCTCGCCCGAAACCGCTCGAGGAATCAGAGACTCGATCCTGCATCGCGTGAACTCGCGGATTTGGTGGGTCCATGCGGCCACCATCATGCCGGATCATGTGCACTTGGTTCTTGGATTTCCGCCAGAGGCAAATGTCGGCAAAAGCATCCGCGACTGGAAACGATGGACGGCGCGTGCACTTCGATTCGATTGGCAGCGGGATTTTTTCGAGCACCGGCTACGCGGTGAGGAAAATTTCCAAGAGAAAACCCGGTATGTTCTCGAAAATCCGGTTCGTGCGGGATTGATCGGAGATTGGAGGGATTGGCCTGGGACGATTTTGCCTGAAGGGTAAGAGGGAGAAGGGGGCGGCTGCGCCGCAAAAGTAGGACGGCTCGGCGATCCATCCCTACCTGGGATTTTTCGATAGGCGCTGGCGCGCCGACCTCGCGGAAGTGCGAATCGTTCCCCAAAGGTAGGGGCGGCTCGCCGAGCGGCCCCAAGATTCAGGCGCGAAGCGCCGTTGCTGCGAGACAAGGGCGGCTGCGCCGCAAAAGTAGGACGGCTCGGCGATCCATCCCTACCTAGGATTTTTCGATAGGCGCTGACGCGCCGACCGTGCGGAAGCGCGAAGCGCCGTTGCTGCGCGATCACGGCAGGGGCTTGCTCCGACCCAGATGGATTAATTATTCCGCAAAAACCCCGGCCGATTTCTCGGCGCGTTTGCGTCCGTTGGCATCGAGGATTTTCTTGCGAAGGCGCAGGGATTTGGGAGTGACCTCCACATACTCGTCCGGCGCGATGTATTCGAGCGAACGCTCGAGGCTCATCACAAGCGGCGGAGCGAGGGAGATGCCTTTGCCATCACCTTGGCTTCGCATATTGGTCAATTTTTTCGCCTTGCAGGGGTTCACCGGCATGTCGTCGGGGCGGGCATTTTCGCCAATGATCATTCCCTCGTAAATTTCCTCTTGCGGCCCGATGAAGAGCCGTCCGCGCACCTGGATTGTGTCGAGCGCGTAGGCCATGCTGGTGCCGCCTTCCATGGAAATGAGGACGCCATTGTTGCGGCTCGGAATCTCGCCCTTGTGCGGACCGTATTCCTTGAAGAGGTGGCTGCAAATGCCGTGGCCCTTGGTGAGGTTCACGAGATCGGTCTCGAAGCCGATGATGCCGCGAGTGGGGATCGTGGCCTGAACGAGCACGCTGTGGGGATTGTGCTCCATGTTGATGATCTCGGCTTTGCGGCCGGCGAGGGTTTGTAGGATGTCGCCGAGGTTTTCCGGCGGCACATCGACATAGAGACTTTCCATCGGCTCAAGCACGGAACCATTCTCGGCGCGCCTGAAGATGACCTCAGGGCGGGAAACAAGTAGCTCGAAGCCCTCGCGGCGCATTTGCTCAACAAGCACGGCGATCTGCATCTCGCCACGGGCCTTCACATCGAAGTGGCCCGCGACATCGGTGTCGGCGACCATGATGGAAACATTGCCGCGTGTCTCTTTGATGAGGCGGTCGCGAATCTGGCGGGCGGTGAGGAGCTTTCCTTCACGGCCAGCCAATGGCGAATCGTTCACGCAAATCTTCATGGAGATCGTCGGCGGATCGATTTCGACAAACGGCAGGGCCTCGCGTTCCTCGGTGTCCACGAGCGTTTCGCCGATGAAGATTTCCTCGAAGCCGCTGATGCCCACGATATCGCCGGCCGAGGCCTCTTGGACCTGAACTTTCTCCAGGCCCTCGTGCGAGAAAATCGCTGTGATTTTCGCCTTTTCCTTCCGGTTGCCACTGTGGATGCAAACGATCTGTTGGCCGTGCGCGACCTTGCCGCTGATGATGCGTCCGTAGGCAATACGGCCGAGGTAGTCGCTGTAGTCGAGGTTCGACACAAGCATGCGGAAAAAGTCGACATCGGGCTTCGGTGGCGGCGGGATGTGTTTCACAATTGCCTCGTAGAGAGGCTCCATGTTGTCGCTGGAATCGGTGACTTCATTTTTGGCGAAGCCTTGCTTGGCGCTGGCGTAGATGTGGGCGAAATCCAGTTGCTCGTCGCTCGCGCCGAGTTCCATGAAAAGCTCGAACACCATGTCGAGAACCTTGTGCGGACGGGCATTCTCGCGGTCGATCTTGTTGATGACCACGATCGGCTTCAGTCCGTTCTCCATGGCCTTGCGCAGCACGAATTTTGTTTGCGCCTGCGGGCCGTCGTGGGAGTCCACCACGAGCAAAACACCATCCACCATTTTCATGATGCGCTCGACCTCTCCGCCGAAGTCGGCGTGGCCGGGAGTGTCCACGATATTCACATGGTAATCCTTCCAGCGGAAAGCGGCGTTCTTGGCGCGGATGGTGATGCCTTTTTCCCTCTCCAGATCCATCGAGTCCATCATGCGCTCGTCGGTTTTCTGGTTGGCACGGAAGGTTCCGGCCTGCTTGAGAAGTTGATCCACGAGCGTTGTCTTGCCGTGATCGACGTGGGCGATGATGGCGATGTTGCGAATATTTTCCATAAATTCAAATTCCGCCCGGGTTTGGACGGGCAGGGAATATGGGTGGCTGGGCGGCGGGTGTCAATCAGCCCGCTAAAGCGAGGAATTGGGGGAGCGCGCGGAGGGATTTTTCAAAGTCGTTGCGTGACTCCGAAGGGAGATCCTTGGGGAACTTCGCGGCGGAGCGGTTCCACCGCGCGAGCCAGTCTGCGCCGAGGACGTCGCGTTGGCGGCGGCGGGCGATTTCGAGATTGGTGAACGCGATGGTGGTTTCTTCTTTGTCCCCGGCGTTGCGCCCGCGGGCGACTCCGAAGCCCGCGCCAAGCATGGCCACGCGCGAGGCGGTGGAGCAGGTGTAGGTGAATAACTCGACATCGCGGTCCACGCAGCGCGCGAGGATTTGGCGGAAGGCGTCGAGAGTCCACGCGAAGGCGGAGGTTTTTCCAGAGAACATGTCGTAGAAAATCAAATCCGGCGCGGCGGCGGAGCCGAGGTTTTCCAGAAAGCCGCCCTCGAGAAGTTCCCAGGAAAGACCAGGGTGTTTCTTGGATTGCCAGCGGCCGTTTTTAAGAATTGCGGCGGGGCCGCCGTGGCGCAGGTAGGGGAAGCGGTCGTGGTTTTTGAAAGCGAGTCGGAGCGAGTCGAGGTCGTTCTCGAAACTGACGAGGTGCATCGGTCGCACCGGGCCGGTTTCCGCGAGCGACTCGAAACACTCGATCGCCGCCATGGCGTTGGCGGCGGCACCGAGGCCGACATCCCAGATTACAAGCGGGTCGGAGGTTTCCTCTCGGAGGCGCTCGGCGAGCTGGGACTGCTCGATGTAGAGCTGGCGGGACTCGACCATCGGCTCGGTGCGTGAGTGCATGATCTCTCCGGAGTCGATGTGGAGGATGCTCGAGAATCCCTCGAGGGCTGTGTGGATTTTGTAGGCTCCGAGCTTCAGGGATTTTGGGGGATTGCGGCGCATCGGGGTCACCGGATTGTCGAGGTCGTCCACAGCAAGGATGGCCCGCTTTTCCTCGTAGAGCGGGAGGAAGCGATCCTCGAGGATGCTCTGGCGGATTTCTGCCATGAGGCGGTGGTAGAAAAAAATGTTGTGCTGGCCGATGAGTTGCCAGCCGAGCGTCTCCTTGCACTTTGTGAGGTGATGCAGGTAGGCACGGGTGTGGCGGGCGCAGGTCGGGCAGGGGCAATCGGGATCGAGCGGCTCGGTAGAGCTTTTATAAATGCCGCGCCGGAGCTGCAGGAATCCACGCGAAGTGAAGGCCCCGCCGCGCTGAGCGACCTGCGTGGGAATGATGCAATCGAACATGTCCACGCCGCGGTGGACCGCTTCTAAAATGTCGAGCGGAGTGCCGACGCCCATGAGGTATCGGGGTTTGTCTTCCGGCAAAAGCGAGGCGGCGAATTCGCAGGTGTCCTCTCGCTCGCTCTTGCCCTCGCCGACGGCGAGGCCGCCGATCGCGTAGCCGTCGAACGGCATCGCACACAGCGCTTCGGCACTTTCTTTGCGGAGGCCCAAATGCAGCGCGCCTTGGACAATGGCGAACATGGCTTGAGGGGAATCGCCCCGCGCAGCGAGGCTGCGTGCGGCCCAGCGGTGGGTGAGTTCCATCGCGGCGCGGGCGATGGATTCATCGACTGTCGAGGGCACGCATTGATCGAGGACCATCATGATGTCACTGCCAATGGCGACCTGCGTTTCAATGCTGCGCTCGGGGCTCAGGAGAATCGTGCGGCCGTCGAGGTAACTCTGAAAAACAGCGCCCGCTTCGGTCATCGAGCGCGAGTGGGGGAGGGAAAAAATCTGGAATCCGCCCGAGTCGGTGAGGACGGAGCGCTCCCAACTCATGAATGGGTGGATGCCTCCGACTTGACGAAAAACCTCGGGTCCGGGACGGAGGAGAAGGTGGTAGGTATTGGCGAGGAGGATTTGGGAACCCGAGTCGTGAAGGAAATCGGGTGTCTGGGCTTTCACCGTCGCATGCGTGCCGACGGGCATGAACAGCGGGGTGCGGACCTCGTTGTGAAGAGTGCGAAAAGTCGCCGCGCGGGCGCGGGACTGACTAGAGCGGGCGTCTAGCCGGAACTGGAGCGAGGTTTTCAGAGGCCGTGACGCTGCATGCGGTGGTCGGACGACCGTCTCGCCATCCGTGGAGTTCCAATCGCAGGCGAGACGCCCGCGCTACAGGAAGAGGGCTTACTTGACGACGCCGAATTCAGCGCGGCGGTTTTTAGCCCAAGCCGCATCGTTGCTCGCGGGATCGGCGGGCATTTCGCTGCCGAAGCTCACGGTCTGAATGCGGTCGCCTTGGATGCCAGCATCGATCAAGGCTTGGCGGACGGCCTGCGCACGGCGCTCGCCGAGGCCGCGGTTGTATTCCTGCGTGCCACGCTCGTCGGTGAAGCCGGCGATGATGAGGCGGTCGGAACCAGCGGAAATGGACGAGGAGACGGCTTGGATTTTGGAGGACTCAGCTGGTTCGACGCTGTAGCTGTCGAAGCTGAAGAAAACAGGTGAGAACTGTCCTTTCTGGACATTCGGGCTCATGAAATTCGCGCCGCCCTCAAAGCGTTCGCCGAGCGGTGTGCTGGTCACGAAATCGCCGTCGACTCCGGCAAACTGATCGCCTTTTTCTTTTTTCTTACAAGCGGGGAGAAAAGCGATGGCGGTAGCGGTGGCTAGGACGAGGAATTTTTTCATGCGAGGGAGATTGGCTGGTTTTTTTGGAATTTCAAGACACAGCGAAACAAAAAAATGGCCCGGTCGGAATGCGTAGGCATCGCCGACCGGGCCGTTGAAGGAGGAAATTACTTCATGAGGAGCGCGGCACGGGCGCGCTTCACTTCGCGGGTAATCTTGCGATGAATGCGGGCGGACATGCCGGTCACGCGCCGAGGCAGGATTTTACCGCTTTCGGTGACGAAGCGTTTGAGAAGTTCGGGATTCTTGTAGTCGATAGCCTCGATGTTGAGGTCGATGCGGCGCCGTGGCATCGAGCGATTGGCGCGGCGGAAGTTGGTGCGGCGTTGTGGTGTTTTAGGCTGCATGGCGTGTTATTTGATCTCGCGGTGGAGGGTGTGACGGTTGAGGAAAGGGTTGAATTTCTTTTTCTCTAGCCGGTTCGGGGTGCGTGGGCTTTTTTTGTTGCGTGTGGTGATGTAGCGCGAGGCGGGTTTGCCTTCGGCTTTGGCCTCGGTGCACTCGAGGGTGATGTTGTCTTGTGGCATGGTCGTTATTCCTTGGATTCGGTGGCGGGCTCCTCCTCTTCGCCCTCGGCCTCGTCTTCGTTCAAGCCGAAGAGTGAAGTGACCGGTTGGCGGACGCGGTGGAGACGGTTATTTTTTTCGAGGTCGGCTTGGCACTCGACGGTGTAGCGCGCGAAAGGCAGGGCCTCGAGGCGGGCGTGGGGGATTGGCTTGCCGGAAAGTTCACAAAGTCCGTAGGCGCCGTCTTGGATTTTCTTCAGGGCGGCGTCGATTTCGAAAAGGGAGTCGCGCTCCTGCGAAAGGAGGCTCAGGGCAAAGTCGCGGTCGTAGGCGTCGCTTCCGGCGTCGCCGGTGTGCATGCCAAAGCCGGAGGCATCGCTGCCCTCGGCACGGGTGCGGAGGGTGTCGCGGCCGACACCGTTCATCGCGTCGAGCAGTTCGTCCTTGAGATGAAGGAGGCGGCCCTGCTGTTTGACGAGCCAAGGGCTGAGCTTCACCTGTGGCACGGCCTTCTTGATGAGGGGCGGAAGATTTTTTGGCACCGGCTTGGCGGAGGGCTTCGCCGTGGCCTTGGGCTTCACGGGAGCGACCTTCTTCATAGCAACAGGCTTTTTAACGGGGGCTTTTACAGCTGGTGCCTTTTTGGCGGGAGCCTTCTTGGGGGCGATTTTTTTCACCGCTGGTTTTTTGGTTGGTGCAGGCTTTTTAGCGGGCACTGGTTTTTTCACCGCGGGCTTCTTAGCAGGAGCGGGTTTCTTTTTCGCAGCCGCAGGCTTGGCCTTGGGGGCAGGTTTTTTGGCTTTTGCAGGAGCCGTCTTTTTGACAACGGCTTTTGCCTTCGCTGGTTTATTCGCTTTTTTGGCCATGACTGGAATTTAGTGAAAGGGGCGAGATAACTAGCGGAGTAGAACCCGTAGAGCAAGGGGAATTCTCAAAGAAAAATCCCGGCCAAAATCGCAGCGCGGAGAGTCCACGCGACGGTGCGGATCCAGTTCGTCAAAACAAGTCGCCGGTGCACAGGTTCGCTCCATCCTTGGAGAAGGGCGCGGTGCGCGGGGACTTGCAGCGTGAATGTCGAGAGCCACACGACCCCCAGAAGCGCAGCAGTGAAGAGGAAGAGCGGTGAGTCGAATCCCTCCAGAATGAGCCAACCTAGGGTGAACACCTCCACAAGCATCGGCGGGGCGACCACAAATCCGGTGCGGTCGCAGTGCTCGCGCTCGAGTTCCCCGAAATTCTCGTGCGGCAGGCGCGCGAGCATCGGGTAGTGGACGACCTGCACGAACCAAATGATCCCGGTCATCGCAAAGGTGGCGAACAAATGCGCCGCAACGATCCAGTCGGTCGGCATGATTTTTTATTTTCCGAGCAGGATGGCGATCGAGCGCTCGCGGATGGCGTAGCTTTTTTGAACCTCGAGCGGCTTTTCCTGGCCCGGCTCGCAAATGTCGTCAGGCGCAGAGAGGCTGGTGTCGGCGAAGCGGTGCCAGAGCATTTTCTTCGGCAGAACCGGCAGGCCAAAACTCAGCGGCTCGTAATACATGTTCAGCAAGACGTAAATGAAATGCGGGTCGCCGCCCATCGACTCGTGGTGGCGGCCGCAAATCATGAAAGCCAGCGTGCGGCTGGAGGCCGACCAATCGGGATGCCATGGCAAGACGCCGTGCCAGCTGATGTCGGGATAACCGCTGCCGATCTGGTCGCGCTCATCGAAAAACTCGGGGCGACGCAGGGCGGGGTGGGCCTTGCGGAAGGCGATCATGTTTTTAGTGAATCGGAAAAGCTCGCGCCCATGAGCGTCGGGTTCCCAATCCATCCAATTCCAATCGGCGTCGTGACAATACGCGTTGTTGTTTCCGCGCTGGGTGCGGCCGCACTCGTCGCCCATGGTAATCATCGGCACGCCCTGGCTCGTGAGGAGGAGGGACATCGCATTTTTCGATAAACGCAAACGGAGCGCGAGGATGTCGGGATCGTTGGTCGCCCCCTCAGCGCCGCAATTCCAGCTCATGTTGTCATTCGTGCCGTCCTGGTTGGTCTCGCCGTTTTCGAGGTTGTGTTTGCCGTTGTAGGAAAAAAGGTCGCGGAGCGTGAAGCCGTCGTGGCAGGTGATGAAATTCACCGAGGCCGTGGGTTTGCGGTCGGCCGCGCGGTAGAGGTCGGGCGAGCCGAGGATGCGCTGGACCATTTCGCCGACCATGCCGGGATCGCCCTTGAGAAAACGCCGCGCGCAATCGCGGTATTTTCCGTTCCACTCCATCCAGCGCCCGTAGCTCGGGAAGTTGCCGACTTGATAGAGCCCGCCGGCGTCCCAGGCTTCGGCGACGAGTTTGCAATCGGCGAGGACGGGGTCGTGCGCGAGGAATTCGAGCAGCGGCGGGTTCGCGAGAGGTTCGCCTTTCGAGTCGCGGCCGAGGATCGAGGCGAGGTCGAAACGGAAGCCGTCGATGTGGTATTCGGCAGCCCAGTGGCGGAGGGAATTGTAGATGAACTCCCGAACGGCGGGGTAGTTGCAGTTCACCGTGTTTCCGCACCCGGAGTAGTTCGTGTTCCGTCCCTTCTCGTCGAGGATATACCAGGTCTTGTTATCGAGCCCGCGGAAGGAAAAAACCGGCCCAGTCTCGTTGCCTTCGGCGGTGTGGTTGAAGACCACATCAAGCATGACTTCGATCCCGGCTCCGTGGAGCGAGCGGACCATGTCCTTCATTTCCTCGATTTGGCGGCTTTCCTTCGCGCCGGCGGCGAAGCTGGCCTTTGGCGCGCAGAATCCCACCGTGCTGTAGCCCCAGTAATTGCAAAGAATCTCGCCGGTGGTCGGATTCGTCCGGCTGTTTTCCATCTCGTCGAATTCAAAGACGGGCATCAGCTCCACGCAATTCACGCCTAGCTCCGCGAGGTGCGCGGCTTTTTCCGCGAGACCAGCAAAGGTGCCGGGATTTTTCACACCGGCATTCGGGTGGCGCGTGAATCCGCGCACATGCATTTCGTAAATGATCAACTCGCTGTCGGGAACTCGCGGGGCCTGGTTCGGCTCGATCTGGCCGGCGCTGGCTGGGAGGCGCGAGCGGAAGACCGGCTTGGTGCTGGAAGGAACGGCCTGCATCCACTCCTCGCGACCCACAATCTCCCGAGCGTAGGGGTCGAGGAGGATTTTCGAGGAGTCGAAATAATGGCCCTCCGACGGATTCCACGGCCCCTCCATCCGGAAGCCGTATTCCAAATTCCCAGCCTCCAGATCATGCACGATCATCGCCCAGACATGGCCGAGCCGGAAGTCAGCCGGGAACCGAATTTCGGCTACGGGTTTCGCCTGGCCGTGCTTGAACAACACCAGTGTGCATCCAGTTCCGTGCGCGCTGAAGACAGAAAAATTCACTCCCGTCCGCACATGGCTGGCGCCGAAGGGAACCATGTGGCCGCAGCTCACGCGATAGCCCGCCACCGTGCGTTCGGAAACCTTGGAAACCGTCATAGGCGCGACATCCTATTGAGAGCGGGAAAAACGGCAAGTTCGAGGGATGAGAGTGCCATTCGACAAAAATCCGCGCGCTGGTTTAGTCTCCCCGCCATGTCGTTCGTCCACCTGCATTGCCACACGGAGTTTTCCCTGCTCGATGGAGCGATCCGCCCAGGCGATCTGGTGAAAAAAGCCGCCGCCTTGGGAATGCCCGCCGTCGCCGTCACCGACCACGGCAACATGCACGCGGCCGTTCCTTTTTACCAAGCCGCCACGAAGGCCGGAGTGAAGCCAATCATCGGCTGTGAGGTCTATGTCGCGCCGGGAGCGATGACCGATCGCAACGCCTCCTCGGCGAAGGACGCCGCCTTCCACCTCACCCTGCTCGCAGTAAATGACGAGGGCTACCGCAACCTCGTGAAACTCTCCACCGCCGGATTCCTCGAGGGTTTTTACTACAAGCCGCGCGTGGACCACGAACGCCTCGCGGCCCATTCGAAGGGGCTCATTGCGCTGAGCGGTTGCCTCAAGGGCGAGGTCGCCGCGCAAATCGCCGATGGGAATTTTGAAAAAGCCAAGGCGACCGCCGCGAAATACCGCGAGATCTTCGGCGCGGAAAATTACTTCATCGAAATCCACGATTTCGGCCTCGACGCCCAGCGCCGCGTGAATCCCGACCTCGTCAAAATCGCCCGCTCGCTCGACCTCGGGCTCGTCGCCGCGAACGATGTCCACTTCCTCGAAAAATCCCACCACGAAGCCCATGATGTGCTCATCTGCATCGGCACCGGCTCGAATGTGGTGGACGAGAAACGCCTGCGCTACAGCCCGGAGCTTTACTTCAAGTCGCCCGAGGAAATGCGCGCGCTGTTCGCCGAGCTGCCCGAGGCCTGCGACAACACGCTACGCATCGCCGAGCGGTGTGATTTCAAAATGGAGTTCGGCGTTCCAAAATACCCGAGCTTCGATGCGCCCGACACCCGCTCCCGCGAGCAATACCTGCGCGACCTCTGCCGCGACGGGCTTCGCCACCGCTACGGCGCGCGCGTGGATTCCGAGCCGGAGCTGAACCAGCGCCTCGATTACGAACTCTCGGTGATCGAGAAAACCGGCTTCACCAGTTATTTTCTCATCGTCTGGGATTTCATCCACCACGCGAAGCAGCAAGGAATCCCCGTCGGCCCCGGGCGCGGCTCGGCGGCTGGTTCCATCATCGCGTATGTGCTCGGAATCACGGATATCGACCCGCTCCGCTTCGGGCTGATTTTCGAGCGCTTCCTCAATCCCGAACGCGTGAGCCCGCCCGATATCGATGTCGATTTCTGCATGGAGCGGCGCGGTGAGGTGATCGAGTATGTCCGGCAAAAATACGGCGAGCGCGCCGTGTCGCAGATCGTCACCTTCGGCACCCTCGGCGCGAAGAGCGTCGTGCGCGATGTCGCCCGCGTGATGGGTTGGAGCTACGGCGACGGCGACCGGCTCGCCAAAATGATCCCGAACGAGCTGAACATCGACCTCGACGCGGCCCGCACCAAAAACCCCGAACTCCAGGCCGCGATCGACAACGAGCCCGCCGTCCGCCAGCTCTGGGACTACGCCACCGTCCTCGAGGGCCTGAGCCGCAACACCGGCATCCATGCTGCGGGCGTCGTCATTGGCGACCGCCCGCTCGATGAGTTCATCCCGCTCTGCCGCGGCAAGGAGAACGAAGTCGTCACCCAATACGCCATGGGTCCGCTCACCGACCTCGGCATGCTCAAGATGGACTTCCTCGGCCTGAAGACCCTCACGATCATGCAGGAGGCCGTGCGGCTCATCAAAAACCACACGCCGGATTTTGATTTTGACGCCATCGCGCAGGACGACCAAGCCGCGTTCGACATCTACAACCGCGGCGAAACCCTCGGCGTCTTCCAGATGGAAAGCGCCGGGATCACGAATTGCTGCAAACGCTTCGATGTCCACTCCATCGAGGACATCATCGCCATCGGCGCGCTCTACCGCCCCGGTCCGATGCAATTCATCGACGACTACATCGAGCGCAAGAAGGGCCTGAAAAAAGTCGAATACCTCCACCCGCTTTTGGAAAAAGTCTGCTCCGAGACGCACGGGATCATCGTTTATCAAGAGCAGGTTCAGCTCGCCGCCAGCGTGCTCGCGGGCTACTCGCTCGGCGAGGCCGACCTGTTGCGCCGCGCGATGGGAAAAAAGGACGCCGAGAAAATGGCCAAGGAGCGCCAGCGTTTCGTCGATGGCTGCGGCACGAAGAACCAAATCCCGCCGAAAGTCGCCGACGCGATCTTCGGCTTCATCGAAAAATTCGCCCAATACGGCTTCAACAAATCCCACTCTGCCGCCTACGGCTGGATTTCCTACCAGACCGCATGGCTGAAGGCCCACTTCCCACGCGAGTTCATGGCCGCCATGCTCACCTTCGACGCTGGCGATGTCGACCGCCTCGCTGTCGTTATCGCCGAGTGCCGCCGTATGGAAATCCCCATCCTGCCGCCGGACATCAATTCCAGCGACCTCAAATTCTCGCCCGACGCCAGCGGCCCCGGCATCCGCTTCGGCCTCGCCTCGATCAAAAATGTCGGCGCCGGCGCGATGGAATCCGCCATCGCCGAGCGGCAGAAAAACGGCCCCTTCAAATCCATCGAGGACTTCTGCTCGCGCCTCGACTCGCGCACGGTGAACCGCAAGATCCTCGAGAGCCTCGTGAAATGCGGCGCGTTCGACGGCATCGACAAAAACCGCGCTGCCCTTTTTTCCTGCATCGAGTCCGCCATCGCCTCCGCCGCCTCGATCCAGCGCGACCGCGCCAGCGGCCAGGTTTCGCTATTCGGCGAAGAGCCCCTGATGCCGACCAAAAAATCCGGCAAATCCTCGAAGATCGAGCCTTGGCCACAGGCCGAAACCCTCGGCTACGAAAAGGAACTCCTCGGGTATTTCGTGAGCGGACATCCCCTCGATGCCTACGCTGGGCATTTCGATTCGGGAAAATACAACACCATCGCTCAAGCCAAGGAGGCCGCCGAGAACGGCACCTTCAAGCTCGCCGGCCTCGTCTCCACGGTCGAAAAACGCTTCTCGCGCAAGGACGGCAAGCCCTTCGGCGTCCTCTTCCTCGAAGACTTCACCGGCACGCTCGAGATCACCGCATGGGACGAAACCTACGCGAAAAACGCCGAACTCCTCGTCGCCGGAAAAGCCGTCAGCATCAACACCCGCATTACCCGCAAGGACGAAGCGATCCGCGCCACCGCCGGAGCCGTCGCCGCGCTCAAACCCAAGGCCTCGGTCAAACCCGTCCGCCTCCGCCTCGCCCGCGAGCGCCTCGACGAACCTGCCCTGCAATCAATCCTCGCCGCCGTGAAAAAAAATCCCGGCAACCGCCCGCTCATCCTCGAATTCGTCCTCCCCAACGGCCGCTCCCTCGAAATGCCCGCCGGTGAAGAATTCGCTGTCGCCGACGAGCGAGCGCTTTCCTCCTCCATCCCCATCGGCCTGTTCGTTTGATGATCCGCGCCAAGTAAGCTTGGCGACCCGCCCTGAGGAAGCCCAGAGCCAGCCTCTGCTGACATTGTGAGGTTGCGGGCGATTTTTTAGGTCCTCTCAAAAATATTTCTAAAGGTCTTCGCGAGGCCTGCCGATTCAATCAACCAAGGGGAAGAATCTCCAACACTGAGGTCGAACAGTGAACCAAAACGGCCCGACAGCGGAACGGACTCCGCAATAGAAAGACAACGGATATGTCAGTAGTAATCAACACCAATACAAGCGCCTCCTTGGCGTCTTACAACCTCAGCAGCACCAACGTTAACCTCCAGAGAAGCCTTAATCGTCTCTCCAGCGGTTCCCGTATCAATTCCTCCTTCGACGACGCCGGCGGCACCGCCGTGTCGATGAAGATGAGCGCCTCGATCCGCCGGACCGAAGCAACCCTCGCCAATGTCAACAACTCGGTCGCGTTCCTGCAGACCCAAGACGGCGTTCTCAAGAATGCCGACAAGGTTCTCAACCGCATGTCGGAGCTGGCGATGCTGGCCACCGATGTGACAAAGTCCACTGCGGATCTGTCGCTCTACAACACCGAGTTGACCCAGTTGAAAGATCAGCTCGAACTCATGTTGAGCGAGAAATTCAATGGGATCAGCTTGTTCCAAACCGGAACGACTACTGGATTTGACACCGGAACGAACGCAGCGAATTTGACGGTTGTTACATCGCATGATGGAGATCAGTCTTTTGCGATTACTCGCGCAGACTTGAACTTCATCAGCACGACAGTTGGAACATCAGCCGCTGCTGGCATGCAAATCAATACTAATGCAGGTGCAACAGCTGCAGTTGCTACCATCCAAACGCAAATCCAAAACCTCGCTAATCTCCGCGCCAACAATGGTGCCGAACAAAGCCGGTTGACCTTCGCGGCGGACATGCTGTCCATCAACAAGATCAACTTGGAATCCGCCAACAGCCGCATCGTGGATGTGGATGTGGCCGCAGAAAGCTCGCAACTCGCCCGCTACAACATCCTGCAGCAGGCCGGAACCGCGATGCTCGCCCAGGCGAATCAATCGACCCAGTCGATCCTCCGACTGATCAGCTAATTAGGGAACTGAGGTAGATAGGGGCGGGGGCTCAAAACCCCGCCCCTATAGGGTTTTACGAAATCCCCTCTTTGAATTTTTAAGCCCATTCTGGCAATGACTTCCTTCTTAAAATGCACCGGAGCTGCTCAAGAGCAAAGCGCGGTCGTTTTACTTCCTCAAGCCCATGAACAGCTTGTGGGAGATGGCGGGAGCTATCATTGCAAGGTTGGGTTTAAGGATTTAAGGCAAAAACCAACGCAATGCCCGCTTTCAAGTCCTGCCAAAGGGCCGTTCGTTGTAGAGCAGGCGTCTCGCCTTCTAAAAAACAATCGACCCACGACGAGGTGCCTGGGCCGCCGCACGGAAGTCCAAGTGCGAGGAGCCATGGGACTCATCCGACCTGCAAATGAGCCCGGCGAGCAAGGACTGGCTCATACCATAGTCTCCAAGGTAGTGGATTTTCGAAGGCGCTCATGTAGGTCAGGCGTCTCGCCTGACATTGAAGGACTTACTCATGCAGGCGAGACGCCCGCGCTACTTTTCAGATGTCCAAAAAAGATTAGGTTTCAGCCAAGCGTTCCAATTTTAGAGAAAGCCAAAGCCCGGCAAGGAAGCCGAAGGGCGAATAAAACACCACGGATGGCAAAGACAATGAACTAGAGAAACCAGGAAACAAACCGCAAGGAAACAGGCAAAATGAAGCCGCAAGGCAATAAATTGGGAATCTGGACAGACCGGAATGCAAGGTCGCAGAGGACCGTTGGCTATGAGGAGGAAGCGAGAGCGGAATCCGGAGTGGTCGTATTGCAGGAATGCGTAGCGGGAAAAAAGTATCTCGGAGTCGAGAGAGCCGGTTAGCGGAACGAATTTATAAACCAAAGAAAAGGCCAGGCAAGGAAGCCGAAAGAGCCAAGAAATACCACGGATGGCAAAGACAATGAACTAGAGAAACCAGGAAACGAACCGCAAGGAAACAAAGGCAAATGAAGCCGCAAGGCAATAAATTGGGAATCTGGACAGACCGGAATGCAAGGTCGCAGAGGACCGTTGGCACCCAGGAGAAAGCGAGAGCGGAATCCCGTGGAAGCGTATTGCCCGAAAATCTGTGGAGTTAGCCACGAAATTTTGCGGGGTATAGTTTACGAGACATAAACAAAAGAATTTTCCGGAAAATCCGGGAGGGTGAGGTCGAACACCATAATCCAACGGCCCGAGGGCAGCGCGGAAGCTGCAATAAACAAAGTAAAGGAATACGAAAATGATTACGATCAATACAAATACGGCGTCAAGTCTGGCGGCGTATAATCTCGGCAGCACGAATGTGAACCTGCAAAAGAGCCTGCAGAGGCTTTCAAGCGGTTCACGGATCAACTCTTCATCCGACGACGCCGGAGGTTTGGCGGTGTCGATGAAGTTGTCTGCAGCGATCCGCCGGACGGAAGCCACTCAAGCGAACGTGAATAACGCATTGTCGTTGTTGCAAACTCAAGATGGGGTTCTAAAATCAGCTGACAAGGTTGTGACGCGGATGGCGGAGCTGGTTCAACTGTCGACAGACGTAACGAAGTCCACAGCAGACCGTAGTTTATATCAAACAGAGTTCCAATCACTGCAAAGCCAGTTGCAATCGATGCAGAGGGAGGCATTCAACGGGGTGAGTTTGTTTACAGCTGGCGATAACAACACAACAATAGCCAATGGAACGCTGACGGTTGTAACTTCCGAAGACGGGACCCAAACGATCGGAGCCTCCCAATCGGATTTCGCTGTGATCCGGGAGTATGTTGGCACGGCCTCAGGAGATTCAATTGATAATGCCCTATCGATGGCCAATGTATTCCAAAACATCACCACAGCGGCAGCGGCGATCACCACGATTAACAATGCGATTCAATCGCTCGCGACGCTGAGGGCAACGAATGGATCGGAGCAGGTGCGGTTGACTTTTGCATCGGACATGCTGGCGATCAACAAGGTGAACTTGGAATCGGCAAACAGCCGGATCGCGGATGTGGATATCGCGAGTGAGAGCGCCAATCTCGCTCGATTCAATATCTTGCAGCAAGCCGGGACGGCGATGTTGGCGCAGGCCAATATGTCGCAGCAATCGGTTCTGCGACTGTTGTCATAAAGGAAAGACGAGCCCAAACACCTAACACAACCCAGGCCGGGACAAAACCGGCCTGGGTGTGGAGGAGTCGATCTAAATCAAGGAAGAAAGATGAAGTAAGAGATAGAGGTTCACCGCAAGGATTCAACAAGATGAAAGGGACAGGAAATATCCTGCAGAGGTATTCCAACCTTCCAAAGACGAAAGTCGTTGGAGGGGTAGGGCAGGAGTCCCGCCTGCCATGGAGAAACCAAGAATCGCAGGCGAGACGCCTGCGCTACATCGGCAGAGCGCCATCCTATGCAAGTTGGTTCCAGGTTACTTTGAATCGCGTGGTTGCCATATCTACACCAAACAGAATTTGGAATGGATAACAGGCTGACCAGGAGACACAGGAAGAATCTATGAAAGCAAGAAGATGAATCAAAATACCAATCTCACTCGCGATAATTCATTCCTCCTCTGTGTTTAATCGCTCCAGAATCTTATAAAATAAATAACAATTTTCCGGAAAACCCGGGAGGGTGAGGTCGAACACCATAATCAAACGGCCCGAGGGCAGTGCGGAAGCTGCAATAAATAAAGTAAAGGAATACAAAAATGATTAGTATTAATACAAATACGGCGTCAAGTCTGGCGGCGTATAATTTGAGTAACTCGAATGTGAACATGCAAAAGAGCCTGCAGAGGCTATCGAGCGGTTCACGGATCAACTCTTCATCCGACGACGCCGGAGGTTTGGCGGTGTCGATGAAGTTGTCGGCATCGATCCGCCGGACGGAAGCCACTCAAGCGAACGTGAATAACGCATTGTCGTTGTTGCAGACTCAAGATGGAGTTCTAAAATCAGCTGATAAGGTTGTGACGCGGATGGCGGAGCTGGTTCAACTGTCGACAGATGTAACGAAGTCCACAGCAGACCGTAGTTTATATCGAACAGAGTTCGAATCACTGCAAGGCCAGTTGGTATCGATGCAGGGAGAGGCATTCAACGGGGTGAGTTTATTCGCAACGGGAAATTTGGATACGGCGATCTCCACAACAAATACCCTATCAGTGGTAACGGCTGCAGACGGGACCCAAACCATTGGAGTCACACAATTGGATTTTGGTGCCATTCGGGCTTATGCGGGCACAGCCGCTGGAGGCCAGCTGAGTGCCGCCACCTTGACATTGGCCAATGTATTCCAAAACATCACCACAGCGGCAGCGGCGATCACCACGATTAACAATGCGATTCAATCGCTCGCGACGCTGAGGGCAACGAATGGATCGGAGCAGGTGCGGTTGACTTTTGCATC
>JBILML010000022.1:0-47921 GCA_044375555.1 Terrimicrobiaceae bacterium
ACGGCGATGTTGGCGCAGGCCAATATGTCGCAGCAATCGGTTCTGCGACTGTTGTCATAAAGGAAAGACGAGCCCAAACACCTAACACAACCCAGGCCGGGACAAAACCGGCCTGGGTGTGGAGGAGCCAATGGAAAACAGGCCAAATCAAGGAAGAAGGATGAAGTAAGAGATAGAGGTTCACCGCAAGGATTCAACAAGATGAAAGCGACAGGAAATATCCTGAAGTGGTATTCCAACCTTCCAAAGACGAAAGTCGTTGGAGGGGTAGGGCAGGCCTCCCGCCTGCCATGGAGAAACCAAGAATCGCAGGCGAGACGCCTGCGCTACACCGGCAGATATCCATCCTATGCAAGTTGGTTCCAGGTTACTTTGAATCGCGTGGTTGCCATATCTACACCAAACAGAATTTGGAATGGATAACAGGCTGACCAAGAAACACAGGAAGAATCTATGAAAGCAAGAAGATAAATCAAAATGCCAATCTCACTCGCGATAATTCATTCCTCCTCTTCGGTTAATCGCTCCAGAATCTGATAAAAGAAATAACAATTTTCCGGAAAACCCGGGAGGGTGAGGTCGAACACCATAATCCAACGGCCCGAGGGCAGCGCGGAAGCTGCAAAAAATAAAAGTAAAGGAATACAAAAATGATTAGTATTAATACAAATACGGCGTCAAGTCTGGCGGCGTATAATTTGAGCAACTCGAATGTGAACATGCAAAAGAGCCTACAGAGGCTATCGAGCGGTTCACGGATCAACTCTTCATCCGACGACGCCGGAGGTTTGGCGGTGTCGATGAAGTTGTCGGCGTCGATCCGCCGGACGGAAGCCACTCAAGCGAACGTGAATAACGCATTGTCGTTGTTGCAGACTCAAGATGGGGTTCTAAAATCAGCTGATAAGGTTGTGACGCGGATGGCGGAGCTGGTTCAACTGTCGACAGACGTAACGAAGTCCACAGCAGACCGTAGTTTATATCGAACAGAGTTCGAATCACTGCAAGGCCAGTTGGTATCGATGCAGGGAGAGGCATTCAACGGGGTGAGTTTATTCGCAACGGGAAATTTGGATACGGCGATCTCCACAACAAATACCCTATCAGTGGTAACGGCTGCAGACGGGACCCAAACCATTGGAGTCACACAATTGGATTTTGGTGCCATTCGGGCTTATGCGGGCACAGCCGCTGGAGGCCAGCTGAGTGCCGCCACCTTGACATTGGCCAATGTATTCCAAAACATCACCACGGCGGCAGCGGCGATCACCACGATTAACAATGCGATTCAATCGCTCGCGGAGCTGAGGGCAAGGAATGGATCGGAGCAGGTGCGGTTGACTTTTGCATCGGACATGCTGGCGATCAACAAGGTGAACTTGGAATCGGCAAACAGCCGGATCGCTGATGTGGATATCGCAAGTGAGAGCGCCAATCTCGCTCGATTCAATATCTTGCAGCAAGCCGGGACGGCGATGTTGGCCCAAGCCAATATGTCGCAGCAATCGGTTCTGCGACTGCTGTCCTAAGGAAAGACGAGCCCAAACACCTAACACAACCCAGGCCGGGACAAAACCGGCCTGGGTGTGGAGGAGCAAATTGCAAACAGGCCAGATCAAGGAAGAAAGATGAATTAACCAGCAGGCAATCACCGCAAGGATTCAACAAGATGAAAGCGACAGGAAATATCCTGCAGAGGTATTCCAACCTTCCAAAAACGAAAGTCGTTGGAGGGGTAGGGCAGGCCTCCCGCCTGCCATGGAGAAACCAAGAATCGCAGGCGAGACGCCTGCGCTACACCGGCAGAGCTCCATCCTATGCAAGTTGGTTCCAGGTTACTTTGAATCGCGTGGTTGCCATATCTATACCAAACAGAATTTGGAATGGATAACAGGCTGACCAAGAAACACAGGAAGAATCTATGAAAGCAAGAAGATGAATCAAAATGCCAATCTCACTCGCGATAATTCATTCCTCCTCTTCGGTTAATCGCTCCAGAATCTTATAAAAGAAATAACAATTTTCCGGAAAACCCGGGAGGGTGAGGTCGAACACCATAATCCAAAGGCCCGAAGGCAGCGCGGAAGCTGCAAAAGAAAAGAAAAAGTAAAGGAATACAATTATGGGTCTTGTAGTTAATGCAGGCCAGAATCCTATCAAGTCATCAAACAACTTGAGCAGGATTGATGGTCTTTTATCATTTGCTGTTAGCAGTTTGTCAGCCGGAGCAAGGCCAAAAGATGTCAAAGATGGAACGGCAGATTTTGGAGTAAAAAAGATAAAAATCCCTCCAGCTCGAAAAGATACCAATCTAAAAACCTCGCCAGACACCGATAAAATTCTGGTCAGCCCGAGTGGTTGGGCTCGCATGGGGGCCTTAGCTTCAGTTTTATCTGAACAGGCGATGGAAACTCAATCCGCTACCCGTATCGCTAAACAGGTGCAGCAAGATTTGAGGAAATTCCCTGATGGAGCATTAAATGCCCAGGGCTATCATTCTCCGGGATCGGTCATGAAACTTTTGGAATAAAAAATTTATGATATCCCAATAATAAAACAGAAATTTCAGAGCAGAAAGGCATTTGGATGAATTAAAGCCGGTTAACACGGATGAATAAGCGCCAAATTGGTTACGGACGACCAAAAAGCTTTAGTGGTTTTAGGGCGCGGCCGGATATTTTCATGCAAATCGAATGGTGGGGTCGAACACCATAAAAAACCGGCCCGACGCGGCACGGAAGTCGCAAGGAAACATCAAATAAAGGAATAAATACCATGTATACAATATCACCAGGCAGTGCAGCTTCAGGTCTTGCCTATCAGTTGAATCAGAATAATAAAAATCTGCAGAGGAGTTTGTATCGTCTCTCCACGATGAAAAAAATCAATTCTGGGGCAGATGATCCAGCAGGACTCGCCATGTCGATGAAATTGGGGGTTCAAATTCGTCGAACGGAAGCAATTTCGACCGGGGTTTCAAATGCCTCATCTTATTTGCAGACGCAGGACGGTGTTTTGGCGACGGCAGATAGTGTGCTAAAGCGCATGTCGGAATTGACAACATTAGCTACAGACGGAACAAAGACCACCGACCAGCGCGCACTCTATCAAATTGAATTTAGAAATCTACAGCAGCAAATTGATGGAATGCTATCGGAGAGCTTCAATGGAATTACGATGTTTCGAACGGACTCGAATACGACGGTAGATAACTCAACTGCCCTGAGTGCGACCATATCGTTAACAGGCCAAACGATGGGGATTTCTAGTTTGGACCTGTCTTCGGTTTCCAATCTCGTGGGAGTTAATGCCCTTTCGGCTATCAATGTATCAACTTCATCAACTGCCACAACGGCGGCAGCAGCAATTGTTACGGCAGGAAATAACCTATCATCCCTAAGAGCAACGAATGGTTCCGAACAAAATCGAGTTGGTTTTGCATCGGATTTGTTAGATATCAACAAATTGAATCTTGAGGCAGCTGACAGCCGAATTGTGGACCTAGATTTAGCTGCTGAAATGGTTAATTACTCAAAATATTCGTTTTTGGAAGACGCTGGTTGGGCCTTAATGGCACAAGCCAATTCCAAAAGCGAAAAAATCCTAAAATTGTTGGAATAATACGAGCCTTGGTCCAATCAAAGGCATGCCTGCTTACGCTGGCATGCCTTTTTTATTGGGGATATAGTCAGGCTTGTTGCTCGCACCATTTGCGCCAAGAGTAGCGAAGGGCTGACTCGAAGCGAGAGGCTTGGCCTTCGTGGTCGCATAGTATGCTGGCGGTAAAATCGGCGCGTAGGGTTTTCCGGAGCACTTCGCGCGACGGGCGATCGTTGGCGAGTAAGGTGGCTTTTTCGATGTAGGCTTCGGGAGTTTCTGCTGCCCAGTCGGAGTGGTTGACTGCGGTGAGAAGAGACAACCCCACGCGTGAGGCGTGGCGGTCGCCGATGAGTGAAACCACGGGAACGCCCATCCAGAGCGCCTCGCAGGTCGTCGTGGTGCCGTTGTAGGGAAAGGTGTCGAGCGCCACATCCACCCGGGAGTAGGCGGCGAGGTGCTCGGCGGGGCTTGCAAAGAAGCCGAGGAGTTCGACGCGGTCGGTCGCAATTCCGGCGGCGGAGAGTTTTTCGCGCACGCTGGCGAGAACCTCGGAGTCCTCGAGGTAGGGGCTTTTGATCAGGAGGCGTGAGCCGGGAAGCCGCTCTAGAAGCTGCGCCCAAGCCGAGAGAGTCTCGACGCTGACTTTCAGGAAATTGTTGAAGGAGCCGAAAGTGATCGGAGCCGAAGCGTCGGGCATCGAGGGGGCGGGAGCGTCTTTGGGCGGTTCGTAGGCCCAAGCGCAAGGCGAGAAGCGGAGGAGTTTCTCGGTGGCGAGGGAGTCGGCTTCGCCGGTGGGATCGGTCATTTCATCGACCAGTCGATACCCGATGGCGGGCAGGCCGGTGGTGTTCGGATAACCCAGATAGGTCATCTGGACGGGCGCGAGATTTTTTGCAAAGAGCGGGAGGCGGTTCATCGCGGAGTGCCCGGCGAGGTCGATCAAAATATCCGGCGCGTCCTTGCGAATGATTTCGGCAGCGAGGTTGTCATCGATGCCGTTGAGGTTCGTCCATTTTCCCGCGAGAGAGCGAAGCTCCGCGCTCGTCGCGTCCTCGATGTGGTGGCCATGGTAGAGAATCGTCTGAACCCGCTCTGGATCTAGGTTCGCAAGGATCGGCTTGAGAAAATACGAAACCGAGTGGTGACGCAAATCCGGCGAGACAAAACCGACGCGCAGTTTTTTTTCCGGCTCCGGTGGATTGAAAAAAACCTGAAATTCGTCGGTGGGAAAATGCGTGCCGAATTCCTTGTGGGCCTCGAAGACAGCTTGGCGGTCCTGGCCGGAGAGATAGTTAAGAAGCATGTTCCGCGCGCTCAGGATGCGGGCGTTGCCGGGCTCCATCCAGAGAATGGAATTGTGCAGATCAAGCGACTCTTCGGTTTTGTAGAGCCGCATGAGGCCAAGGGCGCGGGCTCCGGAGGCGCTTGTCAGAAAAGGATCGGCTTGCAGGGCCTTGTCGAAGCACTCCATGCCCTCGGCCACGCGGCCTGCCTGCTCAATCAAGGAGAGCCCGAGATTGCTCCACGCCTCGGCTATCGCGGGATCGAGTTGTGAGGCCTTGCGGAAATGCGCTTCGGCGGCCGGGAAGCCTTTCGCGATCGCGGTGAGTTCGCCAAGTTGCTCGTGGGCTCTGGCATTGGCGGGTTGCAGGGCAACGAATTTTTCCAGCGATGCCATGGCTTCTGCGGCATGACCTGAAGCCCGTTGGCAGCGCGCGAGATTTTCCCAAGCCTCCGCTTGGTGGGGGGACTTCTTGAGAGCACGAATCAAATGGGGTTCGGCTTCCTCGAACCGCGCGAGATCCGCCAAGGCCATGCCGAGGAACATCCGGCATTCGATCGAATCGGGCTTGAGCTTCCGCGCCTTCTCCAGCAACTCCGCCGCCTTTTCCAAATGCCCGCCGCGCTGGAACGCCATCGCCCCCGAAAGAAACCAAGCATCAAAATCGCGAGGGCACTCCGCGCGCACCCGTTCATAAATCCGCTCGGCCTCGTCGTGTTGAAGCCCCCTGTGAAGCGCCAGAGCCTCCTCGAGTAAGTTGATGCGTTGTTTGTTGTTCATGGTAGTGGCGCGGAGAATCGAAACACGAATCGGCCAAAAGACACGATTTTTTCAATGCATCACTCGGAGATCGAAATCGCGGGCCTGGAGGGCGATGCTCTGTCGTCGCCCAAAGATACCCGAGCCCAGCAAGGCCCTATCATCTACAGGCTCGAAATCGCACCTTCCGATTCCTGCAGATGATTTCATAAAAACCGCTAGACAAAACGAGCGATCACGATTGACTGGGATGAAAAGTTGGACCAGTGATTTTCCAGCGAAATGACTCTCGAGCCTTTGCACCCCATCCAACTTCGGCGATTTCGTGAAATGACATTCGAAGAAAAGTGGGCTGTCGCCCACGGCCTGTGGAAAATGGCTCGAGATGCCAGAGTGCGATCATTCCGCCGGTTGCACCCAGATATTTCAGATCAAGAATGCTGCAAATTGGCGGCAAGGGAGATGGCCCGTGCGAGAACCTAACCTTATTTCGCTTTTTGTTCACCCTCTGGAAAAAGCCAGAATGCGCTATTTGGTGGCTGGCGCCGTAGGGGCCATGCATTACAGCGAACCGCGTCTCACACTAGATGTGGATATCCCGATCCTGATCACACCCAAGGAAATTTCCGTTTTATTGGCCCTTTTTCCAGACCCCGAATATTATTGTCCGCCCGCCGACCTCATCGCTTCTGAAATCGCCAGAGACTGCCGAGGACACTTCAATGTCATCCACATCCCCACCGGCCTCAAAGCCGACTTCTACCCCGGAAACCGGGACGCCACTCTGTCTTGGGGGTGGAGGCACAAACTCATCGAACAAACCTCAGAGGGGCCAATCAACATCGCTCCCCCAGAATACATTATCCTGTGGAAGTTGATTTTTTACAAAGAAGGCCGTAGCGAAAAACACCTACGCGACATCCAAAGAATGCTTGAAACCCAGTCTGAGTTGAAGAACATGAAGGAACTCGAGGAGTTCATCAGAGACCGTTCCCTGAATGACATCTGGAAAGGCTTTGCAAAATGAAAGCCGTCATTCTCGCCAGCGGAGTCTCGAGGCCTCGCAAATCGGAAAAATCGAGTATGGGATTCGCTGAAGTGTTGCAGATTAGGCAACGGCTTCTCGCCCGCTGGAGCAACCCAGAGCATTCATGCCAGCAACGATTTTTTGCGAACCAAACCCTCATCGAAGAAGCACTGGGCTTGGAATCCAGCGAGGGGGAGTTTGATGAACGATTTCTAAAACGCAACCCCAGCCTTCGGGCAGTTGTCTGGGAAATCCCGCCTGTATTCGGTTCCACTTGATGAAATGCCAGACCACAAACAAAAAATGTCAATAATTTACGCATGCCCCCTAGGCTCCACCTGAGTTTTATAACAAAAAGCGACTTGTGTTGAAATTTACGATCTCCAAGCATGCAGATTAAGAAATGGCACGGCGGCACATTTCTATTCAGCAGGTCGAATCTCTGATGAACCACCCTGATCAAATAGTAGAAGCGCACGGAGGACTTGTGTGCTACCAATGTTTAAGCACAAAGAATGGCAAACCCGTTCTCGTGCGTGCGATTATCAATGAAGCTACAGACCCCAGAAAAATCGTGACAATTTATCAAAAATCAAAAAATACTGGAAAATATGAAAGTAACATATGACCCCGAAGTGGATGCGCTCACTATCATTTTGAGTGATGTGGCGGTGGAAGAAAGCGACGAAGCCAAGCCTGGCGTCATTTTAGATTATGATGGTGAAGGAAACATTGTTGGGCTTGAAATCCTCAATGCCAGCAAGCGGGTAGACAACCCCAAAGCCATCGACTACGCCCTCGCAAGCTGAGCATTCAAGCCGCCGAAGTCATTTGTAGCGTGTAACGAGAAAAGGTAACGAGCATGGGATTCGCTGAAAATTTGAAGTTTTGCAGATTAGGCAACGGCTTCTCGCCCGCTGGAGCAATCCGGAGCATCCCTACCAGCAACGATTTTTTGCGAACCAAACCCTCATCGAACAAGTGCTGGGTTCGGAATCCAGCGAGGAGGAGTTTGATGAACGATTTCGAAAACGCAACCCCAGCCTTCGGGCAGTTGTTAGGGAAATTCCACCTGTATTTTCCTCCATTTAAAAAACCTCTTTTGCTTCTGGGATAATTAATTATTTAGCCATTCACAAGAATTTGATGGAATTTGAAACAGATCTATGAGGCTCACACTCTTTGAAAGAAAGACAATCAGCGAAGCAGTCCACAGGCATTTCGGTAAGGATTCCATTGCTTATTTGTTTGGATCACGGACGAGGGATGACTTGCGAGGGGGAGACATCGACCTGCTCATTGAAACAGGTTCCACGGAACCCGTGCAATACTCCAATAAACTTGCCTTCCGCAGTGAACTCAAATGCCGTATTGGCGATCAGAAAATAGATGTGCTCTTTGCCCGATCAAGCGATAATCGCCCAGTAATTCTTGAGGCCAAGAGGGCCATGCTGAGGTTATGAACTCTCTCATCCGTAAAAAGTGGGCAGCGGCTCTTGACGAATGCGATTCACATATTCTTCGCATTCAAAATGCCATAAATCATTTGGCAGATAAACTTCCCATCTCAAGAGGGGCTTACGATTTTTTGGATGATCAAGAAATCGCCTACATTGACCAGCTCGTTTTTCGTTTTTCGAAATTGCAAGATGTGATGGGCAAGAAAGTGTTTCCGCTGAGCCTTGGCCTCCTTGGCGAGGATGTGGAGAGTTTTTCGTTCATTGATTTGTTAAACAAACTGGAGGTGCTCCGAATAATCCCATCGGCTACCAAGTGGATGGACTGGAGGGAACTGAGAAACGATCTCACGCACGAGTATCCGGATGTAATCGAAGACAGGATCGAGGCCTTGAACAATCTCAGCTCCGTTCTCGCGGAAATTCAAAGCGTTTATCAAAACATCAAAAAAATTGTAACTGAAAAATCTCAGGCGGTTTAAAAAATATCTATGGCCTTGTCTCTTTACTCGCAACATCCAGCATTCAACCTTCAAAATTTTGACCTCCACCTACCCCGGCCTCACCCAAGAAATGCTCGACTATGAGATACAAGTTATTCGTGATTTCGTGAGATTTAAAAATCCAGCGGATTAGTTTTTGGAGCCAAACAAAAGTGCCACAAAAAGATTTTAATTAATTTCTGATATAAATTTTTATTTACACACATATACATGGAAAAGCAATTTAACTTTAAGGCTAATGAAATCTTAACCCGACTGCAAGCCGACAGTAACCTGCCTGCTCCAGCAAAAACAATTCTAAAAGAAAGGCAAAATCTTTGCAGTGAACTTGTGGCTAATTTGCTTTTCTGTTTGGTTAAGGATTTAAGATACGAATATTTTAAGGACATTACTAATTTAGTTATTGCTTGTGAGGCGGATCTCGAAAAAAATCCTAATGTTATGTCTCAGGCTGCTTTTACCGCTTGGGTGCAGGGATTAAATGACGAGTGTGAACGATGGTCTAAAAGGGTTATTTGCATGGCTCCCAAGCACCATGCCGGATATCTGCGCCTGGGCTTAAATTTTTTGGGAAAACAAAATTTTATAGAGGCATTTATAGTTTTATCTGCAGGATTGAGGAATACAAACAATAATCAGGAGCTCATAGGTTGGTTTCATTTGGCTGAGAGGATGGCAGTTGGTTCGAGAGATGTGGTTTTTACAAAGTTTGGCAAGACATTTCATTATCATTTGAGTTGTTTCAACGGCCAAGCAATTGAGTCTGATGCAGCGCATTTATCTGGAAAATTTACAGAGGAATCCGAGTTAATGTTTCTCGCGGGATTTTTGGGCGGATGTAAAAGCTTTGTTGAAGTAGGAGCTCTTGTTGGAAACCATACAGTTTTTCTTGCCTCATTTATACAACCAGAAAAATATTTGATTATCGATGCTCTGGACCTCTCAATCGAGGAGACCAAAAAAAATGTCGAAAGCAATGTGGACAACTATCCTAAAACTGTTTTTACTTTTGTGGAGGCGGCTCTCGGTGCATCAGGCGGCGAGGAGGTTGTGATCGGGGGTAAAAAAGTCATTACCCGCACCCTTGAAGAGTTAATTCCTAAAGATGTGGATTTTATAAAAATCGATATTGATGGAATGGAGGGTCCTCTTCTTGAGTCTTTAATAGATTTTATTTCAGATAAAAATATTAAAATATTTATTGAAGTGGAGTCGCAATACCTTGGAGCATATAACAAAAAAATGAGTGAGATTGACTATGTAATTATCAATAAAATCGACCACGGTTCCTATTCGAATTTATTCCTGCAAAAAAAAAATAACATATGAACTCAGAACGAAACATAGATGTCGTAATATATATTTTATAACTCTATTTGAAACTTGTAAAAAACTATGATTATCTTTGACAATTGTGAAGCAAATCTAAACGGAGAAAAGCAACTTTTGGATAGGTTGCCAGCAGGGTTAACTGTCTTTGATGTTGGTTGCCGCTATGATAGCCTTTTTTTGGAGTATCCAGGAGAAGTGCACTATTTCGATCCCGACCCACAATTCATTAAAGAACTCAGAACGAAACATGGATGTCGTAATACAAAATCAGCCTTTAATAATTTCGGTCTATCTGATTTGAATGGAAATATGACATATTATCCTAAATTTCAATCTTTTGTAGATAGAAATGAAAGCATGGGATTGGATGTTCCGATGAGCAGGGTTTCCCTAGATTTAAAAAGGGCCGATGAATACATTGTGTCAAATGGCATCGGCAAAGTGGATTTTCTTAAGGTAGACACGGAAGGGTATGAATTGCGGGTTTTGAAAGGCTTTGGAGACAAGCTATCATCCGTGCGTTTTATTCAATTTGAATATGCAGGAACTTATCGAGATGCAGGCATTCAATTGAAAGATGTGATAGATTATCTTTCAAAAAATAGTTTTGGGAAATTTTCTTATATTTCTAGTGCTGGATTAATTCCGATAACTAACTACACTGACAACTATCGATATTGTAATATTTTCTGCTCGAATCTTTCTTTCAAGTGAACATAATTTACTTTAAGTCCTGAAAATATTTATTTAAAGAGTGTATATTCCAATAGACAAAATTATCGAGAAGTATCAGATGCCCGTTTCAGGGGTGATTCACATTGGAGCCCACTATGGTGAGGAATATCTTAATTATATTCAGCAAGGTATTTTCAATCTCCACTTTTTTGAGGCCTCGCGTCGGACCTTTCTTAAACTCCGATCAATGGTCGGATGTTCTTCATGCTATAATTTCGCCCTTGGAGCTGTGGAGTCAATTGCTGTGCTTCATGTTGAGACACGCAATGAAGGACAGTCGAACTCCCTATTGAAGCCGCTTCTGCACACGAAGCAATATCCCCAAATCGTATTCAATGAAACCGAAGAGGTGCAAGTATACCCTCTGGACAGTTTTCAAATTGAGGGTTGCAACTTTCTAAATATCGATGTGCAAGGTTTTGAACTAGAGGTTTTGAAAGGTTCTAAAAAAACATTAAGAGGAGTAAACTATATTTACTCTGAGGTAAATCGCGCCGAGACCTACGAAAATTGCGCCCAAATCGGTGATATGGATGAATTCCTTTTATTTAATGGATTCAATAGAGTTGAAACAATTTGGTCTGGAGGAATCTGGGGAGATGCGCTTTGGATAAGGGAATAGATTTTAATTTAAAATGAATGGTTTAAAAAAAGCGTTTGATAATATCCTACAATTACCTTGTGATATAGACAATGTGTATTCCTCATCGATGCTATCGTCTTTATTCCAGAAGAGTGAATCGCTGGGCATTTTTCAAAATGGCTTTGCAAAGCATGCCTTCGAAAGGGGCAAGTTGCAGGAAGCTTTGAAAGTGATTGATCTGTTGGAAAAAATCTACCCGCTCAACTTCATTCTCTTGCTTACTAAAGGCGAGCTTTTTGAGTTTTTAGGTAGAACTATCGAGGCAGCTTCTTTTTATGAAGCAGCCCATTCCCTTATTCCAGGGCATGGCATTCCATTTACTAAGAAATTGTTGATGGGTTTGAGGGATATTCGCTCTACCTTGCCCCCAAATATTGCCGCTAAAAGTGCTGAACCTTTTATTTGCATGAGCTCGCTTGGGCTTAACGGTCGATTTGGCAACCAGCTTTTCCAATACGCTTTCCTGCGTTGCTACGCTAAAAAGCATAATCTTAGGCTGGAGGTGCCTGATTGGTTGGGAAGATACATTTTTGGTTTTGCTGATGACTGGTCCTGCGATGCGCCTAATCCCATACCCGTAACCGTGCAATCACTGGAAGCGAATGCAGGAAATCCGGTGCTGCGTAATTGCAATATTTCAGGATATTTCAATGAACACACAGCTCCGCTTTTCAAATTCAAAGATTTCATCCAAGATTTGTTCCAGCCCTCACAGCGTTTTAGTCCTGTATTGCAGAGGTTGAAGAATGAATTAAAGCCAGATGGCTCTCAACTGATCGGACTCCACTTAAGAAGAGGCGACTTCGGCTACGGGGAGTTTTGGATAGCACCTGAGGAATGGTATATCGACTGGGTCGCATCAAAACTTCAGAAAAATCCCAAGGCGCGCCTTTATATTGCGACTGATGACCGATCTACACTGAAAGCATTCGCGCGTTTTCACCCGATCACTTGTGCCGATTTAGGCTTAGGATTGGGGGAATTGGATTTCCTTTTAGATTTCTATGCTCTTGCCTATGCAGATTATCTTGCCATATCGAATAGCACTTTTTCTTTCTTTGCGGCGATGATAAATCGTGATGGGCGTGAATTTATTCGGCCCATACCCGATCAAAGTTGCCTAAAAAGTTTCGATCCTTGGAACTCTGAAGTGCTTATCAAGCATAGTGCTGACGAACTTAAGAAAACTATCAGTAAACAAAAAAGGGGGGGGCATCAATCTGCGATGCAGCCTTTTGTGTTTTTCCTATCGTCACGATCAAACTATCGTGAATCTATCATTTCTCCTAATGAAATTTTCTGCGGCCCAGACACAAGTGATGAATTTGTAGGAGGTAGTTATAGATGTTTGCAAACGCCAGCGCAGCCATTCGATGCTGATAAGCTATTGATTGAAAAAGGCATTCTTGAATCGCCAAATATGATCTTAGTGAAGGCGGATTCCACAGGGCGAAATTTTCCGAGAAATCTTGCCGCGTTCAAATGTCCCAAGGTTCTGTTGGTTGGCGACACGCACCACATGCAGGCGCCTATCCGGAAATTAATCGACTATGCAAAGAGCGAGCCGTTTGATCGGATCATTTTCGACCATACGCGGCATCATGCCCGCTGGTTTTTTGAGGCCGGATTTACCAACTTGCACTGGATTCCTGCGTTGGACTTCACATTCCAGAAGCGGGAAGTTTCCTCGCGGCCATCTCGGAAGTTGAGTTTTGTCGGTCAAGCGGGGCGGTTTCATCCTTACCGTTGCCATATATTGGAAAATCTCAAGAAGGCTGGGTTGCCGCTGGAGGTGATGCAGACCTCGCCAAGCGGGGCGGCAGATGTTTATGCGGATTCGCAAGTGACACTGAATATCGCGCTGAATGGCGATTTAAATTTGCGAGTCTTTGAAGCGCTCGCAGCGGGGGGATTTTTACTCACGGACCGTCTGACGGAGTCTTCGGGTTTAGAGACCTTATTCACGCCTGGGGAGGATTTGGTGGTGTGGAATGGGTTTGATGAGTTGGCGGAAAAAATTCGCTATTATCTAGCAAATCCCGCTGAGGCTTTTCGAATTCGGCGCGCAGGGCAGAAGAAGCTGCTCGCATTGCACAGCCCGGAGGTGAAGATTCGCGAATTCTGGGATCTCGTTTTGCACGGGAAGGAAAATCCCGCATATTCCCTCGAGCGCGAGAAAAAAGCTGTTCCTCAACTGAAAGCAGGGCCTGCCCTGGATTTGCTGCCGGCCTATGAGTTTTTTCAGGAACTGCACCGCAACAGGGCCCGCTTGGTTTTTGCTTGTGCAGAAAGTGACAGGGAAAAGGTGCGGCGTTTTGTAGATCTGCCTCGGGTGGAGTGCTGTGGTTACTCGGATTTGCCGAGGCAGTGCTTGGAGGAGGGCGAGGGATTTCGGGACGAGTGGATTTTACATATTGCCAAGGGTATGGATCTTGGGGCGCTGCAGTCGATGCTGGCGAATTCGGTGGTGTGTCATGTCTTCGCGCCAGATGGCGATCCCGGTGTGCTCGGAGAGTGGGGGTTCACGAAAAAAGAGTTTGGTGTTTATGAGCTGACGCGACCTGTTCGTGGAACCATGCGAAGGGCGGTAAATCTCGGTGGGGAGGAGGGGGCGCGGATGCTGGAACCCTGTCTGGACCTTTGTGTCAACGACGTGGAGGCTCTGGGGGTGGCGGATGCGGCAGATGCGCTGGCGTTGCCCGAGCTTCGGAAGGATGCGCTCTTGCGTGCAGTGTTCTTGAACCGGGAGTGCGTATCAGGGTTGATTCAGCTAGCGGATATGTCGATCGATGCAGGGGCACTGGTGGATGCGGCGTTGCTTCTCAGCGAGGCGAACCGTGTCGAGCCTTTGCCCGAGGCGATAGCTCCTGTGTTCCGAGAGTTAATAGACAAGGTAGCGGGGGTTCCTGAGATTTCCTCTTATTTTGAGGCTCTGCAAGGTGGCGTGCATCCCGATCCGGTAGCGAGGCGCAGGATTCTCGTGGTTACGAATCTCTTTCCGCCCCAGGAAATGGGGGGCTACGGGCGCAAAATCTGGGAGTTTGCCAACGGCCTCCGGCAGCGTGGCCACAATGTTGAGGTGATGACTTCCGATGCCTCGTATTTGGCGAAGGCGCCGGATGAAAGCGAGGATGCACTCGAGTCGATCGTGCGCCGCGAGTTGGTGTTGATGGGTGAGTGGCGAGATGGGAACACGCAAGTCACCGGTGATCCGCAGGAGCAGCAACGGATCGGTAAAAAAAACGCTGTCTTGGTGATGGAAACCGCTCGGCGGCTTAAGCCCGATGCGGTCCTTCTCGGGAATCTGGACTTCCTCGGAGCTGAGCTTGTCCATGCCTTATTGAAAGCGGGTATCCCTGTGGTTCACTCGCTTGGCAACCAGACGCCTTGGTATCATCAGGCGAATTCCATCAATTCCCCACTTTATGTCGTTGCGCCCGCCAGTGACTGGCTGGGCAGGAATTTTTTGGAGCAGGGCTACACGGCATCGCGCTTGGTGACGGTGTATCCAGGGGCGCGCATCGACCGGTTTTACCGTGCGTTTTTGCCGGACATCCGGAGGCTCAGGATCGCTTTTGCTGGGCTTGTGATGGCCTACAAGGGGCCGCAGATATTGATCGACGCGTTGGCGCGATTGCATGCGGCGGGGGTTGATTTCGAGGCTGAGATCGCAGGGGATTCGATCGACCAGGCGTTTGTCGATCAACTCAAGGAATTCGTGGTGCGGCAGGGTTTGTCCGACAGGATTCGGTTCACAGGCTTTCTCGCACGGCGCGAGTTGGCGGCGTTGTTCGCGCGGAGCAATGTCCTTGTGTTTCCCACAAAAGTGCCGGAGGCGTTCGGGATCAGCCAGGTGGAGGCCATGGCTGGCGGGTTGATTGTGCTAACCTCGGGCACGGGAGGAACGCGCGAGGTGGTGCGCAATGAGGTGGATGGGATTGTTTTTGATATGGACGACCCTGTGTCCTTGGCAAAATCGTTGCTGCGGCTCGCGAACGATTCCGCTTTTCGTCTCAGACTGCAGGCCAATGCGCGCGAGCGGGCGCTCCAATTTTCGGTGACCGCATCGGTGGTGAAAATCGAGGGGATCATCGAGGAGTTGATCGGAGACAGGAAATCCAGTGCTCCGTCGAACCAGGAGATGCCGAAATTTGCGAATGCGACCGCCACGCTGGAGGTGGCGGTTTCTGCGTTCAACGCAGGGCGACTTGCGGAAGCCGAGGATGTTTGCCGGGAGTTGCTGCAGGCCGATGAGAAATGCGCGGGGGCTTGGAATCTCATGGCGCGGATGGCGGCGCTGAATGGGGATTTGGAGACGGCAGGGGATTTTGCTTCGGTGGCTTGCGAGTTGGAGCCGGGCAATGCCGAGTTCGCCCGTGGTGTGGGGGAGGTTTTTTTACAGCGAAAGGACATCGAGCAGGCCGAGGCTCAGGCGCGGCGGGCTTTGGAACTCGAACCCGAGTCGCCGGAGGGGTTGGTTTTGCTGGGTCGGGTGCTGGCCGAGAAGGGGGAGCAAGGAAATGCGCTGGAGGCGTTTGAAAGGGCTTTGCGTCTGCGCAAGGACGATGCGGAGGCGATTACGCATTATGCGATGGCGCTGCAAAAATTCGGGCGCGGGAAGGAGGCGGTTTCTCAAATTCGGAAGGCGTGTGCCTTGGAGCCCGAATCCGTGGAGCACCAGACGAATTTGGCAACGATTCTCGAGCAGGAGAAACGCTATGTGGACGCCCTGGCGGCCTATGGCAAGGCGGCGCGCATGAATCCCGACATTGGTTATGTGTGGTTCCGGCAGGGCAAATTGCTCAACGGCCTCAAGCGTTACGCCGAGTCGATTCCGATGTTGGAAAAAGCGGTTTCGCTTCCGGGCCGATTGGGCGAATTCCATTACGAGCTGGGCCTGGCGCTTCATATGTCCAAACGGTTCCCCGAGGCTCTTGACCAATACGGCCAGGCTCTCGCGGCGGGCTACAACACCGCCGCCTTGCAGTGCAACCGGGGCGTTATTTTCAAGGAACTCCGGCGCGGAGGAGATTCGATCATGGCCTTCCACACCGCCGTGAAAATGGATCCCTCGAATCTCTCGTATCTTAACAATCTCGGCGCGGCGGCTCTGGAGATCGGCTTGAACAGCGAGGCGTTGGACTGCTTCGAGGAGGCGGTGCGCCAGAACCCGAAGATCGCCACGGCGCAAAACAATATCGGCAACTTGCTTAAAGACCGCGCGCGGGGCATGGACGCGCTTCCGCACTACCGCAAGTCGATGGAGTTGGATCCGTCGAGTTCGGACACGCAAAGCAACTATCTTCTCTGCCACATGTATCTCTCGGAAATGGATCCGAAGGCGGTCTTCGAGGAGCACCGGAAATGGGGCCTCGAAAAGTCGAAAAAAACACCGCCGGCGTTCAAGTTTAAGCCGAGGTCGTCCGGCTCAAAGCTCCGTGTGGGTTTTCTCTCCGGCGACCTCTGTCACCACCCTGTGGCGCATTTCATCGAGCCGCTTTTCCGCGAATACAACAAGGAGCGTTTCGAGTTTGTCGCGTATGGCGACCAGCGGAAATCCGACGAGTTTTCCGAGCGTTTCGCCAAGCAAGTCCATCTCTGGCGCGAGACCTGCAGCCTCACCGATGAGGCGCTGGCAAAAAAAATCCACGAGGACCGCGTGGATATCCTTTTCGAGTTGTCGGGTCACACGGCCTACAACCGAATGGGCGTTCTCGCACTGAAACCCGCGCCGCTTCAGGCGAGCTATCTAGGCTACCCAGGAACAACGGGCCTTCCGACGATGGATTTCCGCATCACCGACGAGTTGGTGGACCCCGTTGGCATGACAGAAAAATTCCACACCGAGCGGCTCATCAGGTTGTCGCGATGCGCCTGGTGCTACGAGCCCGATGCGGTCGCTCCCGATGTCGCGCCAGTGCCTGCGCTTAAGAACGGCCACATTACTTTCGGTTGCTTTAACAACATGGCGAAACTCAACCCCGCGCTTTTCGACATGTGGGCGGAGATTTTGATCAAGGTTCCCGACTCGCACCTGCGCCTGAAGGCTAGAACCCTCACCGACGATCGCGTGAAAAACGAGTTGAAGGACTATTTCACCGCAAAAGGCATCGCCGCAGAGCGCCTCGATTTCTTTGGTCATACGCGGAAAATCCACGAGCATTTGAACCACTACCACGAGGTGGACATCGCTCTAGACAGCTTCCCCTACCACGGCACCACCACCACCTGCGAAGCGATGTGGATGGGCTGTCCCGTTGTGACTCGCGCTGGTGCGGCCCATGTCTCGCGCGTGGGAGTGAGTCTGCTCTCAGCCGTCGGCCTGGAGGAATTCATTGGCCAAAATCGGGAGGATTACATCAGCAAGACCGCCGCGCTGGCGGGTGACATTGACCGGCTTGTGGAACTCCGTGCGGGCATGCGCGACCGGCTGAAATCCTCGCCACTCATGAACGCGCCGGATTTCGCCCGCCAGTTTGAGGTGGCGCTTCTGCAAATGGCCGAGGCGCGCTGAACTGGAATCCAGCAGAAAATTTAACCACAGAGGTCACGGAGGGCACAGAGGATGACTCATGTGTCGTTCAATCTGATGGGCTCATTGTGTGATATCGAAAAAACGCACACGGCATTCCTGCCCTCGTCTCAAAATTTGTTACCGGGCGAAATCAAGCCGGGCCCTGGAGGGCCTCCAGGTCGGCGGGAGTGATTTCTCTTCCTTGCTGGATCGATGCCGCCGCGAGTTTCAGTAGGCCAACGGCGAGTTGGATGTTGGATTTTTCAAACGCGCCAGCCATCGCCATCGCGCACCGCGCTTTGACCCTCACAGGATCGCAGGCCGGAATCAGGACGCGATTTTCGGAGGCCAATCCGAGGCTGAGAAAATTCAGCCCCTCCTCGGTGCGGTCGGTTTGGATCAAGGCCTCGCCGACATGAAGAAGCATTTCCGGGTGCCAGTCGGCGGGAGGCTCGGGCGGAAGCAAGGTGAGGATGTCCGCCGGTCTTTTGAGGGCGGCGAGACAGGTGGCCATTCGAACGCGGGCGCCATGCGCCACTCCGCCTGCTGCCGCCGGTAAATCGGCGCAGCGCCTGTAAAAATCCAAAGCCTCGGAAATGCGGCCTAGGTCGAGCAACGCTCCGCCTTGGAGGAAGAGAGCCATCGGATGCGGGTCGGGGTCGTTGGCGGTGGCTTTTTCGAGGATGCGAAGATTGCGCTCCTGTTTGGCAGCGTTGATCTCGGGGCTGGAATAGCCGGTGTGGATGATTTCGATTGAGGTGTCGTGGATCGGGACTCCCGCGCGGTTGAGGCTCGTGACGACTTGTTCGTGGACGGGCCATTCGAAGCGGATCTCCGGGCGGTTTGGAAAAAGCCGGACGATTTTTCCAACCATGCCGGTCTTGCCGCCATCCGAGCTGCTTTTGTTCAGCAAGTGGTAGGCACAATCCGCAGGCCCATCGATCAAGGATTGCAGGGCGTTGATGCTTGCTTCGGGCAAGTATTCATCGGCATCGAGAACGAGAATCCATCGGCCTCTGGCGGCCTCTAGACCTGCATTCCGTGCGGCGCTGAAGTCGTCGCACCACGGAAAATTTATGACCCGCGCCCCGCAGCTTCTAGCGATGCCTGAGGTGTCATCTGTAGAGCCTGTGTCCACCACGATCATTTCACTGGCGACGCCTTTAGCGGAATCAAGACATCGAGCAATCACCGCAGCTTCATTTTTCGCGATCAAGACGAGCGTCAATGAGGGATCAGGAGGCTTGGACATCTGAGAAGAGGAGTTGGTTTTGAAAAAATTTAAAGGGGCGCACAAAAATTTCTAAAGGCTGATTGGCTTCCTGCCGATGATTACAACCAAGGGGAAGAATCTCCAACACTGAGGTCGAACAGTGAACCAAAACGGCCCGACAGCGGAACGGACTCCGCAATAGAAAGACAACGGATATGTCAGTAGTAATCAACACCAATACCTCGGCCTCATTGGCCTCGTATAACCTCAGCAGCACCAACGTTAACCTCCAGAGAAGCCTTAATCGTCTCTCCAGCGGTTCCCGTATCAATTCCTCATTCGACGACGCCGGCGGTCTCGCCGTGTCGATGAAAATTAGCGCCTCAATCCGCCGGACCGAAGCAACCCTCGCCAATGTCAACAACTCGGTCGCGTTCCTGCAGACCCAAGACGGCGTTCTTAAGAATGCCGACAAGGTTCTCAACCGCATGTCGGAGTTGGCGATGCTGGCTACCGATGTGACCAAGTCCACTGCGGATCTGTCGCTCTACAACACCGAGTTGACCCAGTTGAAAGATCAGCTCGAACTCATGTTGAGCGAGAAATTCAATGGAATCAGCTTGTTCCAAACCGGAACGACTACTGGATTCGACACTGGAACGAGTGCAGCGAATTTGACAGTTGTTACATCGCATGACGGAGACCAGTCTTTTGCGATTACTCGCGCAGACTTGAACTTCATCAGCACGACAGTTGGAACATCAGCCGCTGCTGGCATGCAAATCAATACTAATGCAGGTGCAACAGCTGCAGTTGCTACCATCCAAACGCAAATCCAAAACCTCGCTAATCTCCGCGCCAACAATGGTGCGGAACAAAGCCGGTTGACCTTCGCAGCAGACATGCTGTCGATCAATAAGATCAACTTGGAATCCGCCAACAGCCGCATCGTGGATGTGGATGTGGCCGCAGAAAGCTCGCAACTCGCTCGCTTCAACATCCTGCAGCAAGCCGGAACCGCGATGCTCGCCCAAGCGAACATGTCGACCCAGTCGATCCTTCGACTCATCAGCTAAGCCAAGGCTTCGATCGATATCAGATAAAAAGAGGCTCTCCCGCGAGGGAGGGCCTCTTGTTTTTTTACAAATAATGGATCGTGATTCTGAACTGGTAGGCCATAGGTTTCGAAACAAGGGATGATGCGTTTCAATTACAAACCTCCCGGGACACCTCCGGCGACGCTTTCCTCGCCGGAGGGGGCGCGCGAGAAGCCTGTGCTACGCTTGGTTCGCTTCGACGAGGCGAGCTTCTTTGATGAGACATTCGAAAGCCTCGAATTGCTGCTCCTGGAATACGACCCCGCAAAGGTAAACTGGATCGATATCGACGGGCTCGGCAATGTGCCGCTTCTGGAGGCGGTCGCGGCCCGGTTCAAGCTGCACCCGCTCGCGATCGAAGATGTCCTCAACACCGCACAGAGGCCCAAGATCGAGGCCTTCGAGGATCATTATTTCATCGCCAGCGCGATGGTTTATCCGGGATCGGAGGATGAATTGCTTTTCGAACAGGTGAGCCTTTTTCTCGGCGAGCGTTTCCTGATCACCGTGCAGGAGGACGGGGGGCGCGATGTCTTCGAAAAAATCCGCGAGCGCCTTCGTCTCGGGCGCGGTTTGGCTCGTCGGAGTGGGCCGGACTACCTCGCTTACGCGCTCCTCGATGCTTCGGTGGATAGCCTGTTTCCTGTGCTCGAGGGGGTCGGTGATTGCATCGAGGAGGTGGAGGAGGATTTGCTGGAAAACCCCCGCCGCGAGAGCCTGCGCCGCCTTTACGAAACGAAGCGCATTCTTTTGGCCTTGCGCCGTGTGGCTTGGCCGCATCGAGAGATTTTCAACATTCTCATGCGCGACGAGACGGGACTGGTGAAGCGCTCTACCCAGCTATTCCTGCGCGACTGCTACGACCACATCACACAAATCATCGACATCATCGAGAGCTACCGCGACCTCGGAGCGGGCTTGATGGATCTTTACCTGTCGAGTGTGGGATTCCGGATAAACGAGATCATTCGCGTGCTGACGATTGTCTCAATCCTGTTCATGCCACTGACTTTTTTAGCAGGAATTTACGGCATGAATTTCAATACGGAGCATCCATGGAACATGCCGGAGCTGAACTTGCCATTCGGCTACCCGCTGTTTTGGGGTGTTTGTTTGCTGCTGGTGGGAGGGATGCTGATTTTCTTCAAACACCGCCGTTGGCTTTGATCCATCAAGAAACACCGCGCAAAGCGTCTACAAAAGCTCAGCTATCTGGACGGCGTTGAGGGCGGCGCCTTTGAGGAGTTGGTCTCCGCAAACCCAGAGGGCGAGGCCGTTTTCCATCGCACAATCGCGGCGCAGGCGGCCAGCGAAGCAGTCGTCCTGACCGGCGCAGTCGAGCGGCATCGGGTAGCCGTCGGAAACATATTGCAGGCCGGGCGCGGCTTGCAGGGCTTTGAGGGCGGCGTCGATTGAAACGGGAAGCTCGAACTCCGCGCTGAGCGCGACGGAGTGGGCACGGTAAACCGGCACGCGAACGCAGGTGACGGAGGCTTGGAACGACGGCAGGTGCATGATGCGACGCCCCTCGTTTTCCATTTTCATCTCCTCCTTCGTGTAGCCGCTATCGAGGAAGGCATCGACTTGGGGAATGACATTGAAAGCGATCTGGTGCGGGAAGATTTCCTTCTCGACCGGCTTGTTGTGGGCGACGGCCTCGGTCTGGTCGCGGAGTTCGTTGATGGCACGGGCGCCTGCTCCGGAGACGGCTTGGTAGGTCGAAGCGAAGACTCGTTTCACGCCAAAAGCCCGGTGCAATGGATGCAGGGCCATGAGGGTGATCGCGGTCGTGCAATTCGGGTTGGCAATAATGCCACGGTGGTTTTTCACATCCTCGCCATTGATTTCGGGAACGACGAGTGGCACCTCGGGCACCATCCGAAAAGCCGAGGAATTATCGACCACGACCGCGCCGCTATCCACGGCGGCCTTGGCATAGTCGCGCGAAATTCCGCCGCCGGCGCTGAAAAGAGCGATGTCGATGTCGCGGAAGGCGTCGAGCGTGAGGGGTTCGATATGGTGGGTCTCTCCGCGAAACTCGAGCGGTTTGCCCGCCGAACGGGCCGAGGCGAGGAGGCGGAGGCTGGTGACGGGAAAGTTGCGGCGTTCCATGACGCGGAGCATTTCCACTCCGACCGCCCCGGACGCGCCGACGATTGCGACTCGATACGATTTCGACATAATCGGTAACTATGACAGGGAACGCCACCTCGCCGCAATATCGGGAGAATTACGAATTGCGCGTGGATGTCGCCACGCAGACGGCCAGCTTGGTTCAAAATGGCGAGACGCTGAAATCCTGGCCGGTTTCGACTTCGCGGTTCGGTTTGGGATTTGAACCGGGCAGTTTCAAAACGCCGACGGGGAGGTTTTCGGTAGCCGAGAAAATCGGCGGGGGGGCTCCGCTGTGGGCGGAATTCAAAAGTCGCCAACCGACTGGGCGACTCGCAGAGCCTGGAGGTGAGAGCGATGGTGTGCTGACGCGCATCCTGTGGCTCGAGGGGCTCGATCCAGAAAATGTGAATACGCGGGAGCGCTATATTTATTTCCACGGCACGAACCGCGAGGATTTGGTCGGAACGCCTGCGAGCCATGGGTGTGTGCGATTGCGCAACGAGGACATGGTCGAGCTTTTCGATCTCGTTCCAGAGGGAACGCCGGTGGTGATCGCCTAGCGCGGCGCGGTGTATTTTTTGCCGTCCAGGAAGCCTTCGATTTCGAAGCCGCTTGGAGAAGCGAGGATTTGGACGGCGCCGGACTCGTCCATGCGGAAAAGCTCGATGCCGCGCTCGCGGAGCATGGCCGCCCAGTTCTCATCGATCGGCTCGTTGTCTGGAAAACCCGCAGCGGATGCGATGACGACGCGGATGTTGTTTTTTTGAAGAAACTCAGCGCCGGGCAAAATCCCGGAATGGTGTCGGCCGACGACAGCGATATCGGCAGGAGCGGGGCCAAGGGATTCCCAGGCGGCCGGACCCGAGTCGGAGAGGAAGAGGATGCGTGCGGACGGGTTCGCGAGCCGCGCAATGATCGCCTTGTTGTCGGACCGGCTCTCGAGCAGTGACGCGGGTGGATAGAGGATTTCGATCGTGTCGGTTTCGGAAATCCGGATCGTATCGCCGGCTTGGTGGATTGATCTTGGGATGGAGCGGGCGGCGAGTTCGTTTTGCAGGCGTTGCCGAAATGGCGATCGGTCGGAAAGTGGAGAGTCGATGAATTGAGTTCGCGAGTTTGTTGCGGCGATGGAGGTCGCGCCGCCAATGTGCTCCGCATCGCCATGGGTGAGAATCAGCGTGTCGGGCGCGAGTTTTCCAATCCTGCGCATCCACGGTTGGATGGTATTTTGATAATCCCAAGCGTCGCCACAATCCAGCAGGGTTAATTTGCCGCCGCTTCGGATCGCCGAGGCGCCGCCTCCACCAAAATCGAAAACAACAACTTCGAGCGGCGCCCTTTCGGGTAGGCCCAGAATGATGAACGAGCCCGGCAATGGAGCGATCATTTGGATGACGGCGATCATGATTTGGGTGAGCGCCAGATTGGCGTTGTTGAAGACCGCCGCGAGGAAGGAGCTGAAAATCCCGCAGCCCAAAGCCAGAAGGGCCGTGGACATGATCACAAAGGTCAGCGGAACAATGACAGGGTTCGTGACAAGAGCTGAAAAAGAAACGAGCTGAAAATACCAGAGCATGAGCGGGAGCGATCCGATCCATGCGGCGATCGAGACGGCAAGCAGGCCCGAGACCGCTCCAGCCACGAGGTGGCGGGCTTTCTGAAGGGAATTCCAGAGTTCGGTGGGAATAAACGGATCAGGCAGGAGTCCTGCGCGGAGGCGCTTTTGAATCGGGGCAGAGAAAACCAGAATGGCCGCTACGACCGTGACGGAAAGCTGAAAGCCGGGGTTGAAGAGTTCGTTGGTGGATTGGGCAAGGATGAGGAATGCCGCTGCACAGAGCGAATTCAGCGGCACGGGTTGACGCGAGGAAATCATGCCCAGCAGGAAAATGGCGGTCATCGTGGCGGCCCGGATACTGGAGGGTTTCCAGCCTGTGACGAGTGAGTAGAAAAACAGCGCCGGGATGATCAAAAGCACGCACGCACGGCGGTCCACCGCGAAGGCGCGCAACAGTTGCCAGAGTATTACGGCGATCATCCCGACATGCAGACCGGACACGGAAAAAATATGGAAGGTTCCTGTTTGGCGGAATTGGTCTTGGAGGGTCTCGGGAATCTCGGAGGTCGCGCCCAGAACGAGGCCGGCGAGGAGTTCACAAACGAGTGGGTCTCCCGAAATTCCCTCGCGCAAGGTCGCCTCCATCCAGCGGCGGCAGGTCGAGGCGAAGCGGGGAATGGAAAATCCGGTGGCTGGTTCTAGGCGGATGTCGGCGGGTGAGGGGACGATCAACTCGCATGTCACGCCCTGCCTCGCCAAGTAGGCGCGAATGTCGAATTGTCCGGGATTGCGCGGGCCGGGCAGGATTCGCAGGTTGCCCGAGGCTACGACACGGTCATTCCACAACGGTGGTTTCACAGCGGCGGAAACCAAAATCCGGCAGGCTGGCCGGAGGGTTTCGCCGCGGAGTTCCAATTCCTCGACCTCGATCAGAAAGCGGATTTTCGCTCCGGGTTTCCCATCGCTGTATCCAATCACGCGTCCTTGCACGGTAGCCACGGCTGGTTCGTTGCCGACTAATGCCGCCAAGCGGGCCGAGGGCGATTCGCGCGTTTGCCAGACTTGCAGAGCCGCAAAGGCGCATCCGGCCGCGAGATAAATCCACGCAGCCCTCCGGTGGAACAGCCAGACGATTAGAGAAACTCCAAGCCCTGCCAGCCAAGGCCGGGCGTCGAGCGGAAGGAAGGCGGCCATCAAGATGCCGCCGATGGCTGAAAACAGAAGGCCTGCGAACGGCAGGCGCTGATGCCACGGGAATGCTCGATCCGTCACCCCGAGGCGTCCTTGTTTGACCGATTAGTTGAAGGAAAACGGGCTGTAGAGCGACTCCTCGTAGGCGGAATCGTAGAAGCCATCAACGGCCGGTTCGTTGTAGGCAAAAGGTTGCTCGTTTTGATAGCCGCGCGAGTTCGTGTATTGGCCGGCGGGTTCCTGCGAGTGACCCGCTGTGCGGGCTGGTGAGGAGGAATTGTAAAAGCCACCCGTTTCGCGCAGGAAGGCGAGGAGTTGCTGATCGGCGCCGTGGGATTGCAGGTCGGCCAGTTGCTCCGCCGAATAGCGGAAGGTTTGGCGAATGCTGGTGAGGTAGGCCATGATCGTTGGCGTCGGCACGCCTTTGGAAACGAGGTTTTCCAAGTCGCCCAAATTCAGCGGTCGGGCATTCGACATTTTTTCCTCAGTGCTTTGGGCCACGCCCCGTGAGGTTGCGGCCGATAGCACGGCGGAATTCACTTGTGGGCCGCTAGAACAGGCGGCGAGGAGCAGGACGGAGGCACCTAGAGCGAGGCGAAGTGTCATGGGAAATTTCATGGCGGGAAGTGTTGATTTAGCTGAGGGGCCGAGACTACTACTCCCTGCACAGGGGGGATGGCAAACCAAAGATCGCGAAGAATTCCCATTCCTTGCCGTCCAGGGACGAGAACAAAAGGGTGGCCAGCGTTTTTTGGAACAGATAAAACCCGCGACTTCTTCATTATGAGCACTCCGACCGCCAACTCACCCGGCGAAGCCAAGAAAGCCTCGCCATTTATCAACAGCCTCGGCATGCCGTTTGTTCCGGTGCCGCATTTTGAAACCCTTTTTTGCATCTGGCCGACACGGGTTCAGGACTACGCCGCCTTCGCGCAAGAGAAAGGCTTCGAGGTTCCTTCGCAGACCCCGGCTTCCGGTTCCGACCATCCGGTGGTGAATATCATCTGGAAAGAGGCGGTCGATTTCTGCGAGTGGCTCACGGAGCGTGAACGGGCCAGCGGGAAACTCCCCGAGGGCCTCGTTTACCGACTGCCTTCCGATCTCGAGTGGAGCGCTGCGGTGGGTCTTCCCGCCGAGGAGGGCGCCCGGCCTGACCAGCGCAGCGGACAACTCGAGGGCTACCCATGGGGAACCCAGTGGCCGCCGCCAAAAGATGCGGGCAACTACTCCCAGGAACTCGGCATCGACAGTTTTGAATTCACCTCGCCAGTCGGAAGTTTCGCCGCGAATGCATTCGGGATTTTCGACCTTGGCGGCAATGTCTGGGAGTGGTGTCTGGACTACCACGACCGGGCGAATGAATGCCGCGTTCTTCGTGGCGCTTCGTGGTTCAATGGCTATTCCGACCGAATGAAATCCTCATTCCGCAATGACCTCGGCTACCCGACCTCACGCTTCACCAGCTTCGGCTTCCGCGTGGTGCTCGGCCTGCCTGCGAAGCGCTAGGGAGATTTTTTCTTGGCGGCGTTGACATGAACGCTGCCGGAAATTTTTGAGATCAAGCCGGGCCCGAAGCCATTGACGCGTTCAAGATCCTTCACGGAGCTGAAAGGTCGGGCCGCGATGATCCTCTGTGCGAGAGCGGGTCCGATTCCGTTCAGGGCTTCGAGTTGCTCGGAGCTTGCGGTGTTGAGGTCGATGCCTTCCGGGGGAACTCGGGGTTTGATAACCTCGAGAAGTTCGGCGGCTTCGCGGCGGGCCTCGGCTCGGGCCGCAGAAATTTTCTGCCAGTCGGTGGAAGCCCAAATGCCCTTGCTGGCAGCCGCCGCGACGAGTTCGGCATCGCGCAATTGGTCGCGGTAGTCATTTGCAGAAATTTTGGCGGGAGTCTCACGGGTCACGCCAAAAGCGCGGGCCAAGCCGGCCTCAACAAGAAGCTCCGCGAGATCGCGCCCGTCGTGGGTTTTTACAAAAACATAAATTCGGTTCGAGGATTCGCCCCCTCGGGCATCGGAGTTGGCTGTATGAATCGTGAAGGGCTTGGCGAGAGCCTTCACGGTGAAGTCGGCGGCATGGCGTCCATAGTCGCGAGCGAGGCTGGAGGCCTTCGCGGCATCTTCCCCGCCGATGCCGAAGTAGCGCTGTTGGTCGCGGAGGCGCCGGGCAACATTTTCGGTTTTCACATGGAGTTCGATGCAATCGACGCCGTAGAGGCGGGCGGTGATCTCGCGGCCATCAGGCAGGCGCACCGGGAAGCTGTCGCCATCAGCCCACTCGGCGGGAACCAATTCGCATTTTTGAAATTCCTCGAGCGGCTTTTCGGCCCGCAAGAGGGCCGTGGCGCAGATCAGGGCGGCGACAAGGAACTTCATGGCTGGCCGGAAGTCGCCGAATTCAATCTCTCCGTCGCCGGCAGCTCGTAGTGTTCCATCAATTGCGTGCGGTTGGCTTCGATGGAAGCGGCATCGAGGAAAAGCCACGTAGGATCTTCCTCGAGTTTGATTTTCTGGAAACCCTCGACCGGATGTTTCGCGGCCTCGGCGAGATCGGCGATGCTTTTGACCGGTCGGCCGTTGAGTTCCTTGATCACCACATTCTCGATGTTCTCGTAGCCAATCGTGTCCGGCGTGGGGAGGATTTGGGCGAGGACGACAATTTTGCCTCGATCGGCCGGCAGTTCGTCCTGAAAGGCGTCGTAATTCACAAGGCGCTGGGGAGCGTTCTTGGTCCACTCGGCGCCCCATTCCTGCAGGTAGGGTCGGGACAACTCCACAAAAACCATCCCTCCCAAAATGAAATACGGCGGCGCGGCATCGGAAAGGAACGAGGGGCTCACCACGCTGGAGCGATCGAGCGGCTTCATCGCCACGGGGACTTCCTCGATTTTTCCTGAGCGAAGAATTTTTAAAACCACCTTCCCACCGGCCGGTGTGAGCGTGCCGGTGATGTGGCTGAAAAGTATGCGGCCATAGTCGGCATCCTCGTAGTTGCCGTCCTGATCGAGCGCGCGTCCATTCACGGCGAGGATGACATCGCCCTCGCGGAGTCCTGCCGAGGCGGCGGAGCTTTTCGGGGAGACTTTTGTGACATAAATCCCGCCGGGTTCGGTGAGCCCGATGAAGCGGCGGAGTTGGGGGTCGCGCAGGGGGGAGTAGGAAACTCCGAGGCGAGGGAATTTCACGGAATCGAGGAATCTCGAGATCACCGGCATGGGAATGATGTCGGCGGTTTGGTTTCGCGCATCGTAGCGCATGAGGAGGCCGACGAGCCTGTCATCGCGCACGGCGGGGAGGGTGTAGCTGCCGTCGCGCTGTTGGATAGGGGTGCTGAGCTTGAAGGAGAGGAGGCCGACATTTTCCAGCGGGTAGGAGGCGATAGAAATCGAGGAGATGCGACCGGTGGTGCGGGCGATTTCACCGTTGGGTTCGAGCTGAAGAACTGTAGCGGAGTCTCCGATGGAAATCTTATCCTCGAGCGCGAGGGGAATCATGCCAAAGAGGAATGACGGATTCGTAGAGCGGAGGATCGCGAGGTTGCATTCGTAGTTGATGCGCTCAACGGTCGCTGTCGATCTTTCTGCCGTGGCCGCTTTTTCGAGTTCGATGAAATTCGAATTTCCGATGAGGTCCGCCGTTGTGAGGATGCGGCCCTCGCCGATCAAAACTCCAATGCCTCGGCGGGTGTAGGGCGGTTTTTTCTGCCAAGGGGAGCCTAGGTCATAGGCTTGGTTGGTGGAATTCACGCGGATGATCGAGCGCGTCGTCACTTGAGCAGGAGTTGCCGGATTCGATGCTGGAGACGGGGAAGGGGTCGGCTGAGATTGGTGTTGGAAGCGTGGCTGGAAAGCTCCGCCGAGGAGGGGAGCTTGCAACAAAATACAAAAAGCGAGAAGGCGAAAAAGCGGGTTCATTTTTCGAGATTTTGCTCCGAGGCGATGCCGTAGCGCTTAAGGATGTTTTCCGTAGCGGCTAGGACAGCTTTGCGCTCAAGGACAATCGGGGGTCCGACATCGGCGGTTTTGATCACATAATATTCCTCAGGTTTCGCGAAGGCTTGGGCGACATCTTGGAGAGTTTGGATCCGGCGCCCGTTGATTTCATTGATGAGCGAGTAGCGAAAATCTCCCGTGTGGGCATTCACGGGATCGGGAAGGATGTTGCTCAAAACGACGAGTTCCTTGCGGTCGCGGTAGATGCCGTCCTCGACGAAGAAGTCATACGAGTAATTCAGGCGTTGGTTCGAGGGGTCATGTTCAGCGAGGAAATTCCGGTCCACCGGTTGAAAAACAAGACCGCCGTAAATGACGAAGCGCGGCTTTTCGTCGTAGGCATTGCTTTGCAGCGTGAACGGCCAGGGGTCGTCCAATGGCACGGCGACGGTTTGTTTTTTCCGGTCGCGGAGAATGACGAGATGGACTTTATCGCCCCGGAATTTTCTTTCGACCACCTCGGTGAGTGGCACAACGCCGTTTTTGAAACGGATCGAGCCGTCGCTGGCGATCGGGTAGCCGTCGATCTCGAGCAACACATCGCCCGGCTTGAGGATTCCATCCGACGAACCACCGCCGTAGACCGCTCCCAACATCACGCCGCGGTCGTCGTCTTCCAAACCAAGTGCCCGTCGCGCGGCGGGGTTGAAGAGGTTTTGGTAGCTGATGGCGAGATCGATGTAGCGGTCGTATTTTCCATCCTCCACATCCTTGAGAAAACGCTCCACCACCGGCACGGGAATCATGTAGCCGACATTCTGCGCGACATCGCCCGAGTAGCCTTGGAAGGCGACTCCGACGACTTTGCCGTCCTGCATCACCGGTCCGCCGCTGTTGCCGGGATTGATGGCGGCGTCGATCTGGATCGTGAGGTGGGAATCCATTCCGGAATGCGAGTAGGTCTGGAAATCGATCCGCGAAACGATGCCGCGCGTGACGGACAGCCGCTTGCCTCCGATCGGGTATCCGTAAACGGATACGACGGACTCGATTTCGGGGAGGCCGCCGAATTCGAGCGGCGTCGTGCCGTTGAAAAACTCGGCCTTGTCGACCTTCAACAACGCGAGGTCGCAATCGTGAGCGATATGGAGCACGCGCGCGGTGTAGGGCTTCGGGTCGCCTTCTTTCGAGACCGTCAGGAAGCGCGCGTTGCTGACGACATGGGCATTCGTCATGACCCGGTCGCCATCAATCACAAATCCCGCCCCCACACCGGAAAGGACCGTGCCTGGGCTCCACGGCGATTTGTAATCGGGCTCCTGCGAAGTCGCCTCGATGCGAACAAGGCTTTCAGCGATCGGTGCGGCCTTCAGCAGGGACGAAAAGCTCAATGCAAGGACGATCGAGAGGAGGCGAGACATGGGGGTTACTTTGCCACGATATTCACGAGCTTGCCCGGGACAACGATGACTTTCGCGATCGAGAGGCCAGCAGTGGCTTCGACGACCTTGGGACTCTCGAGCGCAGCCTTTTCGATTTGCTCTTTCGTGGAATCCTTCGGCACGCGCAGGCGCTCGCGGACTTTGCCATTCACCTGCACGACCAGCTCGATTTCGTTTTCCACCAAAAGCGCCTCGTCGTGGACCGGCCACGGTTGCTGCGAGGCGAGGCCGGCGAAGCCGAGGCGACTCCAGAGTTCCTCGGCGAGGTGCGGCGCGAACGGACTGAGAATTGAAAGTAGGATGCGCAACGCCTCGATCGGGCGCGGGGTGGCGTTCACGAATTCGTTCGTGAAAACCATCATCTGCGAGATCGCGGTGTTGAAGGCGAGATCCCCGATGTCGGAGGTAACTTTTTTGATCGTCGCATGGGCAACGCGAAGTTGCTGCGAGGTCAAAGGAATTTCTTGGAGGTCCTTCGACAAAACCCACTCGCCCTCCTGGTTCTCCTCCATCGCAAGGCGCCACACGCGGCCGAGGAAACGGTAAACGCCCTCCACGCCCTTCATGCTCCAGGGTTTCATCTGCTCCAGCGGGCCCATGAACATTTCGTAGAGACGGAGCGAGTCGGCGCCGTATTCGGCGATCACGCTGTCGGGCGTGACGACATTTCCACGGCTCTTCGACATCTTCTGGCCGTCGGGGCCAAGGATCATGCCTTGGTTCACGAGGCGCTGGAATGGCTCGGGCGTGGTGAGGTGGCCGAGGTCGAAGAGCACCTTGTGCCAAAACCTCGCGTAGAGCAGATGCAGCACGGCGTGCTCGGTGCCGCCGATGTAGAGATCCACGCCGCCGGGCTTCGCGTTTTTGCCCATCCAATAATCATCCGCCGGCTGGCCGATGAAGCGCTCGGAATTCCTCGCGTCGCAGAACCGCAGGTAATACCAGCACGAGCCCGCCCATTGCGGCATGGTGTTCGTCTCGCGCTCGGCGGTTTCGGAGTAACGCACCCAATCGCGGGCCTTAGACAGCGGCGGCTCGGGCGTTCCGGTCGGCTTGAAATCCTCCATGTCCGGCTGGATGAGCGGGAGTTCGCCCTCGGAAATGGCACGGTGGTTGCCGTTCTCCCACACGATCGGAAATGGCTCGCCCCAGTAGCGTTGGCGGGAGAAAAGCCAGTCGCGGAGCTTGAAATTCACGGTGCCGCGACCGAGGGATTTTTCCTCGAGCCAGGCGGTGATCTTCCGCTTGGCCTCGGCGGTGGGAAGTCCATCGAGGAACGCGGAGTTGATCGCGTAGCCGGGTTCCTCAAGGAGAGTGGGCGTCCCGCCCACTAGTTCGATCGATGAGGGCGGGACGCCCACACTCCTTGAATAAAGAACAAAGCTGCCTTCCTTGAGATTGTCGCGCTGAGGGTTCTTCTGAATGTAGTCGATGAGGTTCGACTGGTGGGTCGAGTTTCGAACGATGCGGTCCCAGTAATCCTTCTGCCAAACCTCGCCGCTTGTGCCCAAGGCCTTATTGATTTCCTTAGCGGTGTAGCTCTTCCAGGAATGCAGGATTTCTTCCAACGGGTGCTCCGCCGAAAGATGGAAGAGAACATGAATGTGATTCGGCATTACCACGAAGGACTCGAGGAGGTAACGGTCTCCGTCGAAATGCCGGAGCGCGTTGGCGACGATCTCGGCGATGGCGGGATTTTGAAGGACGCAATCGCCGGTTCCCGCATCTAGCCAGGCGTCGATGGATTTTGAAAAGCGTTCGTGGTAGTCAGCTTCGACTTCTTCATTCCAAGGTTCCGGGTGGCGGGCAAGCCAAGCCTCCCGCTCGTCGCGCCAGAGGTCGAGTTTGTCCTTCGGAAGGCTGTCGGCGAGCCGCCAAGTGGCGAAGATTAGTTTTGAGCCCTGCTGCCAGTGGGGGAGTTTGAACGGGGTATGTTCGCGGATTTCTTGGTTGGGTTCGAAATAGGGAGTGGGCGGGACGCCCACGCTCCTTGAGACCACCTCGCGGATTGGCAGCGCGAATTTCTTGGCGAATTCAAAGTCCCGCTCGTCGTGTGCGGGGACGGCCATGATCGCGCCGGTGCCGTAGCCCATGAGGACATAGTCGGCGATCCAGATCGGGATGCGCTCGCCGTTGACGGGATTGATGGCGTGCGCGCCGGTGAAGACGCCGGATTTTTCTTTATTGAGTTCCGTGCGGTCGAGATCGCTCTTCGAGCCGACGGAGGCGCGGTATTTTTCGACGGCCTCTTTTTGCTCTCCGGTGGTAATCGTCGAAACCAGCGGATGCTCGGGCGCGAGGATCATGTAAGTCGCGCCGAAAAGCGTGTCCGGCCGGGTGGTGAAAACCTCGATCTCGGCGTTGGTTTTTTCCTCGCGAAATTTCACCGACGCCCCCTCGCTGCGGCCGATCCAGTTTCTCTGGAGAAGCTTGATGCCCTCGGGCCAATCGAGGCCTTCGAGACCTTCGATGAGGCGATCCGCGAAGGCGGTGATGCGGAGCATCCATTGGCGCAGGGGGCGGCGCTCGACGGGAAAACCACCGACCTCGCTCTTGCCATCCACGACTTCCTCGTTGGCGAGCACAGTGCCGAGTTGCTGGCACCAATTCACCGGCATCTCGGCGACATACGCGAGGCGCACCGAGTCGGGGTCCGCGCCGGCGTAGCTCGAAATCGGCTCGGCTTTTTTCGAGGCCGGATTGAACCAGGAATTGTAGAGCTGGAGGAAAATCCACTGCGTCCATCGGAAGTATTCGGGGTCCGTGGTGCTGACCTCGCGGTCCCAATCGTAGCTGAAGCCGACCGATTGGAGTTGGCGGCGGAAATTGTCGATGTTCCGGGCGGTGGTGACGCGCGGATGCTGGCCGGTTTTGATCGCGTATTGTTCGGCGGGCAGGCCGAACGCGTCCCAACCCATCGGGTGGAGCACATTGAATCCGCGCATCCGGTGGAATCGCGCGAGGATGTCCGTCGCCGTGTAGCCTTCGACATGGCCGACATGCAGTCCATCGCCGCTGGGGTAGGGGAACATGTCGAGGATGTAGAACTTCGGTTTGGTGGCGTCAAAGCCCGCATCACCGGGGTTTTTGGCTCGGAAGGCGCCGCCCTCGATCCACTGCTGTTGCCACTTGGGTTCGAACTCCGAGAAGGGAAATTGCTTGCGCTGCGTAGACATCGTAAAAAGCGCGAAGCCTATGCTGGAACCCGCCAACCCTGCAAATCCATACACCGTGCTCGTTTCGACCCGGAACGCCCACAAGCTCGTGGAAATCCGCCAAATCCTCGGCCCATCCTTCGAGTTGCTCGAACTCTCGTCCGTCCCCGCGCTCGGCGAGGTGGAGGAAACCGGCACCACCTTTGAGGAAAACGCCGCGCTGAAAGCCCTCGCGGCCTCGGCGCATTTCGACGGCTGGGTGCTGGCGGACGACTCGGGACTCGAAGTCGATGCGCTCGGCGGCGCGCCTGGGGTTCGCTCGGCGAGGTTCTCCGGCGAAGGCGCGACCGATGTCACGAATCGCGCCCTGCTTTTGGAAAAACTCGCGACCGTTCGTGCGGACCAACGCTCCGCGCGGTTTCGTTGCGTCATCGCGCTGGCGAGGGGCGGCGAGGTTTTGGCGCATTTCAGCGGAGCGGTCGAAGGCGTGATTATCCAGAGCGAACAAGGCGCGGGAGGATTTGGCTACGATCCGCTGTTTGTGCCGGAGGGGTTCGGCGAGACTTTCGCCGAACTGGGTTCGGAAACCAAAAACAGCCTGAGCCACCGGGGACGTGCGCTGGCGGGTTTGAAAAGTTGGCCCGGCTGGGTGCGGTAGGGTTCTGCGCGCTTGTCGCGGACCCTGCCTCATCGTAAGTCTTTTCCTAGTTTATGCGCCAAGGTTCGCTTGCCCTCCTCCTCCACGCCCATCTGCCTTGGGTGCGCCATCCCGAGCATGAAGACTTTCTCGAGGAGGACTGGCTCTTCGAGGCCATCACGGAGTGCTACATCCCGCTGCTGAAAATCCTGCGCCGCATGGTCGCGGACAAGGTTCCTGCGAAGATCACTTTCACGCTCACCCCGACTCTGTGCGCGATGCTGCGCGATCCGCTCCTGCAAAGCCGCGCCGAGCGTTACCTCGAGCGCGGATGCGAACTCGCCGCGATGGAAGTGGACCGCACCTCGCGCGACGAGTCGCTCCAGCACATCGCCCGGCACTACCAAGCCGCCTTTGGCGAGGCATTGCGTTTCTACCGCGATGAAATCCGCCGCGACATCGTCGGATCGTTTGCCCAGCTCCAAAAAGACGGCATCCTCGAGATCATCACCTGTGCTGCCACGCACGGTTTCCTCCCCTTGATGGAAGCCGTTCCCGAGGCGATGCGCGCCCAAATCCTCATCGGCCGCGATTCCCACCGCGAATGCTTCGGCGTGGATCCAGCGGGAATCTGGTTGCCCGAGTGCGGGTATGTTCCGCAGATCGATTCGATTTTGCAGGAGGCCAACATCCGTTGGTTCGTGGTCGATGCGCACGGCCTGATGTATGGCGAACCGAGGCCGCGCTTCGCGATTTACGCCCCGTATTTCACGCCTGCGGGGCCGGCGGTTTTTGGGCGCGACCGCGAGTCGAGCAAGCAGGTCTGGAGTGCCCGCGAGGGGTATCCCGGCGATCCTGCCTATCGGGATTTCTACCGCGATATCGGCATGGATTTGCCCGAGGACTACCTCCACACCGTCCTGCCCGCCACAGGCCATCGGCGAAACACCGGCATCAAATACCACCGCATCACCGGCTCGCCTCACAAAGAAGTCTACAACCGCGCCTGGGCCATGGCCGCTGCCGACCACCACGCGGGAGATTTTCTCAATGCCCGCATCGGCCAGATCGAGCACCTCTGCCAAAACCTCCCCGTCGAGCCCATCGTGCTCAGCCCCTTTGACGCCGAGCTGTTCGGCCACTGGTGGTATGAAGGCCCCGAGTTCCTCGATCTCTTCCTGCGCAAGGCGGCCTACGACCAGAAGACCTTCCGCCTCACCACACCCAGCGACTACCTCCACAAAAATCCGACGCAACAAATGGTGTGTCCATCCCCCTCCAGTTGGGGAAACAAAGGCTACTCCGAGGTCTGGCTCGACCACTGCAATTCCTGGATCTACCCGCACCTCCATGCCGCCGCGCGGCGTATGACCGAAGCCGCACGCCAGCACGAGAAGACCCGCTCGGCGTTCACCGATCGAACCCTCAAGCAGCTCGCGCGCGAACTCCTCCTCGCGCAGTCCAGCGACTGGGCGTTCCTTATGAAAACCGGCACGGCGGTCGACTACGCCACGCGCCGCACGAACGACCATCTGATGCGCTTCACGCGGCTCTGGGAAATGCTCGAATCCGGCCAGCCCGACGAAGGCCTTCTTGCCGCCTGCGAGGAGCGCGACAACCTCTTCCCGAATGTGAATTGGAAGCATTACCTGTGAGGCTCCTTTCGCTTTTCCTTCTTCTCCTCCCGCTCACCAACGCCCTATCTGTGCTGACCGAGGGCGAGTTTGTCTTCGCCGTTCCCTCCACCGGCCGGATCACGCTCGGCGTCTTCGACAAAAACGGCCACCTCGTCCGAACCCTCCACGCGCTCGACGGCGAGGAGAAATTCCAAGTCGGCCTCAATGGCTTCATCTCGCGCTGGGACGGGCTCGATAACTCTGGAAAAAAAGTCCCACCCGGCACCTACCACATTCGCGGCTACCAGATCGGCGAGGCCACTGTCACCGGCGAGGCGTTCCACTTCAACGACTGGATCTCCGAATCCGACACGCCGCCGATTTCTTGGATCGAGGATTTCGAGGTTTTGGATGACGGCGACATTTTGCTTTTTGCGAAAACCCCAGCCGCTCCGATCGTGGCTCGCGCCTCGATCAAGGACGGCCTCCTCGCCATCGAAAAAAATCCCCCCGCCGACAAATCCACCCCCGCCCGCCAAAAGCTCGCCGAACTCACCGGTCGCCCGCCCGAGACTTTCCTTTCCATCGATTCCCTCGGCGAAACCCTCCTCGCCACCGACTCCGAAGGCGTCTTGCTTTCCCAAAATGGCTCCGTTCCGCACAAGATCCAGCTTCCCGCCAAGGTCGACGCCCTCTCGCTCGGCACGGACGACACCTTTTGGTTCATCGGCTCCAGCGGTGAGGCGGACCAGCCCCCGATGGTCGGCCAGGCGGATTTCTCCGGCGAAATCCTCCGCGCGCTTCCCTACGAGGCCGGTGAACCCGTTCCAAAAAAAATCCGCTCCGCAAAATCCGGCTCAGGGTTTGTCGTGCTCGAGGAACTCCCCGGCTCGCAGCGCCTGCGCTCCCTCACCCGTGACGAATCCGGCGAATGGGTGGTCGATTGGGAAAAAACCATCCGCAAATCCTCGCGCTTTGGATTCGCAAACGGCGAGGTGACCGCCGATGCCGGTGATGAACCGCAACTCGAATCCCTCCGTTTCCGCCTCGAGGAAAACCCGCTAACCGGCGAGCGCCAAACGATCACGATTCGAGCGCTGGCCGACGCCCAAGGCTCGCGCCTCGCGACCGAGGACGGCTTGCCATTGCTCCTCATCAGCAACCAGCGCGACATCCAGCGCGCCGTCCTCCACCGTGGAAAAGCCCCCGACGCGCTCCGCTTCCTTCAAAGCAACGGCGCCGCTGTGGAGGAATACCTCATCGAAGGCCTCCGCCACATCCTCCCCCTCAACGCGGGCCAAATCGAAATCCGCTAAACTGGGCCTCGCAAAAAATTAGACAAAATCCCATTGGCTTCCGTCTAAAAATTGAATGAATATCCATGTGATGAACTTCCCCCCACTTTCTGCCAATCGACTTTCTTTAAATCCTAAGAAATTTCCCCAAATCTTGGCGGTTTTCTTGGTCTTGTTTAGCGCTTGGCCTGCGTTGGCAAGCCCCGGGCCGACTTGGCGAGATGCTTCCCATTCGGTGTTGAAGGGCCAAAGCTTGATTTCGGTTTCGATCCCCGAGGGGGCGAAGCGGGTAGCGGTGGAGGTGCAGAATTCCAAAGGCACTTGGGTGCGTTGGTCGGTTCGCCGAACCGTGAGTGCCGGTGCGATGTCGATCAAAGTTCCCAAAAATCTTTTGAACCGCTCTTGGCGGGCTTGGGCGGAGGTGCCTTCGGCGCTGAAATATCCAGCGGCTTTTTACCGCGGCAAGAAGCCAACAGGAAAAGCCGCATCCTCCGGCTACGGTGAGCAGGATTTTTCCTCAGAGTCTGCTCGTTTATTGGCCAATTCGGCAGATGGCGTCTTGGTAGCGGCGAACACCTCTTCGGATGCAGCAACCAAGACGGAAACCGCCACGGTGCAGGAAGCTGATATTTGGAAATCCGATGGATCAATAATCTATTTCTTCAACCAGCTCCGTGGTTTGCAGGTTCTCGATCTCTCAGATCCCTCGAAACCCTCGCTTGTGGCCAAATTGCGTCTGCCGGAGGTTGGCCAAGATCTCTACATTCTTCCAGGCGGGGACGGGCACACCCATGCCGTTCTCCTTGCGAGGAAGTCGGGGAGTTGGGATTCCTCAGAGATTCACTTGGTGAGAATCTCCGGCAACGAGGCATCCATTGTCGGCTCGATCGAAATTATCGGCATGCCCAGTGACAGCAGGATCAAGGGCAACCGATTGTTTGTCGCCACGCAGACTTGGAAGGACTACTCGAAGTATGGATCTGGCCGCGCCTTACTCAGCGAGGTCTCGATTGATACCGCAGCCGGTAAACTCTCTTTGGAAAATTCATTGGAATTCGCTGCGGACTCGACGGTTGTTTCCGCTGGCACCGATTGGTTCGCACTGGCTTTGAACAAGTGGTCCGAAGGGAACATCTCCGAGGTTCACCTGTTTTCCATCTCCGAGACGGGTCTAAATTCCTTGAATCCTGCCCCAATCCGCACGGCTGGCCGAGTTGGTGACAAATTCAAAATGCAAGTGCGCGATGGCGTCTTCACAGCAATTTCCCAAGGTTGGCAAAACTCGGACAACGACTGGGCATGGTGGGGGACTCCGGTCACCACTCTGGAGAATTTCTCCACCGATGGAAGCCCGCTCGCCAGCTTGGAGATCATCCGCGGCGAGCAGCTCTACGCCACTCGATTCGCTGGGGATACGGCCTATGCCGTGACTTTTCGACAAACCGATCCCCTGTGGGTGATCGATCTCAAGGTTCCCTATGCTCCGGTAATCAGCGGCCATCTCGAAGTGCCCGGTTGGTCCACGCACATCGAGCCGATGGGGGATTTGCTCTTCAGCATCGGGTGGGACGACGGACGAGTGGCTGCCTCACTCTTTGATGTCTCAGATCCCGCCAATCCCACTCTGGCGAGTCGAGTCTTTCTCTCCGATTCCTGGGGAGGGTTTTCCGAGTCCCTCTACGATGAGAAGGCCCTCAAAATCCTCCCGGATCAAAATCTCGCGCTCATCCCTTTCACGCTTCATGCCTGGGCTTCGGAGGATTCCGGCCACCGCATCCAAATCCTCGAAGTCGACAGCGTTTCCAAAACTCTCAGCACTCGCGGCCGTATCAACCATGACTTTGAACCCCGCCGCGCAGCCATGGTTGGCGGGGCGCTGGCCTCGATTTCCCAGCGCCAGCTCGTAACGGCTGATATCTCCAACCCCGACCAACCCTCTGTGCTGGCCGACTTGTTGCTTGCTTGGCCAGTCCACCGGGTGGTTGCGAATGGCGACTACCTTTACCAGATCAGTGATGGCTCGACTTGGTGGGATTCGACTCCCGCTCTTCGTATTTCGAGCACCGACGATCCGGATTCTATTATCAACGAGGTTCCGCTCGAATCCGGGACGATTCGCGATGCAGCCATTCACAACGGCCGACTCCACATTCTCCGGGCCGAGGGGCTTTCCAATGGTTTTTACCCCTGGCGCATGTTGATGCCATTCGGCAGCTCCGCCAACGCCCCATCAAATCCCAAAATCCACCTGGATGTTTTTAATATCACGGTCCCTGTTTCCCCGGTTCTTGCCGGGTCTGCGTCTCTTGATTTAGGTGGCGAGTCTGGAAATTTGGAAACCGGGCAGATTTTGTTTCCTTCCGAAAATTCCGCTGTCGTGCTCGCTCGGAGTAAACCGTTTTATTGGATTCGCCCACTGCCTGTTCTTCTAGAGGACGCCTCAATAGCCCGTGCTTCTCTTTCGATCATGCCTCCTTGGGACTGGGCTCCGAAATCGGGCCCGGCGATCGCTGCGGTTTTTGACACCGTCAATTTTACCTCTTCTTCCACACAATTTGATTCCCAAAAAACAATAGATATTCGCAAAGGAGCCGCTGGTGATGGAATCGTGGCTTATCCTTGCGCGGAAAAACTTTCCAGCGGGATGGATTCCAAGAGTCCGCGAAACCACTATGTCGGCCTGCTGGATGTCTCGAATCCCGCGGCTCCGCTCTCCCTTTCCCTGGTTGCCTTGCCTGGCAGGCTGCTTGCTGCCACCGACCTCGACAAACGCGGGTTTCTTGCTTGGACGGAGAACCCATCCTCCAAAGGGGAATCCCAAGGTGTCGCACTGAGTGCTTCCGATCTAAAATCCTCTTATCTGGTTTCCGCCCTGACCATACCCGATCTCGGCCAAGTTGCCGCCAACGGACGAAAACTCTATGCAATCTCTGGAAAGCAAATCAGAGGCTTTAATGTCCCTGACTCGGGGGTTCCCAAGCCGATCGGAACCATGCCACTGGATTGGAGAGCTGAAAGCCTTCGGATTTTGAAAGACAACCTGCTTGCGGCGGATAGCCAAAACCTCCTTTGCGCCCCGCTGCAAGGATTCCCGTCCTCTGCGACCGAGTGGCAAACTTCCCAAGGATTCGATTTGAACGCTCTTGAATCAACGCCGAAAGCCGTCTTCTCGCCCTCGGGAGAGTATGGGGTGGAGGTGCTTGAAAGGTGATTTTCGAAATCCGCTGAGGATTTTTACTCCCACTCGATCGTGGCGGGGGGCTTGCTGGAGATGTCGTAGCAGACGCGGTTCACGCCTTTGACTTCGTTGATGACGCGGGCGGAGATTTTGGCGAGGAGTTCGTGTGGGAGGCGCACCCAGTCGGCGGTCATGCCGTCGTGGCTGTTCACGATGCGGAGCGCAATTGTGTAGTCGTAGGTGCGCTCGTCACCCATCACGCCCACGCTGCGGACGGGGAGGAGAACGGCGAAGGATTGCCAGACTTTGTAATACCAGCCCGAGGCTTTCATTTCCTCGAGCACGATGGCGTCGGCTTCGCGCACGATGCGGAGGCGCTCGGCGGTGATCTCGCCAATCACGCGGACGGCGAGGCCGGGGCCGGGGAAGGGTTGGCGGTGGACGATTTCTTTCGAGAGCCCTAGTTCGGCGCCGACTTCGCGGACTTCGTCTTTGAAAAGTTGGCGGAGTGGCTCGACGAGTTCGAATTTCATCTTCTCGGGGAGACCGCCGACATTGTGGTGGCTCTTGATGAGCGCGGCGGGGTTGCCGGAGATGGAAACGCTCTCGATCACATCGGGGTAGAGCGTGCCTTGGGCGAGGAAGCGGTAGTTGCCGGGATCGGATTTTTTCAAATCGCGCGCGGCTTTTTCAAAGACCTTGATGAACTCGTTGCCGATGATCTTGCGCTTGCGCTCGGGGTCGGTGACGCCTTTGAGTTTTTTGAGGAACTGCTCGGAGGCGTCCACCGTTTTCATCCGGATGCGGAACTCTCGGGAGAAGAGTTTTTCCACCGCCGCGGCTTCGTTGGCGCGGAGGAGGCCGTTGTTTACAAAGATGCAGGTGAGGCGGTCGCCGATGGCCTTGTGGAGCAGGACGGCCGCGACGGAGGAGTCGACGCCGCCGCTGAGGCCGAGGATCACGCGGCCTTCGCCGACTTGATCGCGGATTTCGCGGCAGGTGCGGTCGATGAAGGATTCCATCGTCCAATTCGATGTGCAGCCGCAGATGCGGTGAACGAAATTCGCGAGGATTTCCTTGCCGCGTGGCGTGTGGACGACCTCGGGATGGAATTGGAGGCCGTAGATGTGGCGCTTGGTGTCGCCGATGACGGCGTGGGGGGAGTTTTCGGTTTTGCCGAGCGGGCGGAAGCCGGCGGGGAGCTTGGTGATTTTGTCGCCGTGGCTGTTCCAGACTTCGAGCTTGGCGGGGAGCTTGTCGAAGAGGGCGCACTTCGGGTCGCCCTGGAGCTGGCCGGGGCCGTATTCGCGCGCGGCGGAGCGTTCCACCTTGCCGCCGAGACCGTGGGCGATGAGTTGCATGCCGTAGCAAATGCCGAGAACCGGGATGCCGAGGTCGTAGATTTTTTTGTCCACCTGCGGAGCCTTTGCCGCATAAACGCTGGCTGGGCCGCCTGAGAGAATGATGCCGGAAGGGCGGAGTTTTTTGATCTCCGAGGCTTTGGTGCGGAAGGGGAGGATTTCGGAGTAGACGCGGCACTCGCGAACGCGGCGGGCGATGACTTGGGTGTATTGGGAACCGAAATCGAGAATGAGGATTTTTTCCTCAGCGGGCTGTGATGGCATGATGGACGGCGCTTAGTTGAAGTCTGGGCCGAAGTCGTCGGAGAGCGGGTTGTTCGGGACGATCTGGCCGCGGCCTTGGATTCCCTCCTCGAACCGAGTGCCGACATCTTCGACCGATTGCTCGGAAATTGCGCATCCCGAAAGAAGCCCGAGAAGCCCTGACATACAAAAAAAGATCACGCCTTTCATCGCGGCGGAGAATAATGAATCGAGTCGCCATGGCAACCATCATTCCGCCCGATATCCTGCTGGATTTCTATCGTCGCGGGGTGTTCCCGATGGCGATGGATGGTGAGCTGCGGCTCTTCTCGCCCGACCCGCGCGGAGTGATTCCACTGGAGAAATTCCGCATTCCCCATGGCTCCCGAAAAACCCTGCGCGACCCCGAGTGGAAGGTGACGGTGAATGCGGCGTTTGAGGAGGTGGTTCTTGGGTGCGCGGAGCGGGACGAAACCTGGATCGACGAAACTATTTTTGGGAGTTACGCGGAGCTTCACCACCTCGGCCATGCCCATTCGGTCGAGGTCTGGCGGGATGGCGAGTTGGCGGGTGGGCTGTATGGCGTGGCGATTGGCGCGGCGTTTTGCGGCGAGTCGATGTTCAGTCGCGTGCCCGGGGCGTCGAAAGTGGCGCTGGCGAATTTGGTCGATCGGCTGCGCGGCCGGGGCTTCGAGCTTCTCGATACGCAATGGGTCACGCCGCACCTCGAAAAATTTGGGGCCTGCGAAATCCCTCGCAGTGAGTATTTGGAAAAACTCGCGAAAGCGGTGGAGATGAAGACGAGCTTTTGGGAGTAAGGATTTTCTGGAAAGTGATGGACGAGTATTGCTCTGCCATCAGAAACGCCTTGCAGCGCCGTTCGGCTTCTGGTTTTTGAAATGCACTATGAAAAAACTCGCTTTTTTGTTTCTGGCGCTGGCCGCCTTCTCGCTGTCTGGCTGCGGCACGATCGGCGGTGCACTTTCTGGAGCGGGCACGGATCTAACCTCGGCTGGGAATTGGGTCAAAGAAATCGGCCAGTAAGCATGCGGAAGCTGCGGGAATTGACATTCTCGTCTTCGGGAATTTAAAACGGATGCTTATGAAAAATATCATTCTCCTAATCGTCGCGGCAGTTGTTCTCTGCAGCTTCAGCGCTTGCAATACCATCAGCGGCGTTGGTCAGGATGTCAGCGGCGTGGGTCGTGATGTCAGCGCAGGCGCCCGCAGCGTCGAGCGAAGCATCCAGAATAACTAGTCCGATCGCCCCATTTGTTGCGGTGGGCTCCGTAGCTCCGCCGAAGCATTTCGAAATAAAAAAACGCCGTCCGGGTCTCGGACGGCGTTTTTGTTGAGTGAATGGTTGGTTATTTGCCCTTCTTGGCGGGCGCCTTGCCGGTCGGAACCGAGGCGATCGTCTGAAGGATGCGGCTGGCGATTTGGTAGGGGTTTCCTTGGGAGTTCGGACGGCGATCTTCCAAGTAGCCTTTCCAGCCATTGTTCTTGAAGCTGTGCGGAACGCGGATTGAGGCTCCACGGTCTGCGACGCCCCAGGAGAATTTGTCGATGCTCTGGGTTTCGTGGAGACCGGTCAGGCGCATGTGGTTGTCGGGACCATACACGGCGATGTGTTCGTTTTTGTATTTGTCGAACGCCGCCATGAGCTTGTCGAAGTAGTCTTTGCCGCCGACTTCGCGCATGTATTTCGTGGAGAAATTGGCGTGCATACCCGAGCCATTCCAGTCGGTATTGCCGAGCGGTTTGCAGTGGTATTCGATATCGATGCCGTATTTTTCACAAAGGCGCTGGAGGATGTAGCGGGCGACCCAGACCTCGTCAGCGGCGCGCTTGGAGCCTTTGCCGAAGATTTGAAATTCCCACTGGCCCTTGGCGACCTCGGCATTGATGCCTTCATGGTTGATGCCGGCATCGAGGCAGATGTCGAGATGCTCCTCGACGATCTGGCGGGCGATGTCGCCAACATTTTTGTAGCCAACGCCAGTGTAGTAAGGTCCTTGTGGAGCCGGGTATCCGCTTTCCGGGAAGCCGAGGGGGCGTCCGTCTTGATAAAAGAAATACTCCTGCTCGAAGCCGAACCAAGCATTGGGATCATCCAAAATGGTGGCGCGGTCATTGGATGGGTGGGGTGTGCCGTCGGCATTGTAAACTTCGCACATGACGAGCGCGCCATTTTTGCGGGTGCTGTCGGGATAGACGGCCACGGGCACGAGCACGCAATCGGAGCTGCCGCCGGGGGCTTGTTGAGTGGAGCTGCCGTCAAAGCCCCACTTAGGAAGAGCCTCCAACTTGGGGAACGAAGCGAAGTCTTTGAGCTGGGTCTTGCTGCGAAGGTTGCGGACGGGTTCGTAGCCGTCGAGCCAGATGTATTCGAGTTTGTATTTAGCCATTCTGTGTGTGGTGTATTTTTTTGAGCACCTTCAAGCCGCTCGAGGGTGCGATTTGTTTCTTTTTTAGCATTTTTCCGTGCGGCGAGAGATAGGATGCAATTTGCATGCCAACCCTGCGGCACGGGAAAAAAGTTATGACAGGTGTTTTTGGACTTCGGCGCTGAGGGTGCGTCCGTCGACCCGTCCGGCGGACTTGGCGTTGACCAATTTCATGACGGCGCCCATGTCTTTTTTCGAGGTGGCACCGGCCTCGGCGATGGCGGCTTTGACCAAAGCCTCGACCTCGGCGGGGGAGAGTTGTTGGGGGAGGTAGGAGTTGAGGATGTCGATCTCGGCTTTCTCGGCGGCAGCCATTTCGGGTCGGCCGCCTTTTTCAAAAGCTTCCACGGAGTCTTGGCGTTTCTTGACCTCTTTGCGGACGATGGCGAGGGCCTCCGAGTCCTCGAGCGAGCTGCCGGCGCCACCTTTTTCGATGGCGGCGTTCATGAGGGAGGTTTTGAGCATGCGGAGAACGCCGAGTTTGGCGGCCTCGCGGGCCATCATGGCGGCTTTGATGTCTTGGTCGATGCGGGCTTGGAAGGTCATAGGGTGGGAGTTTTAAGAATTAAGACTTAAGTTTTAAGTGGCTGGGGGTGGTTCGGGAGCCGGGGAGTTGCGTCATGGTAAGGATTCCCTGAAGGCCCTTGTTCAAGCTCTGTGCTCTCGGTGTCCTCTGTGATTAATTTTTCTGGATCGATTTTTAATCGCGGCGGAGGAGTTTTTGTTTGGCGTAGGAATTGTCGATGATGTCGTGGATGCGCTGGGCGGCGACGACCCGGTTGCTGACATAGTCGAGGTTGCCATCCATGCCGATGATCGAGATGGAGAAGCCTTGCGCGGTGTCGAACGCGGCGGCGGCGGTGGTGCCATCGGGAACGGTGAGGAAGGGGATGTTCGAGCGGATGAGGCCGGGCTCGCGCGAGAAGGCGGCGATGCAGACGAGGCCATCGGCGGCAAAGCGTTGGTAGATTTTTTGGAGTTGTCCGACTTGGGAGCGGAAGGCCCATTCCGTTGGGCTATCGGCGATGAGGATGACGAGCGGGCGGCCGCGGAGGTCCTTCGAGGATTTGGTTTTTCCGGTGGAGTCGATCCAAGAGAAGTCGGGCATGGCGCGGACGACTTCGGCATGGAGCGCTGCTGTGGAGGCCCATGTGGCGAGCAGGAGGGCGATGAGGATTCTCATACTTTCATCAACTCCGCTTCCTTGGCGGCAGTTTGTTTGTCGATTTCGACGACGATCTTGTCGGTGAGCTTTTGGACTTCGGTCTCCGTGTCACGGAGGTCGTCTTCGGTGAGCTTGCCGTCTTTCTGGAGTTTCTTGGCGGTATCGATCGCGTTGCGGCGGCAGGAGCGGACGCGGACGCGGGATTCCTCGGCGATGCCTTTGACGGTCTTCGTGAGATCGCGCCGGCGCTCTTCGGAGAGTTCGGGAATCGGGAGGCGGATGATCTTGCCGTCCACGGCGGGATTGATGCCGAGGCGGGATTCGTTGATGCCGCGCTCGATGTCGCGGACTGTCGAGGCGTCGAAGGGTTGGATGACGAGCAGGCGGGGCTCGGGAGCGGTGATGAGCGCGAGTTGCTTGAGCTTCATCGAGGAGCCGTAGGCCTCGACATCGATATTTTCGACAAGGGCTGGGGAGGCTTTGCCGGTGCGGATCGCGGAGAATTCGTGAGTCATGAAGCCCACGGCTTTTTCCATGCTCTCCTCGGCTTCGAACAGGATTTCTTCAATGCTCATTTGGCGGATTCTGGTTTGTCGGAAACAAGAGTGCCCACGGGCTCGCCCGCGATGGCAAGGCGAATGTTGTCCGGCTTGTTCATGTCAAAAACGATGATGGGCATTTTGTTGTCCATGCAGAGGCTGAACGCGGTGGAATCCATCACTTGCAGGCGCTTCGAGAGCGCGTCGGTGTAGGTGATGTGGTCGAAGCGTTTCGCGTCCGGATTTTTCTTCGGGTCGGAGTCGTAGATGCCATCGACCTTCGTGGCCTTGAGGATGGCCTGGGCACCGATCTCGGCGGCGCGGAGGGCGGCGGTCGTGTCGGTGGAAAAAAACGGGTTGCCCGTGCCGGCGACGAAAATCACGACACGGCCGAGTTCGAGGTGGCGAGTGGCCCGGCGGACGATGAAGGGCTCGGCGAGGTTCTGCATTTCGATCGCGGTTTGCACGCGGACTTCGACGCCGAGTTCTTCGAGGGCGGACATGAGGGCGAGGCCATTGATGACGGTCGCGAGCATGCCCATGTAGTCGGCAGTGGTGCGGTTCATGCCCTTGTGGCTTGCGGTGAGGCCGCGCCAGATATTCCCGCCGCCGATGACGAGGGCGAGTTCCACGCCGAGCTTGGTGGCATCGGCGATTTGGGCAGCGATTTTTTGGACGACTTCCGGGCTGATGCTCTCGTTGCTGCCTGGCTCGCGGAGCACCTCGCCGCTGAGTTTCAGGACAACTCGTTTGTAGCGGACTTGGGATGATTGGGACATGCGCGAGGCCGGATCAAACCGCATCACGGGGCGGGAGGAAAGGACAAATCCAGACGAGTGCCAGGAGGGAGTGGGTGGCCTCGGAGAAATTCGGCGGCGGGGAGGCGCTTACGGCCTTGGAGCTGGAGAGATTCGAGGACAAGGCTGCCCGAGCCGCAACCCACGCGGAGAACGCCGGGCGCGGAAGCGAGAATTTCGCCGGGCGGGCCGGAAGAGGGGTCAGCTTTGGCAGAGTGGATTTTCAGGGTTTGGTCGGCGAGGTGCGTGGTGGCCCCGGGCCAGGGCGACATCGCACGGACCCGCGTGGCAAGGGCCTCGGCGGGTTGGTTCCAATCGAGAAGGCCGTCGGTTTTTTTGAGCTTCGGCGCGTAGCTGGCGAGCGCGTTGTCTTGAGGAATGCGCGTGGCGTTTCCTTGCTCCAAAAGATCAAGGGCTTCGAGCAGGCAGGGCGCGGCGAGATCGGCGAGGCGGTCGTGGAGTTGACCTGTGGTTTCGTCGGAGCCGATGGCGAGCTTTTGGGCGAGGAGGATGTCGCCGGTGTCGAGGCCTTCGTCCATATACATCACGGTGATGCCGGTCTCTTGGTCGCCGGCGAGGATGGCGGCGTGGATCGGCGAGGCGCCGCGGTGGCGCGGGAGGAGCGAGGCGTGGAGATTGAGGCAGCCGAGGCGCGGGGTTTCGAGGACGCTCTTGGGGAGGATTTGGCCGTAGGCGGCGACGACCATGAGGTCGGGCACGAGGGCGCGGAGGTCGTCCAGCGCCGCGGCGGAGCGGAGTTTCTCGGGTTGCTGGACCGGGAGGTTTTGGGCGAGGGCGATTTGTTTGATGGCGGACATTCGCGGCTTCAAATCCCGGCCAGCTGGCTTGTCGGGTTGCGTAATCACGCCAACGACGGTGTGTTTTTCCGAGGTCAGAAGAGCCTGGAGAGCGGGCGCGCCGATTTCGCCCGTGCCGCAAAAAACGATTCTCATGGGTTGCAGGGAAGAAGGATTAACCACAGAGCAACTGTGGTTTTCAGCAAGTGGAAAGTTTTGGATTTTTGATGAGGGATTGGATGTGAATTAGGAGTTTTCGCATGGCGGCGACGATGGCGCATTTGTAGGGTTTGCC
>JBILML010000026.1:0-42948 GCA_044375555.1 Terrimicrobiaceae bacterium
CAGTGCCCATGTGGACATCGCCGTTCGCGAAGGGCGGGCCGTCGTGGAGCAGGTAGAGCGGGGCGTCCTTCCGGCGCTCCTGGATTTTGGCGTAGAGGCCGCTGGATTCCCACTGGGCGAGGATTTCGGGTTCGCGCTGGGCGAGACCCGCCTTCATCGGGAAATCGGTTTTCGGAAGGTTGATGGTGTCTTTGTAGCCGCTCATGAAAGTCGCGGAGGATAATCAGCGGCGCGTGGCAGGGTCAACGCCACCGCTCGGCGATATCATCGACGGAGAGGCTTCGTCGGAATGAACGGGAAATTTGAGCATTTTTTTCTTGAACGAGAGGCGGCGCAGGAAGAATTATTTTGTCCAGTTCAACCCCCTATGAAAACCGATCATCAAATCGACCTTTGTCGTGCCTTCGTGCAATCATCCTCCTTTTGGAGTGAGGATATCCCAGAACAAAAAACAGACGGTCCCGTAATCACGATTTCCCAAGCTGCTGGAGCGAGGGGAAATCCGATCGCGGCCGAACTCGTCAGTCATCTGCTCGAAAATTCTGCCATCCCGCAACATCGCCCTTGGACGGTCTTCAACCAGCGGCTCGTCCATCAAGTCGTCGAGGAGCACGGCCTGCCGAATAGCACGGTGGGATTTTTTCCCGAGGACCGGACGGGACATTTGATGGATATGCTCGGCGAGGCGCTTGGCCTGCATCCGGGGGTTTTTACGGCAGTCGCCAAAACGGCGGAGACCGTCCTGCGGCTTGGCCAGTCCGGCAATGCGGTGATCGTCGGACGCGGCGGGAATTTTATTACCAAAAACATCCCGATGGCCTTGCATGTGCGATTGGTTGGGACGCTGGAAATCCGCATCCGGAGTTTCGCGAGCATCTACAAAGTCTCCCAAGACGAGGCGGTGAAGGAAGTCGCCCGTCGTGATCGGGCGCGGAAAAACTACATTCTCGAAAATTTCCGACAGGACATCAACGATGTCACTAACTACGACCTCGTTTTAAATACGGACGATTTGAGTGACAGCGACGCGGCCCGGATTATTTCCAGCGCGCTGGAGGCGAAAGTGCGACAGGCTCGGGCGATTTCCCAAAACGGTTCGCACGCGCGGCAGTAAGTCGGGCTCGGCTTAAAAAGCCTTCCGCAGGTGGCTCGGCAGGATGCCGAGTTGTTCGCGGTATTTTGCGACCGTGCGGCGGGCGACTGGCAGGCCACGGTCGGCGAGGAGCTTCACGAGATCCTGGTCGCTGTAGGGGCGGGTTTGACTTTCCTCCTTCACGATTTGCGCGATGGCTTGGCGGACACTTTCGTTGCTCACCGTCTCCCCGTCGGCATTCGTGTAGCCGTGGGTGAAGAAATACTTCATCTCAAAAATCCCATGCGGCGTGGCGATGTATTTGCCGGCCGAAGCCCGGCTCACGGTCGTCTCGTGAACTCCGACGGCCTCGGCGACCTGCACCATTCGCATGGGCTTGAGGTGGGCGGGGCCGAGATCCATGAAATCCCGTTGCTGGGCGACAATCTCTCGTGCGATGTTGAAGATCGTTTGTTGGCGTTGCTGGATGCTGCGGATGAAAAAATTTCCGCCTCGGATTTTGTCACGCAGGTAGTCGCGGACCTCCTTCGAGTCGGTGGCGAGCATGTCTTTGTAGGAATCCGAAATTCTCAGGCGGGGAATCTCGTCGCTGTTTAGGGAAACGACATAGTCTTCCCCTTCGCGCTCCACGATGACTTCAGGAGTGACGACTTGATTCGTATCCTCGGCAAAAGCCCGGCCGGGGGCGGGATCGAGGCGGGCAATCACCTCGGCTGCGCGCTGGATTTCGGGAATTTCCAAGTGGAGTGCCTTGGCGATGTCGTTGAGTTTTTTTCGCCCCAACTCATCCAAGTGGTGGCGGACAATGCGGGATTCGACGGAATGCTGGCGGCCTTGGGCTTTGAGTTGGCGCAGGAGGCATTCCGAGAGAGTGCGGGCGGCAATGCCGGGGGGATCGAACTGCTGGATATTTTCTAAAACCCGCTCGACATCGAGCGACATGACATCCATCGAAGCACCAATCTCCTCGCAAGTCGCGCGGAGGTAACCGCCCTCATCGAGGTTCCCGATGATTTCGACGGCGATCTCGGCGTCTTCCCTCGTCCAGTTGGCTGTTTGGACTTGCTCCAAAAGATGCTCGGTGAGGTTGTGGGGGCGGATTTGGGAGTCCAGGAAATGCTGTCGCTTTTCGAGGGCTTCTTTGGACCAGGATTCTCCCGAGGAACGCTGACAGTAGTATTCGTTCCACTCATCTTCGATGCGGGAAGTTTTTTCGGTTTCGGAAGAGCTGGGCTTATCGGAGGGCATTTCCTCCAAGGCGGGATTCGAGCGCAGTTCGGTATCCACCAACTCGAGCAATTCGTTCAGGGGAGCTTGCAGAACATGCAGGCTTTGTTGCATCTGCGGCGATAGCGATTGTTGCATCGCCATGCCGCCCACTTGTTGCATTCCTGCCATACTTCAACCGCGAGACTAGGCATGAAATCTGCTTCTGCAAGCATGATTCGCGCCATCTTTGGGAAAGGCGCGGGTTGCATTGAGTGGGGCGAAGGGATAATGGGGAGCCCTTTCTGAAATGGGCCCCTTGATTTATTTGGACAACAACGCGACGACTCCCGTCGTGCCGGAGGTTTTGGGGGCTATGGAGCCCTGGCTCCGGGGTGGCTTCGGCAATCCCTCGAGTGGCTGCCGACTCGGCCGTGAGGCGGCGGCGGCCATCGACACGGCGCGCGGCCAAGTCGCCGCGCTGGCGGGTTGCCAAACCGAGGAATTGGTTTTCACCAGCTGCGGGACCGAGTCGATCACCACGGCGATCCAGTCTGCCGTTGCTTCCCAAAAACGCCACATCGTCACCAGCGCGGTCGAGCACAGCGCCACACTTCGACTTTGCGACGATTTGGGGGCGATGGGGTTTGAAATCACCCGCCTGCCAGTGGATGCCTCGGGCCAGCTGGACTTGGACGAGTTGAAAGCGGCCATCCGACCGGAGACCGCCGTGGTTTCCCTCCTCTGGGCCAACAATGAAACCGGTGTCCTCTGGCCTCTCGAAAAAATCGCCGGCCTTGTTCAGAAAACCAAAGCCATCCTCCACATCGACGCCGTGCAGGCTTTCGGAAAAATCCCGCTCTGTCTCGAAGGCCTCGGGGTCCATTTCATGAGTTTCTCGGGACACAAGCTCCATGCGCCGAAAGGCGTCGGTGCCCTCTATATCAACCGCCGAGTTCCCTTCACCCCGTTCCTGCGCGGCACTCAGGAAAATGGCCGCCGCGGAGGCACGCAGAATGTCGCATCGATCGTCACCTTCGGAAAAGCCGCGGAACTCGCCGCCGCCCATCCTCTCGAGCCCACGCTCCGCAACCGCCTCGAAACTTCCCTCCTCGCCTCCATCCCCGGTTGTTCCGTCAACGGCGACCGTGCCAACCGCCTCCCAAACACCACCAATCTTTCCTTCGAAGGCGTCGAGAGCGAAGCCGCCCTCATCCTCCTCGACGAGCGCGGCGTCTGTTGCTCCGCCGGTTCCTCCTGCGCCACCGGCTCGGGAAAACCTTCGCATGTTCTGAAAGCGATGGGCCTCACCGACGCCCGCGCCAAATCCTCCCTGCGCCTCTCCCTCAGCCGCTTCACCACCCCCGAGGAAATCACCCGCGCCGCCGAAATCCTCCCCGCCGTCATCGAAAAACTCCGCGCCACTTCCCCCCCCGAAAGCCCCGTCACCTTTTCTTAAAATGCTCTCCAAAAAATTGACCACAGAGAGCACAGAGAACACAGAGAGGGAGGGGAATTTATCTTCTTCCTCCGTGCTCTCTGTGTCCTCTGTGGTCAATCCCACCCTCATCTAACTTTCTTCACCAACCATGCTCGAAAAACACCTCCTCCAAATTGTCCAGGAACTCTCCCTGCAACCCCGCCAAGTCGCCGCCACCGCCGTTCTCCTCGAGGAAGGCGCCACCGTGCCGTTCATCGCCCGCTACCGCAAAGAGCGCACCGGCGAGCTCGATGAAGTCCAGATCGCCAACATCCGCGACCGCTTGCAGGAACTTGAGGAATTGGACAAACGCCGCGAATCAATCCTCTCGTCACTCGAGGAACGCAAGCTCCTCACCGAGGAGTTGAAGGTGAAAATCGAATCCGCCAAAAATATCTCCACCCTCGAGGACCTCTACCTTCCGTTCCGCCCGAAGAAACGCACCCGTGCCACGATGGCGAAGGAAAAAGGTCTCGAGCCGCTCGCCGACATCCTTTGGGAGCAAAAATCCGAAACCGATCCCGAGGTCGAAGCCGCTCCGTTCGTCAGCGCCGAAAAAGAAGTCCCCGACACCGCCGCCGCGCTCGCTGGAGCTCGCGACATCCTCGCCGAGCGCATCAATGATTCCGCCGAGGCCCGCGCCGCCCTGCGCGATCTCTACCTCAACAAAGCCACCCTCAAATCCAAAGTCGTCTTCGAAAAAGAAAAGGACGCCGCGAAATTCAAAGACTACTTCGATTGGAGCGAGCCCGTCGCCCAATGCCCGTCCCACCGCTTCCTCGCGATCCGGCGCGGCGAGACCGAAGGCCTTCTTTTCTCCCGCATCACACCGCTGGAAGAGCAAGCCCTCGCGGCGCTCGACCATCTCTTCGTCAAAGGCTCGCACCTGTCCGCACAGCAGGTGCGCCTCGCCGCGCATGATTGCTACAAGCGCCTCCTCGGTTTCGCCATGGAAGGAGAGGCTCGCGTTTTCTATAAAAAGAAAGCCGACGAGGAAGCCATCCGCGTCTTTGCCGAAAACATTCGCGAACTCCTCCTTGCCTCGCCGCTCGGCCAAAAAACAACCCTCGCGCTCGACCCCGGCTTCCGCACCGGTTGCAAACTCGTCGTGCTCGACCCGCAGGGAAAACTCCTGATGAACGAAGTCGTCTATCCCGAAAAAGGAGCCCGCGACCGAGCCGAAGCCGCCGAAGTCATCAAGTCCGTCGTCAGCCGTTTCAAAATCGAAGCCATCGCTATCGGTAATGGCACCGCCTCGCGTGAAACCGAAACCTTCGTCCGCGCCCTCGGCCTGCCCGCCGCCGTCACGATTGTCGTCGTGAGTGAATCCGGCGCGTCGATCTACTCCGCCTCGGAAGTCGCCCGCGAGGAATTCCCGAATCTCGACCTCACCGTGCGCGGCGCGATTTCCATCGGACGCCGCCTCATGGACCCCCTCGCCGAACTCGTGAAGATCGACCCCAAATCCATCGGCGTCGGCCAATACCAGCACGATGTCGACCAATCCGCCCTCAAGCGCTCGCTCGATGACGCGGTCGTCTCGTGCGTGAACCATGTCGGCGTGGAACTCAACACCGCCAGCGCCCATCTCCTTGGTTATGTCTCCGGCCTCAACACCCGCACCGCGCAAGGCATCGTGGAATTCCGAAACCAAAACGGCCCCTTCAAATCCCGCAACGAACTCCTGAAAGTCCCCGGCCTCGGTCCCAAGGCCTTTGAGCAAGCCGCCGGCTTCCTCCGCATCCGCAACGGCGCGCATCCGCTCGATGCCAGTGCCGTCCATCCCGAGCGCTACGATCTTGTGGATAAAATGGCCGCCGACCTCGGCTGCTCCGTCAGCGAACTTCTCCAAAACCCTGCCCGCCGCACCGCCATCAAGGCTGAAAAATACACCACGCCCGAAGTCGGCCTGCCCACCTTGCAGGACATCTTGAAAGAGCTCGCCAAGCCCGGACGCGACCCGCGCAAGCAATTCGAGGCCTTTTCGTTCTCCGACGAGGCGATGAAAATCGAAGACCTCAAGCCCGGCATGAAGCTCCCCGGCATCGTCACGAATGTCGCCGCCTTCGGTGCGTTCATCGATGTCGGCGTCCACCAGGACGGCCTCGCTCACATCAGCCAGCTCAGCGACCAGTTCGTCAAAAACCCCTCGGATGTCGTGAAGGTCGGCCAAAAAGTGAATGCCACCGTGATGGAGGTGGATTTCGAGCGCAAACGCATCAGCCTTTCCTTGAAAACCAACCCCGAACTCGGCGCCCAGTCCCGAGGCCCGCGCGACAGCGGCGGCGGATCGAGAAACTTCCAACCCCGGCCCCAGCAAAAACAAGCCCCGCAAGTCGATTGGTTCACCGCCGCAATGAACAAAAAGAACTAAGATCAATCAACGATGCCCGCCACCTCCCCGCCCCCCGAAATCATCAACCGCCTGGAGGGACGGGCTCTGTCCCGTCCAGCGGTGGACACGGCTACTCGATGGCCGCGGATGACACAGAGGTCATCCCTCCAAAATTAAGCACGCCAGGGCACCCACCGTGTAGCGGAACTCTGAAAGAGTTTCGACGGCGTTAGGCGTGGCTGCGCGTTCCGCGGTCGAAACCCGTTCCGGGTTCCGCTACGGAGGCATCGCCATTTGGGAGCGAGTATGCTTCGGGTTCGCCCTGCTCGCGGCCGCGATGACCCGCCGGGACTGAAAAATAACGGGGTAAGTCAACCTCGCCGACCTGGAGGGACGGGCTCTGTCCCGTCCAGCGGTGGGCACGGCTGCGCGATGGTCGCGGATGACACAGAGGTCATCCCTCCAAAATTAAGCACGCGAGAGCACCCACCGTGTAGCGGAACTCTGAAAGAGTTTCGACGGCGTTGGGCGTGGCCGCGCGTTCTGCGGTCGAAACCCGTTCCGGGTTCCGCTACACGGTGGCGTCGCCGTTTGCGCGTCCGACGCCCGGCGTGGTTGTGGAGGGTGAGTGGTTCGCACTTGGATATTTCGACGATGCGCGGTTCGGTCTCGAGGCCTATGCGGAGGCGGTCGGCAAAATCTAAGATGTCCAATTGCTCCCGCAAACCTCCGGCCTTTGCACTTGGTATATGGACTGCCAAGCCCGCCGCCTGCGACTCGAAACCAAAGATGTCTCGCCGCGCCCATTGCTCCTGCAGCGGATCACCATCCTCGGCCAATAAAAACCTGCCGCCGCTGGGGCTTCGCCGGAATTTCCGCGCTTGGCTTTGCCATGCTTAAAGCCAAACTTCACGCATCTCAACCGTGTCGAACAAAATGGTCCAAACAACAAAAGCCAGTATTTCGAGTCGCCCCTTCGGCAAACTGCCCGATGGCCGCGAGACCCGTTTATTCAGTCTCTCGAATGGATGCGGCCTCGCTTGCGACATCACCGATTATGGCGGCATCGTCACTGCGATCCGCGTCACGCGTCCCGATGGGTCGTTGGTCGATGTGGCTCTTGGATTCAATACCCTCGAGGGCTACCTCGGGCCGCACCCCTACTTTGGAACGCTGGTCGGTCGGGTCGCGGGCCGCATCAGTGGGGCGAAATTCCAACTCGAAGGTTGCGAGTATCCACTGGCCGCCAATGACGCGCCCAACCATCTCCACGGCGGCCCCGGCGGGTTCGACAAGCAACTCTGGCAGGCGGAGGTCCCGACAAAGGAAGGCGAGGCGTCCCTGCGCCTCTCCTATCTCAGCCCGGACGGGGAGGAGGGCTATCCCGGCAATGTGCGCGTCACGGTGGTTTATTCCCTCACGGAAAAAAACGAATTCGTCATTCGCTACGAGGCCGAAACCGATCAGGCCACGCCGCTGAGCCTCACGAACCATTCGTATTTCAATCTCGCCGGAGAAGCCTCCGGAAATGTGTGCGGCCAGGTGCTCCAAATTTTCTCAGATGAAATTGCCGACACTGACGAAGCCATGACCCTGCTCGGCACCCGTGTGCCTGTCGTCGCTCCGGGAAATGATTTCAACCAACCCCGCCGACTGGCCGATGCGATTCCCGAGCTTTTGAATCACCATGGCGACAATTATTTCATTCGCCGCGCAGCCAGTGGGGAACTCGTGCCTGCCGCCATTTTGCAAGATCCGGCCAGCGGGCTCACGATGACCACGCTCACCACGCAGGATTGCGTCCAACTTTACAGCGCGGCGATCCTCGACGGCACGCTCCTCGGCAAATCCGGCGTGCCCTACGCCAAACACGCCGGCCTTTGCTTGGAATGTCAGGGCTGCCCCGGCGCCGTCCACGACCCCGCGCTCGGCAACATCATCCTCCGCCCGGGCGAACGCTACGACCACACGACCATCTACGCCTTCCGCTTTTCGGAATAGGTCCCCGGCGAAAAGGTGCTCCCCAGAGCGTCACCTCCTATCGGCTTTTTGGTTTAAAAAGACACAGGTTTGACCTTTTGGGACATCGACGCGAAGGCGTGCAAATTGCAAGCTAGCGAGGCTTTTTCTGATGACCAAATCCCTGCTCTCCGATTTAACCGCGCCGGCCGGCTTAAATTCGGATTTCCACCAAATTTTTCTGTTGAATACTGAGAGTTGGCGACCAGCCAATTCGTCGCCCTTCGATATCAAAAAAATAACGCTATGAAAAAAAATACTCCCCTTCGTGTCGGTCTCTTTGGGATCGGCCTCGACACCTACTGGCCTCAATTCGCAGGGCTCCAAAAACGCCTCGAGGGCTATGTCACCCAAGTCGCCGAAAAACTCTCCCGCCCGGGCGTGGAAATCATCAACGCGGGTCTTGTGGACTCGCCCGAACGTGCCGTCGAGGCCGGGAGTTTCTTTCGCCGCTCGGAGGTCGATATTATTTTCCTCCATGTCACGACCTACGCGTTGTCGTCCACCGTGCTTCCAGTGGCCCAGCGCGCCAAGGTTCCCGTCGTCATTCTGAATCTCCAACCCGGCGAGGCGATCGATTACGAGGCGTTCAACAAACTCGGCGACCGAACGAAAATGACCGGCGACTGGCTTGCATGGTGCGCCGCCTGCCCGGTTCCCGAAATTGCGAACGCCTTCAAGCGAGCGCGCATCGATTTCCATCAAGTCACCGGCACCCTGCTCGAGGGCGATCCCGTTTGGACCCAACTCGACGAGTGGATCGAGGCCGCGCGCGTGGCCCACACGATGACCAACAACCGCCTCGGCCTGCTCGGCCATTACTACAACGGGATGCTGGACATCTACACCGACCTCACCGCCCAACTCGCCTGCTTCGGCGGGCACATGGAAATCCTCGAGGTCGAGGAACTCGCCTCCCTCCGCCGCGCGATTTCGAAGGCGTCGATCGAATCCAAACTCGCCGAGTTCCGTGAGGTTTTCGACATTCAGCCTGATGTCTCGGCGGACGAACTCCACCGCGCCGCCTGGACCGCTGCCGCCCTCGACGCGCTCGTCGAGAAGCACCGCCTCGGCTCGATGGCCTACTACTACATGGGCACCGGTTCGGACGAAAACGAGGATGTGATGACCTCCGTGATCCTTGGAAATTCCTTGCTCACCGGGCGCGGCATTCCCGTCGCTGGCGAATACGAAGTCAAAAACGCGCAAGCCATGAAAATCATGGACACCTTCGGCGTTGGCGGATCGTTTACCGAATACTACGCCGCCGATTTCCGCGAGGACATCGTCCTGCTCGGCCACGACGGCCCCGGCCACATTCAAATCGCTTCGAGCAAAACCAAAGTCCGCCCGCTCGATGTCTATCACGGCAAAGTCGGCCGGGGACTCTCCGTCGAAATGAGCGTTCGCCACGGCCCCGTGACCTTGCTCTCCGTGATCGAAGGTGCCCACGGACGCCCTCAGTTTCTCGTCGCCGAGGGCGAATCGGTTCCTGGTCCCATCCTGCAAATCGGAAACACCAACAGCCGCTACAAATTCCCCATCGGCGCCCGAGCGTTCATGGAAAATTGGAACGCCCACGGCCCGGCGCACCACTGTGCGATCGGCGTCGGACACATCTCGGGAAAACTCAAAAAACTCGCCGCCCTGCTCGGCATCGACCTCCAGACCGTTTGCTAAAAAGATCATGATAAATCTCAAAACCTCTGCCCTCGCGTTGCTTCTCAGCGGCGTGTCTTTTTCCACGCTGCTTCACGCCAAGGAGACTTCGCTTCGCGCGGAATTCTTGAACCCGCCGGATTCCTCGCGTCCCCGCACCTGGTGGCATTGGATGGATGACAAGGTCACCAAGGAGGGAATCACCAAAGACCTCGAAGCCATGAAACGCATCGGGCTCAAGGGCGCGCACATCACAAATATCTGGCAAGGCGGTCTGCCGGATGGAACGGCGGGTAATGCCTGTGTGCTCACTCCGCACTGGCTCGACCTAGTGGAGCATGCGGCGAAAGAATGCCAGCGCCTCGGCCTGCAGCTTGGGATGTCGAGCGCCTCGGGCTGCTCGGGATCCGGTGGCCCTTGGATTACGCCGGAGCTTTCCATGCAGGAACTCGTGTGGAGCACAACGCATATGGACGGCGGCAAACTCCAAACGATCGCGCTCCCGCAGCCCCGCACGAACTACGACTACTACCGCGATGTTGTCGTGCTCGCGTTTCCTGTGGTCCCTGGTGACGACCAGCCTGTGCTGGCGCTGAAGCCCAAGATCGCCTCGACCGTTACAGGCTTCGATTGGTCGCGGGCGCTGGATGGCAATCTGAAAACATCGGTCGATCTCCCCCCGCTCAAAGCCGGGCAAACCTATTCCCTCGTCATGGAGTTTCCAAACCCCGTGCCGGTGCGTTCGCTGAACATCCATTTCGTCGAAAGGGAGAGGGACTTTGTCGCTTCGCTTCTTGTCAGCGACGACAACAAAACATGGAGAAAACTCGTCAGCTCACGACTCTGGAAGTCCGCGGTGCATCCGGGAGAGGTCGAGTTGATTGATGGTTTCCCGGAAACGACGGCACGTTTCGTGCGCCTCGATATCGAAGCCCCGACCAACGGAATCAAGTTGGCGGAACTCAATTTTCAATCCGCACGCCTTGCCCGCATTCACGAAAAAGCAGCCCGCCAACGCTCGAACCAAGCCACTTCGAACCTCTCCACGCAAAAACCAGGAGACAAAGACATCATCGCGGCGGATCAGATCCTCGACCTCACCGCCGACATGATTCCAGGCGGCGTTCTGCAAACCACCCTGCCCGAAGGTCGCTGGACGATCCTGCGCTTCGGCCACACGACGAACGGCAACAAGATCAAGCCAGTGTCCGAGCGATCGACCGGATTTGAGGTCGATAAATTCAGCGCCGAAGCCCTGCAATACCACTTCGACCACGGCATGCTCGGCAAGGTCCGCGAGCGACTTGGGCCTCTCTTCGGAACGGTTTTCAAGGATGTGAATATCGACAGCTGGGAGGCTGGTTGCCAGACTTGGGGAGCGAAATTCCCCGCCGAATTCCGTGCGCGGCGAGGCTACGACATCGCCAAATGGCTTCCCACTTTGACGGGCCGCATCGTCGATAGTGTGGATGAGACGGATCGCTTCCTGTGGGACTACCGACGCACCGTGTCCGACTTGATCAACGAAAATTTCTACGGCGCGTTCCGCAAAATCCTCAACAAGCATGGCGTCCTTCTCGAGGGCGAGGCGCCCGGCATCGGCATGCCGATCCCTATCGACCAACTCGAGAGCCTCGGGCAGATGGACATCCCGCAAGGCGAATTCTGGCTCGGCGGCAAACTCAACCCCGGCGATCCGCCATATGCCAAAGGCGGCCAGGACAACACCAAGGAGCCCGCCTGCGCGGCCCATACCTACGGAAAGGAAATCGTCTCCTGCGAGGCGTTCACCTCGTTCGGCAAAGATGATGGCTGGACGCAGCATCCCTTCCGCCTCAAGCCCTATGGCGACAAACAATTTGCCAATGGCCTGAACGAGATTGTTTTTCACCGCTACGCCCACCAGCCCGATGACCGCTTCCCAGGCATGAGCCTCGGGCAGTTCGGGTTGAATTTTGAGCGCACGCTCACTTGGTGGGAACAAGGCCGTCCGTGGATCGACTACCTCACGCGCTGCCAGCACATGCTCCGCCAAGGCCGGTTCCACGCCGAGGTGCTTTATTACTACGGCCGCGATGTTCCCAATAGCGCGGGGTATTTCGCCCCCGACGCCCTGAATCCGCGGGACCAGGTGAAGCCCGTGCTGCCAGTCGGCTACGACTACGATGTGTGCGACGCCTCGATTTTCGAAAAAATCACCGTGGAGAATGGGGAAGTCATCCTGCCCTCTGGCATGCGCTACCGCTACCTCGTCCTGCCCGACCACGCACGGCTCACACCGAAGGATGTCGAAAAAATCAAGAGCCTGGCCGAAGCCGGTGCGACGCTGATCGGACCCGCTCCGACCCGCTCGCCCTCGCTGGTGGCCTTTCCGGAGGCCGACCAAGCCGTTCGCACGCTCGCGGCGGAGATCTGGCCTGCGGATGGAAAGCCCGGAGAACGCCGTGTCGGCAAAGGCCGTGTCATCAGTGGTTCGACCTTCGAGCAAATCCTCGCCGCCGATGGATTGGTGCCGGACTTTTTCGTGCAAGGAGCCAAGGATGCCTCGATTCGATACATCCACCGCATCCTGCCGGAGGGCGACATGTATTTTGTCTGCAACCTCAAGGACCGCGTGGAACCCGTGACGCTGCAATTCCGCATCACCGGCCGCTCGGTCGGGGTCTGGGATGCCACCACTGGCGCGGTCACAGAAAATATTGCAGCCACGGATGACGGCAAGATGACCTCTGTCACCCTGCCGCTACAGCCGCACGAGTCGCTCTTTTTTGTTTTCACCAACAAAAATCCCAAGGCCGGCCCGGCGGTGGCCTTCCGCGAAGAACGCCCTTCGACCTCCACCCCAGTCGAGGGACCGTGGACCGTCAGCTTCCCTGCGAATCTCGGAGCCCCGGAGGAGCCGGTGATTTTTGAGAAACTCGGCTCTTGGACCGAAAATCCCGACGACCGCATCAAGCACTTCTCCGGCACGGCGAGCTACCGCAAGACGATCCGCTTGGCGAAGCCCGCCAAAGGCTCGCGGCTTTTCCTCGACCTCGGCAACCTGCCGCACCTCGCCGAAGTCTCGCTCAATGGAAAAAACCTTGGCGTCGTTTGGAGCAAGCCCGCTCGAGTGGATATCACCTCGGCGGCCAAGAGCGGTGACAACGACCTCGAAATCCGCGTCACCAATGTTTGGAAAAACCGCCTCGTCGGGGATGCCAAGCTCGAACCCGCCAAGCGCATCACTTGGAGCAACTGGCCATTCTACAAAGGCAACGAACCCCTCGAGGTCTCCGGGCTGCTTGGGCCGGTCACAATCGTCAGTGAAAAATGACCCCCAATGATTTACAAAATAATAACCATTCTCTTGCTCGCCGTATCGGGGGTGGCAATTGGCGCGCCCAGCGAGCAACCTGCCCGCTCCAAAGTCCCCTTCTGCGAGGCTTGGTCATTTCATCTAGGTGACGCACCGGGTGCGGAAACTCCGGGTTTCGACGACTCGAAGTGGCGCGTGTTGGATGTGCCGCACGACTGGAGTATTGAGCTGGCCTATGATCCCAAAATGCCCGGGGGTTCGTCCGTCGGCTATCTTCCCGGAGGGGTGGGGTGGTATCGCAAGACATTCACGATTCCCGAATCGGACAAAGGCAAGGAAATCGCCATCGATTTCGACGGCGTCTATATGGACAGCCAGGTCTGGATCAATGGCCACCTGCTGGGTAAGCGCCCCAATGGATATGTAGGATTCCGCTACGACCTCACGCCCTACTTGAAATACGGCAGCGAGAAAAACCACATCGCCGTCCGTGCCAATGTCGAACCGAGTGGCAGCCGCTGGTATCCGGGGGCCGGCATCTATCGGAATGTCTGGCTCGTGAAAATGAACCCGATCCATGTCGCCCACTGGGGCACGGCGGTCACGACGCCGGAGGTTACGAAGGAAAAGGCCACTGTCCGCCTGCTCACGGAGGTGGAAAACAAATCCGCTGAGGCCTCGGAGGTGAAGCTCACTTCTGTGATTCTCGACCAAAAAGGCAACGAAGTGGCCAAGGCGGAATCCAAGCAACGCATCGCGGCGGGCGGGATGCAGGAATTTGACCAACAATTTGTCGTCGCCAATCCCCTCCTCTGGTCGCCTGACTCTCCAGATCTGTATCAGGTGGTGTCTACAGTCCAAGCAGGCGGCAAAACTCTGGATCAATACACGACACCGCTGGGCATCCGGACTTGTGAATTCACGGCCGACCGAGGGTTTTTACTGAACGGGGAACGCGTTGATATCAAAGGCGTTTGTATGCACCACGACTTCGGCGCGCTCGGGACCGCCATTTCCGACCGTGCCTTGGAGCGGCAACTCGAAATCCTGCGCGAGATGGGCTGCAACGCCATCCGCACGAGTCACAATCCGCGCGAGCCGGAATTCTATGCGATGTGCGACCGCATGGGCTTCATGGTTATGGACGAGGCCTTCGACGTCTGGGAACAGAAAAAACTGGGAAACGACTATCATAAGTATTTCAAAGAGTGGCATGAGCGGGATTTGACCAGCATGGTCCGCAGCGACCGCAATCATCCCTGCGTGATCCTCTGGAGTGTGGGAAATGAGGTGAACGAACAGCACAAGGAAGACTTTCCCGGCCAAGGCGGCGTGATTGCCAAGCGGTTGGTCGAGATTTGCAAACAGCACGACCCCAGCCGTGCGGTCACGGCGGCCTGCAATTCTCCAGAGGCTTGCGAGAAAAATGGCATCACGGCGGCCCTCGATGTCTATGGCCAAAATTACGCCCTGGAAACCTTCGAAAAATACAAAGGCAAAAAGCCCCTCATCGGCTCGGAGAATGCAACCAACTTCACGACGCGGGATAGTTATTCTTATGAGATCGTGAAAGATAAGGGCCTCACAATGGCATTCCAGAACATCAAGAATAACAGCGAATGCACCGGATACGGAAGATTTTGGGGAAATGATCGCACGGATCACACTCTCATGACGCTGAGAAAATCGCCGTGGGTCGCAGGTCAATTTGCTTGGACCGGGTTTGATTATCTTGGCGAGTGTTTCCCTTTTCACTGGCCTGTCCGCAATGGCATGTTTGGCATCATCGATCTGGCCGGATTTCCCAAGGACTCCTACTACATCTACCAAGCGGATTGGACAGATAAGCCTTCCGTTCACATCATTCCGCAGAGTTGGAACTTCTCCCAATTCTTCCTCGCGCCGATTCCTGTTTGGGTCTACAGCAACTGCGAGGAAGTGGAGTTGTTTGTGAACAACCGCTCCCTTGGGGTGAAGAAAATAAACCGCGACGAGACCCTTCATGCGGAGTGGCTTGTGAAATATGAAGCCGGTGAGCTGAAAGCGGTGGGCAGAACCAATGGCCAGATCGTGTGCACGGACATCGTGCGAACCTCAGGCGAGCTGGCGGGGCTCGAAGTGCTCGCTGACCGCTCTGAAATCGCTGCGGACGGCACGGATCTGAGCTTTCTGGAAGTCCGCTTGGTGGACAAAAATGGCGTGACCTGTCGAGACTCGGACCGGACGATTCGCGTCACCCTCGAAGGCACCGGCACATTGGCAGGAATTGACAATGGCAGCGCCAGCAACCACTCGCCTTTCAAGGGAAATCAAGTTGAAACATGTTACGGTCGCGCGCTGGTCATCCTGAAGTCGACAAAGAAGGCAGGTGCTATGCAAGTGAACATATCCGCCGACGGGGTGAAAGCCGCCACGGCAACGATTGCGACGCTTTCCCCCGAAGACGCACGCCTCGCCGAGGCGGCAAAAAATCGCGACAAGTCACTCAGGGACAGTAATAAAAAATTCAGCCGTCACCACTTGGCGAAGATTGCGAAGGTTCCACAGGTGGAGAATTTGGTTTCCGGAAAAACAGCGACAGCCTCCTCATCCAGCCCACAGCATCCTCCCATCCATGCCATCGACGGGGATCCTCAGACACGCTGGTGTCCCACGGATGGCAAGAGCGGCCATTCTTGGCAGATCGACCTCGGCAGTGCTCGTGATCTCAAAGGAGCAAAGATCATTTGGCAAACCGCCGGCAAGTATCAATACAGCGTGGAAGGTTCCGCCGATGGAGCCAAATGGGTGATACTCAGCGACCAGTCGAAGAAGGAAGACGCACAACAAGTGCACAACCTCGCCTTTGACCACAAAGGCATTCGCCATGTGAAAATCACCGCGACAGGGCTTCCGAACGGACTCTGGGGCACCTTTACAGAAGTGGAAATTTACGGACTTGCCCTAGATGATTCTGATCTGCAGAGCGATACCAGTATGCCAGCAAGCGGTTTAGGCCTACTCACCGTGGCGCCGGTCTTCAAGCACGGACTCGGCCAACATGCGGACTCGGTGGTCGCCTCGCGGAGTAAAAAGCCCCCGACATGGTCCGAGAACGATGCTCGCAGCGTCGTTGTCGATGAGGCCAAGCGCCAAGGAGTTACATTTATCCTGGATGGCAAGCTACCAAGAGTTGAAGGCATCCGTTCGTCCCGCGACGGCAAAGCCTCTTCCGAGGAGGCGACTTCAGCCCCAGCCGGCCCGCTTGTGTTCGATGGCGTGGATCCAACGGGAAAGATCGTCTTTGAGATCCTCACCAGCGAGGATATCCCCGACCGGACGGATAATACAGACCGCATCACCGACTTCCTCGCTGCGGCACAAAAGCTTGCTGAGGAACTTAAAACAAAGTCCGGCGACTATGTGGCCGGAGTTTTTTATGACCCCTTGACGGCCAAAGGGACCGTTGCCGATGAAGAACCCCTCAGAGCGCAGGTGCGAGACTTCATTGCGTGGCTCAAGAAGGAAAAAAAACCTTAAGGCATTTTTTAATATATGATCAAACGACTCCCTCTCCTATTGCTTCTCACCTGCATTCATCCCACGGCCACACTGCTGGCGGGCGAAGAAGGACTCCTGGAAAAATACAATGTCGTCTGGGACTCGCCCAGCAAGGATTACAATGGCTCCATGCCGATCGGAAACGGCGACCTTGCTGCCAATGTGTGGGTCGAACCGACCGGCGATCTGATCTTTTATCTTTCCAAAAGTGATTCCTGGACCGGCGGTCGCCCGGATCCCGAATTGGTGAAGTTGGGACGGGTTCGAGTCCGTCTCGACAAGCCGCTTTTTCAAGAAGGCGCGACCTTCCGTCAGGAGCTGGATCTGAAAACCGGAAGCATCACAGTTGACGCGTCGATTGGTGATCTGAAGCGCTCGATCCGCTTCTGGATTGATGCGAATCGCCCGGTGGTTCATGTCGACATCGAAAGCTCAGTTCCCTGCACCGCTGAGATCGCCCTGGAAAGCTGGCGGGCGGAAGGGAAGTGGCTTCAAGGTGGAGCGGAAAAAGATGTCATCCTGCCTTCGGATGGGCAAACGGTCCGGTGGTATCAAAGGAATGTGCATAGCGTTTTTGCCGATTCTTTCAAATTTCAGCATCTGGGAGATATTGTGGATCAGTTTACCGATCCGCTCATGAATCGGACCTTCGGTGGTCTGATTTCCGGCGAAGGGCTGAAGTCTAAAGATGATAAAACGCTCGTGACTTCGGCTCCCGCTAAGCAGATCGCCGTAAGCATCCATGCGCTCACAGCTCAAACAAAAACGCCCGACGATTGGTTGGCACAACTCGATCAGCAGAGAAAGATGGTGGATGCTTTTCCAAAGGGCGAAGCCTGGCCGGCTCATGTGAAATGGTGGCAGGAATTCTGGCAGAGGAGCTGGATCTATGCCACGCCCGGAGAGGATTCGGTAAAGGAAGCGGTTTCGCCCCTGATCCCTGCAAACACGCTCAATTTCCGGCTCGGAATGAACTCCGGTGGTGGAAACAAATTCCAAGGCGAAATGGGACGGGTAAGTATTTTGAAACGCGCCCTGAATCAGGAGGAAATCCTTAAACTCGCTGGAAACCAGTCCGAGCAGTCAGGATTGAATCAAGAAGACATCCTTTTCAGTTCAATGTCCGGTCTGCATTTGGAGGTCAAAGACTCCTCCGCGTGGACGGATGCATCTGCGATGACCTTTGAGGCATGGATTAAACCTACCCTCGATACTCCGGATGGAAGAATCCTCGACAAGACACCGGCCGGAAGTGACGAGGGGTTCCTGCTCGATACCTATCCCGGAACAGGCCTTCGACTGATTGCGGGTAAGATTCGATTTGATGTCCTTAATTGCCTAAAAGCCGGAGAGTGGAATCATGTCGCTGTGGCCGTGGATGCCAGTCAGCAGAGAATGGAATTGTATCTCAACGGCAAGCGGGTGGCAGGCCAAGGTGAGACCAAAAGTGATCTGAACGAGGCCTTTGAGGTGAGTCGGGCCTATCAACTCCAGCGCTGGGTCCAAGCCTGTGCTGGACGAGGAGCCTACCCGATCAAGTTCAACGGATCCATTTTTACCGTGGATGGCATGGATAATTACCAGAACGTTCCGGAGGGATCATATGGTGGCCCTGACCACCGTCGCTGGGGCGGGCCTTACTGGTGGCAGAACACCCGGTTAATTTATTGGCCGATGCTGTATTCCGGCGATTACGACCAGATGGCGCCGCTTTTCACCATGTATCGAAATATGCTGCCTCTTCTGAAAGAGCGAACACGCCGCTATTTCGGCCATGATGGGGTAAACTTCTCAGAGACCTCGCAGATGTGGGGTCTCAATCGCAGACAGGATTTTGGCATGGGTAAAGAAAACCCGGATGTCTATTCGAAGTGTCCTTATACGAGGTATTACTGGGACGGCGGCTTGGAGATGTCCACCATGTTGCTGGCCTATTACCTCAATACCCAAGATGAGGCTTTCGTAAAAGAGACGCTGCTGCCCATTGCGGATCAGGTGGTGATTTTCTATGACCAGCATTACAAACGCACTCAAGATGGCAAATTGCATATCTCGCCTTCGCAGTCGCTGGAAACCTGGCACACGGCCGAGGATCCGCTCCCTGTCGTCGCTGGTCTACGAACCGTTCTGGGAGGCTTGCTGCAGTTGCCGGACTCGCTGACTACGGCTGAGCAGAGAGAGCGCTGGCAGCGATTCCTCGGCGAGGTGAGGGAAATTCCTATTGCTGAAGAAGCGGGCAAGAAATGGGTCAAACCGGCCCATGTGTTCTCCAATCGCAAGAACTGTGAAAACCCGGAATTGTATGCGGTCTTCCCATATCCGATCTATGGTGTTGGGAAGCCGGATTTGGAGATCGGCATGGAAACTTTTGCGCGCCGGGCAAACAAGCGCACGGGTGGTTGGCAGCAGGATTCGATTCAGGCCGCCCTGCTCGGTCTGACCGAGCAGGCGAAGACCTATCTCGTCCAGGCTGTCACCACAGAGAATCTCATGGGCAGCGCCAATGAAAAAGCGAACCGCTCGGATAGCCGCTTCCCGGCCTTCTGGGGGCCGAACTTCGATTGGATTCCCGACCAGTGCCAAGCTTCCGTGATCCTCAATACGCTTCAATACATGCTCATGCAGACCGATGGCAAAAAAATCTATCTGCTTCCGGCGTGGCCTAAAGACTGGAATGCCAACTTCAAGCTCCACGCGCCTTATAAAACCACACTCGAAGGCCGTGTGGAAAACGGAAAAGTGGTGGATTTGAAAGTCACGCCCCAAACGCGCGCTAATGATGTTGTGAATGTCATGACCGCAGAGGGATCGGGGAACTAAAAAACAGAATGAGATTCGGATACCTACTCATAGGGTTGGTTCTTGCGGCTCATGTGTGCGCTTCCCAAGCGGAGGAGGCGACAGAGCCAAATGCCGGGGCGAGAAAAGTCCTATCCCAAGACGACGACTGGCGTTTCCAAAAAGGGGATTCGCCTCTTCCCGGCCGGACGAAACTCGGTGGCTGGCGCTACCGCATTGATCCGCGTGGTGAGGCCTTAGCCCAAGAAGTCTCCACTCCAGGGTTGGATACTTCCGGCCCGGAGTGGGCGGCGGGATCGTATATTTCCCGAGGCAAGGACACCACCGGGGAAGAGTGGCGCGAGGGCGGCAACCTCGGGCCCAAGGGCTCCGTCTTCCATGCTTGGTTCAGGACCGAGATCCAAGGCTTCGCCGCTCGCCGGCCGACGCTGGAATTTATTGGAGTCACGGGTGGCGATGCCGAGGTCTACGTCAACGGCACGAGGCTCAAGCAACACCGCAGTGGAAGGGCGGAGATGTTCACTGTGGATGTCAGCAGCGTCTGGAACCCTACAGGGATCAATGTCATTGCCCTGCTGATGGAGGCGAAGGACAGCGCCTACCTTGATTCGCCCGTCGAGTTGGTGGATTTGGACCAGGCGGCGCTGCCGGCTACCTCCTGGGCAAGCCCCGCTTTTAACGATAGCGCGTGGCGGGTCGTCTCGGTTCCTCACGATTATGTGGTCGAAGGCCCTGTGGGCACGCGTGGTCCCGATGGCTACACGCGTGAGATCGCATGGTATCGAAAAAACCTGGTGCTGCCGACTTATGCGCCAGGCAGTCGTGTCTGGCTGGAATTTGATGGGGTTTACCGCGCCAGCCGCTATTGGCTCAATGGTCAGGAACTTGGCGTGCACAACAGCGGGTATGTGCCCTTCCGCTTTGATATCACCGCGTTGGTCAAGCCCGGAGACAATGCCCTCGCCGTGCGCGTGGATCCCAGATACGCCGAGGGCTGGTGGTATGATGGCGGCGGCATCTACCGTCATGTCAGACTGGTCATCACGGCACCTCTCCATGTCGCACCAGAGGGAATCTTCCTCACCACCACCATCCCGAATGCCAAGGATGGGATCGTTGCCCCGGCGACACTGCACATCGATGCAACGCTCCGCAATGAGAGCGCGGAGGCAACGGAAGCCGAGATTGTCCATGAGGTCTTGGGACCCGATCAGAAGTTGGTTCAGCGGACTTCGGAGCGGATTCGTTTGGGAGTGGGCGAGATGAAACAAAAAGTCTCACTGGAAATTCCCTCCGCTAAGCTATGGTCCTGCGAACATCCGGTTCTCTATTCGGTCCGCACCAGCATCCAGGTCCGGGGAGAGGTGGTTGACCAGGTCACCAATACCTTCGGTTTCCGAACCGTCGCTTTCGATCCCGAGCGCGGTTTCTTGCTCAACGGCGAACCGGTGAAAATCAAGGGCACCTGTAATCACGAAAGCCATTCCGGCGTCGGGGTGGCCATTCCAGATCGTCTTCATGTCTGGCGTCTCGAACAACTCAAGGCCATGGGCGGCAATGCGGTTCGCTGTTCTCACAACGCCATGTCGCCCGTTTTCTACGATGCCTGTGATCGGCTTGGAATCCTTGTCATGGATGAATTCCGCCAATTTAGTGACGGCTACAGCGTGAAAGTGAACAGAAATGCGACAGCGGACCATTTGACCGACCAAATCAATCAAGTGAAGCGCAACCGCAATCATCCCAGCATTGTCATCTGGTCCATCTGCAACGAAGAAGCTCATGTCACAGAAAACGAGGACGGAGCCCGTCTGGCCAAGGCCTTTGTTAAAATGCTTCAGACATATGATGGCACTCGCCCGACCACAGCTTCAGCGGTCCACGGTTGGGCGAAAGAGGGTCTGTGCGGTGTGATCGATGTCGTCGGGGTGAATTACACGGCACCAAGATACGACAAGATTAGGGAAACATTCCCTACCAAGCCATTTCTGGGAACGGAGTCCTGCAGTGAAACCTCGACCCGTGGATTTTACGAACGCACCCCGTTTAAAAATACCATGGGTGCGGGCCCGACTTTGTATGGCGACGAAAAGAAAGGCTACTTGAGCAACTACAGCGAGAATGGCCCTGGCTGGTATCAATCGTGCGAGGTGGGTTGGAAGGCTGTTGCCTCCCGGCCATGGATGGCCGGCTACTTCGTATGGACGGGCTTCGATTACAAAGGGGAGCCGACGCCGTTCGGGCAGCCTGCCCAGCCTTCGATCAGTTCCTCCTTCGGGATCATGGACACCTGCGGATTCCCCAAGGATTCGTATTATTATTACAAATCCTGGTGGGGTAGTGGACCGGTGCTGCATGTCTTTCCCCATTGGAACTGGGAGGGCAAGGAGGGCCAAGAGATTCCCGTTTGGGTTCATAGCAACTGCGACGAGGTGGAGCTGTTTCTGAATGAAAAATCCCTCGGCAAGAAGAAGATGGAAAGAAATGGCCATCTGGAGTGGCAGGTGCCGTATGCGCCGGGAAAACTCGAGGCCAGGGGCATCAGCCAAGGCAAGCAGCTGAGTGCCGTGCGCGAAACCACCGGCGTTGCCGCCGGGATCGCTCTCGCGCCGGATCGCTCCGACCTCACGGCGGACGGCGCAGATTTGGCGTGGGTCGCGGTGAGCGTGGTGGACGAGAAGGGCCGCACAGTTCCGACGGCGGGTAACATGGTTCGTTTCTCAGTCACTGGGCCGGGGAAAATTCTCGGCGTTGGCAATGGAGATTCTTCCTGCCACGAACCGGACAAGGCAACGCAGCGCTCGGCCTTCAACGGCTTGTGCATGGTGCTGGTGCAGACCACTCCCACGGGTGGTGACATCGTGCTCACCGCAGAATCCGATGGGCTCAAGCGAGCCATGATGACGATAAAGTCAAAATGATAGTATGAAGAAAAATAAAATTTCCCTGATCGGCTTCGCGATCTTGCACCTATGTTCAGCTTTTTCGCTTTTCGCGCAGGAGGCAGACGCGATCCAGAAGCCTGATACACTCCGGAAAACCATTTCTCTGGATCAGGGGTGGCGTTTTCAGGAGGGCAGGTTCACGCTTCCGGAGCGGACACAGGTTTCTGCTTGGCGCTATCGCTTAGACGCGCGGGGGGAAGCGTCGGCCGATCTCATGGCAGCGCCCGGACTCGACACATCAGGACCAGACTGGGCGGAGGGATCCAAGTTCGACGCCCGCAAAGGCCAAAAAGAGGAGTCGATACTGCAAGGCTGGCTGGCTGTGGGCGATATGAACCGCAAGGATGATTTCGTGTCAGCCTGGTTCCGTGCCGAGTTGCCGGGAGGACCTGCCACCAGGCCGACTCTGGAATTTTCCCGCATCAACCGTATCGCGCATGTCTATGTGAACGGAGTCAAGCTGGCGAGGCGGGAGGGGCCGGAGGAGGATTTTTCGGTCGACCTCAGCAAGGTCTGGAAAAACGAAGGGACAAACTCTGTTGCCGTATTGGTCGAGGGTCTTGATAATTGGGGGACAATTGGAACAGTGAATTTCGTGGATTTGGACAAAGTCGTCTTCCCTTCCACGCACCCCATCAGCCCGGATTATGATGACAGCGGCTGGAGAATCGTGGATGTTCCGCACGACTATCTCGTTGAAGGAAAAATCGTCAGTCGTGGTGGAGGAGATGGATATTCCCGTTTGCCAGCATTATACCGGAAGGTTCTAACGAAGCCGGAACTGGCTCCGGGAAGCCGGATTTGGCTGGAGTTCGACGGGGTTTACCGAATGAGCCGCTATTGGATCAATGGGAAGCCTATTGATGTTCACCCCGGCGGATTTGTGCTGAACCGGATTGATGTCACCGATGCGCTCAAGCCCGGTCAAAACTCCTTAGTCGTCAGTGCGGATCCCACGATATCATCGGAGAGTGGTTTTGATGGAGCCGGAATCTATCGCAGTGTGAGGATGGTTGTCGTGGCGCCCGTGCATGTGGCGCCGGATGGTCTCTTTGTGACTTCGACAATTCCCGACCCGAAAGATGGCGTCACTGCACCTGCGGTCGTGAATGTGTCCGCAAGCATAAACAACACCGGGAAATCCGGAGTGGCTGCCGAAGTGATTCATGAGGTGATGGATGCCGAAGGCCACGTCGTGCAGAGCGCAACGCAACGGCAGCAGCTTGCGGAGGGCGAGACGGCTACGAAGCAGAGCCTGCAACTACCTGACGCCAAGCTGTGGTCCTGTGAGCATCCGGTGCTCTACACCCTGCGCACGACGATCAAGGTGGATGGCAAACCGGTGGATCGTGTGCTGACTCCCTTCGGTATCCGCAAAATCGAGTTTGATGCCAACCGGGGATTCCTGCTCAATGGCAAGGTTGTAAAAATCAAGGGTATTTGCTCCCGACCGAATCATGCCGGGGTCGGACATGCCATGCCTCCCCGTCTCACGGAATGGCGGCTTGAGCAACTGAAAAAAATGGGGGGTAACGCTTACCGTTGTGCTCACTACGCGTTTGAGCCTGCCTTTTACGATGCCTGTGATCGCATGGGAATCCTCGTGATGGATGAATTTCGCAGTTTTGGTGATGGCTCTACCATGTTGGCCTCAGATAAAACGACTACTGAGACTCTGGAGAATCAGACCATTCAGCTGAAGAGCCGCCGGAATCACCCGAGCATCATTATGTGGTGCGTGGGCAATGAAGGGGGAGGCTATCAAAATAAGCCCAGCGGCGGACGGATTGCCAGCGCGGTCAAGAAGCTGGTCGATACCTTGGATGGAACGCGCCCGACGACCTACGCAAATAACGGAAGTCTCGGCCCGGGTCTCACCCAGGACGATGCTTTTAGCATACAAGGGGTTTCCGGCGCGGTCGATGTCGTGGGGGTCAATTATAACATCCAGCGCTACGACCAGATCCACGCTCGATACCCTGATAAACCCATGATTGGAACAGAAGTTAGCAGCGAAATCGCAACCCGTGGCTGCTACGACCGCACCCCATTTAAAAATAAAATGGGTGGCCCAACTCTTTACGGAAACGAAGCCCTTTGCCATTTGAGCGCCTACAGTGAGAACTGTATGGGATGGTCGGCGACCTGCGAAGCCACTTGGAAGGCTATTGCCGAGCGTCCCTGGATGATGGGTTGTTTCGTCTGGTCAGGCTTTGACTACCAAGGGGAGCCCACACCATTTGTCTGGCCAGGGCAAGCGGCGATCAGCACACAGTTCGGCATCATGGATTTCTGCGGATTTCCCAAGGATTCGTATTGGTATTACAAATCCTGGTGGGGCAGTGAACCGGTGCTACATGTCTTTCCGCATTGGAACTGGCAGGGCAAGGAGGGAGAGGAAATTCCCGTGTGGGTTTACAGCAATTGCGATGAGGTGGAGCTGTTCCTCAATGAAAAATCCCTCGGCAAGAAAAAGATGGAAAAAAACGGCCATCTGGAGTGGCAGGTGCCGTATGCCCCGGGGAAACTCGAGGCCAGAGGCAGCAGCCAAGGCAAACAACTCAGTGCCGTGCGCGAAACCACTGGTGAACCTGCAGGGATCGTCCTGGAGCCGGATCGCTCCGATCTCACGGCGGACGGCGCCGATCTGGCGTGGGTCGGCGTGAGCGTGGTGGATGATCATGGACGCATCGTGCCGACAGCGGGAAATAAGGTGCGCTTTTCTGTGAGCGGTCCAGCCAAAGTTCTCGGCGTCGGGAACGGGAATCCGACCTGTCATGAATCCGTCAAGGCGTCGCAGATTTCAGCCTTCAACGGTCTGTGCATGGTGCTGGTGCAGACCACACGCACGCCAGGTGATATCGTGCTCACCGCAGAATCCGATGGGCTTAAGCCATGCGCGATAACACTGAAGTCAAAATAGAGATATCCACATGCTATGATCGTGCATATGAAATGTCTGTTGGTGCTTGCCTGCGCCGTTGCCCCGGCGTTGGCTGCGGAAAATGCCAAGCTGTCGGCGCCCCCGGTGGTTTTTTCGCGTGATCAGGTAGAAAGACTGGCCGGAACGGATGGTTTCAAACCCTTTGATGGCAACCCCGTGATAAAACCAGGTGTGAAAGGCGAGTGGGATGCCGGTGCCCTGGGTTCGATGACTGTTCTGAAGGTTGGCGAGGTGTTTCATATGTTCTACGAGGCGTGGGGCGTTCGTGGGAACAACACCGGCGCCCCTCACTCTGATTACGCCAGTATCCAGATCGGCCATGCCACCTCGCGCGACGGCATTCATTGGGTCAAGGATCCCGCCAATCCGGTTTTGCCCAGTGGCTCCGGCAGTGATTGGGATCACAAAGGCACGTGGGACCCATATGTCCTCCACAAGGATGGCGTGTTCAAGATGTGGTATGGCGGAGGTCTCGACGGCTGTTCCGGCTTGGGCTACGCAGTTTCCAGCGATGGAACCCATTTTCAAAAGAAAGGGCGTTTGCCCGCGCCGTCGGCTGACCTGAATCGCGTCGAGGACGACCATGTCGTGCATGACAAGGCCTCGGGCCGCTACTTCATGTATTACTGGGACCGAAAGCACGAGCCGATGGGCTTGTTCCGCGCCCAGTCGCCGAATGAGACCGATTTCGATTTCGCCCACGCCGATCCGATCCGCATTGAGGGCTTGAAGTATCCGGCGATGTATAAATTCACCCATGTGTTTCAGGATGGCGACCAGTGGTATATGTTCTTTGCCGAATTCGTCCGCCCCGGCTGTAAAGGCTGTCACACCGGCTACGCGACCTCGTCCGATGGCCTCCAATGGACCGTGAAAAATCCAAACATTCTCGTTGGACAGGACGGCGAGATGCTCAAGATCGCCGACGACCTGTGGCTGATGTTCTACGGACCGGACGGCTTTTTTGACCAGGCCGGCTGCGACATCCGTGTCGCACTTTTCAAAGGCAAACTCACGGATATGGCGCATTGAACATCAATCCTGTTTGCAACACTCAAATAGAAAAGTAGATACATGAAACTCATCTCCTTCGCCCTCGCCGCTTGGTTATTGGCACCGCTGGCCGCTCCACCTTCAGCACAAGCGATCCCTACACAATTGGATCAGCACTACCCCCATCTGGGTTGCTCGGGCCGGTGCTGATTCAGTCCATGTTAACTAAAATCAATCCATGAAACAACTTCTCATCCGATCTTTAGTTGTCGCTGGTTTCACGGCCGCTAACCTTAGTGCGCAAGAAGCCCCCGTGTCTCACACTCTATGGAGATTTGATTCGCGGGAGCAGTTGGGAGTCGCGGATTCTCCGAAGCATCCGTTGAGTTTTGTGGACGGAGTTCGGGGCAGGGCTCTCGTTTTTGACGGCTACAACACGGAGGTGGTGTGCGCTCCTCAGAAATCGCCGGTTCTTGGAGAACGCTTCACGATCTCGGCGTGGGTGGCCCCGCAAGAGTATTCATCGAATCTCTCGGCCATCATCAATCGACAACAGGACTTCCTGAAAGGCTATTTTTTCGGCATCAATCAGTTGGGGCAACTGGTCGGCTCCATGGCCATGGATTCGGGTTGGAAGACCTGCATCTCGGCGAAGTCCATCCCGCTGCTGAAGTGGTCGCACGTGACGATGGTCTGCGATGCGAGCAAGGGAATCGCACTGTATATTGACGGAGAGCCAGCAGGAGAGATCGCCTTTTCGGGACATCCGGTTCTTGCGGACGGTGCGGAGACATGCATCGGCAAAACGCAGGTGAAAATGAACCCAGCCCTTACGGAACGGAAGACGAGCAAAGCCATAGTGTCCTTAATGTATTTTAATGGCCTCATCGACGAATTAGATCTTCGCGCCGAAGCGCTCAGCGGGGAGGAGGTTAGGCAAGCTTTCAAGCTGACTCCGGTCGCGAACATTCAGCCGCTGCAATTCCAGAAAATGCCATCGGGCAGCGATGATCCGCGGCCGTTTGGCGCGTATTACACCAAGCTCAAGTATGCACCCGGTTGGGACGCGTGCTGGAAGGGAAGTGACCTGCCGGATGTGGTGGTGCGCTTCACCGGGAGTCCCGTGAAACTCGTGTTCTGGCGCGGGACGGGTTACATCCCTGCGATGGTCAGTGAGAATGGTATCTGGATGACCGATCAAAGTGGTGAGAACTTTGGATACGGTGAGTGCTATGAAGCCATGGGAGACAAGCAGTGCCGCTACTCACATGTTCGCATCATCGAAAATACGCCGGCTCGTGTGGTGATTCATTGGCGTTATGCCTTGGCTTCCATTACGCATAAGATTTTATGGGAAAGCGACACCTATCCAGGCGATTGGATGGATGAATATTGGACCGCCTATCCTGACGGAGTCGTGGTTCGCAAGCAGGTTCTCTGGAGCGAGTTTAAAAACCCCGGGTCTTATCAATTCCAAGAGACAATCTTATTCAACCAGCCCGGAACCAAGCCTCAGGACAATTTGGAGTCTGAAGCTATCACCTTCATGGACATGGCCGGCAAAAAGGCAAGCTACTCATGGGAAAATGGCGCTCCTAAGAATTTCCCCGAACCCAAATTCAAGCCCATCGAGATGGTGAACTTCAAGTCGAAATACCGGCCCTTCAGCATCCACCACTCCGAGAGGATCACCCGCCCGTTCCCTTTCGGTTGGGTCAAGGACTACTCGACCTATCCCTGTTGGAACCACTGGCCGGTCTCGCAGATTCCCAGTGATGGAAGAAACGCCCAAGCATTCGATAAGCCCAGCCACTCGTCATTGACCGCCATAAACGGCGATCTGCAGAAGTATGAGAAATTTCCCGATGGGACCATCCGCGTGCGTTCGCTCGTGGGTATGACCACCCAACCCATCGATTCTCTCTTGCCGCTCGCCCGCTCCTGGAATGCGGCTCCCCGACTGGAAACCCAATCTGCGGGGTATGTCTATTCCGGATACGACGCGTATCAACGCGCCTATCTTTTTGAAAAACAGGGAGTGGATGGCCGCGAACTCACCTGCAAAATCCTCGCCTCGCCCGAGTCTCCAGTCACCAACCTCTGCTTGGTCATTAAAAACTGGGGCTCCTCGCCCGCCTCAATCAACCACAACGGCCAGAAAGTGTCCGCAGATGATTGTGCGACCGGTTTGGTCAGAACCTTGGAAGGCGATGATCTCGTGATATGGCTACCCATGGAAGCGACACAAACGCTGACGATCTCTGTAAAATGATCCGTAGCTCCCCTCTGCCCTGTTCGGTCGGTGCAACTTCTGACCCAAATCCTGAAAGCTGGCAAATGATCACCGTGAAAAGAAACGCCATGAACTTATGCTCGTTAATCGCCGTCGTTCTGGTCCTTCTCAACGGAGCTCAGGTCAGGGCCGCAGACATCGCGTCTGATCCAGATATTACTCGTATCGTGTTCCTTGGCGATAGCATCACGGAAGGCGTCGGCGTCAAAGAAAAAGCGAAGGATCGGTATGCCACGGTCGCCACAAGATTGTTGGCGGGCAAGCATCCTGGCATCACAGAGATCAACCTGGGACAAAGCGGGCGGGCCCTATGCCAGCAAGAAGCCGGGTATTCCGAAAGCGTGCTGAAGCAAAACCCGGATGCGGTGGTCATTCAGTGGGGCGTAAACGATCAATATTGGGGCTTCTCCGTTGCAGAATTCGTGGCTCGTTATGATGCCCTCGTTGCTGCGCTGCGAGCAGCGAAGCCTCGGATGCCGATCGTTCTCATGACATTGATCGCCGACTTCCGCTGGCCGGAAAACCAAGACGCGTGGATCGGCGAAGCGAATATCGCCTTGCAGGAGATTGCCGCCCGCTACCGCTGCCACCTGGCCGACACGCATCGTGCCCTCGATCATCAAAAGGCGTTCTATGACGACCAGGTCCACCCCAACACCGCCGGCGCCGAGGTGATGGCAAAAACCATCGTAGCCGCTCTCGAAAACCCACCGCTGTCGGTTGAAAAGTCCGCCGTCTCATTCGATCAAGGCACCGAGGTGCGATTCCTTCAAAACGTCTTTCTGCCAAAGCGTGAAGGCACGGAACCGCAGTGGGTTCATGTCACGGACATCAACCCCAAGGGGATGAACATCGAGAGCAAGATTCCCATCGCCATCCGCACCGCACCGATCTATCCTGCGGGCAACTATCGCATCGTGATCCGAGATAAGTCCGGAGCAGTCGTGAACACCATACCCTCTGAGGTGAACTGGTCCCGAATGAATAGTTTTACATTTGATCCCAAGGACCACGCGGGCCCATTTCGCATCGAAATCCTGCCAATAAATCCCGCTAACAAATAACCCCAACATACACTCATGAATCATACCTTGCGAAAAGTCATAACGGCCGGCTTTGCTGTGCTGCTGTTGAACTCAGACGCGCGTCTGCTGGCGGAGGGGGCGGGCGCGATCCTGAAGCCTGATGCGCTGCGCACTTATGTGGCGACCTTCAACAGCCAGCGTCCCGACGATACCGCAGAGGGATTACCTGAGGATGGATCGGTCACCGCAATCAGCAATGATCAGGCTGCTGATTGGATGGAAAAAAACATCCCGCTTTTCGAGTGTTCCGACAAGGATATCGAGGAGACCTATTACTTCCGTTGGTGGGCCTATCGGAAACACATCTGGAAAACTCCTGACGGTTTCGTTGTCACGGAATTCCTGCCAAAGGTGGGTTGGAGCAAGAAACACAACACTATCAATTGCCCCGTCGGCCATCAACTCTACGAGGGCCGCTGGATCCGCGACCCGAAGGTCATGTCAGAATATGCAGCGTTCCACTTTGGAAAAGGCGGCGATCCGGGAGGTTCGAGCAAGATGTATTCCCAGTGGATCACCGATGGCATCTACGCGAATTATCTGGTCACTGCCGACAAGCCGTTCGTCACCGGTTTGTTAGACGCTTTGATTAAAAACCATGAGGCTTGGAAGCAAGGCAATCCGGCGGGCAGCCCATGGCAGAGAAGCCGGTTGCTGGACAATGGTCTCTACTGGCAGGTTGATTCTTGGGAGGGGCAGGAGTTTTCCATCGGGGGCACGGGCATCCGGCCGCCGATGAACTCGTATATGTTCGGCAGCGCGGTGGCCATTGCCAAAATCGCGGAACTGGCTGGCCGGAAGGAATTGGCTGATCAATATCGGGCCGAAGCGGAGCAGTTGCGAAAACGGGTTCAGGATCAACTGTGGGATCCCGAGGCGAAGTTCTTTAAAGTGATGCGGCACGAGATGGCGCCGATGAACCAGTATGACAACTCGGTCGCGGAGGTCTGCGAGCCGGGTAAGTTGGTCAAAGTTCGTGAGATCTTTGGATTTGTGCCTTGGTATTTCAATATGCCTGAGGCCGGTCGTGGCTACGAAGAAGCGTGGCGGCAACTGACCGATCCACAGGGATTCTCCGGTGCCTATGGACCGACGGTGGCTGAGCGGCGAGATCCTAAGTTTTTTATCAATGCCGCAGGGTGCATGTGGTGCGGAGCGAGTTGGCCGTTTTCGACATCGCAAACACTCACCGCCTTGGCAAATGTGCTCAACAATTACAACCAAGATGTGATCGGCAAAAAAGAGTATTTCGACCTTCTCAAGGCCTACACGCGCAGCCACCGCCTCACGCTGGATGACGGTAAGGTCGTATCGTGGCTCGACGAGTCGCTCAATCCCGATACGGGACGCTGGATGAAGGTCGGGCCATTCCCGAAAACGCGTGGCAGGGATTACAACCACTCCAGCTACTGCGACTTGGTCATCTCTGGCCTTGTGGGCCTGCGTCCTCGCTCGGATGACCTCGTCGAGGTCAACCCGCTCGTGCCCGAAGACGCCTTGGATTATTTCTGTTTGGACAACGTGAGCTATCACGGCCACAACCTCACGATTTTGTGGGACAAGACGGGTCAGCGGTATGGCCGTCGCAAGGGCCTTTGCGTTCTGGCCGACGGCAAGGAGATCGCTTACAGCGAAAAGTTAACAAAGATAACCGGTAGCCTTCCTGCTCGATAAAGACAAATCCCATTTGAAAATATATGATTAAACGACTCCCCCTCCTATTGCTCCTTGGCTGCATTCATCCCATGGCTGCGCTGCAGGCGGGGGGTGACGGACTCCCAGAAAAATACAATGTCGTATGGGACTCCCCGAGCAAGGATTACAATGGCTCCATGCCAATTGGAAATGGCGACATCGGGGCCAATGTGTGGGTGGAACCGACCGGCGATTTCATTTTCTATCTCTCGAAAACCGACGCTTGGAGCGGCGGCGGTCCAGATCCGGAATTGCTGAAACTCGGGAGGTTTCGTGTGCGCCTCGACAAGCCGCTTTTCCAAGAAGGCGCGACCTTCCGTCAGGAACTGGATTTAAAGACCGGCAGCATCACGATCCACGCGTCCGCCGGCGAAATGAAACGTTCGATTCGCTTTTGGATTGATGCGAATCGCCCTGTGGTTCATTTGGATATCCAAAGTTCCCCACCCTGCACGGCCGAGATCGCCCTGGAAAGTTGGCGCGCCGAGGGCAAATACCTCCGAGGGGGTTCCCAAAAGGACATCATCCTGCCAGCGGATGGCCAGACGGTGCGGTGGTATCAGCGAAATGTTCACAGCATGTTCAAAGATAACATGAAAAACCAGCACATGGGCGATGTCGTGGATCAATTTCCTGATCCGCTGATCCATCGCACCTTCGGCGGCGTGATTTCCGGCAAAGGATTGAAGTCGAAAAACGATCAAACGCTCGCCACCACGGCTCCCGTCGAGAAAATAGAAATACAAATCCATCCCTTGACCGCTCAAACGAAAACAGCAGATGAGTGGCTACTCCAACTCGAGGAACAAAGAAAAACGGCGAATGCGACACCGACGGGCGAGGCTTGGTCGGCCCATGTGAAATGGTGGCAGGGCTTCTGGCAGAGAAGTTGGATCGATGTCACACCATCTGCCGAAACCGGCCAAAACCATTCGAACGAAGCTTTTGAAGTCAGCCAAGCCTACACGCTCCAACGCTGGATTCAGGCTTGCGCCGGTCGCGGTGCCTACCCCATCAAATTCAATGGCTCCCTGTTTACCGTCGATGCTGTGGATCAGTATTGGAACCTTCCTGACGGCCAATATGCCGGCCCCGATTACATGCGGTGGGGCGGGCCCTACTGGTTCCAGAACACGCGCTTGATTTACTGGCCGATGTTGGCTTCCGGGGATTACGAGCAGATGGCGCCGCTCTTTACGATGTATCGCAACATGCTGCCGTTGTTGAAGGAACGGGCCCGCCGATATTTCGGACACGACGGGGTGCACTTTTCCGAGACCACTCAAATGTGGGGACTCAACCGGGACACGGATTTCGGCAAAGGCAATCCGGAATTCTATCCGCAGACTGGCTATATGAAGTATAACTGGGATTGCGGGTTGGAACTCTCGACCATGCTTCTGGCTTATTACCAGCACACGCAGGACCAGGCCTTCGTTGGCGAAACTCTTCTGCCCATCGCGGATCCGGTCGTCACCTTTTATGAGCAGCACTACAAACGCGACAAGGACGGGAAACTGCACATCTCTCCGTCCCAGGCTCTTGAGACTTGGCATACGGCCGAAAATCCCACCCCTGTTGTCGCGGGCATGCGTGTTGTTTTGGCGGGACTGCTGGCCTTGCCGGAGTCGTTGACGACGAGCGAGCAGCGCAAGCGTTGGACACGCGTGCTCGGGGAGATGAAAGAAGTTCCTCTTGCCGAAGAGGCTGGCAAGAAATGGATCAAGCCGGCTGATGTTTTTTCCAACAAAAGAAACGCGGAACATCCGGAATTGTATGCGGTCTTCCCATATCCGATCTATGGCATCGGGAAGCCGGATTTGGAGATCGGCTTGGAAACCTACAAGCGACGCGAGAACAAGCGCACGGGCGGGTGGCAGCAGGATGCGATCCAGGCTGCCTTGCTCGGACAAACCGCCGATGCCAAATCTTTTCTACTCCAAAACATCACCACGGAAAACCTCATGGGCGGAGCCAACGAGAAAGCGAAACGCCCGGATAGCCGTTTCCCCGCCTTCTGGGGGCCAAACTTCGATTGGATTCCCGACCAGTGCAATGGCTCGGTGATCCTCTCCACGCTCCAATACATGCTTATGCAAACCGATGGCAAAAAAATAATCCTTCTTCCCGCTTGGCCGAAAGACTGGAACGCCTCCTTCAAACTCCACGCTCCCTACCAAACCACTGTCGAAGGACGGGTGGAAAACGGAAAAGTGCTGGATCTGAAGGTCACCCCCGAATCCCGGAAAAAAGACATCCAATTGCTCAACTAAAAAATGAAACTACGCATCCACTCACCACTTCTCTCCTGCCTTTCTTTTTTGGCTTTCACAACCTTGAACACCATGGCGCAGCCGACACCACCTCCAGCCACATCCTACGGCGATCCGCTATCGACCAACGCTCCACAAACGCGGGAGGCACTCTGGGCCGGCATCGACATGCGGGCGGAGCCTTTGGATGTTGAAGTCCTGAAAGAGTGGGAAGAGGACGGCGTGGTTTTGAAGGTGCTGCGGTATCGTGTGGGCGTCTTCAAAGGCCAAAAAGCGATGATGGCGGCGGTCTATGGATATCCCAAGGGCGGCAGCAAACTTCCCGGGTTGGTGCAAATCCATGGCGGGGGTCAATTTGCCCAATACGAACAAATCCTGGCCAATGCCAAGCGCGGCTATGCCACGATCGCGATCGCTTGGGCGGGCCGGATCGCCGCGCCCGGCTACCATGTAAATCCCGATCGCGTGAAGCTTTTCTGGGAGGGCAAAAAAGACGACCCGAACTACTTTGTCACCACCGATTGGGGCCTTTTGGATGGCTACCACGCCCCGACCCGGGATCCCAAAGGCGACTTCACAGGCGTCAAGCCCACGGCTTGGACCCTCGATCCGATCGAGTCGCCACGGAACAGCCCATGGTTTCTCGCAACCTTTGCCGCGCGGCGCGCGCTGACCTTTCTCGAGCAGCAACCAGAAGTGGATGCCAACCGACTCGGCGTTTACGGCCACTCGATGGGTGGAAAAATCTCCGTGCTCACGGCCGGAAGCGATGACCGCGTGAAGGCTGTCGCTCCCTCCTGCGGCGGCATCAGCGACCGGCAAAACGCCAGCCCGCTTTATGTGACGACGATCGCCGACAATAACTATCTCAAAAACATTTCCTGCCCGATTTTCTTTCTCAACCCCTCGAATGATTTTCACGGGCTCATCAACCACCTGCCCGCCGCGTTGCATGAACTCAAGACCCGCGAGTGGCGACTCACTATCTCGCCGCACCACAACCATCAGGATACCGCCGAATACGAAGTCGCCACCCAAGTCTGGATGGATCGCTATTTGAAAGGGGAGGGGATCGTTCCGGAGACGCCTTGGACCCAGCTGAATATGAAAACGAGCGACGGCGTGCCCGAGTTCAGCATCCGGCCGGACGCTGCGAAGCCGGTTTTGGGCGTCGAGGTTTATTACACCCGGGAAGGCCAGATGGTTGGGGCCAAAGATGATTTCAACAACACGAAGAACCGCTTCTGGTATTACGCGCCCACCCAACAGGTCGATGGGGTCTGGAAAGCCAAATTGCCCCTTTGCGGATTGGAAAAACCTCTCTGGGTCTATGCCAATGTGATCTACGGCTTGGACAAATCGATCCAAGGCGCGGGCTATTATGCGCGAGCCTACTCCTCGGATCGCTTTGTGATTTCCTCGCCGCCGCACATGGTGGCCACCAAGCAGCTACAGGCCGCAGGAGTCAAAGCCACCCGACAGCCCTCGCTCCTCATTGAGAATTTCGAAGGGGACTGGAAAAAACAATGGTTCGCCTACAAGCCCGAAGAATGGGCGATCTCAACCCACAAAATTTACACCGAGGAGTGGAAAGCGCCGCCCGGCTCTCAGCTTGCGTTGGAGGTTCGTGCCGAGCAGCCCAACAAAATGGTCGTCGCCTTGAGTGATTCCGCCGCCGAGGTCGTTCTCCAAGGAGGGGCGGATTGGCAAACGGTGGTGCTGAATCCGGCGGATTTCCTGAACGCCGCCAACGAACCGCTCCAAGACTGGACCACCATCAAAGAACTCCGCCTCGGAGCCCAAGAAACCTTGAGGGGCAAAAGCACCAAAGAGCTCGGCGGAAAATGGCAAGGCGCGCCGCCGGAATTCCGAAACCTGCGTTGGGTTGTCGGTTCGTAGGCCGTTTTTTTAAAAAATACTCACTAAGAAAAATAAAATTAAAAAATAATCATATGAAAAATCACTTACATTACATTGGATTTTTGATCATGGGTTTGCACTTGTTGCCTGCACCGGCGGCATGGGCAGAAAAGCCCAAGGCGCCTGTCAAATTCGACTACCCCGATCAGCGATCCCCTGGCCGCGCGAAAGCCATCGTCCAGGGAGTGACACGGACCCTTCAAAATGACCTCGTGTCGTTCCAGTTTGATGTAACGGAAGGTCGCGTCACGAACGCGCGCTTCGACATCCCCGGCGAAGCGGGGTCCACCGTGGTCGTCGATGAACCGTTTTCCTTGATTGTGGACGGCCAGCCGGTGAACGCCTCGGCGTTGAAACTGGATCCGCAAATCCCGGAAGAAACGGTCCCCGTAGACACCGCCTCGCCCCGACTGGGAGATCATGATGCGGCCAAGTCGTTTGCCCTGACCTATACCGCGCCGGACGATTCGTATCGCGTGGTCTGGAAGCCCATTCTCCGGGATGGTTCAAACTACATTCTCTTTGATGTCACGATCACTCCGTTGCGCGGGGATTTGAGCCTGAACCGATTGGTCATGCTGGATGTGACCGCCAAGAACCTGAAGCAACTCGGCACTCCGGCCGGGAGTCCGGTGGCGAACGAGCGCTTTTTCTTCGGATTTCACCATCCGACAGCTCGGCCACTTATCACTGGGGAAAAACTAACTTTTTACTGGGACCGAGCCAACATGGCGGTTAAGCAAGGCGAGACGGTTCACCAGCGCGCCGCCATCGGCATTTACCCGCAAGACCAGCGCCGCCGGGCCTTCAACTACTATCTGGAGCGCGAGCGCTCACATTCCTATCATCAAGTCCTGCACTACAATGCGTGGTATGACATCCTCCATACCGAAAGAACGAAGAAAGCCGATGAAGCCGAAGCTCTTGAGCGCATCAAGACCTTCCACAACGAATTGACCGTCAAGCGCGGGGTGCCGGTGGAGTTGTTTATGTTCGACGATCCGTGGGATAATGTGTCCGGCACGGCCACAGATGTCTGGCAGTTCGACCCCAAGCGTAACCCAAACGAGTGGAGAGTCATGAAAGAGGTCGCCGAAAAGCATGGCGCCAAGTTGGGGGTCTGGATGTCCCCGCAAGGCGGGTGGGGTGGCCGACAAGTCCGATTTGCAACGGCGAGGCAAAACAACTTGCCCTATGCGATTAAAGACTTGGCTTTCAGCTTGTCCGATCCGCCCTACCTCGCACGGTTCCGCGAAGTGTGCTTCGATTTCCTCCGCAATCAAGGCGTCACCATGTTCAAATTCGACGGCTTCAACGAGAACCCAAAAAACGAATCCGAGCGCGAGGCGCTGGTGAAATTGATCGAAGACATGCGCAAGGAAAAGCCGGATGTCTTCATCAACACCACTTGCGGCGCGTGGCCCAGTCCGTTTTTCCTGATGAACTCCGACTCGATCTGGCGTGGCGGTGGCGACATCGAAATGAAAGGCGTCGGGCCGGTGCGCGAGCAAGCGATCAATTATCGCGACTGGATCACCTACATGAAGGTCGTCTTCCAAAGCCCGCTTTTCCCGGTCTCCTCGTTGATGGTGATGGGGCCCGTGCTGGCACCCTATGTGCACCATAAAGGATTTGATACCGCCACCCTCCAAGAGTGGAAAAATGAAGTGCGATCCTACTTTGGCCTCGGGGTGAACCTCCAGGAACTCTACATCGGCCCCACCAATCCGGACACCGGCAAACCTCTGATGACCGATGAGCTTTGGGACATCGTGGCCGAGGGCGCCAAGTGGGCGCGCGCGAACGAAGATGTCTTGGTCGATGCCCATTGGGTGGGCGGCGATCCGGGCAAAGGACAAGTCTACGGTGTGGCGGCGTGGAATCCTAAAAAAGCGACTCTCATGCTGCGCAATCCTTCCGACAAGCCGCAGTCGATCGAGATCGAACCGATCTCGGCCTTTGAGGTTCCATCGCATAAAAAAACCGAGTCTTTCACCATGAAAAGCCCATGGGCGGATGAAGCGGAGCGCCCGGCCATCACACTCACCGCAGGAAAAGCCCACACCTTTCAACTCGAGCCCTTCCAAGTCCTCGTCTTAGAGCGAACCCAGCAGAATTGACTACAACCAACCAAGAAGGCCGGTCTGTGCACCTTGAATTAGCCAATTGGCCAAGGTGACACACACTCTCTGAATGGCTAATTTCGACTCGTCTCTTTCTTTTGCGAAGAACACCTCCGCATGAAAACATCAATACACCTCATCCGAACCCTCATCGCCACAGCCATCGTTTCCTTTGCGCAAGCTGCAGATTCGATTCCTCTCACCACCACGATCCCACCCGAGAAGATCGGGGTGGAAGCCTCAAGCTCACGCGGCGGCAAGATCGTGCCGGAGAACCTTATTAACGGCAATTGGATCAATAATGGGTTCTATGAAAATAACACCGATTCCAATGCGATGTGGAATACGATGTGGCGTTCGGGTGCCAAGCTGCAACCTTCGAGCCCTGCACCAGGACTTCCGGCATCGAACGCCTGGGTGCGATTCAACTTCAAAACACCGCAATCACCCACGCAATGCCTGATTTGGAATTATAACCAGACCGATCTGACCAACGGCGGTTTTCACCGTGCCCAGATCTTTATCACGACCGATGGCAAGTCATGGTCCCCTGTGCTGGTCAACGGTGCAGACACTTTCGATATCCCCAAGGCTTCTGAGGCTCCTTCCGAACCGGTCTCCCTCGCGGTTCCGCTCTCAGGTGGTGCGATTTCGGGGTTGGTGATCCTTGCGAAGGATAACTATGGAAGCCACCTTTATGGCCTCTCAGCGGTGAGGTTTGCAACGACGCAAGAGGCGGCCGTTGCCAGCCTCCCCGTGCCGGAAACTTTGCAGGTGAAGGGGTTTCCGGTCGCTCATCTGGACCATGGTCAATGGCAGCCGCAGGTCTTGCTGAGCACGGGCACCCTGCCGGTCTATGAGGCCGTGGAGGCGACTGTGGAATGCGAGGGCAAGACGGAGCGGACTCGATTTGATGCGTCACATTATGGTCGAACAAGATTTGCGGCCAATCTGCCGCCCGGCATGGAGGATAAACGCCTTTCCAACAAATCAGTTAAGGTGACTCTTTCCAGTGGGCGATGGAGTCGCTCGGCGGAAGCGCAGTTGGAGGCCACTCCATGGCCGGAGTTGGAGGAAGTGATCATCACATGGAAATGCCACCTCGACATCGGCTACACCCACCCAGTGCCCGAAGTGATCGAGAAATATCGCACCGGGGACATGGATCAGATTCTCGCCATGTTCGAGAAAACCAAAGACGCACCGGAGGAAGAGCGGTTTCGTTGGTTGCTCCCAGCCTGGGCGATGGACCTCGTGATCGACGGCCAGCAAACGCCCGAGCGTCGCGCCAAGCTGGAAGAGGCCGTGCGCCAGCAGCGCCTCATTTGGCAAGCCATGCCTTATACTTTAGAGACAGAGGCGGCCGATGTGGAGGAAATCGTGCGCGGTCTTTCCTTTGGCTCGCAGCTTTCGCGCCGCTTCGGATTTCCATTGCCCACCCATGCCAAACAGACCGATATGCCCGAGCAGGCGTGGGCGTTGCCGACGATTCTTTCCCATGCCGGCGTGAACTTCCTCCATATCGGAGCCAACTCTGCCAGCAAGCCGGACTCCGAGTGGGAGAAGATTCCCACGCTCTCCTTGTGGGAAGGTCCGGACGGTTCGCGCATACTCCTGGGCTTCTCCAAGGAGTATGGCTGGGAAAGTATCACGCCGCCGAAAGACTGGCCGCATAAGACCTGGCTGGCCTATTTTGTTCGCGGCGACAACGCAGGACCGCCTTCACCACAAACAGTGCAGAGCATTCTGGCAAAAGCCCGCGAAGCTCTCCCTGGCGTGAAAGTTCGCTTTGGTTATCCCAGTGAATTTGCCGAGGCCATTCTCGCAGAGGAAAAAGCCAACCCGACGCTGCCGGTCATTCGCGGCGACATGCCCAATACATGGGTTCACGGGCAAATGAGTTCTCCGGAACCGACAAAAATCCACCGCCAGGCCACAGCCGCACTGGTCACGCTGGGCCAGTTGGATTCTACTCTGCAAGCCTTCGGAGTCGCTACGGAGCCAGTCGCCGGGCCGCTCGATTTGGGCTATCGCAATGGCGGCTTCTACACTGAGCATACATGGGGCATCAATGGCTTGTATTTCCGTGGCGAGAAACTTTACCAACCCGACTGGCAGCAACGATACGAGGCGGGCGAATACAAGAAGTTCGACGACACCTACGAGTATCACATGGATTATGGCCGCAACGCCATGAAGGCCGCGCAGGAAGGCATCGCCCCCCGCATCGCGGCACTGGCACAAAATGTCAAGATGGATGGCCCTCGGGTGGTCGTCTTCAATCCGCTGCCGTGGGAGCGTGATGCCCTGGTTTCGGTAGAGCTCCCTGAAGGATTGATGCTTCCCGGAGCGACGCGCTCCGGCAAAACGGTAACTTTCCTTGCAAAAGGCCTGCCTCCGGGCGGCTACAAGGCGTTTGCTGCCAAAGCTGGCGGGGAAGCAACACCGGTGACCGGTCCGCTGAAGGGCGAGATCAAGACCAAGCACTTCACCGCGCGCTTTAATCTCGAAAAGGGAGGCATCGCTTCGCTTATCGAAAACGCCACGGGACGCGAACTCGTGAAGCAGGGAGGGCATGTCCTCGGCCAGTTCCTGCATGAGAGGTTCAGCCTGGATAATGTAAAAAAGTTCCTGGACACCTACCCGCGAGACTGGGGACGCAGTCCCGATGGCGATTTCGCCAAGGGCGGCATGCCCGGGCCGGACAAGTCGCCCTACGCCGCGATGACGCCCACAGGATGGAAGGCCACACAAACGCGAACCAGCTTTGGCGAGGAAGTCGTCCTCACCCCCACCGACACGCTCGGGTTGGCCAAAGGCTATGAACTGCGCTTCTCGTTTCCAGACGAAGCCGCCTGCGTGGACATCGCGTGGAAGGTCGTGGATAAAACACCGACTCCCATTCCCGAAGGCGGCTGGATTTGCCTTCCCTTCAATGTCCAGACGCCCGCATTTCGAGTCGGCCGGATTGGTGGCACCATCGACCCCGCCAAAGACATCATCTTCGGTTCCAATCGGAACCTGATGGGTGTCGACAGCGCCATCACAGTCCGGTCGGGGGAGAACGGTGCCGGAGTTGCGGCAGCTTCCGCAGACCTGCCGTTGTGGAGCATCGGCAAGCCGGGGCTTTGGCTTTATGAGCCGTCGTATGTGCCAACCGAGCCAGAACTCTTCGTCAATCTCTACAACAACATGTGGAATACAAATTTCCCCCTCTGGATTCCCGGATCGTGGGAGGCGTCGCTCAGGGTCTGGCCGGTGCCAGCGGGCGCAACCGAGGAGCAGGCGAACTTCACCCCCTCCTGGGAACTGCGCCAACCCCCAGTAGCGGCCTTCGCAGATGGAAAGCCCGGCAGTCTCCCACCAAGCCAAGCTGGAGTTACTCTCTCGCGCAAGGGCGTCCGGCTCTCTGCATTCTGCCCCAATCCCGACGGCCCTGGCATGGTGTTTCGGGTCTGGGAGCAAAGCGGTCAGGGCGGCCCGCTCACCGTGACGCTGCCAACAGGAATCAAAGCCGCCAAAGCCCAGCCAGTCAATCTCCGGGGAGAACCGGCAGGGGAACCCATCCCCATCATCAATGGGCAGTTCACAGTTCCGCTCGGAGCATGGGCGCCGGCCAGCTTTGTCCTTCCATAATCACCAACCCACCAACCCACCAACCCACCAACCCACCAACCCACCAACCCACCAACCCACCAACCCACCAACCCACCAACCCACCAACCCACCAACCCACCAACCCACCAACCCACCAACCCGAACATGAAAACCACCCCGCAAAACAAACCCACCCGTCAACCTCACTCGCACCTCACCGCATCCATCAGCACCAGGCTATTGATCGCCATGAATGTCGTGGCCGCCCTGCTGTTCCTCGGCTCCTATTTTTTATTTTCAAAAAAAGCCCCGCCCGCGGCGAATTCCGAACCCAAGCCAACCATCGCTGCGACCCCCGTGGAAAATCCCCCGGCCCCGCCAGCACCGAAGAGAAACCCTCCGCCAAACACCCCGAACGCGAAGATCAATAAATTCAAGGCATTCGACCTCGACGGGAACGGCATCTGTCCGCGCGAGGAGTATATGCGGGCCCACTTGCAGCACTTTGATCGATGCGACAAAAATAAAGACGGCATGCTCGATCGCACCGAGTTCCCCGCGAATGCCATCGGCTATCACGACAAAAACAAAGATACCAAACTGGATCGCGGTGAATACCAGGTGCGCTACGACGAACTTTTCCTGATTGAAGACAAAAACAAAGACGGCGTCCTCTTTGTGGAAGAGATGTAATTTTGGCGATCAGGGTTTGAAGCCGAAGGCCAGCAAGTGCCAAGGGACGCCGCGCCGCCGGCGTCCCAAGTTTCAGGCGCGTATGCGCCGTTTCTTGATACAAAGGCGGCATTGCCGTGGAAGCTTTCTAACCTAAAAAGAAAACATATAAATTCTTTCCCAGCCTACCCGCCATGCCCTCGCATCAACTTCAGCCTATTCCTCGCCTTCCCGACTTCGCGCAGAGCGCAAACAAGGATGTCTTCGGTCCGTTGCTCTCCACGTCACGGGCCGTCCCTCGAGCAACAAAGCCGTGGCAAGCCTCCTGGTGTGGCATGAACCCCCTCATCCATGCCGCCATGCTGCTGGTGCTGCTTGTGCAACTTCACGCCGCCGACGTGACGAACCTGCGCTGCGAATACCGCGAGAACCCGCTGGGCATTGACGTGGAAAATCCGAGGCTTTCTTGGATTATTGAGGAGAGAAGTCAGAGGCCAGAAGTCAGAGGTCAGAAGCAGACGGCCTATCAGGTGCTGGTGGCGAGTTCGGAAGAGTTGCTTGCGAAGGATCAGGGCGATCTATGGGACAGCGGCAAGGTGGCTTCGGACCAGAGCATTCAGGTGGAGTATGCCGGCAAGGGGATGGCGTCGCGGATGACATGTCACTGGAAAGTGAGGGTATGGGTTGAAAAGGCTGAACCCGGAAACCTGAAACCTGAAAAGGCCAGCGATTGGAGCCAACCGGCAACCTGGACGATGGGCCTACTACAGCCCGACGATTGGCAGGCGCGCTGGATAGGTGTCAAGGAAAGCTCTTCGGCAAGTGCGGCGGAAGCCGGGCCGTTGCGGATTCTCAGCGCTTCCTACCAGGCGCTCGGTGGCACGCCGGCCCGCGACGTGACGGAACTGGTGTCCCGCAAGGTGAGCGGCAACAGCCTGGTTCTGGCAGTGGACAACGATGCCCTTGGCGGGGATTGCGC
>JBILML010000060.1:0-3587 GCA_044375555.1 Terrimicrobiaceae bacterium
CCTTGATCCGCTCCAAGCGCGGCGCCCATGGCAAGGGAAAGGATAAACTCGGCCGGAGCGCCGAACACACTATCGTGAAAGTCCCGATCGGCACGGTGATTTACCGGGCTGGTCAAGACCAGCGAGACGAGGTCGAGGAGGAACCCATCGCGGACCTCTCCGAATCGGGCCAGAGTTTTTTGCTCTGCACAGGGGGGGACGGCGGCAAAGGGAATACCCATTTCAAATCCTCGACAAACCGAGTGCCTCGGCAGCACACCAAAGGATATCCCGGCGAGGAGGGATGGTTCCTCATGGAGCTTCGCACGATTGCCGATGTGGGGCTCGTAGGCTACCCAAACGCTGGAAAATCCACACTTTTACGGGCGATTTCCGCCGCGAAGCCAAAAACAGCGGCTTATCCCTTTACGACATTGCATCCTCTTGTGGGAGTGATTGATCTGCCGGAATACAACCGCGCCACCATGGCCGACATCCCGGGCTTGATCGAGGGCGCCCATGAAAACCGTGGTCTTGGCCACGAATTCCTGCGGCATATCGTTCGCTGCAAAACGCTTTTCTATGTCTTGGATATGGCGGGGAGCGAGGAGCGGCACCCCATTGATGACTATCAAAATCTCCGCAAGGAATTGAGACTCTATGACCCGACTTTGGTGGCAAAGCCCTCGTGCATCATCGCGAACAAGATGGACATGACTACGTCTGCCGAAAATCTGAAAGCCTTCAAAATCCGCTTTCCCAAGCTCCATGTCATCCCAGTCTGCGCCGAACTCAGTGAGGGCATCGACGATATCAAACAATACATTGATAAACAGGTTTTAAAATAGTGTTTCTACACTTTGTAGAAACCCACTAATTTTCGGAAAATCGCAGGAGTTTATCGAGCTCATCTCGATATTATCTTGGTGACCGCAACCTCAAGCGTCGATCTCCAGGTTTGATTTCAATATTTCTGGGCTTCCTCCAGAAAAACCACCCCAGTCTCCAACTTGCCGGCGGCAAGTTGCATTTATAATTGGCGAGCACTCTCTGGCTCTCTCCCTTGTGAACAACTCCTGATCCTGTCTCTGAAAGCCCTTGAGATTTTCAAGAGGGCCCATTTATTCCAAACTTGTTCACATGCACTCAATCGAGTGTCCCGTTTATGGATAAATATAACTTCTGATAATGCATGTAGAAGGTAATAGAAATATGGGCAAATGATTCTAGGATCAATTCCAGCTTAAAAAATCCCGCAGACGGCTACTTGCGCTTCGATGAATCCTTTTGCCGCAAGAAAGCAGCGGCTAGATCGGCAGCGCTTCGGATGGAGTCATCCTCAATAACCGGGTCTTCAAAGCCTCGGGCACCATATTTTGCCTTCTCGGTCTGCTCTGCGAGTTTCTTGGTGATCCCGCGAATCCGCTGGCCAAGAGTCGAAGCCAGCCCGATCAAAAGAACGACTGCTGGCAAATTATGGCTATTCAGGTATTCCTCCAGCTTTTCCCTCGAAATGGACCAGTATTGAGATGGCTCAGAAGCCACAACCGAGCAAATGGCTGTGCTTGGATCAAAAATATCAACCTCCCCAATCCAATCGCCCGGGAAAATCGGTCCAAGAACATCGTGGGAACCATCGTATTCTCTACGGGCTTCAAATCGCCCGCTGATGACGCAAAAGAGTTTCCCGTGTGGTTTGCCCTGTTTGATGAGACCGCCACCTGCGGGCAGCAAGTCAAACGCCCCGTAAGAAGCCAAGATGGCACGATCTTCGTCAGGAAGGTTGGCAATGATGCCGGCGGCAGGAAGTGAATTATCCATGAATATCAATTTAAAGAACCTGCATTACGGGAAATTGGACCCTGACTGCGGGCTGTGAGTTTTTCTAATACCATGGATGCGGTGCTCATCAATAGTTGAATTGGGCAATGGTGCGGTTTGGGACTTCAATCTTGGCCGTCTTTCCAGCATGGGATCATGCCCCCACCCTCATAAAAAAGTCCGGGCGGCCCCGCCACATCGGAGCCGCCCGGTTTCTCACAACCGCTCTTTGATTTCAAAGAGACGGATTAATTTTACTTAAAATACGAGGCCGGTCAGGAAGCCGAGCACGGCGGCATTCGCCACTTCCTCGGTGCCGTTCGGGCGCGAGAAGTATTGGAAGAACGGCTGCACATACGACCAACCGTTGATCTGGAAACGGTATCCACCTTCAAGGACGGCGGTGTAGCTGCGGGAGGGCGTGTAGACATCTCCCTGATAAGCCCCGTAGCCGAGCGAGATCATCGTGATGTCGGCATCGCGGCCCGGGATGAGGCCGGTGTAAACGAGGCCGGTCTGGAAGTAGAACGGATAGTTGTTCGAGCGCGCATAGCCGGGGGCCATGGTGATGAGGTTGAAGGTGCTCAGGCCTTGCTTGGAGAGCCTGGGCTTTTCGGTGGAAACGACCTCTTTGAATGTCTTGCCATCAGAAGCAGCGGTGGATTTAGCCGGAGCGGAGGGCTCACGGTAGAGCATTTGGTCGGCCTGGAAGTAGAAACCATATCGGCCATCGACATTGTTATTGCTCCAGGTGCGGGTCTGGTTTTCCGGAGTGCCGTAGTAATATCCGCCGAACGCGTATTTGCCCTCGAGTTTCGCCTCGCTGATCTTCGGGGTGAAGCCGAGTTCGCCCATGTAAAAGAGGCCGTTGAGCGAGGTGTTCGGCCCAAACCCTTGGTAGGCGAGGCCGTGGTTCGTCGATGAGGTGGCTTCGGGATAGGACATGAAGAGTCCGTTTTTCAAATACACGGTTTCGTGGAGGTTGATCTTCAGCGTGCCGCCCCAGGTGGAGAAGCTCGAGGAGAAGGGAATATTTCCGCCGACACCCTTGGCGCTATTCACCGCGTTATTGAGAAAAAGCTTCGAGAGCGGCTGGTCGATGAATTCACGCTGAGGCTGAAGCCAACCGGCGCGAAGGGTCACCATATCCTCGATCGGGAGCAGGTTTTCGGTGCCGATCTCGAGACCGAAGCTGTTCACACGAAATTGTGTGCCGGACTGCCAGTTCGAGGGATTGAACATGGAGTTGGCCTCGACGAACTCGTTGGGGTTCGATTGGGGCCAGGAGTCGCGGTAGCGGAAGTTGCCGAAGGCGGTCGTGCCCTCGAGGAAATCGACATCGAGCATTTTTCCGAAATTCAGCTCCGCGCCGAAGTTGATCTGCTGATCCCAGAATCCGCGCGAACCTTTTTCGCTGTCGATCACGCCGAAGAACGCGCCTTGGTAGCTTCCGTTCAATTTCAGGCCGCGATCTTCAAGGGATTTTCGGCCGTCAAAAACGGGATTGCCGCTGCCTTGCAACAGGCCCTTCCCGTTCCACCATTTTTCGGTGTGGCTTTCGCCGGGTGTGGTGGCCGGTGTGCTTTGGCGGCCAGTGGTGGTGCCAGTTGTGCCGGCATCAATGAACCCGGAGGTCGGCTCGATCGGACCTGCAGGAACCGGGCGAGGACCGGAGTTTTGAGCGATAGCACTGCCGGCCGTGAAGGCCAGACAGCACAGCGCGGTTGCTGTTTTTAGTTTTTTGAATGGGATTTTTTTTATCATCTTGTTTTTGGGGATTGTTTTAC
>JBILML010000048.1:0-13332 GCA_044375555.1 Terrimicrobiaceae bacterium
GAATTCGTGGCCAAGACCACGGTTTTCATGGGCGCCCTCGATCAAGCCCGGGATGTCGGCCATGGTGGCGCGGTTGTATTCCGGCAGATCAATAACTCCCACAAGAGGATGCAGTGTCGTAAAGGGATAAGCCGCTGTTTTTGGCTTCGCGGCGGAAATCGCCCGTAAAAGTGTGGATTTTCCAGCATTTGGGTAGCCAACGAGCCCCACATCGGCAATCGTGCGAAGCTCCATGAGGAACCATCCCTCCTCGCCGGGATACCCTTTGGTGTGCTGCCGAGGCACTCGGTTTGTCGAGGATTTGAAATGGGTATTCCCTTTGCCGCCGTCACCCCCTGTGCAGAGCAAAAAACTCTGGCCCGATTCGGAGAGGTCCGCGATGGGTTCCTCCTCGACCTCGTCCCGCTGGTCTTGACCAGCCCGGTAAATCACCGTGCCGATCGGGACTTTCACGATAGTGTGTTCGGCGCTCCGGCCGAGTTTATCCTTTCCCTTGCCATGGGCGCCGCGCTTGGAGCGGATCAAGGGTTCAAAAAACAGAGCGACCAAGCTGGCGGTATCATGATCGGCAACGAGAAGGATATCCCCGCCCCGTCCGCCATCCCCGCCGTCCGGGCCACCATGCGGGATGAATTTTTCCCTGCGAAAACTACAGCACCCGTTGCCGCCATCGCCGGCTTTGGCATGAACGCGGATTTGGTCGACAAACTTCATCCAAGGAAAGTGCCAGCCAGCCCAGCTCAAGTCGAATCCGAATTGTCTCCAAGATGGCGCAACGGACCGATTGGTGTTATAAATTTCCTCATGAATCACGACCCCTCCGTTTCGGAACTGCGTGAATTGGATCGTCAATTTCACCTCCATCCCTTCACGCATCACACCGACATGCACAAGTCCGGGACGCAACTCATCAAGTCCGGCGATGGATGTTTTTTGATCGATCAAGACGACCGCCGACTCCTCGATGGCTTGGCCGGTCTGTGGTGCGTGAATGTCGGCTACAACTGCGCCGCGATTGTCGAGGCCGTGCACCGGCAAATGCGCCAACTCCCCTACTACCCGTCATTTTTCAACACGACGACAGAGCCTCCAGTGCGCGTCGCCGAGTTCCTCGCAAAAAAATCCCCTGCCCGCCTGAACCGCACGATCTTTTCGAATTCCGGATCGGAGGCCAACGAGAGCGCATTGAAAATCATCCGCTCCTATCACCACACGCGCGGCCAGTCTGGGAAATACAAGATTCTCTCCCGCTCCTTTTCTTATCATGGAGTGACCCTCGCCGCCTCGAGCATGACCGGGCTGCCCATCTGCTACGAACCCTTCGACTTGCCGCTGCCAGGTTTTATCCATGTCCCCGGGCCGCATCCCTACGCCGTTCAATCGCCACTCGACCCCGAGGCATACGGTAAGTGGTGTCTCGAAGAAACCGCCAAAACAATCCAGCGCGAAGGTGCCGATACCATCGCGGCGATGTTTGTGGAGCCGATCCAGGGAGCCGGCGGAGTCATTCCCCCACCCCCGGGATATTTGGCGGAATTAAGAGACCTGCTGCGCAAAAATAATATCCTGTTCGTGGCGGACGAAGTCATCACGGCCTTCGGTCGCCTGGGACATTGGTTCGCGAGCAATCTCTGGGATCTCGATCCCGACATCATCACGCTGGCGAAGGGAATCACCAGCGGCTACCTGCCTCTTGGCGCAACGATGGTGAGTGACGAAATTTCCGAAACGATTTTCTCAGCCGGATATTTTGCCCACGGCTACACTTACTCAGCCCATCCCTCCAGCGCGGCAGCTGCTTTGGCCAATCTGGAAACCATCGAATCCCTTGGTCTCGTCGAGCGCGTGCGCGATGACACCGGCCCATATTTCCAACAAAAACTCCACGAATTTGCAGCCCATCCCGCAGTCAGCGAAGTCCGCGGCCACGGCTTGATTGGGGCACTGGAAGTCATTCCTCGCTCGGGCCGTTCCGGATTGGCCTCGGAACCTACGATTGGAATCCGCGCCGCCGGGCTGATTCGCGAAGAAGGATCCATCGTTCGAGGCATCCGCACGCTCATAGCGATGTCTCCGCCGCTCATCATCACCCGCGAGGAAATTGACCATCTTTTCTCCTGCGTGAAGCGCGGTTTGGACCGCTTGTGGGATTGATCGAACCTCAAGTCTGCCGACGCTGCTCGCGTCGGCGGAAGATTGGCAGAGTCAGAAAGTAGGCGATAAGCGCTGCGGGGATGGAAAGGAACATCGACCCGACGAGGAGCGGCAATCCGATCGTAAAAAAAGTCGTCCATTTCATCACATCTTGAATGTGAAAATGCATCGACTGAACCTCCGGTGGCGACTCATGAAGCCAGCGAAGAAACTCCCAGCCGATCTTGTATTCCGCCTCCAGAAGCACTGGCCAAAATGGAGTCACCACATCGTGCAAGGACACCGAAATCACCGCGGCGATCGGATTGCATCGCAGGACAAATGCGAGGCCCAGGCAGAGGAGAGTTTTCAAACCAAAGAGCGGCGTGAAACCGATGAACATCCCAATCGCCACCCCGCCCGCCAAGGCATGCGGAGCGTCCCGCAAATTCAAAAGCTTCTCGCGGAGCGCACCGAAATAATTGAGCAGTTTTTTCAACACAACTAGCCCTTATCAGCCCTGCCCCTTGCGCTCCAAACCAAATTCGATCGTTCTCAAAATGCAGGAATCTAGCGCCACTGAAATCCCTGCTCGAAGCTGCCCGCCGGCAAAAGCCCCCCGCGAAGGCTGAAATCCATACTATCCTGAAATCGCATTCCGCCGCCGACGAGCGTTTGGTCTTCGATGCGAAGCGGCACGGGTTGCAGGGAGTGTTTTTGATTTTCAGTCATCAGGAAAAACTCGGATGGACCCAGCAAACCAGCAGGCATCAAAAATCCCGGGGCGCCTCCACGCAGAAGCATCGTGAGGGCCTGAGGCAACAGAGGATCTGGATCCATCGAGCGGAGGCACCATTTACCCTCCGAGAGAGGACCGAAGGCTGTTGCCTCCACAATGGATCCTGCAAAAAATCCTGTGGCTCGTGCGTAAACAAACGGCTGCCATGGCTGGTCGGGATAAAAACAAATTTCCGCTCGCTCGCTGAAAAGAGGCCCAGCGGGAGTTTTTACCTCCAAACCCGCCACGGAAATTGTTCCCACGGGAACCGGACGATCCACAGTCCCCAAAATGGATAAGTCTGGAAAAATCGAGCCGGCGAGATTTTGGCCCGTAAGCCGGATCGGATCCTCGCCTCCGATTTTGAGTTGGATCGACCAATGCGGATACGGCGCGAGGTTTTGAATGATTACCGCATAGGACTCCAAGCCCAGGCTTGTTGAGCCTGTCGCAGAAAAGAGCGGAAGCACCTCGATCTGGCGGCGAACCACGGAATCCACAAAGCGGCATTCTCCGGTGATGCTACCGGATTCCGCGCCGCCACTCGCCTGCAACTCCCCTTCGACAAGGAGTGTCGAAAGGCTGTCCACAAGGACAGGGATTCTTTCGCCGCGCAGAGTCAGATTCCAAGAGGGTTTCCATGGAGCTGGAAAATGACAGACGCCGGAAAGCTCAAAACGGCCGGGCTCGATTTCACCAGTGAGGCTTTTAATTTGGAGCGAGGAATTCTCGATCTGAAGTTGCCCGGTGACGAATTCAGCGGATGACGCCAGGGATCCGAGATGAAACGAGGCGTTGCGGATTTCCATCGAGCCATCCGCCTTCGGATCATTGAGCGAACCGGTGATATTCAAACGCCCGGAGAGTTCGCCCGAGAGGTCTTGCAGGTTGGAGAGAAATGGGCGGAGCAACGCCAAATCCGCGCGAGGAAAATCCAGCAGCGCCTGAATCGCCGCATCCCCGGGAATCCACTGCATACTCCCCTCGCCGCTTTTTTGGAGCGCCAATGGAAATGACGCCGTGAGGCGAAGCGGATTCATGCTCGGATTCAAAACCTCCCCCTCCAAGGTCGCTCGGCCCGCCGAGGTATTCACGGTGACGCGCAGATTGGAGGGATTCGTTGCGGGATATTTTCCGAAGAAGACTTCGCGGGCATCGAGCGAGAGCTTGCCCGTGATTTCCTCGGCGGGACCGTAGGCCTCGAGTTTCATTTTCAGGAAACCGCGAACCGGCCAATTCTGGCCCGCCAGTTTCACCAAATCCTCGACCGCCAACTCGCCGGGTGTGTTCGCTTCCAAGTAAGTCGCATGGCTCGCAAGAATCGCCGATTTCCAATCGGTCTGTGCGGAAATCGTGAAGGGGTTCAGCGGCAGGAAAACCTTTCCGTGAAGGAGAGTTTTTTCGTTCGCGTTCAGTTGGAGGTCTTCAAAATTCAAGCCTGAAGAGGAGAGGGTGATCCGCGATTGCATCCGGAGGTTGCCATTCTCGAGAAGGGCCTTCGAGAAATGGATGTTTTCCGGCGAGTAGGTCCCGGCGAAATGCCCCGTCAGTCCGACCGGAGTGTAGGTGGTTACAAATTTAGAGAGGCTCGTCTGGAATTCACCAGAGTGCCCCTTAATGCTCCCCTCGCCTTTCCAAGCGACCTTCAAGGCACCGCTCGAGACCACTCCGCCGCCGAGTTTTGGAAATGGACGCAACCAAGTGGCGAGGTCGCTCAGTGAGGCATCAAGCGAGGCGCTGTAGGGATGAGGAGAGGAAATGCCGATGCTTCCCGTGGCCTGGAGCTTGTCGTCCCGCGATGTCATTTCGCACTTCACGATCTCCGCCGTTTTTTTGCGAAAGAGAATTTCTAGAGCGGCTTGGTCCACCGTGGCTCCACGAAATTCGATGCCCTTGGCTTTGATCCCTACGAAACCATCCAGACTCCCCAGTCGCCCACTGAGGGAGCCATTGGCCTCGAGTTCGCCGTTGATTTCCTCGATGCCCGGACCGGTGAGGATGGCCACCGAGCCGAGTTCCTTGATGTTGGCCCGGAGATTGAGCAGGAACGGAGCCTCGGTGATTTTCTCCCATCCCTCGGCGAGGGAAATTTCCCCGTTCAGGGAGACTTTGTTCTCCTTTTGCCGGAGGTCGAAATTGGAAACGAATAAGCGGCGGTGAATGAGGCTCGCGCCGACCTCCAGCGACTCCCAGCCCCGGTCATTCCAGCGAAAATCTTTGGCAAGCACGCGGAGCGAAGCTTCGGCATCAGCCGGGCGATTTGGCTCCCCGCGATAAGTGAATCGCCCCTCGGAGAGAATCCCTTTGGCTTTCCCACCGAGTCCAAAGAGGCCCGGAATTTCTTCCAGATTCACATGGGAGCAAATCGCTGCGAAATCCCAAAACGGCCCGCCCGCTCCACGCTGAAAAGTCCAATCTCCACGAATCGTGCCGCCAAAAAAGCGCCCGTTGAAAGACAGCGCAGGTTCCCCGCCGATCGGAAGTTCACACGAGATTTCATTCATCATGACGCCCGGCAGAAGTTCCAGCCCCGCCAGCGAAATCCTCGTCCCATCCCACGCCGCCTTCGCCGAGAGAGGGCCAAAAACCCGCTCGAACCGATTGCTTTGAATGGTCAGCGAATCGAGGGAAAACAAACCCGCTTCGCTCTCGCCAAGCGAGAGCCGCACCCCATTCATCACCAAGCGAGTCGAGTCGCTCATGAGTTCGATGGCGGCATTTTCCAATCCGATTTTCTCAGGCCAAGAACCACCCAAGGCCGTGAACGCCGCCAGCAGTTCGAGCGGCCTCATGGCATAATCCGAGACCCGGCCGGTTTCCTCCCGGCGAAAATCAATGAACACAACCGGCTGGCTCATCTCGATGGAGTGAACCCATCTCCTGCGATCAGAAAACCAGGTGAGCGGATCTTGCCATTCCAGCGTGATTGACTCGACCTCGACAGTGCTTTGAGAGGAATTCGCCTTCGACTTCACTCCCAGAACCACCCCGCGCATCACGATGGGCTCGAACAACCCCGCCCTCACCGATTCCGCATGAAATTCCACCCCGCGCCGAGAGCAGAGGACTTCGGTTGTGAAAGCCACGAACTCCGATAGAACCGGACGCTGCACCACCCAGATGACGGCAATCAAGAGGCCGAAAGCTGCCCAAAGCCTCTTGGATTTATAGAACCGTTTTTTCACTGAGTCCGTTAAGCAGAAAACTGCACACTCAAGTCACCCCTGCTCCATTTCGAGATTGGAAATGCCGAGATCGCTAAGTTCATCAAATCAGATTCCAAACTCACGCAGTGTCTGGCAAGAAGCATCCCTGAACTCACGGGTTAGACCTCAGGTGAGCGTCTCCAACTCCACCCCGGACTCCCGGTATTCCGCGAGCTTGTTGCGCAGGGTGCGAATGCTGATTTGCAGCATCTCGGCGGCTTGTGTGCGATTGCCGTTGGTCTGCTGAAGCGCTTGGATGATGGCTCGCTTTTCCATCTCATGGAGAGGCACCACATCGCCAGACGCGGCGTTTCCATTTGAGTTCGCAGCGGATCCATTGGTGGCCTGCCCCGATCCAGCAGACGGCGCGCTCGTAGGGATCGGCGAGGCCAAACCCATCAAGTCCGCCGTGATGGGAGCGCCCTCCTCCGTCAGAATCGCCGCGCGCTCCACGACATTTTGGAGTTCACGCACATTGCCAGGCCAATTGTGGGCCACCAGCCCCGCTATGCCATCGGGCGAAAAACCAGCCGTCTTGATTCCGTGCTCCCGCGAGAAGCGTTCCAGGAAATGCGTGGCGAGTAATTCGACATCCCCGGTCCTGTCGCGGAGGGGGGGCACTTGGATGGGGAAGACATTGAGACGGTAGTATAGATCCTCGCGAAAATCCCCCTTCTGCACCGCCTTGAACAAATCGCGGTTCGTCGTGGCCAGCACGCGCACATCGACCTTGATGGTTTTGTTTCCCCCCACCCGCTCGAATTCCCGCTCTTGCAAAACACGCAGCAACTTGGCCTGTAGCCCGAGCGAGATTTCGCTGATCTCATCCAGCAGGATCGTGCCACCATCGGCTAATTCAAATCGCCCATCGCGCTGGTCGGTGGCTCCCGTAAAGGATCCCTTCTCGTGACCGAAAAACTCGCTCTCGATCAAAGTCTCGGAAATCGCCGCGCAGTTGACCTTGATGAAGGGCTTATTCAGTCGCTGGCTGTTGAGGAAAATTTCATTCGCGACCAGCTCCTTGCCGGTGCCATTTTCGCCACTGATCATCACCGTGGCATTCGTGCGGCCGACCCTTTGGATGAGCTCTTTCAAACGAACGACCACCGGGCTTTTCCCGATGATTTCCCGCCGCGAGATGCTGTCCCGATTCAGGAAATCCGTCACCTTCACCGCACGCTGAAACTCCGACGCCTTTTTCATCACCAGATCGATCTGGGTCATGGAAAACGGCTTCGTCACATAGTCAAAAGCCCCCGAGCGCATGCACTCCACCACCGTCTCGACACTCCCATTCGCTGTGATCATCACCACGATCGGCTTGGCCTCGCTGTGCGACATTCGCTCGATAAAAACACGCCCGTCCCCGTCGGGGAGTTCCATGTCTAGAAAAATCAGATCGAAGCTATTGGCTGCCAATCTTTTCTCCGCTTCGGCGATTGATCCGGCCGTGGAAACGGAGAGACGCTTGCCCCGAAGGCGTTCCTCTAAGGATTTTCGGATGATCGGGGTGTCATCCACTACGAGTATACGGTCAAGCGCCATCGAGTTGTTCTTGGGAAATCAGTGCAATTCGGCGTGAACCTACAAGATTCCCGGATCGTTTCAATCAAATAGGCAATTTTTTCCTATCTGTGAAAAACTCGCATTTTCCGCTCATCGACCCATCTGGATACTTGACAGACACGCTGAGTTGACGACTTGATAACGCACTTTTTCATGAAGCTCACCCCATTTGGATTCGTCAACCGCTCCGAGGAATTCGTCAAGGACGCCCTCTCACTCCCACCCATCGGAGGCGGAAAGTGGACCACCCGCCGTGTTGCCAATCTGATGGATCACTCCAGTTCGCTCCATGTCTCGCTCACCCCGGCCGGAGGCGTGGAAAAAACCACCATGATCCTCAACACCCGCAGCACCGGCGGCTCCCGCGACGGCGGCATCCAGGGCTGGGCCGAGTATCCAGGAACCGGCGAACGCGAGCCTTTTATTTTGAAACAATCCGACGCTGACCGCGCGATGGAGGAGATTTTTGACATCGTCGAAAAAACGCTCTCCCGCGTGCCCGAGTGGGATAATTCCTCGCTCCCTGCCCGACCCGAGCCAGCCCCGCGAGTTTTTGAGCCCCTGATCCCCGAAGTCCAAAAATCCGAGCCCGCCGCCGAGGCCGATTCCGGTGCTTTCGATCCCCAAGCCATGATCGACTCCATGCTCTCCTCGGATAGCTCCGAAGCCTCTCCAGAGCCCCCAGCTGAGGAAACTGCCCCAGAGCCAGCCGCCGAGGAAGTCGCCTCCGAGCCAGCACCCGAGGCCGAGGCACCCGAGGCGAAAAAGCCCGCCAAAGGCAAAAAAGCCAAAGCCTGATCAGCCCTACGGTCGATACCCGAATCCCGCGTTGATTTTCCCCTCGCCCCTCCCGAAAATATCGTTTTCGCCACTTGCGGGTTTTGAGGTTGTTCATTAATTTGCACGCCATGCTTCGGAGTCCTCCCTCCTTCCTCAGCTTCAACCATGACCCCATCCAGCGCCCGCACTCCCACTTTTTGAATCCATGAGCAACGAGGTCGAAAGAGTATTCATCGGGAACGGACGCTATGCCCTAGACCGCCAGCTTGGAGCGGGCGGAGCGGGTATAGTTTATCTCGCCTTTGACACGATCCTTGGCCGTTGGGTCGCGGTGAAAAAAACCAGCGCCGGTGACGACACCGTCTCCCGTGAGGCCATGGTGATGGCGAGTTTCCACCACACAAATATCGTCATGCTTCATGACATCATCGAGGAGGGAGACTCGATTTTTTTCGTCATGGAGTTTGTCCAGGGGCAAACGCTCGAGGAATTAGCCCAGCCCATGACCGAAGAAGCCTTCCGCGAGTTTGCCACACAATGCCTCCTCGGCCTCGGCTCCGCTCATGAAAAAAATGTCGTCCACCGCGACATCAAACCCGGCAACATCATGCTCGAGCCCCAGCTTGATAGCGGCTACCGCGTCAAGTTGCTTGATTTCGGGCAATCCCGCGCCATGGCGGAACCCTCGCTTCAGACGATGGACCACTCCGGATCGGTCGTCGGCTCGATTTACATGATGTCTCCCGAGCAACTCAGTCACGACCCGCTCGATTTGCGCACCGATTTTTACTCCTTGGGTTGTGTTTTTTATCAAGCCCTCACACTCGAGAGGCCGTTCACTGGCGCCACCGTGCCCGAGGTTGTGGCCGCGCACCTGAAACACCGCTTCCAGCCATTAAAAACCCTGCGCCCAGACTTGCCCGTGGCCTTGACCCTTTGGGTCGAAAAAATGTTCGCGTTCGCCCGCGAAGATCGTCCCCCCGATGCATTCACAGCCCTCAAGGATTTGAAGGCAACCATGAGCCACACAAAAGCTCAGACCCTCTCCTCGGAGAGCAAAGGGATTAAGGTCATGTCCGGAGCCGTTCTCAAGGCCAGCCCGGTTCCAGACATTCCAAAACCTCCGATTTCAGTGGTGGCAAATCCCGGAGCCATCCGGTCCTCCCCCATCCGCATCGCATCACAACCCACAGTTTTGCCGGCGCCATCGGTTTCGGCCGTGCCATCGGTTTCGGCCGTGCCATCAGTTTCCGCCGTGCCATCGGTTTCGGCCGTGCCATCAGTTTCGGCCGTGCCATCGGTTTCGGCCGTGCCATCGGTTTCGGCCGTGCCATCGGTTTCGGCCGTGCCATCGGTTTCCGCCGTGCCATCAGTTTCCGCCGTGCGAATGGTTGCGGCGCCATCGGTTGTTTATCCCATCTCGGTAGCCAGACAAACTCCCCAAGAAGTAGTCCCACTCAATCCGGTGCGTGTCGTCGCCGCAGAACCGATCCTTTTGGCAAAGCCCGTGTCCGTGTTGCCAACTCCCAAAATCGCCGAAGTCAGACCCGTCGTTGTGCCTAAAGTTTCCTTGCCTCCCATGTAAGAATTTTTTTTACCCTGATTCCTATGCACCCCCTGCCCCTCATGTCCCTCAGACACCCTAATTTCCTTCCATGCTCCCGACTATTCGCCCTCAGAGCCTGATTCTCTCAACTCTCGTCATCGTTAGCTTATTCTCAGCGGCCGGTTGCAGTCCGACCCCACCAGCACCTGCCCCCAAGCCCGAAGTCGCCGCGACACCAGTTCCTCAAAATCCCCCCACCACCCAGGAATTGGCCCAATCCCTCGCCTTCGCAACAACCATCATCGCGGTCACTAATTCCTCCGTCACCTTCACGGATGCCGACCAAAAAACACCCCTGACCCTCCCCATCGATTCCGCCACGGAATTCATAGGCTTTCAGTCCCTCGCCGAGATTAAGCCAAACACCCCCCTCGGCATTCGCCTTAGCGCCGACAAAAAGCGAATCTTCGTCCTGAACGCAAAAATAAAGCAGTAACCCTACTCGCGCCCCAAAAATGGGGATTGTAAAAAAAGGGAGAGAATGGTGCGCGATACAGGGTTCGAACCTGTGACCCCCTCCGTGTCAGGGAGGTGCTCTACCACTGAGCTAACCGCGCGCTAAGAGGGCCGAGAGACTATGTCCACGACTCCCCTCCCGCAATGTTTTTTTGGGATATCAAGAGAGCATCTCAGGGAAAATTATCCGCCAATGAGGTTCTCGGCGATTTCCTCGGCGGGGTAGGTCCAGATTTCCGAAAGCGTGGGGTGATAGTGCGGGATGGCGGCGAAGTCTTGGACCGTGGCGCGGTAGCGCATGGCGACGACCACTTCGTGGATCAATTCCGAGGCTTCGGGGCCGACGACCGAGGCTCCGAGGATTTCCCCGGTGTCGCGGCGGGCGAGGAGTTTTACCAAACCCTCGGTTTCGCCCATGAGGAGGGATTTGCCGTGATCGTTGAAGGGGTAGCTTGCGGCAAGGAATTCGATTCCCTCCGCTTCGAGTTCGGCCTCAGTGGCTCCGACGGTTGCGAGTTGGGGGTCGGAAAAAACAGCGAATAGCTTGAGTCGATAATCCATCTGGCGCGGCGCACCGGCGGCGCGGCCGAGTTGGATGGCGGCGTTGTGGGCGGCGATTTCGCCTTGCTGGATGGCGATGTGGACCACTTCGAGACCTCCACAGACATCACCTGCGGCGAAAATATGCAACTGCGAAGTGGCTTGGTCGGGTTTGACCGAAATGCGGCCATGCGTGAGATTCAGGCCGAGGGTTTCCAAGCCATCGAGGCGAGGTTTTCGGCCGAGGGCGTTCAGCACGCGGGCGGCTTCGAGATGTTTCAACTCGCCATTCTGATCGAAGCAAACACTCGCGCGCTGGCCGTTGTCATCCACACGATGCAGGGCGGTGCCGGTGTGGATTTCGATGCCATCGTGTCGAAGCGCTTCCTCGAGCGACTTCGAGACATCGGCATCGACAGATTTGAGGATGTGGGGGCTGCGTTGAACGATGGCAACCCGGGATCCAAAAGCTCGGCAGTAACTGGCCATTTCGAGCCCCACCGGACCGGCTCCAAGGACAATGATGGACTGAGGGAGATTCTCGAGATCGAGCAAGTCGTCACTCGTCAGACAACTCGATTCCGCCAAACCCGGCACGGCGGGGGTGGCGATTTCGGAACCTGTCGCGATAAGAAATGTTTTCGCGCTCAGCGTGGAGATTTTGCCATCCAAGTGGTGAACTCGAAGGGTCTTGGGGTCCAGAAACTCGGCTCGCCCACGCAGGAAATCGAAGCGGCCGGACTCGAGTTGACCCCGGCGGTAGTCGGCAAACTCTCCGATGAGGCGCTTTTTTCGGTCAATGATCGCCGAGGTTTTGAAGCCTGGAGACTCGCACGAAAGGCCGAACTCCCCCGCCCTTTTCAAAACACGAAATCGACGCGCGGATTCGAGAAGGGTCTTGCTGGGCATGCAGCCGCGCAAGATGCAAAGCCCGCCGACATCCCGCCCCCCTTCGATCACGACGGTCTTTAAGCCCAGGCCAACCGCTGTCCGAGCCCCCGCATATCCCCCGCTTCCGCCACCGATCACTGCAAAATCATAGTCCATGCAGGAAGGTTAGCTCCCCTCCTCTCCCCAAGAAAAGCTCAAGCGGCTTTTCACAAGCCGTGGCCCGAGCTAGGGTCTGCCCACTTCACCATGAAAACGCCATTCGATCCGATTCCCTCCGTGATTTCCGATATCCGCCGAGGCCGCATGGTCATCGTGACGGATGATGCCGATCGGGAAAATGAAGGCGACTTGGTGATGGCGGCATCGAAAGTCACAGCAAACGCTGTGAATTTCATGGCGAAATTCGGCCGGGGGTTGATTTGCGCTCCGATCACCGAGGAGCGCGCCTCCCAACTCGATCTGCAACGCATGGTCGCGACGAACCGCGAATTTTTCAAAACAGACTTCACCGTTTCCGTGGATGCCACACACGGCATCAGCACAGGCATCAGCGCGAAGGACCGTGCCCTCACGATCCGTTTGCTCTCGGACTCCCAAACGAAACCCAGCGACTTGATCCAGCCTGGCCATGTTTTCCCGCTCCAAGCCAAAGCCGGCGGCGTCCTCCGTCGAGCCGGTCACACCGAAGCCTCGATCGACCTCTCGCGCCTCGCCGGCCTGGATCCCTCGGGTGTGATTTGCGAGATCATGAAGGATGACGGCACGATGGCGCGGCTTCCTGACTTGATCAAATTCAAGCGCAAGCACGGCCTCAAAATGTGCTCTATCCAGGACCTCATCGCCTACCGACGGAAAAGCGAGCGCCTCATCGAGAAAGAGGAGACGATTGTTTTGCCGACCGACTACGGCGATTTCGATCTCCACCTCTACCGCTCGCTGGTCGATGGCATGCACCACATCGCTTTGGTGAAAGGAAAAATTCCGCCGTCGAAACCGGTGTTAGTGCGCGTTCACAGCGAATGCCTCACGGGGGATGTTTTCGGCTCACGGCGTTGCGACTGCGGCCCGCAGCTGCAACAAGCCATGCAACGCATCCAAAAAGAAGGCGTCGGCGTGCTTCTCTACATGCGCCAAGAGGGGCGCGGCATCGGCCTAGGCCCGAAAATCCGAGCCTACAAATTGCAAGAGCAAGGCCTCGACACCGTGGAGGCCAATGAACGCCTCGGGTTCCCCATGGACCTTCGCGACTACGGCCTCGGTGCCCAAATCCTCGCCGATCTCGGCATCCACAAAATCCGACTCCTCACCAACAACCCCCGCAAGGTCGTCGGCCTCGAAGCCTACGATATCGAAATCGTTGAGCAGCTCCCGATCCG
>JBILML010000027.1:0-41894 GCA_044375555.1 Terrimicrobiaceae bacterium
AAAGGAGTTGGTGGCGGCGGGCATGGATTTGGGCGGTGGCGGTTGTCATATGCAGTAAAATATACTACAATATCACTGTGTAAAAAAAGGAAAAAACGCGGGAACCAACTTTTTTGTCACGCACCCAGCCGCGAGCTTTCCATTGCCGCACCTCTTGCGAACTGGCACAACTTGCCGCATGTCATTTCAGCAACTCGGGCTTTCGGAGCCTGTTCTTCACGGCGCGCAACGCATGGGCTACTCGGATCCGACCCCGATCCAACTCCGCGCCACCCCGGTGATTCTTTCCGGCCGGGACCTTATCGCCTCGGCGCAAACCGGCACGGGAAAGACCGCCGCCTTCGCCCTCCCGGTCCTTTCGAAGCTCGACCATCACGAGCCTCGCATTCGTTGTCTCGTCCTCGAGCCCACTCGCGAGCTGGCCATGCAGGTCGAGACGGCTTTTCGCGACTACATGCGCTTCATGCACACCGAGGTTTCGCTGATCCACGGCGGGGTCGGTTACGGCAAGCAGCGCGATGATTTGAAACGCCAGTGCGATGTGATCGTGGCCACGCCCGGCCGGTTGCTCGACCACATGGAGCAAGGCGCGGTGGATTTGAGCGCGCTGCAATTCCTCATCCTCGACGAGGTCGACCGCATGCTCGATATGGGCTTCCTGCCCGATGTGCGTCGGATTGTTGAGAAATGCCCGAAGGAACGCCAGACGCTCCTGTTCTCAGCGACGATCCCCGAGGAAATCCAGCGCCTCTCGGCCTGGTGCCTGCGCGATCCCGAGCGCATCGAGATCGGCGCCCGCCGCTCGCCCGCCGAGACCGTCTCGCACGCGCTCTACCCGGTGGCGGTTGACCAAAAATTCGATTTGCTCCTGACCCTGCTCGAGCGCACGAACTACGACAGCGTTTTGATTTTCACCCGCACCAAGGACGGCGCCGACCGCATCTCGCGGCAGTTGAAAAAGAACAACCACTCCGTCGCCACGCTCCATTCGAACCGCACTCAAAACGAGCGCGTGGACGCCCTCGAGGGCTTCAAAGGCGGGCGCTACGAGGTCATGGTCGCCACAGACATCGCGGCGCGCGGCATCGACATCGCCGGCGTGAGCCATGTGATCAACTACGATGTGCCGCAGCATCCGGAGGACTATGTGCACCGCATCGGCCGCACTGGACGCGCGCAGACGGTCGGCGAGGCGTTCACGATCATGACTGCCGAGGAACTCCCGCATGTGCTCGATATCGAGCGTTTCATCGGCCAGAAGGTCCCGCGCAAAAAGCTCGAGAATTTCACCTATGTCTACACCGCGCTGTTCGACGAGGACCGCGTGATGTCCTCGCTCAAAGGTGCGAAAGGGGTTCGCACCCACAAGGGTATGCGCTTCGGTGCGAAGCGGCGCCGGTAGTTTTCAACCTCTCCGGCAGAGGGAGGAGACGAGATTCGCGATGTCCTTCGCTGCGGCGGGATGGCTGAGCGAAGTCGCGGCTTTCAGGCATTCGCGGTAGGGCGCCCCACCAGAATCAAAAATCCGGCGCACGGCCTCCACAACGGCGGCGGGGCTTTGAGCCACGAACCCCGCGCCGCGCTCTACAAGAAGCTGGGCATTCCCCTCCTCCTGGCCCGGAACGACCTTCGTGACAACCATTGGCGTGTGCGCGGCCATGGCCTCCTGAACTGTCGCGCCGCCCGCCTTGCCGATGAGCAAATGGCTTCGACGGATGAGGTGAGGCATTTCGGGAGCCCAACCCAAAACCTCGATCGGCCTGCCCAATTCCTCGCCGAGGTCTCGCATGCGACGGCAGAGGGTTTCGTCGCGCCCGCAGGCGACGGTGAGCGCGAGGTTTTCCAATCCGAGCAATCCGCGCGCGGTTTTCAGAGCCTCGTCGCCCTCGGCGTTGACCATGTAGAGCACCTTCCACAGGCCATCGGCGGGTGGAACCTCGCGGGGATGAGCGGCTGGCGAGGCGAAAAGGAGCGGGACGGGAAATCCGGTGACGCGGATTTTCGAGCGGGGGATTCCTTTTCGTTCGAGGATTTGGGCGGTGGGGTCGTTCGGAACGAAATACGCGTCGGAGGTTGGCTGCAGCCAGATCGAGTTGATCGAAATCGAATCGGTGATGACGGTCGCGAAGGGCAGGTGCAGATCGAATTTGCGCGCGGCGCGTTGGAAGATCGGGCCGTAGCCGGGAAAGGTGCTGACGACAATGCCCGCCTCCATGCGGAGGATCGTGTGGCGCATCCGGCGGGCGGCGCGTCGGTAAAAGCCCAGCCCGAACGAGGACACGCGCGGGAAGCGGTCGAGGAATTGGTAAAAGAGATTCCAGGCCCATGGCGCGCGACGGATGGCGGTTTTGTAGGTCCACTGCGCGAGGGGATAAATCCACGGATGCGCCTCGCGGAAGAAGTCGTGCACCGAGACCAAAATCTCGGGGTGGAACTCCTTGATCGCATCCTCGATGTTCCGGGCAGCGGCGTTGTGCCCCTCGCCGAATCCGGCAGTGACGATGAGGACAGAGACGGGAACCATGGCAGGAAATTTTCAGCCCGCGCGGCGCGGGTCGGACTCTTCGATGCGGCGGGTGATTTCGAGCGCGAGGTCGAGCGCGTCGGCGGCGGCAAGGCCAGTGACGCGGGGTTTCAGACCCTCGCGGGCACATTGAAGGAACGACTCCAACTCGATGCGCAACGGCTCGCCTTTTTCCACCTCCACCGGCTCGCGCACGATCCGGTGTCCGCTGAAATCGGTGACGATTTTCGAGTCCGTGGCGAGGCTGATGAGTTTTCCAAGGCCGGAGCTTTCCTTTTCATCCTCGCGGGCGAGGCGGAGCAGGTAGCCGGACTGGTTTTTGTAGTCGAGCGAGAGGTAGGCATTCTCTTGGAAGACGCGGATTTTGCGCACGCGCTCCTGACTGATGCGGCTGGCGGTGACATTCGCCACGCAGCCATTGGCAAAGCGGAAGCGCACATTCGCGATGTCTTCGCCCCGGCTCAGGACCGGGATTCCCACGGCATCGATGCTCTCCACAGGCGAGCGGACGAGGTGCAGGATGATCTCGATGTCGTGGATCATGAGGTCCAAAACCACGCCAATGTCGGTGCTGCGGTTGGGAAATGGCGAGAGGCGCGTGACCTCGAGGAAGCGGGGATTTTTGAGCTGGGCCTCGAGCGCGTGGAGGACGGGATTGAAGCGCTCGACATGGCCGACCTGAAGCACGCAACCCTTCGCGGCAGCTAGGGCGGCGAGTTCTCGCGCCTCGGCGGGCGTCGTGGCGATGGGTTTTTCGATGAGCAGGTGCTTGCCTTTTTCCAAAAGCTCCAAACCGATCCGGTGGTGGGTGACGGTCGGCGTGCAGATCGTGGCGGCATCGACCAATCCGGCGAATTCCTCGAGGCTGGATGAGGCGCGACAGCCGAAACGCTTCGCGGCGGCGGCGGCGTTTTCGGCGTTGGAATCGAAGACGGCGGCGAATTCGCTGCCGGGGATTTCACTATATAGGCGGGCGTGGTTGACGCCCATGTGGCCGACGCCGACGACTCCGGTGCGAAGAGTTTTCATAATCCGTGGATGGAGAGGGAGAGTTTTTGGGCGAGCTCGCAGACCTTCGGGCGGTCGAGGAGCAGGGTTTTCCCGGCTTCAACGCCGATGTGGCAGATGCCTGCCGCAACGGCGACTTCGAGGGTTTTCTCGCCGACGACCGGCACATCGAACCGCATGTCCTGATCGGGCTTCGAGACTTTGACCATGGTCGCGCCGCCGCGCCCGAGTTGACCGCCTCGGCGGATGGCCTCGTTGGTTCCTTCAAAGGCTTCAACGGCGAGGACGGTGCCATTTTTGACCACCACGGTTTGGCCGATGTCGAGGCGACTGGATTCCTTCGCGATGCGGAAGCCGAATTCCAAATCCTCGATCGCGCGGGGCTTCAAGCGCGGCCCGGCGATGGGGCCGGAGGGGGCGATGTGGTCATCCAAAAAAGTCGTGGCGGAGAGGAGTTCCAGCCCGGCTTTGGCGAGTTCGTCGGCGACGGCACCGAAGAGTGTCTCGGCATTGCGGCGTTTGAGTTTGGCGAGGATGAGGAGGGCTTTGAAATCGGGGCGGAGGTCGAAAAGATTGCCCGGCGCGAGTTGGCCGGCCATCAACGCACGGGCGGCACCGGATTTTTTCGCGGCGTCGAGGAGGCGGCCCATCTGACCCACGCGCATCCACTCGACCGCATCGACCAGCGGGACATTTTCGGGTTTCGTCTCCCCCTCGAAGGCGGCCATGACGATCCGCGAGACCCCCGCGCGGCGGGCGCCCTCGATCACGAGGCCGGGGTAGTCCCCTCCTCCGGCGATCAAAAATAACGGCGCGTCCGTGGGATTCATGGTTAGTAGCCGATATCGTCGAAGCGGTTCACGCGGAACCGGTCCGGGCGGGCAGCGGGTTTGTCTTTTTTGCCGGGTTTCCAGTCCGACTGCGGGATTTGGTAGCCGGATTGGTCGGTCGCATAGGTGCCGATGGGAACCGAGGCCGTGCGACCGCCTCCGGGCAACTGGCGGCGCTGGGCGATGAATTGGCTGGGGCGGTGGTAGTTCGTCAGATCCTTCGCGAATCGCGAGCGGTTGATGCCGATGAAAAGGTTTTTCCTGACCTCGTAGTGAAGGTGGGCGGTATACATGCCTCGGTTCGTCCCGATGGTTCCAACTTGTTGACCGCGTTTTACCTGCTGGCCTTTTTTGACCATGATTTGATGGAGGTGGGCATACATCGAATCGACCATCTGGAGCTTGCCACCCTCGAGGAAGGCATGGCGCACGATCACGACATTCCCCCAGCCCATGCGGGCGTCCTGGGAATAGGTCACGACGCCATTTCCGATGCAATAAACCGGCGCGCCAAGATCGGAATTTCCGCCTCGAACATCGTTCCAATCCTCTCCCGGATGATAAGATAGAAAACCTCGCGCCATATAGTAACCCTCCCCGGCAGGCTTGCCAACGGGAAGGTCAAACCCATCTGCCACAAAGGTATTTGTTCGCTTCAAGTCCGGCACCGCGACGAGCGCGGAAACGAACACAAAGAGGCAAATCCAGAACAACCATCGACGCATGAGCCGACTAACCTAGGTATGAACCCCATCGGGCGCAAGCCATGGAGATCGGTTTTTACCCCATGGAAGGATCCCGGCCGGACGGTGGAAATCTCAGGATTGGAACTGCGGCGCGGCGTAATCCGTCCAGATCGGCTGGAGGTCCCCCTCGTCGGTGAGGGCCAGCACGCGGCAGATTCGGCAGCGTTTTTTGGACTCGGTCAAATGCTCGCGGGCGCTGGGGAGATTGCCGAGTTGGCACTCACAGCAGGCGAGGTGGTAGTGGACCAACCCCTCCTCGGGGAAACGCTCGAGAGCTTCGAGCAAAAGGATTCGGGCGCTGTTGATCGAGTTGGCGAGGCGAAGAGCGTGTGCCCAATCGATCCAACGCATGACATTTTCCGGGTCCGCCGCCCAGAGGCGTTCGGCGACCGACTCCATCTCCGGCCACTCTTCTTCGGCGCGGTGGATTTCCATGAGGAGCGTGAGACCCTCGATGCTGAACTTCGCCTCGCGTGGCAGGTTCATAAACTCGCGCATGGCGTCATCGGTCATTCCGAGTTCGAGATAACCCTCCGCCGCCATCAGTCCCATTTTGTATTGGTCGTCGATCATGGTTTTTCCTCCTACCAGAAGAAATCGACGCGTTTCGACGGGACTTTAATTTTAAAAAATAAAGAGCGGATTTAGCTGCGAGTGACTTGGAATCCTGTCGGGGAGATTTTCATTTTCACGAACCTCGCGCGAGGATTTGGCGGTCTGTCGGTGAGTTCCTGACGGATGCGGGCGGCGGCCTCGACATCCTTGGCGAGGAGGAAAACATACCCACCCCCGCCAGCGCCCGGGAGTTTCGCGGCGGCGGTCCAATCTGCAACCCGCGCGAGGATTTCCCTCACCTCCGGGGGATTCGTGCCGGCGTCGAGGGCGCAATTGAGTTCCCAACTCCGGCGGACGACGCGGCAGAGGTCGTCCCAGGATTGGCGGTGGAGGAGGTCGAACGACTCGCGCGCATGGGCCGAGATGTCATCGACGATTGCCAGCGTGTCGGCGCGGTTGAGGAACATCCCGCGAACGATGTCCTGGAGGATCGATTTCGCGACGCGGGTGAGGCCGGTGTAGTAGAGGAGCGCGGTGCCGTTGTTGAGCGCCTCGGCGAGCAGGTGGTCGGGAAGCCAGCGCACGGCGGCTCGCTGAACGAGGCCGGGCGATGTCTCAACCATTTTGAGACCGTGGTGGATGCCGCCCGCTTGGTCCTGCCATCCACCGCCGGTGGTGAGGAGTTGCTCGAGCACGAGGGTGCGGGAGGTGATTTCAGAGGGATTCCAGCCAAGGCCACAGACCTCGGAGAGGGTTCCCAGAAGCGTGGCGGAGAGAATGCTGCTCGTGCCGAGGCCCGAGCCTTTGGGCGTCGCGGCGAGGAGGGAAATTTCGAGCCCGCCGCCGAATTCTCCGAGGAGTTGGTCGAGCGATCGCGCGCCGGTGTGGGCGCTGAAGCGGGGATGAAATCCGGCGAGGGCGAGAGCGGCCTTGGCGAGGGAGAATTCCCCGCCGACTTTCGCGCAGTCCTCGAGATCTTGGAAATCGGCGACCTTGGTTTCCGCGCCGAGATCGATCGAGCGGATGACGAGTTGACGCTCCGAGGTGACCCTCACAAAAACCTGCACGGGCGGCTGGCCATTGAGTTCCAGTGCGACATTCACGACGGCGCCGCCGTGTTTCAGGCAGTAGGGCGGAGTGTCCGACCAACCGCCAGCGAGATCGACGCGGATGGGACTGCGGCCCCAGACGATTTGGTCCTCCACGGCGTTGCGGACCGGAGCGCACGGGCGCGCGGCCATCGCCCCGGCGATCGTGCGAGAGAGGGATTCGAAGGCGGTCTTCTCGAGGCTGGCGGATTTTTCGGCATCACCACGGAGGGAGGCGACGCGGGCGGCGAACATGGTTTCGGCTAAAACCTCGAGCGAGGCAGGAGCGGCACTTTCCAAAACCTCGGGAACCGGCGCCGTGGACTCGGCGAAAAACGAGGCGGCGTTGTCGAGGTCGAGTCGGTGGAAGGCGTTCCTCGCGCGGTGCGCATGGATCAACGGCGCGGCGGAGGCGATCAGGCTGTGGCGGGCTTTGAGCAGGCGCTCCGGCGAGAACCGCTCGGTGATTTCCTGCGCGGAGAGGCGCTCGCTTTTTTTCCAGAGCGCGAGCATTTCGGCATCACCAGCGGCTTCAGGCAAACCCATCCATTCGATGAGGCGGGCGAGCGGCGCGGCGGAATCGACGACGGGGAAGAGCTTCGCGTTTTGAATGTCGGTGTCGGAAGCCAAGCCGGCTTGAGCGAGGGTGAGGCCACGGCGCTCGAACCACTCCAGAAGCGGCTCGCCGAGGAACATCGTGGAGCCCGCACCAATCGCGCCTTTGAAGGAATCATCGATCTCGTAGACGCGCACGGCGAGGTTTTGGTCACCGACAGGCGGGGTGTCGACGCACAGGCCAGGCGCGACGCGGAAGCGGCCGACACCCGCTGGGAGGTTCGTAAGGACATTGCCCGTGGCGAGCGGCATGTCCCCGGGCAGGACGCTGTTTTCGACCCAGACCGGCTTATTTTCGGGCGAGCGCGCGGCGAACGCGAAGTCCGAATTGAGCACATACATGTCGGGGTGCGGCTTGAGGGCGAGCGGGGATTGGCCGCGCTGGTCGAGCGTGCGGTTTTGGAGCGCCGAGACGGATTCGATCATCTGGCGGCTCGTTCCGAAGTGGTAGAACTCCGCGTCGGGCAGCGGCACGACAGCGCAGGAGAGCGGCGAGATGTCCTCGTCGCGCTGGACGGGATCGGTGCCGAGGCAGGGGCCCATGCCGGCGTAGAGTTCGTAAAAGCCGGGCACGCCGCCGGGGAAATCGCCGCGTGCGGCGTCCCACCCGCATTTTTTGAAGAGCACCGAGACCGCCCGCGCGCTCAGGAGCCAGAGGCCGGTGTCGACGAGAAACAAATGATCCACGGCCTGGGCGAGGATTTCGGCGGGCTTGGGTTTTTGGAGGAAGAAGGCGAGTTGGTCGGGGCGTTCGCGCGGGGAGAAAAACACGCCGAAGTGCGAGGCGGTTTCGGCATCCACCCACATTCCCAGACCGATCACATCAGCCTCGGGCATAGGAGGGAGTTTCGGCGGGAAGCGGAGCAACACATCACCGCTCGCGAGCATCACACGGCTCGAGGCGGGCGCGGCGGAGGCAATGTGGCGGAAGCCGGGAAATTGGACATCGAGGAGGGTTTGGTCGAGCCGCTGCCCCTCCGCCCAGCGGAGTGCGGGGAACGGCATCAGGATTTTTCCCGTGGCGGCGTAGGCGGGGAGGCGGCGGCTTTGCCCGCCCGCCATGAGGGCGAGTTTCAGGCCCGAATCACACCAGTCAGCGAAGGATTTTCCACCACCGGATGCGCGCCAGGCCGAGGCGAGGAGATGGGCGATACCACCTCCGGAGCCGAGCTTGGAGCCTGCGGGGTCACAGGCGGCGAACCAATTCCTCCCCTCCGGAGAGTTCGGAAAAAATTCCGCCATCGCGGGCGGGAGTGAAATCAAACGCTGAAAGTCCATACGATCTTTCGTATCGGCTATCGCGTTTCCCGGCAACTCCAGTGGGACGGAAGTCTCAAGCCTTGCGGCGGGCGACCGTGAATCCGTAGGCGGCGATAACCACGAAGCAGATAAAGGGCAGGAGGAACGAGGCACGCGTCGCAGAAATCGATCCCCAGGCGGAGCCATCCATGATCAGCGCCTGAAGGGGAGGCATGAGACAACCCCCACCGATGGCGAAAATGAGACCCGCCGAGCCGAGCTTGGCGTCATCACCCAAGCCGGAGAGGGCGATGCCGTAGATGGTCGGGAACATGAGCGACATGCAGGCGGAGACTCCGACGAGCGAGTAGAGGCCGGGCATTCCTTTCAGGAAAATCGCTCCTATCACCAAGGCTCCCCCCGCGATGGCGAGGAAGGTGAGAAGCAGGCCGGGATTAAAGAATTTGAGCAGGTAGGTGCAAACGAACCGGCTCGAGACGAAGATCACCATGGCCACGATGTTCCAGCCTTGGGCAGTTTGAGCTGACAGGCCGATTTCATTCACCGCGTATTGGATGATGAAGGTCCAGACCATGATCTGAGCCCCGACATAGAAAGCCTGCGCCACAACGCCCCAAACATAATCCGGAGTACGCAACAGACGACCCAGCGAGGCGCCCACGGTGCCTGCACGGGATTCCGTGGAGGTCGAATCCGGAAGCTTCGCGAGGGCGAAGGCGACCATCGCCAAAAGCACAACGCCGCCAAGAATGGCATACGGACCGACGATCACGGCCAGGTCGGCGATTTGGATTTTCTGGAAAGCCTCGGGGGCGGATTCGGCCATTGCGCGGCGGGCCGTTTCGTCTGCGGGATCGAGGCGGCCGAGGATGAAATCCTTCGCCACGAACATACCCATGAGCGAACCAACCGGATTGAAGGCTTGCGCGAAATTCAAACGCCGTGCGGCTGTTTCCTCTGGTCCCATCGAGAGGATGTAGGGATTCGCGGTGGTCTCTAAAAACGCGAGGCCGCTCGTCATGATGAAATAGGCGGCGAGGAAAAAGGAAAAATCGCGGGCGTTTCCTGCGGGAATGAAAAGCAGACAACCGAGGGCGTAAAGAACGAGGCCGGCGAGGATGCCGCTCTTGTAGGTGAAGCGACGGATGAACAGCGCGGCCGGGATGGCCATCACACAATACCCGCCGTAGAAGGCGGCTTGGACGAGCGAACTCTCGAAGTGCGAGAGCAGGAGGACATTTTTGAACGCCGCCACCATCGGATTCGTGATGTCGTTCGCGAATCCCCAGAGGCTGAAAAGCGTGGTGACGAGAATGAAGGGGATGATGAAATGCCGGGGTAGCAGGGAGGGTGAACTCATAATGGTTGGCGGATGGAGGTGGTTATGAAAATCAGATCGACGGACCGGCTACAAGGCCGACTTCGGCTCGGCGGCAGGTTTTTCGGGGTGCCCGCCGACGAAATATTTTTCGACGAGGTAGAAACAGGCCGGGATGATGAAGATGGAAATAAAGGTGGCGGCGAGCATTCCGCCGATGACGGTGGTTCCGAGGACTTGGCGGCTGACGGCGCCCGATCCGCTGGCGAGGGCGAGCGGCACGGTGCCGAGGATGAAGGCGAAGGCCGTCATCAGGATCGGGCGGAGGCGGAGTTTCGCGCCCTTCAGGGTCGCCTCGAGGAGGTCTGTGCCTTTCTCGTATTCATCCCTCGCGAATTCCACGATGAGGATGGCGTTTTTGGCCGCGAGGCCGATGAGCATGACGAGGCCGATTTGCGCGTAGAGGTTGTTTTGCATCCCGCGCATCGAGAGGGCGGCGAAGGCTCCGAAGACCGCGATCGGCGTGGTGAAGAGGACGCTGAACGGCAGGCTCCAGCTCTCGTATTGCGCCGCGAGGATGAGAAAAACGAACAACAGCGAGAGGGCGAAGATAGCGGTCGGCGGCACGCCTTGCGCCGCCTGCTGCTCCTGATACGACATACCGAAGTAGTCATAGCCCATGCCGGGCGGCATTGTCTGGGCGAACACCTCCTCGAGCGCCTTCATCGCCTGCGAGGTCGAGTAGCCTGGCGCCACGGAGGCGTTGATTTGAGAGCAGCGGAACATGTTATAGCGCATGGTGAATTCGGGGCCGAATGAGCTCTCGGCTTTGATAAACGAATTCACGGGCACGGCTTCCTTGTCTTTGTTGCTCAGATAGAACATCCCGAGGTTGTCGAGGTCCGTGCGGTATTCACCCTCGGCTTGGACATAGACCTGCCACTGGAGACCAAAGCGGTTGAAGTAATTCACAAAATACCCGCCGAGGAAGGTTTGCACGGTCTGGTAGGCCTCGTTGAGATTCACGCCTTGGATCATGGCTTGGGCCTCGTCCACCTTGAGGTGGATTTGGGGGACATCCCAGAGTGCGGTGGTGAAGAGGCTGGTGAATTCCGGGCGGGCCTTCGCGGCGGCCATGAATTTCTGGGTGTTCTCGGCGATGAAATTCACCGGTCCACCCGTGCGGTCTTCGAGCATGAAGGTCACGCCGCCGGCCGTTCCGATGCCCGGGATCGCGGGCGGCGGGAAGGCGAAGGCGGCTGTGGGATTCGAGAGCGCGGCCAGTTCGCGGTTGATATTCGCCTGGATGGCATCGACGGAAAGCTCGGGCGTGGTGCGTTTGGACCATTCCTCGAGCGTGATGAAAAAGAAGCCCGTGTAGGTGCTTTGAACGGTGCTGAGGAGGTTGAAGCCGATGATCGAGGTCACATATTCCACGCCCGGTGTCTTGAGCAGGATTTGCTCGATCTCGTCGGCAGCGGCGGTGGTTTGTTGCAGCGACGAGGCGCGCGGGAGTTGGACCACGCCGAAGAGATAGCCCTGGTCCTCCTCAGGAATGAACGCGGTGGGCATCGATCCGCCAATTCCTCCCGCTGCGACGGCCAAGCCGACGAGGAGGAGCATCGAGATCGCGAGCTTGCGGATGAGGCCACGGCAGATGGCGGTGTAGCCATTCGTGGCGGTATCAAAGAATTTGTTGAAGCCCCGGAAAAACGCACCGAGCGGGCCGCGGGTCTCTTTGCGCGGACGCAGGAGCAGAGCGCCGAGCGCGGGGCTGAGCGAGAGCGCGTTGAAGGCCGAGATGAGAACCGACACGGCCATGGTGACGGCGAATTGTTGATACATCGCGCCGGTGATGCCGGGGATGAAAACGGTCGGAATGAACACCGCCGCGAGAATGAGGGCGATGGCCACGACGGGACCGGACACCTGCGACATGGCTTTGATGGCTGCGTCCTTCGGACTCAAGCCTTCCTCAATGTGGGACTCGATGGCCTCCACCACGACGATGGCGTCATCGACCACCAGGCCGATCGCCAGCACCATTCCGAAAAGCGAGAGGGTATTGATCGAGAAGCCCAGCATCGGAAAGAGCGCGAAGGTTCCGATCAACGAAACCGGCACGGCGATGAGCGGGATCAATGTCGCGCGCCAACCTTGCAGGAAGATGAAGACGACCAGCATCACGAGGGCCATGGCCTCGAAGAGGGTCTTCACGATTTCCTTCATGCCGTCGGTGATCGCCAAGGTGGTGTCGAGCGCGACGGTGTATTCGAGGCCGGAGGGGAAAACTTTGGACTGCTGCTCAAAAAACGCGCGGGCTTGTTTCATGGTGTCCACGGCGTTCGAGCCGGGGAGTTGATAGACCGCGATGATGCAGGCGTTCTGGCCCTGGAAGCGGCCACGGATGTTGTAGACTTGGCCGCCGAGTTCCACGCGGGCGACATCTTTCACCCTCACGATCGATCCGTCAGGATTGGCACGGATCACGATATTTTCAAACTCCTCGACCGTGGTGAGGCGGCCGGTGGTCGTGACCGTGTAAGTAAAAACCTGGCCATCCGGCACGGGCTCGCCGCCGATCTGTCCGGCGGGGTTCACCTTGTTCTGGGCGTTCACGGCCTGAATGACCTCGGGAACGGTGATATTCAGCGTGGCGAGGCGGTCGGGCTTCACCCAAATGCGCATCGCATATTGGCCCGCGCCGAAAATACTCACGCTGCCGATGCCGGGAATGCGGGTGAGCGGGTCGTTGAGATTGATATAGGCGTAGTTCGCCAAAAAGGTCGGGTCGAACTCGCCGTTGGTGGACGACAGCACAAAGACGCCGAGTGGCGAGGAGAGGGATTGCTCGACGGTGACGCCGTAGTTTTTCACCTCAGCGGGAAGCTGCGAGGCGGCCTGCGTCTGCCGCATCTGGGCGAGGATTTGGTCGGTCGTCGGCACCGTGTCCGTGCCGAAGATGACATTCAGGCTCATGATGCCCGAGTTGGCGTTGATGGAATACATGTATTCCATCCCCTCGACGCCGCTCATTTGCTGTTCGATCGGTGTGGCGACGGATTGCTCCACGGTGATCGCGTCGGCACCGACATAGGTGGTCGAGACTTGGATCTGGGGTGGGACGATGTTCGGAAACTGCGCGACCGGCAGGCCCGCCATGGAAACGAGACCGACAATGACGGTGATGATCGCAATGACCATCGCCACAATGGGCCGGCGGATGAAGAAATTCGACATGGTCGGCGATCCTTACTTGGCGGCGGAGGGCGAGGGCTCGGGCGTGGCTTGAGGAGCGGGCCTGATGGGCAGCTCCGGTGGTGGCGGCGCCTTCCATTCGGAGACATTGACCTTCATGCCCGGGCGGGCTTTTTCCACCCCTTCGACAATCACTTTTTCCCCCTCCGCAACGGGGCCGGTGACCACCTGCCAAGGGCCAAGGATCGGGCCGAGTTTTACGGGAACGGATTTCACCGTGCCATCGGCTTGGACGGACGAAAGGAAGAAGGTGCCCTGCATTTCGACGGCGGCTTTTTGAGGAATGAGCAGCGCGCCATCGATCATTTGCACGGGGCCGGAGACGGCGGCGAACAGGCCGGGACGGAGGATGTTTTTTGGATTCGGAAAGAGGGCCGTGACCTGGATCGCGCCGGTGGAGGTGTTGATCTGGCGGTTGACGAAATCGTAGGTGCCGAGCTCGGGGTATTGTGAACCGTCGGCGAGTTTGAGCGAGAGCCGGGCGCGGCGGTCCTCTTTCGGCATGGCATCGAGGCGCTGGATGAGCGGAGCGAGTTGGAGGTATTCCGCCTCGGTGATGAAGAAGTTCATCTTCATCGGGTCGATCTGCGAGGATTGTGTCAGCACACTCACGCGTCCACCAGGCCCGACGAGATCGCCGATCTGGGCTTCGGCGACACCCACGACTCCATCTAATGGAGAGGTGATTGTGCAGTAGCCGAGATTGACTTGAGCGGCCTGCACGGCGGCTTGGGCGGCACCGACGTTGGCCAAGGAGGCCTGCGTGTCTTGATAGGATGTCTGGTATTCCTGCTCACTGATGACCTTCGTCTGGTAGAGCTGGGTTTGTTTTTGGAGGGTCAACTGCTGGAGCTGGGCCTTGGCGACCGCACTGGCGTATTGGGCTTCGGCTTGGGCCAGAGCGGCCTGGAACGGGCGGGGATCTATCGTGAAAAGCGTGTCGCCTTTTTTGACCATCGAGCCCTCTTTGTAGTTTTGAGTGAGGAGATAGCCGGTGACTTGGGCCTGGATGTTCGAGTTCTGAAAACCATCGAGCAAGCCCACCCAAGTCTGCGAGGCCACGACATCCATCTTGAGAACGGGGGTGACTTGGACATTTGGCGTGGGGGGCGTTGGAGGCGCTGGTTTCTTACAGCCTGAAAAAACAGCGGTGCTCAAAACAGCCGCGGCAACGAGGAATCGAGGATTCATGGCGGTCTTGCCTATCGGGAAGAAATCGGGGGCGCGAGATTTTTTGTAACCTGCGCACCAATCCAAACCAAAACCTCCCGCCAGCTTGCGGAAACGCGGCGGCTAATCTTTCTCTTTCGGGCCGACGGTGCGCTCGCCGACCAGGAATTCCTGAACATCGCCGACGGTGCGCAGAGTGGTATTTTGAACTTTTTTCGCGGTCGACTCGGTAAAATCCACCACTTTCCCGACCAAGCCCCCCACCCTTTTTTCAGAATCCTCGTTGGCGCTGGCTCCTTCGGGGGGAACCAGGGGCTCGATCACCTCGCCGCCAACCGCCGAGAGGCGAAGGGTCCCGGCGATCGATCCGGTGCTGTCATAAAGGCGCGCGGTCCACTCGGGCTGAAGCGTCTGGGGATTTGTCGCCAGAGAGTAGTCAATCCAGTGGAAACCGAGTTCGCACTGCACCGCCTCGCGCTGGGCGATTTCGAAGACGCTTCCGGCATCCACCAAAACCTTGGCGCGGTCCAACGCGGGCCGGCTGGCAATATCGCTGAATCCGGCCAGAGGCGTGCGCTCGCCGGTGATCTGGCCATTTGCGACCGTTAATTCACGGACTCCCCCGCGGGCCGAGGGATCCGCCAGGAGAACGATCCACTCGGCGGGGACGGGCTCGCCTCGCTCGCCGCGCAATTCAACGAAAGCGGCGCTTTGGGCGACCGGATGCACCGAGATGGTTTGCATGGCGGCGAGGGCCGAACCGGCATTCCCGGCGAAAACCGAGGCAGCGCTTGTGAAAAGGGAGAAAATGGCGAGGCGGATCATGGCGAAATTTTTAAGCGAGAGAATTGGAGATTCCAGCGGATTTTTTCGTGAGGGGGTGAATATCAAAAGTCGAAAAGCATTTCCTGCACGAGCCCGGCAGGAGCGGGCTTGGGTTGCTTTGCTGGCTTTGGTTTGGAGGGAGGCTTTGGCTCCGGGAAAGTCACGGGAGCCGCAGCATGGAGGGGCTTTTCCAGAACCGGCATGCGGTTGTGCTGGAATCGCTCGAGTTCGGCGGGGGCGGATTCGCGGGTGACGATTTTGACGAGTTCATGGGCCGTCTGGCGGTCGAGGATCGCGCGGATCACGAGGCCCGAAGGCAGTTCGTCCCAGACCAACTCGCCGGAGCGGTCGGAGCGTTCAGCGAATTCCTCGGCGGGAATGTCGAGCAGGATGCCGCCACGCTGGATCCACCAATTTAAAATCTCGCTCCGGGCAAAGCCGGCCCAGATGCGATGGATCGGCCCGTCGGGACCCACGGCCGGGACTTCACGACCTGGGCGAAAAGTTTTTCCTTGGACTTTAAAAACCGCGCACACGGTTTGTTTCAGCGGGCGTGCCGCCGGATCGCCTCTTCCTTCAAAACCCCGATGTAGGGAAGGTTGCGGTATTGCTCGTTGTAATCGAGCCCGTAGCCCACGACGAATTCGTTGGGAATATCAAAGCCAATGTAGTCGGCATCGATGGCGGACTCGCGCGTCACGCTTTTGCGGAGGAGCACGCAAGAGCGGATGCTGGCGGCGCCGGACTCGGCGGCGAGGCGTTCCTGAATGGCACGAAGTGTGAGCCCGCTATCGAGGATGTCATCAAGGAGCAGGACATGGCGCCCGCGCACATCGGCGATGGTTTGCTGGCGGAATTGGATTTGCCCGCGGGATTTCGTGCCGTGGTAGCTGGAGACGCTCCAAGAGTCGATTTGGAGCGGCAAGGGCACGCGGCGCAGGAGGTCTGCCATGAAAATAAAACTGCCGTTCAGGATGGAAACCACCGTGAGTTCCTTGTCCACGTAGTCGCTTGTAATCTGGTGGGCCATCTCATCGAGACGGCTGAGGATCGTGGACTCGTGATAAAGGACTCGGGCGATGTCGGCGACCATGTGGCGACTTCATAGCCTCGGCTTCGCGAGAGGCAAGGACTTAATAGGATCCGCCCGCAACCAATGGCTCGAGCCAATCCAGGCGGAGGAGGGAAATTGCACCCGGCGGGGGTCGAACCCACAACCTACGGCTTCGGAGGCCGTCACTCTATCCAGTTGAGCTACGGGTGCGTCAGCGCGCAACATTCTGGCAAGCGATTCGGAAAATCAAACGCAAAAGCCAGAGTCACCTCAAACATGCGGCTTGCAATTTTCCGGAGCGGAAAAGAATCTGGCGCACTTCCACGGGAGAACCGGCTTTCGCCGCAAACCGAGGAATTGATAAACGACGCAACCATACGATGGCGACAACCACACTCGAGCACCCCGATGCCTTGGCGCGCAGCCTCAAGGCCATGCAGGAAACCGAAGAACTGCTAGGGGAAAAACTGGTCATCAACATGGGCCCGTCCCATCCCTCGACCCACGGCGTGCTCCGCATGATCCTTGAGTTGGACGGCGAGATCGTCACCAAGGCCACGCCGGATATCGGCTACCTCCATCGCGGCGACGAGAAAATCGCCGAGAACATGACCTACAATCAGTTCGTGCCCTACACGGACCGCTTGGACTACCTCGCGCCGATCGCGAACAATGTTACCTACGCCCTCGCCGTCGAGAAGCTCATGGGCTGGGAAATCCCGCCCCGTGGCAAGGCGATCCGCGTCATCTGCTGCGAACTCGCCCGCATTTCCTCCCACCTCCTTGGCGTCGGCTGCCTGGGCATGGATCTCGGCGCGACCACTGTGTTTCTCTACACCTTCACCGAGCGCGAGAAAATCTACAACTTGGTCGAGCAACTCACCGGCGCCCGTTTCACCACGAGCTACACCCGCGTGGGCGGCCAGACCCGCGACCTGCCCCCGGCGTTCATCACCATGCTCAAGGATTTCCTCGAGACCTTCCCGAAGGCCTTCGAGGATGTGAACAACCTCATCACTCGCAACCGCATTTTTGTGGATCGCTGCAAAGAGGTGGGCGTGATTTCGAAGGAGGACGCCATTGCCTACGGCCTCTCGGGCCCAAACCTCCGAAGCAGCGGCGTGGACCACGACCTTCGCAAGAAACACCCCTATCTCGATTACCAAAACTACGACTTCGATGTGCCCATCGGCACCGTGGGCGATAGCTACGACCGCTATCTCGTCCGGCTCGAGGAGATCCGCCAGAGCGTTTCCATCCTCCGCCAAGTCCTCGACAAATTGCCCCCCGGTCCGATCAACTGGCACGACCCTAAGTCCACCCTCCCGGACAAAGAGTCGGTCCTCACGAAGATGGAGGAACTCATCCACCACTTCATTGTCGCCACCGAAGGCGTCCACGCCCCCGCCGGGGAGGTCTATTTCGGTGCGGAAAACCCGAAAGGCGAGCTGGGATTTTACATTTACAGCAAAGGCGGAGGCGTCCCCTACCGCCTGAAAATCCGCTCGCCCTCGTTCTGCAACATCAGCATCCTCTCCAAGATGCTACCCGGATCGATGGTCTCCGATGTCGTGACGATTCTCGGCTCGCTCGATCCCGTCTTCGGCGAAGTGGACCGCTGATGGAAGTCCCGAACCGCCCGCAACCGGCAGCCGCGCTCGCCGGCCATGCTTCGGCAACGCTCAACCCATTCACCTACTGAAATGACCCTGGCCAACCTTTTATCAGAGTCGCAGATCATCCCCGAGATGGCTGCCAAGGAACGCTGGCAAGCCATCCAAGAGCTGGTTGACTGCCTTGTGGCATCCGGCAAAGTCGATCGCGCCGACGAGGAGGCCATCCTCGAATCCATCCGTCAGCGCGAGGAAACCATGAGCACCGGCATCGGCTTCGGCATCGCGATCCCACACGCCTCCTCCTCGAAGGTCGGCGAGGTCGTAGCCGCTTTCGGGCGCTCCTCCGTCGGCATCCAGTTCGATGCCCTCGACGGCGAACCCGTCTTCTTCATCGTGCTCTTCGTGGTGCCGAAGGATCAGTTCCAGACCCACCTCCGCACCCTCGCCGCGATCGCAAAATTCTTGAACGACAAAACGGTCCGCGAAGAACTCACTAAAGCCGAGAACATCCCCAGCATTCTCCAAGTCTTCGAGAACCGCTCCACCCGCCCCTGAAAATCGTAGCGTGGGGTCTCTGGGGAATTGACCACAGAGGACACAGAGAGCACGGAGTTCGCAAATGTTGGCAGACCGTCACTCCAACCTCAGCGGTCCCCTCCCCTCACTGGCCACTTAAAACTTAATTGATGAAACTTCATTTTACCCTGTGGGCTGCCTCCGGCAGTCTTTCTCCGCTTCGCTCCGATTCTTAAGACTTAAAACTTCCCATGCCCACCCCGCGCGAACTCCTCTCCGTCCGACTCCGCGACGCCCTCACCGCCTGTGAACTCGACCCCGCACGAGGCGAAGTCGCCCAAGCCGCCGACACGCGATTCGGCGACTATCAGGCGAACGCCGCCATGGTTTTGGCCAAGGAGAAAAAAACCAACCCGCGCCAACTCGCCACCGACATCCTCGCGAAGCTCGATGTCTCCGGCCTCGCCGCCGCCCCCGAGATCGCTGGAGCCGGGTTCATGAACTTCCGTCTCGAAGATTCCTTCATCGCCTCCGCCATTTCCTCCCTCGCCACTGACCCCCGCCTCGGCGTCGCCCCCGCCGCCAAGCCCAAGAAGATCCTCGTCGATTTCAGCTCGCCCAATGTCGCCAAGCCGATGCATGTCGGCCACATTCGCAGCACGATCCTCGGCGACTGCCTCGTGCGCGTCGCCCGTTTCCTCGGCCACGAAGTCACCGCCGACAACCACATCGGCGACTGGGGCACGCAATTCGGCAAAGTCATCTACGGCTGGAAACACTTCCTCGACCGCGAGGCTTTGGAAAAGGACGCCATCGCCGAACTCGTTCGCCTCTACCGCGAGGTCACCCGTCTCGAGGAAACCGACGAGGACATCAAACGCACCGCGCGCGAGGAGTTGGTGAAACTCCAAGCCGGCGACGCCGAAAACCTCGCCATCTGGAAACAAACCGTCGAGCTCTCCTGGCGCGAATTCGAGAAACTCTACGACCTTCTCGGCATCAAGTTCGACGAGCGCCTCGGCGAAAGCGCCTACAACGACGCCCTCGCCCCGCTTTGCACCGAACTCGAAAAACGCGGCATCGCCCGCGTGAGCGACGGCGCGCTCTGCATTTTCTTCCCCGACATCCCCACCCTCGATGGCAAGCCCGCCATCGTCCGCAAGTCCGACGGCGGCTTCCTCTACGCCACCACCGACCTCGCCACGATCGACTACCGTGTGAATCGCTGGCACCCCGATGCCATCTGGTATGTAGTCGGCGCCCCTCAGGCCCTCCATTTCCAGCAAATCTTCGCCGCCGCGAAAATGATGGGCATCCAGGGCGACCTCCGCCACATCGCCTTCGGCAGCATCCTCGGCGAGGACCGCAAGATCATGAAAACCCGCTCCGGCGAGAATGTCGGCCTCGCCGAAGTTCTCCACGAAGCCATCGAGCGCGCCCGCAAAATCCTCTCCGCCCGGACCGAAGCCCTGCCGCCCGAAGAGGCCGAATCCACCGCCCGCCTCATCGGCCTCGGCGCCGTGAAATATGCGGAACTCTCCCAAAATCGCCTCACCGATTATGTTTTCTCGTGGGACAAGCTCCTCGCGTTCGAAGGCAACACCGCCCCCTACCTTCAGAATGCCTATGTCCGCATCCGCTCGATTTTCCGCAAAGCCGGAGAAACCCCGGACCCCGCCACTCCGATCCTCATCACCGCCCCCGCCGAGCGCGCCCTCGCGCTGAAAATCCTCCAATACGCCGAGACCCTCCCTGTCGTCCTCGACGACTTCCGCCCGAACATCCTCGCGAATTACCTCTACGAATTGGCCAACACCTACCACTCGTTCTACGAAGCCTGCCCGGTGCTAAAAGCCGAGCCCGCCCTCCGCGCCAGCCGCCTCGTTTTGAGCGACCTCGCCGCCTGCACCCTCTCCCACGGCCTCGCCCTCCTAGGCATCGCCTGCCCGGAGCGGATGTGATCCGTTCGCGCTCCCAGCTCGGCTTCTGGCCCGTTAGGCACTCAGGGTTACCCTCCGTCTTGGCTTAGTGGTGCGATGCCTCTCCGGCCCCGCTTGGGATGTGGATTCGCTCAACCATTTCCTGCACCTCCTTGGGAGGATCGCCGCCAAAGGGCCTCACGAGAAACGCCACCGCGAAGTTGATCAACATGCCCACAAATCCGATTCCCTCGGACGAAATTCCGAAGAGCAATTGTTCCTTCGTGCCACCGAGGAACTGGAAATAGACAATATAGGAACTCGTGAAAATCATCCCTGCGAGCATTCCCGAGATCGCTCCGAGTTTGTTCATGCGCTTGGAGAAAATCCCGATCAACAGGGTTGGGAAAAATGACGAGGCAGCCAACCCGAAGGCGAAGGCCACCGTCTGGGCGATGAAGGCCGAGGGCGGGTTGATGCCGAAATACGCCGCCACGGCTAGGCCCACAAAGGAGGCCCCGCGCGCGTAGTTCATCTCCTCGCGGTCGCTCAAATCCGGCTTCACGATCTTTTTCATCAGATCGTGGGAAATCGAGGTCGAGAGCACCAGCAGCAATCCCGCCGCGGTCGAGAGCGCGGCCGCAATGCAGCCAGCCATGAGCAAGGACACCACCCACATCGGCAACCCGGCCATGGAGGGATTCGCCATAACCATGATGTCGTTGCCAAACCACAGTTCGTTGGGATTCGAAAGATCCGGCTTGTTCGCCAGCAGACGCTCTCCGCGCGCCCCCACCCGCTGATTTTCGGGAGCATCGTAGGCCGGGAAAATCGGATTTTCCCCTTGAAACACATCATTCGTTCCTTCCGCCGATTTTGCGGGACCGAAATACTGAATTTTCCCGTCGCCGTTTTTATCCACCCACACCATCTGCCCGGTGGCCTCGAATTCCTGCAACCACGCCGGGGCCTCGACATAGGGCGTGTCATGGAGTTCCTCGATCAAATTCAGGCGTGCAAACGCTCCGATCGCCGGCGCTGTCAGGTAGATCACCGCGATGAAGGCCAGCGTCCAGCAGGCCGAGTTGCGCACCGCCTGCACGCTCTTCACGGTGAAAAACCGCACGATCACATGCGGCAACCCCGCCGTGCCGCACATCAGAGCCGCCGTGATGCAAAACATGTTCACCATCGACAATTTCCCCGTCGTGTATTCCTGAAAGCCCAATTCCACATTGATGCGGTTGAGTTTTTCAAAAAACGGCACCGACTCGCCATTCAACGAATAATGTCCGATCAATCCCAACTGGGGCACCGGCTGGTTCGTGATCATGATCGCGATAAACACGGCCGGAATCGTGTAGGCGAAGGCCATCACGCAATACTGGGCCACCTGCGTGTAGGTGATCCCCTTCATTCCCCCGAGACCCGCGTAGAAAAACACAATCGCCGCACCCACCACCACCCCTGCGGGAATCCCGATCCCGAACAACTGCGAAAACACCACCCCCACCCCACGCATCTGTCCCATGATGTAGGTCATGCAAATGAAGATCGCGCAAATCACCGCCACCCCGCGCGCCCACTTGGAATAATACCGGTCCCCGATGAAATCCGGCACTGTCGCCTTACCGAACTTCCTCAAAAACGGAACCATCAAAATCGTCAGCAACACGAACCCGCCAGTCCACCCCATCAGAAACCGCGAGGCGTCATATCCACTCATCGCCACCGCCCCGGCCATCGAGATGAATGTCGCCGCAGACATCCAGTCCGCCGCCGTCGCCATGCCGTTTGCCAAAGACGATACCCCGCCACCGGCCGTGTAATATTCCTTCGTGGACCCGGCCCGCGACCGCAATGCGATCACGATGTAAACCGCGAATGTGATCCCGATGATAATAAAGTTGAGCGTGCTATTGGTCATCGCCCCTCCTCCCCGTCGGCATACCCGAATTTCGAATCCAGCCTCTTCATGAGCACCGCATAGGCCACCAGGATCAAAATGAAACAAATGATCGATCCCTGCTGCGCCATCCAAAATCCGAACGGTGCCGTTCCCACCGGCGGCAGATGCTCATCCATCCACTCCCGGAATAAAATCCCGCACCCGAAACTCACAAAAAACCAAATCCCCAGCAACACACCGAGAATCCTCAGACAGGCCCGCGAATAGGCGCGGTGATCAATGCTCTTGCTCATTGGAAAAATAGATCGGGGTGGTGTGCTGGCTTGTTTCCGCAAGAAGCGGCCCAAGGGGAACTTTGAAATGAGACATGGAGTTGGAGGTTGGCGAACGCGGCAAAGCATCTACCAACAGCCTTCATTTCCGACAACAGGAAATGCCTCAGGGTCGCGACAAAGCCCCCAATCAACTGGGCAAATGGGGCGACTGGATTTTATTTCACCAAGCCGAGAAGCCAATGGGCGGCAAGGGCCCCGACCCAGACGGCCGCGAGACAGAGAGCCACGCTGGACAGGATATTCACCCCGGCCAGGAGGACTTGACCGGAGCGCATCAGGGCAAGCGTTTGCAGGCTGAATGAGGAGAAGGTCGTGAAGCCACCGAAGATTCCGGCGAAAATCAGAGCGCGGACACCGGAACCCGGATTCCACAAACCGCCCTCGAGCAGCAGTTCTGAGAAAATGCCGATGCCGAAGGAGCCGGCGACATTCACCAAGAGAGTTCCGTAGGGAAAACCAGCCGACCATGGCATCGCGGCGATCCACTCGGCGACCAGCCAGCGGGCCAGACTTCCAAGAGCCCCGCCAGCCATGACCGCCAAGGCCTCCCTCACATCCGGGGAATCGTGATGCCGCGCTGGCCCATGTATTTTCCGGCGCGATCGGCGTAGCTCGTCTCGCAAACCTCACTAGCTTGGAAAAACACCACCTGAGCCAATCCCTCATTCGCATAAATGCGCGCAGGGAGCGGGGTGGTGTTCGAAATTTCGAGCGTCACATGCCCCTCCCACTCGGGTTCGAACGGGGTGACATTCACAATGATGCCGCAGCGCGCGTAGGTGGACTTGCCGACGCAGATCGTGAGCACCTCGCGCGGGATGCGGAAATACTCGACGCTGCGGGCCAGCGCGAAGGAGTTCGGCGGCACCACACAGACATCGGTTTCCATGTCCACAAACGAGCGGTCGTCGAAAGATTTTGGATCGACCACGCTGCCGTAGACATTGGTGAAAACTTTGAACTCGTTCGAAACGCGGAGGTCGTAGCCGTAGCTCGAGAGGCCGTAGCTAATGACGCGCTCCCCGGTTTCGGATTTCTTGATCTGGCCATCCACAAACGGCTCGATCATTCCCTTCTCCGTCGCCATGCGACGGATCCATTGGTCGGAGCAGACTCCCATTACATCGAAAGACCGGGGATTTTGAGCCCGCCAGTCAGTTTTCCCATTTCATCACCCGCCATTTTTTTGGCGTCCTCGACCGCTTGGCGAACGGCGCTCAAGACCAAATCCTCGAGCATCTCGACATCCTTCGGATCGACGACCTGCGGATCGATCTTGATCGAGGTGATCTCGCCCGAGCCAGTGGCTTTGACGACGACCTTGCCGCCGCCGGATGAGGCTTCGACGCTGCGAGCGGAGAGTTGGGTTTGGGCTTCGGCCATGCGCTCCTGCATGCGCTGGGCCTCTTTTAGCATTTTTGCGATGTTCATGCTTGGCGAGTCTGGAGGGTGCTCTTGAAGATTTCGAGGGCTTTTTCGATCAAGGGATCATTCATAAAATCCGCCATCGGATCGGCGGGCGGCTCCTCAGGAGGGGGCGGCGCGATTTCCTTTTCGGCGACTGGCTCCTCGCGGACCTCTGGATTTTCCTGCACCGGCGGCTCAGCCTGGAGGGATTCGTCGAACTCCATCTCCAACTTCATCGGGCGGTCGAATTCCTTGTTCAGCCGGCGCTCGATCTCCTTCAAGCCCTCCTCCATGAAATACGAAGTTGCGGATTCCCTGGCGGATTCCGGGAAGCGGATAAAAATTTTCCCGGCCGCAAGGCGGTCGAAAACCCCGTCACGCAACCAACCAAACCGGATGAAGGAATTTTTGGAAAAATCCGCCGCGATTTTTTCCCAAATCACAGCATCGTTTACGGCTTGATCGGAGCCGGCGGGAGCGAGGGGCTCCACGGGAGCTCGAACCACAGCTGGCGCCGGCGCGGGGACCACGGGTGGCGGAGCGACAGGATCCGACTTTTTTGAAATTTGCGGTGCCGGAACCGGGGCGCGAGGCGCGGGACGCGGTGCAGGAACCTCGCCATGGCAAAGACCGGTGAGCGTCTGGATCACATCGGTGAGGCTCGTCTCGTCGAGGAGATGGATCGCTTTGATGATGGCGACATCGAGTTGAAGTTTTTTGTCGGCGACCCATTTCATCGAGCCCTCGGCCCCGCTGAAATGCTCGATGAGATCGAGAAGTTTGGACTGCGGAATTCGCACCTCCGCACCGATGGCTTGGGCGACGAGCAGATCGCGTAGATGAGCGACGAGTTCGGCGGTCAAGCGCATGAGATCTTTCCCGGCATCGGATTGCTCCGCGATGATCTCCAGCGCCATGCGGAAATCCGCGACAAACAAGGCGTCGGCGAGGTTTTTGACAACTTCGAGTGGTGTAAAGCCGAAGACATCCATCACATCCTTCTGGGTGATGTGCGTGCCACAAAACGAAACCATCTGGTCGAGCATGCTCTCGGCATCGCGCAACCCGCCATCCGCGCCGCGGGCAAGGGTCTCGGCGGCGGAATCATCGAGCTGGATCTCTTCGCATTTCGCGATGTGGAGCAGATGTTTTTGGATGAGCCCGGCCGGAATCCGGCGGAGGTCGAAACGCTGGCATCGGCTGGTGATGGTCGCAGGGACTTTTTGCGCCTCGGTCGTTGCGAAGATAAATTTCACATGCGGCGGCGGCTCCTCCAGCGTCTTGAGGAGGGCATTGAACGCTCCAGTCGAGAGCATGTGGACCTCATCGATGAGGTAGATTTTAAATTCCCCGCTGGCTGGGGCATAGGCCGCGCTTTCGCGCAGATCGCGGATATTTTCCACGCCATTGTTGCTGGCGCCGTCGATTTCGATGACATCCAGGCTGCGGCCCTCGGCGATCTCCAGGCAGGAATCGCATTTCCCACAAGGCTCGGCCGAGATGCCTTCCTTGCAATTGAGGGCCTTCGCGAGGATGCGGGCGGTGGAGGTCTTGCCGATACCGCGCGGGCCGACAAAGAGGTAGGCTTGCGCGAGGCGCTTCGAGGTCACGGCATTTTGCAGGGTGCGCGTGATGTGGTCCTGCCCGACCACCTCGGCGAAGGTCTGCGGACGGTATTTGCGGGCGAACACGCGGTAACTCACGCGCGGACTTTAGAACGGGGAGCGGGGGCCATCCAGCAAGATTTGTTCCCAAAAATGACGAGGGAGTTTTGACAATTTTTGGGAATCCGTGTTGATGGGATGAAGGAAACTCCACCGGCCTGCAAGGTGCCCCGATGATCCCCCTCCACTGCCAACACATCTCTTGTCGCCGACCCGCATGGAACGGGAGAAACCCTGTCGCGGTGGAGGATTTTTCGGGACTTTTCGAGGAGGGAACCGTCACGGCGTTTCGTTGTTCCGGGGATGGCAAAACAGGACTCCTGATGAACATCCTCGGAATGATCGAGCGACCGGACTCAGGCGAAATCCATGTCTTGGGAAAAGCCGTGCTGGAAATGGAGAGTCAATCCGCGCACCGGTTGCGCGACGGGGCCTTCGGCTATCTCTTCACGCATCCGCATCTCCTTCCCTCCTTCACGGTGGCCGAGAACATCGCGATGCCCTACCTGCGCCACCACGGAAATTCGATCGACTCGGCCCGGGAGAGGATCGCCGAAGTTCTCGAAGTTTCCGGCCTCCCTCTTTCATCCGCAAATCTCGCGGTTGCGAATCTCGATGAAGAATCCCTCTGGCGAGTCGCCTTCGCGCGATCCATCGTTCATCACCCGAAAATCCTCGTCGCCGTTTCGCCACCGGCGGCTTTTCTGATCCCCTTGGCGAAAGCCCACGCCCTGGCGACTGGCTTGGTGGTTCTCTGGAACGCCGGCGACACCCCCGCAGTGGCGCCTTGCGATAGGCTTCTTGCTGCGGAGACAACAAAATGAGCGGCGCTCCATCACTCCCGGAGCCTGGAGATTCCAATCTCGCCTTCGCTCTTTTTTTTCTCCCAAGGAAACGCCACAGGGATGCGATGCTTTTTTATCGATTCTGCCGTGCGGTGGATGACATCGCCGACGATGAAAGCCTCCCGCCCGCGGAGCGTGAGCGGCGATTGGATGAATGGAATCTCACCATCGAGGAGCGACGCCACGACGAGATCGAGCGATTGATCGAAAGCCACTCGATCGAAAGAAATCTCCTTCTCGAAATCCTGCGCGGCTGCGCGTCGGACATCCACCCGCGCCGCTTCCAGACCATCGTCGATCTGGAAGATTATTGCTGGAAAGTAGCTGCCGTGCCCGGACTCGTTTCACTTAAAATTTTCGGTTGCCGGAATCCCCAAAGCGAAACTTACGCGATCCATCTTGGTCAGGCCATGCAACTCACGAACATCCTCCGCGATGTCGGCGAGGATGCCGGCCAGGGGAGGATTTACCTACCACTCGAAGACCTCGCGCGATTTCGAGTCTCCGAGCAGGAAATCCTCGAAGCCCGACCGGGCCTGGGATTCCGGAGCTTGATGACATTCGAAGCGGGCCGCGCCGCCACCCGCTACGCGGCGGCGATTCCGCCACGCGAGGATTGGAAAGCCCTTCTACCAGCGCGCGCGATGGCTCGGATCTACCGACGCATCCTGCGCAAGCTCGAACACGAGAGATTTCCGGTATTTCAGCGGAAGGTGTCTTTGGGGCGGTTGGAAAAAGCCGCGTGCATCGCGGCGGCCGTGGCGGAACGGATCGATGGATAAAACCTCCGGCGCAGAAAATGAAACAGGCCCGCTCCACTTGGGAACGGGCCTGTTTTCTACGAGGGGAAATTAGACTGCGGACTTGAAAGCTTTTCCCGCAACGAAACGAACGGTCTTCGAAGCTTTGATTTTGATTTTATCACCGGTCTTCGGATTCACGCCAGTGCGAGCCTTGCGATGGCCGATTTTGAAGGTGCCGAAACCGATGAGCTGAACGGTCTTGGTTTTTTTGACACCAGCCTTGATGCCGTCGATGACAGCGTTCACAGCGCGCTCAGCGTCTGCTTTGCTGGAGCCGAGGGTTTTTTGGACTGCTACGGTGAGTTCTACTTTATTCATGTGGTGGTTGTTTTGTTGTGGGTTGAGTGGAGTGGATGTTTCCGGGGCCAAGAGCATCAAAAGCCCTGAGGGGTGTCAAGCGGTGACAAGGCGGTTTTTAGAAAAATTAATTCGACTCGTCCAATGGCGCTTGCGGGCCGTTTTCTGAATCTATGGCGGCGGGTTGCTCGACTGGTTGAGCTACAGGAGCGGGTATCTCCTCGGCAACAGGGATCGCCGCGCGAACCGCTGTGGGAGCGGATTCCGAGCTTTCGGCAGGTTTCGCTTTGCGTTTGTAAACCTCCTTGAAAACCTGACCGATGAGTGGGGCCGCGTGAGATCCTCCGCCAGCTTTGGCATTCGGCTCACTCTCGTAAAGCGCGGCGAAGGCATACTGGGGATTATCGGCGGGCAGGAATCCGGCGAACCACGCGGCGATGCGTTGGCGCTCGGTTGGGCCCCACTGCGCGGTGCCGGTTTTTCCTGCGACATCGATGTCTTTCACCTTCGCGCGGCTGGCGGTTCCCATCCCGTCACTCGTGACCCCCACCATCGCTCGCCGCAATTCCTCGCGAATCTCAGGGCGCATCGGGATCTCATCCCGCACCCGATCGGGATAGGCCGCGATGACTTGGTTCGCGATATTTTGAACCTGCAAAACCAGACGGGCCTGGTGAAGGACTCCACCATTCGCCATGACGCTCATCGCCTGTGCCATTTGGAGTGGACTGATCAGGATGTCGCCTTGGCCAATCGAGATATTTGCTGTGTCGCCGCCTTTAATGGTCCGCTTGTGAACGCGCAGCATGTAGTCGTCATCAGGGATATTCCCAGCCGCTTCAGATCGGAGAGGGATGCCCGTGCGACGACCGAACCCGAGTCGCTTGGCGAATTCGATCATCGGCTCCGCGCCGATTTTGAGTCCGGCTTGGTAGAACCAGGTATTGCAAGACTGCGTGAGCGCTTGGCGGAAATTAAGCCGGCCGGCGTCCTCTTTTTTCCAATTTCGAAAAACATGGTTTCCCACCGCAAACGAGGTCGGGCAGGAAAAAGTTTCGCTGGCATTGATGCGACCGCTTTCCAGGCCCGCGAAGCCGACAAAGGTCTTGAAGGTCGAGCCCGGTGGATAGGCGGAACGGAACGCGCGAGGCAGGAGGGGATTCGAGGGATCGTTCGAGAGGGCGTTGTAAACGGACGCCTTCACGGACGGCACGAAATCGTTCGGATTGAAAGTGGGCCACGAGGCGAGCGCGAGGATTTCGCCATTGTTCGGATCCATCACGGCGATCGCGCCGCGCTTGGAGTTTTTCGACAGGACTTCCTCGGAGATTTGCTGAAGATCGAGGTCGAGGGTTGTGATGATGTTGTTGCCGGGAACGGGTTGGCGGGCCACGCGCTCGGAGGCTTTTTTCCCATCGGCTCCGAATGTGATCTGCAAAAGACCAGGCTGACCGCGAAGTTCGCGATCGAAAATTTGCTCGATGCCCTCGCGCCCCTCGCTCTCGGGAAAAATCAGGTCGTTGTTTTCAATCGGCCGGAGGGAGAGCGGTGCCTGCGGACCGGTGTATCCGATGATGTGAGCAGCGAGTGGGCCGTTCGGATAGAATCGCACATAGGTCTGTCGGAGGATTTGGTTGGGAGGCATCGAGCGTTGAACTGCCGTCAACTCCCGGGGCAGCAAATCCTCGGCGATGTCGAGCGGGAGGACGCCGCGGTTCTTGTAGTGGTTCAGAATTGTCGAGTCGGAGATCTTGATATCTCGGTTGATGAGTCCGCTGGCGATGGCTGCCTGTTGTTTCGCAAAGGCGAGGATTTTTTCATCAGGCCAATCCAGCGGCGTCGGGAAATTGATGGCGAGGTTGTAACTCAGCCGGCTCTGGGCGAGCGGGCGACCTTGGCGGTCGGTGATCTGGCCTCGAGGCGCGGGGATGAGTAGAGAGAAGGTGCGGGCTTGCCGCTGGGTCTCCCACGAGGGCTTCGGGTTCTCAACAATGCCGGTATTGTCGATCAAGGTCTCCCGGGCGGTGAGGAGTCCGGAAAGAAGCCAAAGCACAACCAGAGGCGCGAATTTCATCGCGGCACGATATGCAAATCACCGGCGCGACTCTAATGGAAAATCGTTTTTGGTATTGCGCCGCCGAATCTGCGCCTGCAAGTTCAGCGGCGTGTCGTTGCACTTTATCAAAGCCATGATGCGCTCGCCGGGTTCCGTGGGAGCGATTTGGCCTTCCTCGCCCTTTCTCGCGAAGGCGATGGTGCGCGCTTCTTCACTGGAGAATGCCGAGCATGTGCTGGAACTCGGTCCTGGCACCGGAGCCTTCACCGGCGAAATTCTCTCCTCCCTCCGCCACGGAGCCAGTTTCTCCGCGCTGGAGATCGACCCCGAACTCGCCCGGACGATGTCGAAAAAATTCCCACGAGCCAAAGTCATCGCCGGCTGTGCGACCAAGCTCGGCGAGCATTTGGAAACCGAAAAAGTTTCGCCTCCCGATGCGATCCTGTCGGGCCTGCCTTGGGCTGTTTTCGATGAGAACCTCCAAAACCACATTCTCTCACAAATCCAATCCGTTCTTCGCGATGGTGGAGTTTTTTCGACCTTCGCCTACTACGGCCCGCACCGCTTGAAGGCCGGCCAGGCTTTCCGCCGCAAATTGGAAAATTGCTTCAGTAGCGTCGAGCGAAGCTCTGTCGTGCTCCGGAATTTCCCGCCTGCCTTTATCTATACCTGTCGGCACTGAGGCCGCAGCCCGAGCCAACCCAAATGCTCGCCGACCCGCTCGATCGGCAACCCGATCACATTGCTTCGCAGTCCGGCAATCTCCGCGATGATTCGGCCCCCCTCGCCTTGGGCGGCATAGGCACCCGCCTTGTCGAGCGGGTTGATCTCGCGCAGGTAGTCCTCGATGTCGCTCGCTGAGAAATCCCGAAATGTCACCAGCGTGGTTTCAGCAAACTCCGAAGCCCCTCGCGAGTGACTTCCGAGCACGACGCCAGTGACCACCGAATGGGTTCGCCCCACGAGTGCGCTGACCATTTCAAACGCATGATCGAAATCTCGCGGCTTGGCGAAAAATTTTCCCTCCAACCAAACCACCGTATCCGCAGCGATCACGATGTCCTCGGGACGAGATGGAGCGATCGCCGCCCATTTACGTCGGGCATTTTCGATCGCCAAAAAATCCGGTCCCTCCCCGTGATGCTCGGCTTCCTCCGCTCCGGAAACCACGACTTCAAAATCCCAGCCGGCTTCGCGCATCAAGTCCACTCGACGCGGTGAGGCCGAGGCCAGAACGATCCGGGGCACGCTCAAAAGCTCGGCGCGGTTATTCCTGATCGCTGTCGTCAAATTCCCCGCGAATGCCCTCGAGGCGCTTGCGCATGGCCCGCGAGGAGTCGGGGCGGGAACTGATCTTTGAGGCGATGCCCCAGACGAGCGGAACGAGCGCGGCGGCCCCGAGTCCGATCAACGCGATGCCAGCATTGCGGCGTGCGTTTTGACCGATGCTATCAGCAATCAGAAACCCGGCACCGAGTCCGATCGCGACTTGCGAGAACCCCACAATGCCGGAGACGGGGAGGTTTTCGCCGAATTTATCCAAGGAAAGCTGTGACATGGGCATTGAAGCTAGGCAGGCGGTGTGGGACTTTCAACCCCTAATGAAAAAGGCACTCGGCATAGATCTTGGGGATGCACGCATTGGCGTGGCGGCCAGCGACGACCTCGGAATGCTCGCCCACCCGCTCGAAACCATTCCCGCCACCAAAGGCGATCCGATCGCGAGAATCCTCGAACTCGCCGCCAGCCGGGGAGTCGCAGCCATCGTCATCGGCATGCCAAGAAATATGGATGGCACCTACGGCCCCGCCGCGACCAAGGCAAAGGAGTTCATCGAAAAACTCCGTGGCCTCACGACACTGCAGATCATTGCGTGGGACGAACGCCTCTCCACCGTCGCCGCGCAGCGATCCCTCCAGGAGGCCGGCCGAAACACCCGAAATCAGAAATCCGTCATCGATCAAGTCGCCGCCCAAATCATTCTTCAAGGCTGGCTCGACGCCCAAGCGTGAGGTTGCTTCTAGAAATCGCCTACCACGGCGCGGGATTGAACGGATGGCAAAGCCAGGCCGGAGGAAACACCGTGCAGGATTTTCTGGAAAAAGCGTTCCACGCCCTCGGCGAGCGCGAGGCCTCGATCCACGGCTCCGGCCGCACCGATGCCGGAGTCCACGCGAATGCCCAGCAGGCCCATGTCGATGTCGCCAGCGGACGCTTCACCCCTCGCGAATGGCTCGCCGCTCTCAACGCCCACCTGCCGCCAGCGATTCGCGTCATGAGCCTCCGCGAAGTGTCCGAAGATTTTCACGCGAGGTTTTCGGCTATTGGAAAAATCTACTCCTACACGATCTGGAGCGCGCCAATGACGCATCCGATGCTCGCCGACCGATCATGGCATGTTCACTGGAAGCTGGATCCCGACTCGATCCGTGCGGCGTGTTCTCTTTTCGAAGGCACCCATGATTTCGCCGCCTTCTCCGCGCGCCGGACGAAGGAACCCGAGCACACGGTTCGCACGATCCATCGCATCGAAGCTGATTTTGATGGACCAAAAATCGAACTCCGCTTCGAAGGCGGTGGCTTCCTTTACAAGATGGTTCGCATTCTGGCCGCCGCCATCACCCGTCACGCCGCAGGCCGATGCGGTTTGGAAGAACTCACCACAAGACTGCGCGATGGCTCCCCGGCGTTTTGCCACACGGCCCCCGCCTGCGGACTCCGGCTCGAAAAAGTCCTTTACCCATCGTCTTGAAAATCCTTCGCCCCTTGTTAGCGTGCGGCGTGCGAAGTCCGACCCTGGGCATTCTCGTTGTTGTTTTTGCCAGCTTGCTGTTCGTGCCGAAGCTCGGCGCGCAATTGAGCGAGGCAGAAAAAAAACGCCTCTTTCTCAAGGCGCGTGAGGACATCCGTCCCGTCTCCAAACCCTCCCCTGCGGCAACTCCCAAGCCGAAGCCAAAGCCCGCTTCAACCCCTGAAAAACCCGTTCCCCGCGAAACTCCGCGCCCCTCCACACCGGAGCCGACTCCTAAAAAAATCGCCACCCCAACTCCCGAACCCAAGCCAGAGCCCACCGCTCCACCCGAAGCCAAGAAGAAACCGATCTCCGATTCGGACGACTACATTTTGATCCCCGGCGAGGATGAGATTCCTGAAAAGAAATCCTCCACACCCGAGCGGGTCGAGAAACCCACGCCCACGCCGAAAGTTCAAATTCCAAAAGGCAAAACCCCCTCGGGTCAAAAACTCGACGCCCCGATCCTCATCGAGAAATCCGGCCTGCAAGACGAGGCGGGATTTGAGCCTCCCCCAGCTTCCGTGTTTGGCGGCTTCATGAAGCGTTGGCGTTACCTCAGCCCCGCCGTGCGCAAAGCGATCGACAATGCCAAAATCCGCAAAGGTCGCTGGAAATACATCATCATCCACAACAGCGGAACCCGCCAAGGAAACGCCCGGATTTTTGACAATTACCACCGCCGAGTTCGTAAAATGGAGAACGGCCTCGCCTACCACTTCGTCATCGGCAACGGTGCCTCCTCTGGCAACGGCCAAATCGAGATCGGCCCGCGCTGGACCCGCCAAATCAACGGGGGCCATGTCGCAAGCAACTACCTGAATGACATCTCGATCGGCATCTGCCTCGTGGGTGATCTGAATCGCGATCTTCCAACAAAAGCCCAACTCGAAGCGCTCGATGAACTTTGCTCCTACCTCCGAAACCGCGTCGGCAAGGTGAAAGGCAAGGCTGCGATCGTTAAAGGTCACAAGGAGATCAATCCCAAGCCCACCGACTGCCCCGGCGACCGATTCCCCCTATCCTTCCTGCGCAAACGGTTTGGAAATTAACTGCGGGTTTTCCCGTATAGAGCTTATGGCCGATACCGCTCAAATTGTCGTTGCCAACACCTAGTTATGTGCGTATCTCAATCCAAGATTCCCAACCACTGAAAATCACTCGATGAAACAGAAAAGACTCCGTCGCCCGCCTCGCTCCAAGCTGAACCTCACGATCCATCCTGAAATCAAGGATTTCGCCGTTGAGATCTCGAACAAAAGGCGCCGATCCCTCGCTCAACTTTTCGAGGATTTGGTGGAAGCCGAGTGGAATCGCGTGAATGGCATCCAACCATCCTACCCGTCGCCATCGTATACCCCTCTTCAACAACTGTATCAACCGAAGCCTGGATACTACCAAGCACCGTCTTCGCCTCAGGGTTGTCCCTAGCTGAGATTCGTAGAGCGGGTCATCAGAACTCCTCCGAGAGTTCGTCATCTAACAAATCGTCATCGGCGGGAAGTGAACCGTTTAGATCCTTCAAGACCCAATTTTCAAAAAGGCGTCCCACGCTGATTCCTTGCTTTCGCGCCATTTCGGCAGCTTGGGTTTTAATGTATTTATCAATCATCAGATTGATTTTCACAGGGTGCTTAAGTCGTCTTGGGCGTGACATATATTTTGTTTCAGAGCCCAGGCCTTCCCCTTCACCCGGCAGTCATGATCTGCCCAGGCTGAAATAAATTCCCTAGAAACTCCAAGGGGTAAACGCACAAGGAGCGGATTTTTGCAGGATTTTTTTAAAAAAAATCAGGCAAACAAATCGACGCCCTCTTCGCGACCGATTGGACGGCGCACTCGGAAGACATGCGCGGGGCGGTTTTGGGGATCAAGCGCCACGAAATTTCTGGAACCGCGCCAATGGAAAACCTCGCCCGTGAGCAAATCCTCCATCGCATACTCCTCGTCGGCCCCGATGCCGAATTCCTCGAGGGGCACATGCACAAACGCGCTTTGATTGCTGCGCGGATCGAGCGTGGCCGAGATCAAAAGGATATTGTCCAGCGCCGGCGTGGATTTCGAGAAGCAGAGGATTTGGTCATTCTCAGCCGTGTGGAGTTGGAGGTTGTCGAACCCGCGCAGGGCGCGGTTGCTGGCACGAATGGCGTTCAGCTTCGTGAGGTAATCCTTGATGTTCCCCGGCGCGTTCCAGTCACGGCCTTTGAACTGGTATTTCTCGGAATCGAGATACTCCTCCTTGCCGGGCACGGGCGTGTTTTCGCACAGCTCGAATCCGCTGTAGATGCCGTAAACCGGCGAGGTCATCGCCGCCAGCAGCGCGCGGATGAGAAAGGCAGGTCGTCCACCATGCTGCAAAAACTCAGGCAGGATGTCGGGAGTGTTCGCAAAGAAATTCGCGCGGAAAAAATCACGCATCGGCGGCGTGTTGAGCTCGGTGAGATACTCGGTGAGTTCCCACTTCGTATTGCGCCAGGTGAAGTAGGTGTAGCTCTGCGTGTAGCCCGCCTTCGCGAGTTCCTGCATCATCTTGGGCTTTGTGAAAGCCTCGCTCAGGAAAACCGTGTCCGGGTATTTCGCCTTCACCTCGGCGATGACCCATTCCCAAAAAGCGACGGGCTTCGTGTGGGGATTGTCCACGCGGAAGATTTTCACGCCATGGCCGCACCAGAAAAGAATCACATCGCGGAGCTCGTCCCAGAGGGCGCGCCAGTCGGCATTGTGGAAATTCAGCGGATAGACATCCTCGTATTTTTTCGGCGGGTTCTCGGCATACTTGATCGAGCCGTCGGGACGCTTGAAAAACCACTCGGGATGCTCGTGGACATACGGGTGGTCGGGCGAGCAATTGATCGCGAAGTCGAGCGCGATCTCCAGGCCACGCTTCTGGATTTGGGCGACGAGCCAGTCGAAATCCTCGAGCGTGCCGAGTTCCGGCGCGACATCTTTGTGTCCACCGCCGTTGACTCCATGGCGACGGTTGCCGATCGCGTAGGGCACACCGGGCTCGCCGGGTTGGCAGGTCGTGGAGTTGTTGCGCCCCTTGCGGTTCGATTCGCCGATCGGATGGATCGGAGGAAAATAAATCACATCGAACCCCATCGCCTTGGCGTCATCGATGCGGCCGAGGCAATCGCGGAAGGTCGAGCCCGAGTCGGGCTTGCCCTCGGCGGAACGCGGAAAAAATTCATACCACGACGCAAAGGTCGCCCGCTCACGGTCCACCCACACGGGATGAAACGGATCGGCCGTTGTGGAAATCGAGCGGTCGGCGTGGATCACCATCAACGCGCAAAGACTCGGATCGTGCGCGAGGGCGTGGGCTTTGTCCGGATCGGCGGCGCGCATTTCCTTGGCGAACTTTTTTAGAGCCTCGCCGTCGCCGCCTTTGCCAGCCTGCTTGGCCGCCGTCTCGATGAAGCCCGCACCTTCCAAAATCTCGCTTTGCAATTCGCGCAACCCGGCGGCGAATTTTTTCTCCAATTCGTGCTGCCAGGAAAAAAATACATCACCCCAAGCCTCGACCGTGAACTCCCAAGCCCCCGCATCGGCAACCAAAAACTCCCCGGCCCAGCGGTCGTTGAGCAAAGGATGCATCGGCGTTTCATTCCACGCAGACTCCCCAACGCGCCGCCATTTCAAGAGCGCCGCGACTTCGTCGTGCCCGTCTTTGAAAATATCGGCCTCGACTTGGAGCGTGCCGCCGACGGGACGCTTGATGGCGAACCGGGCGTTGTCGAGCGAGGGGGTAATGCGGCGGATGACGACAGTTTCGGGGCTTTTGGTCATGTGAGTTCCTCCAGTTGTTGCATCAGCGGGTCGAGCCCATCAAGGCCGGAAGCGACCTTGCCAAGTGAGCGAAGGGCCTGCGGCACATGGGTGAGAAATTCGGAGCGGCCTTTTTGCAGACCCAAAAATCCGTAAGCGCCGAGCGCCTGCATCAATCGCTGAAGCGCGCACCAGCGGAAAATTTCGTCGAAGTCGGCAGAGACTCCGCCGCAGAGGGATTTGTAGTAATCCAAAAGCTCCCGGCGCTCGCCGTCGTGGAGCGAGACATACGGGTCGTAGAGCAGCGAAGCCAGGTCGTATTGGGCGAGCCCGAAGCGCATCCCTTGAAAGTCGATCAACCAAGCAGATCCCTCGCGGATCATCACATTTTGCGATTGGAAATCGCGGTGGACCAATACTCGAGGAAGCGAAGCCAAGCGCTCGGCCGCCGCTCGCAGCGCCGGTAGCGAAGACAACTCCCGGATATCTATTTTGAAAAAATTCCCAAGGCAGTGCTCGAAAAAGTAGCCCTGCTCCCAGAGGTAGAGGTCCGCGTCGAAAACCCGTTGAAGCTCCAACTCCCCCACCCCATCCGCCGAGGTGGCATTCCGGTGCATCGCGAAAACCGCATCCAGCGTGGATTGGTAAAGCGCGCGGCGGGTCGGCCACGGATCGTTGCGATGACTCCAGAGATCGATCTCACCGAGATCCTGCATCCAAATCAGGCTCTCTTCCTCATCGTGGAGATAAACCTCCGGCACCGGAACCCCTGCCGCAGAGAGGAAGCGCGCGATCGCGACATAGTGGCGGTTTTCCTCTTTGTGATTCGAATACTTGATGAAAATCATCGAGTCCCCACCCATACGAATGCGGTAGAACTTGCGTTCCGATCCGCCTTTTTCGAGGGGTTCGACCGTTGGAGTTCCGGAGTTAAAGGCAGGGAACCGAACGCTTGTGAGCGAGATGACATCATGAACAGCCAGCATGGCTCGGCATCCAACACGCTGACCGCAAAGCGTGAAAGCCAAATCACCGAGCAGCCGATTCCAGCACGCGCTCGTAGTCGTTCAGGCGGTCGGGGAGATTGAAATCCCGCGACTTTTCCAGCGAGGCCGCCCGCATCGCCAAAAGACGATCGGGATTTTCCAAAACCTCACGCAGTGCCTTGGCGAAATCCTCGGGCGTGAGATCGCACAGGAGGCCGTTTTTTCCATCCGCAACCACATCCATCAACCCACCAATCCGGCTGCCGACAATCGCCAACCCGTGGCGCAAGGCCTCGATGCCCGCCATTGGCAAACCCTCGGAAGTGGAGGTCATCAGAAGAATGTCGGACGCGGCAAGGCGCTCGGAAACTTCCTCCGCCGCCAGCCAACCCGAGAACACGACACGGTCGGAGAGGCCGTTTCCCTCAACGCACTCACGCATCGGCGCAGCAAGCGGCCCCTCGCCGATGACCTCCAATCGCCACGGCAGGTCTTTGACCAACGACAGCGCTCGAATGGCGAGCAGGGGATTTTTTTGAACACTCAAGCGCCCGACCATCACCAGCCGTATGGGATTTTGAAGTTCCAGCCTTGCGGGTGGCGGGAGCAGGGGAACGCCGTTGAGGATGACCTTCGCGGAAATGCCGCAGTTTTTCTCAGCCAACTCTGCGACAAAGCCGCTCACTGCGGTGACAGCGGCGGCGTTTTTCCAGATCGGACGAATGAAAGGACCCAGCCAGCGGAACAATTTGTCGGTTTGCTCCGGAACCCCACCGGGCACATCTCCGAGGTGCGCGGTGAGCACATAGGGAATGCCCGTCAGCCAATGCAGCGCCAGCGCCAGCGCTCCCGTAGGAACCACAAAGTGGGCATGGATCACATCGGGATTCCAACTCCGGCAAAGCCGAAGCGCGGGAAAAAACGATGTGGCGAGATACAACGCCATCTCCCGCACCGAGCAGGTGTCCTCGCGCTGGCGATACGACTCGGGCCTCAAAACCTCAACACTCTCGATCACCGCCCGTCGCGGCAAATGCCGCAAACCCGCCGAAACGACCTTCACCTCATGCCCCCGGCCTGCAAGCCCAGCCCCCACGGAAGCTGCCACGCGTCCCCCACCCCCGCCCACCGGCGGGTATTCGTAGCAAAGGACGAGGATTTTCATGGGAGGAAGTGGTCATAGATCGCCTCCACAGCGGAGGTCATTCGCTCTACGGAAAAATGGGCTTCGATTTTTGCGCGGGCGTTGGCGGCGAGTTCGGAGGATTTGGCCGGATTCTCGAGCAGTGCCGCGCAGCGTTCCACGAAGCCGGATACATCACCGGAATCGACGAGATAGCCCTCGCGTCCCTCCTCAATGACTTCCGCAATACCATCCAGTTTGGAGGCGACGACGGGGAGGTTCATCGCCATGGCTTCGAGGAGCGTCATGGGCAAACCCTCGAATCGGGAGGGCATGAGCAGGATGTCGGCGGCGGCATAGACTTGGCGGGTGTCGGCGATGTAACCCGCAAAGACGATCCGGTCAGCAAGACCCAAATGGCGGGCTTTTTCGCGAAGCATTGCTTCCTCGGGTCCCTCGCCAGCCAGCAGGAAACGCAAATTTGGAAACCTCGGCGTGAGCGCGGCGGCGACATCGAGAACCAGAGAGAAATTTTTTTGAGAATTCAATCGGCCAACCCCGGCGATCACCGGGGCATCCAGCGACAAGCCGAGTTTCGATCGGGCATCCCGTCGAATGATTTGGCCAGGCGAAAATCGACGGAGATCGATGGCATTCGGAACCAGCGTGACTTTTTCGGGAGGGATGGATTCGTGCTGAATCAGAAAATCCCGGCACGCACCGGCCACGGCGATGAGGTGGTGCGCGAATCGGTTGGTGGATTTGTCGAGCGCAAGGAAGAGCTTGTTGTCGATCCGGTGAGGGTCGTTTGTGTGATCGTGGTTGAGGATGAGTGGCACGCCCATCAAGGCCCCGAGCGGCTTAGCGAGGATATTGGAGGGAATCAGGTGACAATGAAGAATGTCGGGGCGCTTGGCGAAAAGGAGCGCCGGAAGCGTGGCTAGATAGGCGGGAAGATATTTGTGAGGTGAGAGACTATGGACCTTGATGCCCGCCTCGCGGAGACGGTGCCAATAAATCCCGTGGCCGTGCATCGTGGCCACCTCGTGTCGAAATCTCGGACTGCCACAAGTGGCGAGGTTGAGAACGACCTCCTGAGCTCCCCCGAGGTGGAGGCTGTCGATGACATGGAGGACGCGTTTCACCGGGTTGGATTGCGAGCGCTCCATTGCTGCCAGACATATTCGCACCAGAGGTGCAGACGCTCATCGGAGCGGCCGGCCAGGTGGGAATCGAGATGCTCGCGGAGAAGAGGATTCGTGGACTCGGGAGCGATGCGACCGGTGCGAAGCCAAGCGCCGACCGGGGTGCCAAAGCCTTTCTTTTTGCGATGGACGATTTCGGCAGGGAGGAGCTTTTCGGCGGCGCGCTTGAGGAGGTATTTGGTGGTTTTTCCCCGGAGCTTGAAAGAGTGCGGCAGGCGACGGGCGAAGTCGGCAACCTCGATGTCGAGGAAGGGACTGCGAACTTCGAGCGAGTTCATCATACTGGCTCGGTCGGCCTTCGCGAGGATGCCATCCTGCAGGTAGATTTCGGTGTAAAACTGAAGCGTGCGGTCCACAGGATCGGTTGCGGCGCAGGACTCCCAGGCCTCGATCGACTCGCTGTAGATTTCCTCCACGGAAAATCGGGAACCGGTGAGGCGGGCTAGATCGGAGGGTTCGAGCGCGCCGAGCCAGACGGGATTCCAGAGTCTCGGCGGATGATCGAGTCCGCGCAGGGTGCGTTTGATTTTGAAATCGAGGCTGATGTTTTTGTGCGAAACAGGGAGGCGGGCAGCGAGGAGATGCAAGGCCGCATGGAGAGGACGAGGAACGGCTTTTCGGTAAATCTCCGCGAGTCGGAGAGCACGAAAGGGATCGTAGCCAGCGAAGAGTTCATCGCCCCCATCGCCACTGAGGGCGACGGTGACTTTCGTCTGCGCAAACCGGCAGAGCAGCCAAGTCGGGAGGAGCGAGCTGTCACCCTGAGGTTCATCCAATCGATCAAAAAAATGCGGCAACGCGGCGAGGGCCCCATCGAGGCTCAGCGTGTCAACATGATGGTCCGTTTTAAGAAAATCGGCGACTCGAGCGGCGAAGACAGACTCGTCGAAAGATGGCTCGCGAAAACCGATGGTGAATGTTTTCAAGCCATGAGGAGCGTCCTTCCGGCCAGCCAGCGCCGCGATGGTGGAGGAATCCAAGCCACCACTTAAAAACACTCCAAGCGGCACATCGGCGACGAGGCGACGAGCCGTGGCACGGGTGAGGGTTTCGAGGAGTTCCTCAACCAAGGCCGGCTCGCTTTTTGGCTGCGCATCGGGCTCGATCGTGTAGCGCCACCAGCGTTGGATTCGCGGAGCGGAACCGCCCAGATCCAGCGTGAGATGATGGGCAGCGGGGAGTTTTTGGATTCCCTCGATGGCGGTGTGAGGCGCGGGGATCAGGGCGTGGGCGAGAAACTTGACCCGTGCGAGTTCGGATTCACTGCGCGGCGCGAGGGGATGTTCGAGGAGCGAGGTCAACTCCGAGGCGAACCCGAATGTTCCCTGTCGATGGAACCAATAGAGTGGTTTTTTTCCAAAGCGGTCGCGGGCGAGAAAGAGCCGTTTCTCGCGTCCGTCCAAAATGGCAAAAGCCCACATGCCATTGAGTCGATCGAGCATGGCCGGCCCCCACTCCCGCCAGGCGTAAAGAAGCACCTCGGTATCGGAATGGTCGGTCGCGAAGACATGTCCCCTCGCCTGCAATTCGGCGCGGAGGTCCGCGTGATTGTAAATCTCGCCGTTGAAAACAATGACCGTTTGGCCGTCGGCGGTAGACATCGGCTGCGCGCCGCCGGAGAGGTCGATGATGGATAATCGGCGATGACCGAGAAACACCCCGGCCTCTGGTTTTTCAAAAAATCCCTTGGCATCGGGCCCGCGATGAACCAATCGATCCGTCATTCGGCGCAACACCGCGCCATCCCCCGCGCCGACGAATCCGGCGATTCCGCACATCAGACGGCGGAGGTTTTCCCGTCCAGATTGCGGGTATCGCGGACCATGTAGATGGCCTTGTTTTGCGACTCGTGAAAGGTGCGCGTGACCATCTCGGCGAGTAGACCCATGAGAAAACAAATGACGCCGGTCATGAACGAAAAGACGGCCATCATCGGCAGCGGCGTGGCGGTGAAAAAATACCCTCGCGTGCGCATATAGAGGGCCCAGGCGGTGAACCCGACCGAGCCGCAGAGAAACAAGAAACCCCAGAAGCCGAAAAGATACATCGGCTTGAGCATGTAGCGGTCCATGAAGCGGACTGTCAGGAGATCCATGACAACCTTGAGCACTCGCTCGAGGCCGTATTTGGAGTGGCCGGTCTTGCGGGCGTGGTGGTTAACAGGGAGTTCCGTGATACGGGCGCCGTGCCACTTCGCATAGATCGGCAGGAAGCGATGCATCTCACCGTAGAGACGGACGCCTTTGATGACCTCGGTGCGGTAGGCTTTCAACGAACGGGCCTATCCGATTCTTTGTGTTTGAGGTCGGTTTTTTGTTGTTGTTTTGGTTCGGTATCTTGAGGGCGCGGGAGCGCCTCCAAGTTCCCCCCAAACCGCGGGGTTATGGGGGCGCGTAGCCCCCA
>JBILML010000004.1:0-112175 GCA_044375555.1 Terrimicrobiaceae bacterium
CTGCGCGAACGCGGCAAACCCTACAAATGCGCCATCGTCGCCGCCATGCGAAAACTCCTAATTCACATCCAATCCCTCATCAAAAATCCAAAACTTTCCACTTGCTGAAAACCACAGTTGCTTCGTGCCTTCGTGAGAGCCTCCTCATTGGAATCCGATAAAGATTCGGTTGTCATCCCTACGCGATGTAGTAAGAGTAAAAGCCTTCTGTGGCGGGGTAGCCAAGTGGTAAGGCACGGCTCTGCAAAAGCTGTATTCGTCGGTTCGATTCCGACCCTCGCCTCCACTTTTTTCCTTCCCTCGCTCGCCCAAAACCTCCCTCCGGGATGCGGTATTTGAGGTTTCTATCTAGCCTTCCTTTGGCACCCATTCGAGGGTTCCGTCCGCTTTTTCGATTTCGATCCATTCGCCTTTGAAGGCCATTTTGCGGGCGAGGTCGGCTTGCTTTTTCTGGACGGCCGGGAGGGGGATTTTGTCGCGGGTGGATTGCTCTTTCATCAAGGCCATGCGGGAGGTGTTTTCGGCTTCGACGATTTTTCGGAGGTAGTCGCCTTCTTCGCCAGCGGGTTCGACGCGGATGGAGAGGAGGGCGCTGGCGCTTTCTCCGATGAGTCGGGAGTTTTTAAAAGTCTGGATGTCCGCAGCGCGGTTGAGTCGGTCAGGTCCGGGATTCGTGGCCGGTGCGGGTTGGCCGGGTTTTTCCTCTTTTTGGTGCTGATAGACATCGAGGCGCATGGCGATGTCGACTTTGACGGGTTCCGGTGTGGAGAGGTTGACGGTCGGGCCGGCGCAACCGGCGAGGACAAGGGCTGTCAGGACGGTGGAGTTCCGGATTTTCATGGTCGAGCGGGTTTTTGCTTCCACTGGCCCTCGGGTGATTCGTCGGCGTGGAGCAGAGTCTGAAATGTGCGTGAACCTTGGGGGCCTTGCAACTTCAAGTCGAGAATGCCCTGCCCGTCGGTGAACCAGAGGGATCCCTCGCTGGTGCGGTAGTCGAAATTGCGGAGGGATTCGAGGGCGATCCGGAGGCTGTCGCGTTTCAAGGCGGACCATCTCTGGGGAATCTTGGCGAGGAGGTCATCGAGCTTGCCGATCTCCATCGTGCCGGGCTGGGTCGTGCGGAACGATCCTTGGACGCGCTGAATGGATTTCGCTTCGGCGTTTGTCTGGACGCTGAATTCGAGGGGGCCGGTCATGCTGAAATTTTGCGGAGCGATGACATTGGTGAGTTTTTTCAAATCCACATCTTTGCCGCCGAGCCAGCCGATCCAGGGGGATTTCTCGGTGAAGAAAAATCCAAAGCCTCCTGAGATATTCCCGCCGTAGAGGACTCCGCCAAAGGTGCTGTTGATGCCTTCGCGATCAAAGGTGGCGCTGATCCATGCGTCCGTGGCGAGGTATTGGCGCCAGCGGAGGGATTTGATCTTCACCGTGCCGACGACATTGCTGATGGCTTTCTCTGGAGGGTAGGAGAAGCGCAGGTCGCCGGGTTCGGTTTCGAAGGTAATCTGATAGTCGGGGAACTGGTAGTTCCGCGCAGGAATCTCGAGGCTGCCGCTCAGTGTGAGGCTGGCGAGGTCATTGAGAGCGACATTTTCGGCGACTGTCTGGAAATTCAGCGGCAAGCCGTAATTATCGCGTCCGCCGCTGCCGATCACGAGGCTGCCGGATTTCACTTCCAGGCGCTGGATTTTCCATGCGGCAGAATCCGTCGCGGCCCCTCCGCCCCGACGGGATCGGGCTTGATCCATGTAGAGAAACAAATCCTCGCCGATGGAAACGACGGGACTCGTTAAGGTGACTCCACGGATTTCCTGTTCGAGAAGGCCGGCGAGCGTGAATTGGATGAGGACGCTCCGGAGCTTGAGGACATGGGTGAAGGGATCGCGAGGCGAGGGGATGGCGAGATTGCTGAGTTCGATCGATTGCTCGGTCGCGCCGAGTTTGTTGGTGATTTCGGAGGGGGTGAGGTTTTGGAGTGTGGTGGCGATGGTAAAAGTGATGTCGCTCTCTGCGCGCCAGGCGTTCTCGCCGAGGCTGGCTCGAACGCCGGAGATTTCGAGGAGTCCGAGTCTCCAAGTGGGGGTGGGATTCTGAGCGGGATTTTTCGGCAGATGCGTCAATTGGTCCAGGGCGGACCCGATGGCCAACACCCCGCCGGAAATCCTCGCCTCGCGAAGTTCGAACCTCTCGAAAAGCTCGCGGGGACTTGCTCGGAGTCGAATGAGGTCCAGAACAAGAAACGGATTTTGAAAACCCGGAGCCGTGGCTTGGATATCCCACAGGGTGAAGTCTTGGAGCCCCTCGGAGTGGAGGGCGACCTCCTTCCAATCCATGCAAAACTGCGCCGAGATGTCGGGCCGTCCGGTGCTGCTGGCTTCGTAGCGGACTTCGCCGAAGTCACAAAAAACCCGCCGAATCGTCGGTGCGGGGGCGCTTTTTGATTCGGCTGCAGTTTTCGGAAAAACCCCCGACCATCCTGGGGAGATGACCAAGAGGGGATTGACCAAGTGGATTTCCCCGATGCGGCGCCGAAGGATATCCGAAAAGGTGAAGACGAGGCGTCCCCGCTCCAGACGCAGGAGGGGTTTTCCTGTCAGCGGATCGGGTAGAACGAAATTCTCGAAAATGATTTCGCCCGGTTCACCGAAACAAACAGCGTCCACCGCAATGCCCGCCTGGGGCATGGCTTTTTTCAGAGCCCACTGCGCGACGGAGGTGGGGTTTTGTGACAGCCAAAAAAGCCCGAGAGCACAGGCCAGAACGGTGATTCCCGCCACGGGCAGCCATGGAAACTTACGGCGGTTTTTTTCCAAGGTGCTATTTTTTCCGGCGGCTGGAGACCTCCTCGAAGAGATCGGCAATGCCGTCATCCACGCGGAGATCGATGATCTTCCACTGGGCGCCCGAGCGGTAAAAATAAAACCGCCAGCGCATCGGCACATCGGCGTTTAGCGAGACGCAGGTGAAGCGGATGAGCGAACTGCCGACTTCGAGGGATTCCACGATTTCGTAACCTTTCACCGGCCCGAAATTGTCGAGTGCGACTCGGGTTTTCTCTTTGAGTTGATCGATGTTCTCGGTGCGTTCCGAGATGATCGTGTTTTTCACGAGACCTTGGTAAGCGGAGTCGAGTTGATCGGCCTTCAGGTCCTCGAAGAATTGCTTCAGGACTTCGGTCGGCTCCAGGATGCGAGCGGCGGGCGTGGGCGGGGAGGCAGGACTTTTCGGAGAGGGCTCGGCAGCGGTCGGAAAAACCAGACGCTTTTTCCCATCCTCGGCAACCCCTGGATGGCTCAGAAACGGAACGGCGAGAAGACCAATGACAAAGGGAGTGACGCGCATGCGTGAGCTTTCGCTTCTTTTCCCCGGCGAGGCAAGCCCCTGCAGGAACCCAGTCCCAGCACCATGTGACGAAACTGTTTCACGATACCCTTTGTGCCCCGATGCGTGACCGAGTTATCTGCACCCTCTCAACCATTGGGGGGTTGAATCGCGGGCGAAGGTTGGGGAACCTTCGTCCGCACTTTTTTTTCCTCAAGGAGAGTGGGCGTCCCGCTCACATCGTTCGATTCCAGTGGGAGGGACGCCCACTCTCCTTGAAAATTCCAGACACTTTCGAACATTGGATTGGGCGGTTCCGAACAATGATTCGACGGGGAAGCTTCGATAATCCGTGTCGCGGAATTGTTGCAAAAACGCAAGGTGCTTCAAAAGAGTAGCTAGCGTGACAGTTGTGGCCTGCGTGCTCAGGCTTGGCATGGTATTTGCTCAAAATCAGGGATTAGCGCGGGGTGAGGTTACGGGATTGTCACGGGGGAGCCATTGCGCCTCGTGCCTCGTTCTCCAAACTTTGACCGCAATTCAAGCGCATCGGCTTTTCTCAGGGATTCCGATGCCACCGTGAAAACGGTCCGAGTCAGCTGCGGGATGGCACCGCAGTCAGGGACGAGTCCCCGCTCGCTCTTGAACCAAAAGGAAAGGCAGACCCCCTCAGGGCGCCAACCAAAAACCTTTAGGAACAAGCGATGAATCGAAACATTTTAAAATCTGAGAGACCTCAAGGAGAGTGGGCGTCCCGCCCACTTCGTTCCATTCCAGTGGGCGGGACGCCCACGCTCCTTGAGCTTCTATCTTCTGGCTTCTTCGCAGCCACCCGCCGCTGCTCCGAAAAGCCCGCCAATTTTTCCAAATCCAACATTCAACATCCAACATCCAAAATTCCAACTCTCCTCCCCGTTTGGAATATCGCTGGCCCGGTTTTAAGGCTGGGGAAATGTGTCGGGTTGTTGGTGGGCATCTGGGTATTTGTGAGCTCGGTAGCAATGGCTCAGACATGGACAGGCGCAACCTCCGGTAATTTTTCCGTTGTGGGCAACTGGTCATCCGCGCCGGCATACAATGGAACAACAGATTTAACTTTCAGTTCAACCAGCACAAACGCCGTAGCAAACACGACAAACAATTCATTTTTAGGAGCAAATCTTACTATTAGGTCTCTTTCCTATGACGCAAATGCAGACACCGACCTAAGAACACGATTTACGAGCTCAAGAACGGGCGATACGGCGAGATCTCTAACATTCTCTGCCACATCAGGATCAAGTAGCATTTCAATAGCGGCGGGCTCAACTGCCAATATCCAATTCACAGTTGGCACAGGTGTCGGAAATTTAACAGCCTCAAGCAATTTACTTATAGATCATAATGGTGGCGGCCTATTTACAATTAATCCGAATATTAATGGTTCGGGAAATTTAACTTTCAGTGGAACTGGCAACACCACGGTCACAGGCATAATTGGAATTGGCACATCGAATCTGACAAAGTCCGGCGCGGGCAATCTGACTCTTTCTGGGGCGAACACCTACAATGGCTCAACCACAATCAACGGAGGCACGCTCAAACTCGGGGCCTCCGGTTCCCTCGCCTCCGCCTCCACGTTGGTCATCTCGGACGGCGGCAGATTCGACACGACAGCGACGACTTTCAGCATCGGCACAGCGGGATTGACGCTCGGCGTGGGTGCAAGCACGGCCGGGGCTTTGAATGCCGGCGCGATCACGCTGGGGAACGGGCTCTCGCTCGACATAGCCAGTGCGACGCCCTCCGCTTCCTACGACCTGTGGAACTTCACCACCCCCTCCGGAGATTTTTCCACCGTGTCGCTCACCGGCAGCGGAGGCTTCACCGGCAGCCTGAGCTTGAGTTCGGGCATTTGGAGCGGCTCTTCGGGAAGCTATGCGTTTTCACTGAACCAATCCAGCGGCCTGCTCTCCATCATCGAGAGCGCGGCGGCGATGTATTGGACGGCGAACGGGGCGAGCCTGGGCGGCACTGGCACATGGAACGGAACAAACACGAACTGGTCCACCAGCAATGCCTCTGTGTCCGGCACGGCATGGAATCCCGCAAGCACCGCCGTCTTTGCAGGCACCGCTGGCACCGTAACCGTGGGAACGATTTCCGCGAATGCCGGCCTCTCCTTCCAAACGACCGGCTACACCCTTTCCAGCGGCACGCTCACACTCGGCGCCGCCAGCGATGTGGCAAACGCCATCACTGTTGACACCAGCCTCCAAGCCACCATCAACTCGGTCCTCGCGGGGTCAAATGGCATGACCAAGGCAGGCCTCGGCACACTGGTCCTCGGAGGCACGAACACCTACAGCGGCGGCACCAATGTCAACGTCGGCACACTCCAAGGCACCACCTCCAGCCTCCAGGGAAACATCGCCAACAACGCCGCGGTGGTCTTCGACCAGACCACAAGCGGCACCTACTCCGGCAACATGAGCGGAGTCGGTGCTCTCACGAAGAACGGGAGCGGGTCGGTGACCCTCTCGGGATCAAACACCTACTCTGGTGCTACAACGGTTAACGCGGGAACACTGACCCTCGGATCAAATACAGCCATCGGTGACACCAGCGCGGTGACAATCAATGGTGGCGAACTCAATGTGGGCAGCCGGAGCGAAACAGTGCACTCCATGGCGATGAATGGTGGAGCGCTCACGATCGGAACCGGAACGCTCACACTCGACAACGCCTCAAGCTTCACAGGCAGCACGGTCACGCTCGCAGGGTCTGTAAACTCGCGCCTGAACGCCACGGGAACCACCACTCTCGGAAACGTCAATTTTGTCTACAACAACGCATCAAATCTCGGAGACGGTAAGGGGCTTGTGTTGGGAGGCAGTATCTTGGTCAACGCCGCTACGACAGCGAATTTCACTAACGCCGCCGCAGGTGTCGGCCGTATCGAACTCAACGCCAACACAACAATCGACGTCGGAGCCGGAGGCGCAATGAATGTCGCCTGGGTAGTTGACGAGTTCGGTGGAACCCGATCCTTGACCAAGAACGGAAGCGGCAACCTTACGCTGAATGCAGCTAACGCCTATGCTGGCGGCACGACCCTGAACACCGGCACCTTGGTCATCGGCCACGCCGGCGCCGCGGGCAGCGGCACGATCACCCAAGCCAATGCCACATCGCTTCTGAAATTCGATACTGTCGGCACGATCACCAATGCCATGTTGGTCCACAATGTCCTCGCCACCCAAAGCGCCACTTTGAGCGGTGCGATCACGGTGAACAACGCCACTTGGGACATCGACACCGGCGACACCCTCACCATTTCGGGCGCGGTCTCCGGCAACGGCGGAGTCACCAAAAACGGCGGCGGCATGCTTACGCTCAATGGCACAAACACCTACAACGGATCTACAGTCATCAACGCCGGCACCTTGAATGCCACAACGGCCGATGCGCTGGGTTCCAACAACACCGTTCAAATCAACGGCGGCACGCTGCTCGTGACTGCGGATGACGCGATCAACGGAAAAAACATCACCCTCAACACGAATGGCGTCGGGCTACGATTCAGTGGGAACTACAGCGGAGCGATCGGCAGCCTGACCCTGAACGCAGACTCCATCATCGATATGGGCCCCGGAAGCGTGCAAATCCTGTTCCAAGGCCTGTCCTTATCGAGCCACACCTTGAGTTTTTACAACTGGACCGGCTCGACATTGTGGAATGGCGGCACTGGGGCGGACACAGACAAGGTCTTCCTTTTCCCAACCATCGATCCCGGCGATTTGAATAAGATCTCATTCTACAGCGGCAACGGCGGCGACAGCTTCCTAGGCACCGGCTTCGATATAGGATTGAAGGCGACAGGGTTCTCTCCCGCTTTTGGCAATCAAATCCTCCCTGTCCCCGAGCCCGAAACCTGGGCCACTGCTGTGATTTTGTTGGTGGGTGGAATGGTGTGGTTTTTGAAGCGGGCGCGGCATCCTTTGAAAAAGAAAGCGGTCCCCATTCCTCACGGCTCGCTCAATGAAACCAAATAATTCTGATTTTTTTTGAAAGCGCCGCGACTCCCTACCTTATCTTTATTTCAATGAAAGCGCTCAAACCGGCCACCGCGATCATGCTTCTAGAAACCCGGACGATTCATCATGGGGGCATCCCTGAAAAATCCGCCGAGTCGTCCTGCTCGCTGGCTGACAAAATCGAGGAGTTGGTCCTCAAGATCGGCTACAGCAATGTCCAGGCGCTGAGCGTCGTCATCCAACTCCTCACGGTCGGAAAAATCCGCGTCGATTTTCGTGATTACAGTCAACGGCTTCAGCTGGCCTCAAAATCCGATATGATGACACGAGCCCATGCCGCCGAGATTTTCGACACGCATCTCACCCAGATGAAAGTGGAGGCTCATTCCCACAACGGGTTCACACAAAAAATCACCTTCCAGTCTCCGCGAATCCATCTGCCGAAGTAGAAATGCTCTGTGTGAGAGCGCGCGCCCGGCGTTGTTAGGCTTCTCATACCAAAAGCAGCTTGCATTTTGACTTTTGAATGTAGCACAGGCGTCCCGCCTGTGTGCGTCACATGACTCCGTGATTCCCATGGGTTCGTTGTAAAAAAGAACGCCAGTCTCCGCACGGCCGAGACGGCCATACCCCTTTCTTCCTGGGTCCTATCCTGACAGTCTATCGGGCGTGGCGCCTGCGTGGGTAAGTCCTTCGATGGCAGGCGAGACGCCCGCCCTACAATAAAGCAATCGAAAGTCGATTTTCCGACAGACATTGGTGAAACCGGCGCACTCCGTTGCCGTGCGGGGAGGGCTATCCACCCTTATTCTTCGCTGAGATTTATTTCAGCAGGCGGCGGAGGTAGGCGCCGTAGCTGGATTTGCCGAGGCGGGTGATTTGGGATTCCAGATCGGCGAGGGTGATCCACTGATTTCGCAGGGCGATTTCTTCGAGGCAGGCGATCTTGAGACCTTGGCGGCGTTCGATGACGCTGACGAATTCGGCGGCTTCCATGAGCGATTCGTGCGTGCCGGTGTCGAGCCAGGCGGTGCCTCGGCCGAGTTGTTCGACATGGAGAGCTCCGGCTTCGAGATAGCGGCGGTTGAGGTCGGTGATCTCGAGTTCGCCACGGGCGGAGGGTTGGAGGTTGGCTGCGATCTCGACGGCGCGGTGGTCGTAGAAATAGAGGCCGGGAATGGCGAAATTCGACTTGGGAGTTTTTGGTTTTTCCTCCAGGGAGAGGACTCGACCGTCGGGAGCGAACTCGACGACGCCGTAGGCGCTGGGCTCGGCGACATGGTAGCCGAAGATGGTGGCACCATCCACGCGGGCGTCAGCGTTTTCCACTGCTTCGGTGAAATGCTGGCCGTAAAAAATGTTATCGCCCAAGACGAGAGCGGAGGGTTTGTCGCCGACGAATTCGGCGCCGATGTGATAGGCCTGCGCAAGGCCCTCGGGGCGGGGTTGCTCGGCGTAGTGGAGAGAGATTCCGAATTGCGAGCCGTCGCCGAGGAGTCGTTGGAAGAGGGGCAAATCCTCGGGGGTGGAGATCAGCAAAATCTCACGAATGCCGGAGAGCATGAGCACCGACAGCGGGTAGTAAACCATCGGCTTGTCGTAAACCGGCATGAGTTGCTTGCTGACGGCGATGGTGAGCGGGTAGAGGCGTGTGCCAGAGCCTCCGGCGAGGATGATGCCACGGCGCTGGGTGTTGTGTTGCATGTTAGGGAGTGGAATTGACCACAGAGGACACAGAGAGCACAGAGGAGATTTTATTTTGCGGAGCCGAGGCGTTCGCGCTGATAGCGGGTTTTTGTGATGTCGTCGGTCCAACCACGGTTGGCGAGATACCAATCGACGGTTTTGGCGAGGCCGGTTTCGAACGACTCACGGGGCGACCAACCGAGTTCGCGTTGGATTTTTGCGCAATCGATGGCGTAGCGGCGGTCGTGGCCGGGACGGTCGGTGACATAGGTGATCTGGGCGGAGAAGGAGGCGGCATCCGGGCGGGGTGATTTCGCATCGAGTAGCGCACAGAGGGTGTTCACCACATCGAGATTCGCGCGCTCGTTGAGTCCACCGACATTGTAGGTTTCGCCGAGGCGGCCTTTTTGCAGGACGAGCCAGATGGCGGAGGCGTGGTCTTCGACAAAAAGCCAGTCGCGGATTTGCTGGCCGTCGCCATAGACGGGGAGGGGCTTTCCATCGAGCGCATTGAGGATCATCAAGGGGATGAGCTTTTCGGGAAAATGGTAGGGGCCGTAGTTGTTCGAGCAGTTCGTTGTGAGGGTGGGGAAGCCGTAAGTGTGCTGGAAGGCCCGGACGAGGTGGTCGCTGGCGGCTTTGGAGGCGGCGTAGGGGCTGTTCGGCGCGAAGGGCGTGGTTTCCGAAAAGGCGGGGTCGTTCGGTCCGAGAGTTCCGTAAACTTCATCGGTCGAGACATGGAGGAAACGGAACGCGGCGCGGCGGTCGTCGGGGAGGGATTTCCAATAATGGCGCGAGGCATTCAGGAGGCGGAGTGTGCCGGTGACATTCGTTTGCACGAAAGGCTCGGGCGAGTCGATCGAGCGATCCACATGTGACTCGGCGGCGAAATTCAGCACGGCATCGATTTGATGCTCGGTGAGCAATCTCGAAACCAATTCCTCGTCCCCGATATCACCCTGTTGAAAAACATAGCGCGGATCGTCGGCGAGGTCCGCGAGGTTGGCGGGATTGCCCGCGTAGGTGAGCAGGTCGAGATTGACCAGTTTTTGTAGTGGCGAACCCGATTCGGTGAGCCTCTGCCGGATGAAATTGCTGCCGATGAATCCGCAGCCGCCTGTGACTAAAATATTCATGCCCCTCCCTCGCTCCTCTGCCTGATTGTTTTTATTCCGTGTCTTCGCCTTCGCTCAAGACCTCATCGAGTTTGTCCTCAAACTCGTCCAGTCCGGTGCTCGGGATGATTACCGAATTGCGCCGCCCATGGGCCGCCTCGGTAATCTTGAGAAACCGTCCGCGTTCATTTTCACGCAGTTCGATAATAAAGTGCTTCCGCTCGATCGTGAGCTCACGGGATGAGATTGTGTCTTCCATTAATAACTTGGGGTAGCCGGGATAACTACCCGATCCCCATCCCCACTCGCAACAGCAAAAGGGCGCCCAATTTTCTATCCGCAATCACCGCGCCTTGCCGAGGAGTTGGTCGGGGTTGAGTTTTTTCAACGCAGGGAGCGTGAAGAGGCCGTCTTTGCGGATGAGTTTGCCGTCGAACCACACCTCGCCGCCGCCGTAGTCGGGGCGCTGGATGCAGACCATGTCCCAGTGGATGCGGCTGGTGTTGCCATTGCCGGCGGTCTTGTAGGCCTGGCCGGGTGTGAAGTGGAAGGAGCCGGCGATTTTTTCGTCGAACAAAATGTCGCGCATCGGATGCAGGATGTGCGGGTTGAAGCCGAGCGAGAATTCGCCGATGTAGCGCGCGCCGGCGTCGCTGTCCAAAATGCGGTTGAGCGCGGCGGTGTTGTTGGCGGTGGCCTTCTCGATGCGGCCTTCGGAAAATTCGAGCCGCACATTGTCGAAGGCGTGGCCTTGATAAATGCTCGGGACATTGAAGGTGACATGACCCTCGACGCTTTTTTTCACCGGGCAGGAAAAAACCTCGCCGTCTGGGATGTTGCGGTCACCGCCGCAGGTCACGGAGCCGATGTTTTTAATGGAGAATCGGAGGTCCGTGCCGGGGCCTTTGAGGTTGACCTTGTCGGTGCGGTCCATGAGTGCCTTGAGCGCGGCCATGCCGGGGGCCATGCGGCCGTAGTCGAGCGTGCAGACTTTGAAAAAGAAATCCTCGAACGCCGGCGTGCTCATCTGCGCCTGCTGAGCCATGGCGGGCGTGGGCCAGCGGAGGACGACCCACTTGGTTTTGTTGATGCGCCAATCCATGACGGGCCGCATCTTGCCGGCGATGAGTTGCATTTTCGCATCGGGCACATCGCTCATCTCGGTGATGTTGTGGCTGCCGCGGACAGCGATGTAGGCATCCATCTTTTTCATGCGGGCGAGTTCCACGGCGGCGCCGATCGCGAGCCCAGCTTCCTCGGCGCCAAGAGCCATCTCGCGCGAGAGTCGGGCGTGGTGGTTTTGAACGAACGGAATGGCTTGGCAGGCGCGGACGGCGCGGATCAGGGCGACGCCGATCGAGTCGGGCACATCAAAAAGGTCGATGAGGACTTTTTCGCCCGGGCGGAGTTTCGTGGAGTGTTTGGTGAGGACGGCGGCGAGGCTGTCGCAGCGTGGATCTTGCATGGTGGATTAGCGGGAAAATTTTTCGGCAAACTCGCCAACGCGTCGCGCGGCGTAGGCGGAGAGCGCGGGGCGGGCGAGGGGATAGGCGATTTTGAAAAGCGCGAGCAGAATGCTCCAGAGGCCCGCCGCGCCGGAGAGGCGGGATTTTTTCGCGGGCTCGAGGGATTTGCCTTTAAGGGTTTTTGTGACGACGCGGGTTTTCGGTCCCGCGAGAATCCAACCAAGGGCCGCCGCTCCGCCGAGCCAAGCGAGGGGTTTGTTGCGGACGGATTTTTTGAATTTCGAGACGAGGTTCACTTCCTCCACGATGGCGTTGGCATCGCGTGTGATGGCGACGCGGCTGCGGCGCAAGTCTTCGAGGATTTTCTCCTTCGCGGTCATGGTCGCTTCTCTTTGCGGAGGGCTTCGATATCCGCCGTGATCTCGCGGCGCGTGGTCTCAAAGAGTTTCGTCCGGCAGAGGGCCTTGATGCGATTCACGCACACGGCGGCGATCACCAAATGGAGCGTGGTAAATCCTGCAAGAATCCAGAACCAGGAAACTCCGAGGAAGTGGGCAGCGAAAAACGCGACGGCGATCACGAGTAGCGCGTAGCCAAAGCCGGCGAAAAACAAAGCGACCAGCAAGAGCAGACCGACCCGCAAGCCGAGAGCGAGCGCTTCTTTCGATTCCTCGCCAGCGAGGGCGGCGAGGTTTTGGAAATACGACGCGACAGAACCGAGCAGGCTGAGGATTTCCTCAAAAAGCCCCCGGGGCTCCTCCCGCAACGCCGGTTTGGCTGAGTTGGCGGGATCGACCGATCCGTTCAGAGCCAAAGTAGGTCAGCGGCGGAGGATGAGGCCGAAAAGGAAGCCCACGCCGAGAGCGATGCCCACGGACTGAAGCGGGTTCGATCGGATGTAGGCTTCGGCTTCGCTCTGATAATCCTCAGCGTAGGCAGAGGCGTCGCTGTAAACCGACTGCGCGCGGCCGCGAAACTCGTCGGCTTTCGTGCGGGCTTGGTCACGGATGTCTCCGTAGGAAGCGCTGGCCGCTTCGCCGAGGTCCTTGGCGGCGGCACCCAAATGCTCGCGTCCGGCGTCATAGGCGGACTTGGCGTGTTTTTTCACGGTTTCCCCGACGGCGCGACCGGCTTCGGTGGCGGCATCGAGGGCCTTTTTGGCGTGCTCGGAACTGCTTTCCAGCTTCTTGGCGGCAATGTTGTTGTCGTTGGTATCGCTCATAAGTTTGTTTTCCTTCGCCCGAATCCTGCCACACAAAAGCTGCTTGGCAAGCCGCAACCCCCCCGCAATCATCACGCTTGTATGTCCATCACCACCTTTGCTCCAGGCCGCGTCGAGATCCTCGGAAATCACACCGATTACAACGGGGGTGTTGTCCTCTCCGCCGCGCTCCATCTGGGCATTACGGCCACCGGCGAGAAATTGCCGGACGGTCTCGTGGAATTGACCAGCGGCGACGCGGGGACTGTGGAAAAATTTGACCGCACCAAGGGATTGCAGCGCACCGGACAATGGACCGATTACCCGCTGGGTGTCGCGGAAATGCTCGCCCGCGCCGGTGCCGAGGCGGGAGGTTTTGCCATTCGCTACGATTCGACCCTGCCGACTGGGGCGGGGCTCTCGAGTTCCGCCGCGCTGGAGGTTGCCACGGCCGCGCTGTTGATGAAGCTCTACCCGTTCTCTCTCCCGCGCATGGATGTCGCGAAACTCTGCCGCCGCGCCGAAAATGAATTCGTTGGCGTCAATTGCGGCCTGCTCGATCAGGCGTCGTCGGTTTTTGGCCTCAAGGACCACCTCGTATTTCTCGATTGCCGCGCCGAGTCGGTGAAAAACATCCCGCTGCCCTCGCACTTCGGCCTGCTGATCATCAACTCTGGCGTGAAACACGCCCTCGTCGGCGGCGAATACAACGAACGTCGCGAGCAATGCTTCGAAGCCGCCCGGCGCATGGGTGTCGAGGCCTTGCGGGATGTCACGATGGCGCAACTCGAAGCCGCCGAAATGCCCGACTTGGCGAAACGCCGCGCCCGACATGTGGTGGGTGAGAACGAACGGGTGTTCCAAGCCATTGATGCTCTTAATTCTGGAGATGGCGCACTCCTTGGAACCCTCATGACCGCTTCGCACCGGAGTTCGATGGATAATTTCGAAAACAGCACGGCGGAACTCGATCTCCTCGTTGATCTTGCAATTAAACAAAAAGGCTGCCTCGGCGCGCGCTTGAGCGGGGGAGGGTTTGGCGGGGCGATCGTCGCTCTGGTAGAAATGCAAGACGCTGACAGCGTTTTGTTTGAGGTAAAAAAATCCTACGAAGCCCAAACGCACCATGAAGCCACCGGCTATCTCTGCCGCGCAGGCGATGGCGCGTTGCCTCCCGACGGCTCCGGAGCCTGATTCCAAGCGGATTCTCGACAAATCCCCGCGCGGGTCGGTAGTCTTGCCCACATGCCAAGCCGCCTCGCCGGGATTTCCGAAAAAATTCTCACCTCCTACGAGGCGGTGGGCGGTTTGAATAATACCGACCGCCACAACCTCCCTTCTAAACGCGCCGTCGATTCGCTGTGCGAGCAGTTGTTGCAGGTGTTGTTTCCCGGTTTCCACGACGAGCATCCCATCCACAAAAACGAACTCGCCGAAACCACCCGCATCCGCCTCGAGGCCCTTGCCGAGCGGCTCGGAGCGCAGATCGCGCGGAGCATTCGCTTGAACGATCCGAAGGCGACCGATGAAAATGCGGCCGAGGTTTTGCTCCGTTTTCTCGATCAAATCCCCGCCATCCGCGAACTTCTCCGCACAGACATCCAAGCCGCCTTCGAAGGCGACCCCGCCGCGACGAGCGACGAGGAGATTATTCTTTCGTATCCATGCCTCGAGGCGATTGCCGTCCAGCGTTCGGCGCACCTTCTTTACAAAGAAGGCATCAAACTCCTGCCCCGTATGATGACCGAGTGGGCGCACTCCCGCACGGGGATCGACATCCATCCGGGCGCCAAAATCGGGCCTTACTTTTTTATCGACCACGGAACGGGGGTCGTGATTGGCGAGACCTGCGTGATCGGAAATCATGTAAAGCTCTACCATGGAGTCACTCTCGGCGCTCGGAGTTTTGCCAAGGACGACCGCGGCCAGATCGTCAAAGGCGGCCAACGCCACCCTGCAGTGGGAGATTTTGTTACGATTTACCCGAATTCCACGATTTTGGGTGGGGAAACTCTCATTGGCAACGGTAGCACCATTGGCGCCAATGTTTTCCTCATGCACAGCGTCCCTGCCGGATCACTCGTGGTTTACGAGGAGAAACAACTGCGTATTTTGGAGAAGTCCAAACCCGCCACCGAACTCGAATGGAGTATCTAGACCACAACGCCACGACCCCGCTCGCGCCCGAAGCGCGCGAGGCGATGTTGCCGTTTCTTGAAGCGGAATTCGGCAACCCCTCGTCCATCCACGCGGCTGGTCGTCGTGCCCGGGCGTCGGTGGATGATTCCCGCGACCGTCTCGCGGCGATCCTTGGCGCGCGGCCGCACGAGATCATTTTCACCGGTGGTGGCACCGAATCCTGCAACCTCGCCGTGATGGGACTCGCCCGCTCCCAGTCTGCAAAAGGAAAACATCTCATCATCTCGGCGATCGAGCATCACGCCGTGCTCCACGCCGCCGAGCATTTGGCGAAACACGAAGGCTTCGAGGTTTCGATCCTCCCCGTTGATGCCTCGGGAATCATCGATCCCCAAAACCTCGCCGCCATGCTCCGCCCTGACACCGTTCTGGTTTCGGTGATGCACGCCAACAACGAAACCGGCGCGATCCAGCCGATCGAGCGCCTCGCCGAAATCTGCGCCGCGCAAGGGGTCTTTTTCCACACCGATGCGATCCAGTCGTTCGGCAAACTTCCGCTCTCGGTGAAAATGCCCGGCCTCACCGCGCTCTCGATCACCGCTCACAAATTCTATGGCCCGAAAGGCGTCGGAGCGCTTTGGCTCTCGGCGGGAATTTCCATCGAGCCGACTGCCTTCGGCGGAGCGCACGAGAATTCCCGCCGCCCCGGCACCGAAAATGTCGCCGCCATCGCGGGTCTGGCCGCCGCCGCCGAATACGCCACCGCGCAGGCCGCTTTCCAATCCGCGCGTCTGGAACCGCTCCGCGAGCGGCTCTGGAACTCGATCCACGCATCCTGCCCGAATGCGATTCGCAATGGCGATCCCACCCGCTCCTTGGCGAACACGCTCAATGTCAGCTTCCCCGGCGCGGACGGCGAATCGCTTTTGATGGGCCTTGATCTCGAGGGCGTGTGCGTTTCCAGCGGATCGGCTTGCATGGTCGGCTCGATCCTGCCCTCGCATGTCCTCCTCGCCATGGGAGTCGAGACCGCCACCGCGCTGGCAACCGTTCGTTTTTCCATGGGCCACAGCACTACGGAGGCGGACATCGATCGCGCCGCCGTCGCCGTGGCCCGCGTCCTGCAACTCCAACCCGCCCTCGCCGCGTGAAATATCAACAACTTCTCATGGATTTCGGTCGTTCCGTCATGCGACGCGTTCGCGCCAAGCCGGATGATCTCGCCAAACCCCGACGCAATTCGCGCCTGCGCCACGATCCGTTGCTCGAGGATTTCGCCAACCAACTTCTCAAGGCCGCAGGTTGCCGTCATTTGAAAGTCCGAGTTTTTTGGAATCCCGCGCTCCGCACCACCGCCGGCATGGCGATGTGGTCTGATCGGATGGTGGTGCTGAATCCCAAGCTCGTTGAAGTTTCAGCCGCCGAGGTTCAGCGCACGCTCCGCCATGAACTCGCCCATCTGCTCGCACACCACCGCGTCGGCCGCCGCCGCATCGAGGCCCATGGCGAGGAATGGCGCAAGGCCTGTTCCGATCTGGGAATTCCGCATGAGTCGCGCTGCCACGAGCTTCCCTTCAAGCGCCGCCGCGTCGCCCGCAAATTTTTCTACGCCTGTCCCGAGTGCTCGACCGTTCTCGCCCGCGTGAAGCCTCTCCGCCACACCGCCGCCTGCATCAAATGCTGCCGCAAACACAATGGGGGGAAATACCACGCCAGCTTCCGCTTCCGTCCAGCCGAAAGACCGGACAAGATCGCGGCGTGATTTTTTTTCGCGCCGTTCTTTTTTCGCTCGTCGCCCTCGTCGGCGCATCCTGCGAAAAATCCGATCCCTCGCTTGTGCAAGGCTACATCGAGGGTGAGTTCGTTCATGTCGCTTCGCCCTTTGGCGGACGCATGGAAAACCTCGCTGTCGAGCGCGGTCAGGAAATCGAAAAAGGTGCCCTGCTTTTTGAATTGGAGGAAACCTCGGAACGCGCCGCGCGCGACGAGGCGTTGCGTCGTGTGGACCAGGCTCGCGCCGAGTTGCAGGACGCCAAGGCTGGCCAGCGCCCCAGCGAAATCCAAACTCTCGAAGCCCAGCTCGGCGAAATGCGCGCCGCGCTCGTCCTCGCCGACATCGAGTTGGAGCGCCAGCAAAAGCTCCTCGCCAACAATGTCGCCTCGAAGCGCGATTTGGACATCGCCCGCGCCCAGCACGACGAAAACACCCAGCGCGTAGCCCAGCTCGAAGCGACGCTCGTCACGGCCAAACTCGGCTCCCGCGAAGACCAGATCCGTGCCGCCGAGCAGAACCTCCTCGCCCAGCAAGCCGCTCTGCAAGCGGCGGAGTGGAATTTCTCCCAGAAAAAACAATTCGCCCAGCATGCTGCCCTCGTCAGCGACACGCTCTACCGTCCCGGAGATTGGGTCGAAGCCGCGAAGCCGGTCGTCGTCCTCCTCCCGCCGGGGAATGTGAAAGTCCGCGTCTTCGTTTCCCAGGAACTCGTCGGCCGTGTTCAAATCGGCAGCGCCGCCGAGGTTTTGGTCGATGGCGTGGAGAAGCCGTTTGCCGCGAAGGTGACCTACATCTCGCCCCGCGCCGAGTTCACTCCACCCGTCATTTTCAGCCAGTCGATGCGCGAGAAATTCGCCTTTCTCGTCGAGTTGTCTGTCGATCCCGAAACAGCCCGAAAGCTCCACCCCGGCCAACCGGTTGATGTCCGCCTCAAGCTCTGATTCCGCCGCCAGCTGGGCGATCGATGTGCGAGGCATGACCAAGCGCTTCGACACCCGCACCGTCGTGAACCAAATCGACCTGCGGGTTCGCGAAGGCCAGATTTACGGCTTTCTCGGGCCGAACGGCAGCGGCAAGACGACCTTCATCCGGATGCTCTGTGGCCTCCTCCGTGCCGATGGCGGGGAGGGGACTTGCCTCGGTTTCGATGTCATCCGCGAGAGCGCTGCCATCAAACGCCAGGTCGGCTACATGACCCAGCGCTTCAGTTTTTACGAGGACCTCACGATCGAGGAAAACCTCGCCTTCGTTGCCCGCGTTTACGGAGTTCCCAACCCCAAAAAAGCCGTCGCCGAGGGCCTTGAGCACCTCGGCCTCGCCCACCGCAAAAACCAGCTCGCGGGGCAACTCTCGGGCGGTTGGAAGCAGCGCATGGCCCTCGCCGCCTGTCTCCTCCACAAGCCGCGCCTCCTCCTGCTCGACGAACCAACCGCGGGCGTGGATCCCAAGGCCCGCCGCGATTTCTGGGATGAAATCCACGGCCTCGCCGCGCAGGGCCTGACCTTCCTCGTCACCACTCATTACATGGACGAGGCCGAACTCTGCGACCGCCTCGCCTATATCTCTCTCGGCAACCTCCTTGTCGATGGAACCCCTGCCGAGGTCGTGCAAAAAGCCCGCCTCACCACCTGGTCCGTCACGGGGCCAGGGTTAATCGAACTCGCCCAAAAACTCCGTGCCGAACCGGGAGTCGAACAAGCCGTGGCGTTTGGAAAATCCCTCCATGTCAGCGGGGGTGACGCCGAACTTCTCGACCAAGCCATCACTCGGCATCGCGCTCCGGAGCACGAGTGGACCAAAGTCCCCGCGTGTCTCGAGGACGCCTTCATCCACCTCATGCAGGCCAAATGAGCTTCTCCGACCGTTTTTCCTTTGCCCGTCTGTGGGCCATGATCGTGAAGGAATTCATCCAAATGGCGCGCGACCGCCTGACCTTCACGATGATCCTCGGCATCCCCCTCTTCCAACTCACGGTCTACGGATTCGTCATCAATACCGACCCCCGCCACATGCCCACCGCCGTGATCCTCGCCGACACCGGCGTGCACGGACGAACCCTCCTCGGGGGGCTGAAAAACAGCACCTACTTTGATTTTGTGAAGCAAGTCGACACCGAGGAGGAGGGCCAAAAAATGCTCCTGCGCGGCGAAATCCAATTCCTCGTGAACATCCCCGAGAACTTCTCGCGCGACCTCCTACGGGGCGACCGCCCTGCGGTTCTCGTCGAGGCCGACGCCAGCGATCCCACCGCCATCAGCGGCGGCATCAACGCGCTCGATGGAGTTTTGAACACCGCGCTCCTCGCCGATTTCAAAGGCCCTCTCGCCTGGCTCGCCTCAAAACCTCCCTCCATCGATATGCGGGTCCACTCGCTCTACAACCCCGAGGCCATCACGCAATACAACATCGTCCCCGGCCTCATTGGTGTGGTTTTGATGATGACGCTCGTCCTCATCACTGGTCTGGCCATCACCCGCGAAAGCGAGCGCGGCACGATGGAAAACCTCCTCTCCATGCCCCTCCGCCCCACCGAGGTTTTGATCGGAAAAATCACGCCCTACATTTTCGTGGGTTACATCCAGGTCGCCATGATCCTCGTCGCCGCGAGGTATCTATTCGATGTGCCGATCCACGGCGACCTGTTCCTGCTCTTGGTCGCGTCGTTTTTCTTCATCGCCGCGAATCTCGCCATTGGGATCACTTTCTCAACGATTGCAAAAAACCAGCTCCAAGCGATGCAGATGTCGGCCTTCATTTTCCTGCCCTCGATTCTGCTCTCCGGGTTCCTCTTTCCCTTTCGAGGAATGCCCGGTTGGGCCCAGGTGATCGGCGAAATCCTACCCATCACCCACTTCCTCCGCATCGCGCGCGGCGTGATGCTCAAAGGCATCGGCTTCGAAGAACTCGGCCGCGAACTCTGGCCCATCGCACTGTTCGCGGTCGTTGTTCTCTTTATCGGAGTGAAACGCTACCGCCAGACGCTGGATTGAGCGGGGGCGGTTGCACCTATCGTGAACATTCGGTAGGCACCAGGAGATACCTTCTCAGCGCCTCCGCAAAACCATCAAATACTCGCGCCCCTCGCGGCCGGGGTAGGTCGGAACGGGAGCGGTTTCTTCAATGACCTCAAAATCTCTCGCAAAAAACTCCTTCACGACCTCGGCTGGGCTCTCAAATGGCGGCGAGTCGGGTTCCGGGTTGTCGGGGTTTCCATAAAAAACTCCCACCAGCACCCCGCCGGACCTCAGGGCCGCAGCGGCCTCGCGGGCATAGTCGGCCCGCCTTGTCGGATGGATCGCGCAAAAACAAGTGTGCTCGACCAAGGCGTCAAATTTCCCAAGACCCCGGGCATCGCCCGCCAAAAAATCCCCCAGCACATAAATCTCGCGACCCACGGCGGGGTAGCTTCTCGCTCGCGTCATTGCGGAGTGGGCGATGTCCACCCCCACCGCTTCAGTCGTGGGGTTGCGGGAGATTTCTCGAACATCGTGGCCCGCCCCGCAGCCGGGGACGAGCACACGGCCGGGGAGGGGATTTTGGCGGAGCCAGGAGACGAGGGCCGGATGCGGAGAGCCTTTTTCCCAGGGCGTGTCGCCCGCTTGGTAGCGAGCCTCCCAATCAACGCCGACGCCAGCGCGATCCGAAGGAGATGCCGTATTGGAATTTTCGGGAGTGTTCACGAATCAAAAATGGGAGGTTGGTTGTGGTTTCAAGATCGAAATCGGATTTCAGAATTTGGCTCAGAACCTCGAAAGAGGAAGGCGAATCCCGGCGGCCGCCCAGCCAATGCTCTCGCGGCGTGAATTCCTCGAGCCAGGAAAAGGGAGTGGCCAGCAGGAGTTGCCCGCCGGGTTTTACGAGGGATGGCAGGCGCGCCAGAAATTTCCTTGGATCGGGTAATCGGCAAATCAAGTTCGCTGCCAGCACGACATCGAACGCTCCGAGATCCGGAAGGTCCATGGCATCTCCCACATGAAATTCCACACGACCCCGATCGATCTCCGTGTGAACCCTCGCGAGGAATTCCTGCATCCGCTCGCCTTCCGCCAAAACCTCGCCCGACATTTCGCCGGCGGATTGGATGGTTTTGCAGGCGTCAACAAAAGCCCGCGAATAATCCACGCCGACGACTCGTTGCGCCCGCCGTGCGAGTTCGAAAGAAGATCGCCCGACCGCGCAACCCACATCCAGAGCGGATTCCATCTCCCCCGAGTCACTCAGTAATTCCGTCACAGCCCGTTCTGCAAATCCCCATGCTTCGCGCGGGACGGGAAGATTTCCGGCAGCCTCCTCGAACCCGGCGTAGTGGAAAAATAAATACTCTCCGACCAGGCGGCGGGTTTCGTAGGGATTCGACATCTGGGTTTTTTAACACGTCCCGCTGCGAATCCGCCAGCACTCGCGGCTTGCAACCACACACCGGGTCTCTGCTAGTCCTTGCGAATGCTTACCCGCGTTTTCTCCGCCGCTGTTCAGGGGGTCGAAGCCACTGAGGTGGAGGTGGAGGTGAATACCGGTGCGGGAAATCCGGTTGTGATTGTGGTCGGGCTCCCCGATGCAGCCGTGCGCGAGAGCAAGGACCGAGTGACCACTGCGATTGTGAACAGCGGCCTGCGCTGGCCGCGCGAGCGAACGACGATCAATCTCGCTCCAGCCGATATCAAAAAAGAGGGACCGAGTTTTGATCTCCCGATTGCCGTGGGGATGGTGGCCTCGGCCGAACGCGCGGAACTTCCCCGTCTCGAGCGATGCTATGTCGTCGGCGAGTTGGCCCTCACCGGCGAGATCCGCCCCATCAAAGGAGCCCTTCCGATTGCCGTCGAGGCCCGCGCCCGTGGAAAAAAAGCCGTCATCCTCCCCGCCGCGAATGCCGCAGAGGCCTCGATTGTGGAGGGCATCGAGGTTTATGGAGTGAAGAACCTCCGCGAAGCCTACGAATTCCTCGCTCGCAAAATCGATCTCCCTCCCGCCAGCGCCGATGCCTCGGAACTCCTCGACTCCATCTCATCCGCCGAGGTCGATTTTTCCGAGGTCAAGGGCCAGCACCAAGTCAAACGCGCCATCGAGGTCGCCATCGCGGGCTCCCACAACCTGCTTCTGATCGGCCCGCCGGGTTCGGGAAAAAGCATGCTCGCCAAGCGCATTCCCACCATCATGCCGGCCATGACGCTCGACGAAGCGATCGAGACGACGAAAATCCACAGCGTCTGTGGCCTGCTCGACGAAAAGAATGCCTTCGTAGCCCGTCGCCCCTTTCGCGCCCCGCACCACACGATCAGCGACATCGGCCTGCTCGGTGGTTCCACCAATCCCACACCGGGCGAAGTCAGCGTCGCCCACAATGGCGTTCTCTTCCTCGACGAGTTGCCGGAGTTCAAACGCTCCACGCTCGAGGTCATGCGCCAGCCACTGGAGGATGGAAAAGTCACAATCAGCCGCGCCGCGGGCTCGATGACCTTCCCCGCCGGCTTTGTCCTCATCGCCGCGATGAATCCCTGCCCGTGCGGATTTTTCGGAGATCCGCAGCGCGAGTGCCGTTGCTCTCCCGCTCAGATTGAACGCTATCGCAACCGCATTTCCGGCCCGCTCCTCGACCGTATCGACATCCATGTCGAAGCCCCCGCCGTGGCCTTCAAGGAACTCTCCGGGGGTGGTTCGGGCGAAACTTCCGCCGCCATCCGCGAGAGAGTCTTGCGCTGCCGGGAAATTCAAAAACGCCGTTTCTCAGACCACGGAAAAACACCAGCAAACGCCCGCATGGGCCACAGCCAGATCAAAAAGTTCTGCGCGCTCGACTCGGCCTCCACCGAAATGCTCCGGCACGCCATGGAAGACCTCCACCTGAGCGCCCGAGCCTACGACCGCATCCTCAAAGTCTCCCGAACGATCGCCGACCTCGCCGAGTCCGAGACCATCACGGCCGACCACATCGGCGAGGCGATCCAATACCGTTCGCTCGACCGCCGACTCTGGGTTTAGGAGGAAATGAAATCGCCCGCAAAGCGAGGCTGGAAGCGGATCTTCGAGTTTTTCTGTAAGAGAAAAAAAGAACCGGAGTCTACGGGGCTCGAACCCGCAACCTCCGCCGTGACAGGGCGGCGCTCTGACCAATTGAGCTAAGACTCCTAAAAAGGAGCCGAGAAACTAAGTTCCCGCATGCTGTGTGGCAACTCATTTGTTTGGCTCAAAGCAAAACCGCTTGCTGGCTCTTAAGGCTGGTCAATAGAGTCCGCCGATGAAAATTTTGGTTACTGGAGGGGCTGGGTTTATCGGATCGCATGTTGCGGCGAGGTTTCTCCGGGACGGGCATGAAGTCAGCCTTGTTGATGACTTCAATGATTACTACGACCCCAGGATCAAGCGGGCGAATGTCGCCGCGTTGGGGGGAGCGGCTCGTTTGTTTGAGGGGGATATTCGGGATCGCGATTTTGTTGAGGGTGTCCTCTCGGAGGGGGCGTTCGATGCGATCATCCATCTGGCGGCGCGGGCCGGGGTGCGGCCTTCGGTCAAAAATCCACAACTCTACATCGACACCAATATCACGGGAACCCACAACCTCCTTGCTGCCGTGCATCGGAGCGGGATCGGCCGGTTTTTGTTTGCTTCCAGTTCTTCTGTTTATGGCTTGGCCAAATCAGTCCCCTTTACCGAGGATTTGCCGCTCCCTCAAACCCTGAGCCCCTATGCCGCGACCAAGCTTGCGGGCGAGCAACTTTGCGGCAACTACGCCCACCTTTATGGCATGAGGGTCGTGTGTCTCCGGTTTTTCACGGTTTACGGCCCCGGTCAGCGGCCCGACTTGGCGATTCACAAATTCACCGACTCGATCCATCGCGGCCAACCCATCCCGCAATATGGCGATGGTTCCACGCGGCGCGACTACACCTACATCGATGACATCGTCCAAGGCGTGGCCGGTGCGCTCCGCTACGAGGGGCCGGCCTTTGATATTTTCAATCTTGGCGAAAATCAGACGACGACCTTGTCGGAGTTGATTATCGAAATCGAAAAGGCTCTCGGAAAAAAAGCCATCATTGAGCGACATCCCGAGCAGCAGGGGGACATGCCGCTCACCGCTGCCGATATCACCAAGGCCCGCCAATTCCTCGGCTACAATCCTCAAACCAAAATCCGCGAGGGCATTCCCAAATTTGTGGAGTGGTATCTTTCTACGCGATGAGAACGGTCGAAGAGATCGCCTCGGAGTTGGTTCGAATTCCCAGCGTGAATCCCGACGGGGGCGATCCTGGCACGGATCAAACGGGAGAGGCGGCCTGCGCGGAATGGGTTGCTCGGTTTCTCCAAGAGTGCGGAGCGGAGGTTTCCCTGCGCGAGGTTTTGCCCGGGAGGCCCAATGTGGTCGGGCGCTTTCCCTCAAAAAACTCAGGCGCCCCTCGAATTCTTTTCGCCCCGCATCTCGACACGGTCAGCGTGTCTGGAATGACGGTTGATCCCTTCGGTGGTGAGATTCGCGAGGGGAGGTTATGGGGGCGTGGCGCGAGTGATACCAAGGGACCGATGGCTTCGATGCTGTGGGCGCTGCGCGAGGCGAGGGGATTTTTGGCTGACCTGCCCTACGAAATCTGGTTCGCGGGACTCGTCGGTGAAGAGGCCGGTCAACACGGGGCCAAGGCTCTCGCCGAAGAAGAGAGATTCGATTTTGTCATGGCCGGGGAGCCGACTTCGCTGGATGTAGTGCACGCGCACAAGGGGTCCTGTTGGCTGCATCTGAAAGCCCGAGGCCGCGCTGTGCATGCCTCGCGACCCGAGGAGGGCGAGAATGCCATTTATCAAATCACCGCCGCGATCGATTGCCTCCGCCGCGAGGTGGCGCCGATCCTTGCGGAAAAAACCGACCCGGTCCTTGGCAAATCCACGCTCAGCGTCGGCACCATCTCGGGCGGATCGAAGGTCAATATCGTTCCTGACTTCTGCGAGTGCTCGGTCGATATGCGATTGGTCCCTGGGGTGGACACGGAGTTTGTCTCGCAGATTCTTCAGTCGCGCGTCCCAAGTCTGGAGATTTCGCTGCACCGCTCCGAGCCGCTTTGGACCGATCCCTCGCATCCGATCATTCAAATCCTCGGCAGTCTCGGCTCGCGTCCTATCGGCGCCCCTTGGTTTTGTGATGCGGCGGTGTTTGCCGCGAAGGGGTGTCCCTCGATTGCGATTGGGCCGGGCTCGATCGACCAAGCCCACACGGCTGATGAATTCATCGAGGTCGAGGAACTGCGTCGTGGCGGTAGATTTTTTCTCGAGTTCCTCCAAGCCCTCGGGCGCGCTTGAGCTGATTTTACCGGAGTTGATTTTCAGGGATTGGGCCACTTTACTGACGCCTTCATGTCGATTCGTTTTTTCAACACGCTGACCCGCCAAGTCGAGGACTTCACCCCTCGCGAGCCATGGCTGGTGCGTCTCTACACCTGCGGTCCCACGGTTTACAATTTCGCCCATATCGGAAATTTCCGGGCTTATGTTTTTGAGGATTTGCTCCAGCGGCATCTGGAATTCCGAGGCTACCGGGTCGATCGCGCGATGAACCTCACCGATGTGGACGACAAGACGATTCGGGGTTGCCGTGCGGCGGGCTTGCCGCTGGCGGAATTCACCGCGCCCTTCAAGAAGGCCTTCTTCGACGACCTAGATACCCTTCGCATCAAGCGCGCGAATCATTTTCCGGAAGCCACAGAGGCGGTCCACATCGACCGAATGATCTCGATGATTTCGACTCTTGTGGAAAAAGGCCACGCCTACCGAGCTGACGATGGATCGGTGTATTTTCGGATCCGCTCGTTTCTGAATTATGGCCACTTGGCCCATTTTTATCTCGAGGATTTGCGCGACGGGGTTCGCGTGAGCAATGACGAATACGAGAAGGAAAATGTCGGCGATTTTGCGCTCTGGAAATCTTGGAGCGAAGCCGATGGCGATGTGGGTTGGGAGAGCCCGTGGGGTAGGGGACGCCCCGGTTGGCACATCGAATGCAGTGCGATGGCCACGGGAATTCTCGGGCCGGAACTCGATATCCATTGCGGCGGTGAGGATAATATTTTCCCGCATCACGAGGCCGAGATCGCCCAAAGCGAGTGCTGCACGGGAAAACCTTTTGTCCGCCTCTGGATGCACTGCCGGCATTTGCAGGTCGAGGGATCGAAAATGGCCAAAAGCGCGGGCAATTTTTTCACACTTCGCGACCTGATGGAAAAAGGGTGGTCTGGCCGCGAGGTCCGCTACGCCTTGATTTCGGTGAAATACCGCGAGCCGCTGAATTTCACTTTCGAGGGTTTGGCCGGAGCACGCAGCGCGCTTCAGCGCCTCGATGAATGGACAGCCCGCCTCCGCGAGACCGCTGGATCGGAAACCAGCGAGAGTCCTGTCGAGGGTCTCGAAGCGTTCGGCGAGGCTTTGGATGACGACCTGAATATCTCCGCCGCCCTGGCTGCCGTCTTTGAAACCCTCCGCCTCACCAATCGTCGCATGGACGAAGGCGCCATCTCCCCGGGCGAGGCGAGAACTCTTTTAAACTGGCTCGACGGCGTGAATTCCGTCCTCGCTCTCGATCCAGACGCCGAAAACATCTCCGAAGTTGTCGAGGGTTTGCTCGTCCGCCGCGCCGAGGCCCGCGCCTCGAAGGATTGGAAACTCAGCGATACCTTACGCGACGAAATCCTCGCTATTGGCTGGATGGTGAAAGACACCAAGGACGGCCAGAAGCTCTCACCCGCGCCACGGGCACCCGCCACGACCAATTAAAAAGCCATGTATTCCATCGACGAATTTTTCGACCTCAGCCACTGCGAGCACCGCGCGCTTTTCGAGAACGCAGAGCATGTCTGGGATGTCCTTCCCCAAATCGGAGCCTATCTGAAGTTCCGCATGAAGCCTGGCATTCACGGCCGACTCATCGGCAAACCCTTCGTGAGTGGAGCGGTCTTCGTTGGTAAAAATACCGTCATCGAACAAGGCGCGATGGTGAAAGGCCCCGCGTGGATCGGTGAGAATTGCGAGATTCGCAACGGCTGCTACATCCGAGAGAATGTGATCCTCGGCGACGGCGTGGTGGCCGGGAATTCCTGCGAGTTTAAAAACTGCCTCGTTTTCGACAAAGCGCAGATCCCGCATTTCAACTATGTCGGCGATTCGATTCTGGGCTACGAAGCGCATCTCGGCGCGGGTGTGATTTTATCCAATGTGCGACTCGATAAAGCCGCGGTGACGATTCAAGGCCCTGAAGGTCGCATAGCCACGGGCCTCCGGAAATTTGGCGCCATCATCGGTGATCAGGCGGAGATCGGCTGCAATGCCGTCCTCAGCCCCGGCTCGCTGATAGGTCGCCAAAGCGTGATCTATCCGGGCAGCAACTGGCGTGGTTACCTGCCGCCCCAGCACATCGCGAAGCTCGAGCAGGAATTTTCTCTCGTGCCTCGTCAGATGCGGTCGGAGTAATTCAAAGGAGGGCTCTGCTTGTCAGAGCCGGGTCGGTGAGTTTGCGGCGGCGATTGCGGCGCTGACAAGCAGCGCCCTCCTGTGCGTTTCGCTGATAGACAGGTAGTCCCTCTTAAAGCGACATCGCGTAGTCGAAAATCTCGCCGGGTTTAAAAAACCGTTTCAGCTCGATCTCGGCGTTTTCGCGGGTGTCCGAAGCGTGGGCGATATTTTTCATGACCGTCTGGCCGAAATCTCCACGAATCGTTCCTTTCGCCGCCTTGGTGGAATCGGTCGGGCCGAGGAGTTCGCGAATGCGCTCAACGGCATTTTCGCCAGAAAGAGCGAGGGCAATAACGGGCGAGGCGCTCATGAAGGCCTCGACTTCGGGGAAGAAAGGTTTCGTGGCGATGTGGGCATAGTGCTCGCGCAACAGGCCCGCATCGGCGCGGAACATCTTACAGCCGCGAATCTGAAATCCGGCATCTTCGAAGCGTTTAAAAACCTCGCCAGCCTTGCGTCCGGTGATGCAGTCGGGTTTCAGGAGAATCAGTGTCGTTTCCATTGGGGCGGACAATCTAGCGGCGGAAAAGGGCAGGGGAAGGAGATTCTTGCTGGACGACGGAATGGATTTTGCTTCGCGGCGGCGGCGGTTTTTCAGAATCTGACGCCGTGAAAATTCCTGTGCCCATCCGCATCGGCATGACTCCCGGCGACCCGGCGGGCATCGGCCCCGAAGTGATCGCCGCCGCTTTGCAGGATTTGAAATTGCCTGCGGGCTGCGAGGTCGAGGTGCTGGGTTTTTCTCAAAACCACCTCCTCGGAAAACCAACACCCGCATCGGCAAGAGAGGCGTTCGACGCGTTGGAAACGGCCGCCCAAAACCTCGCCTCAGGCCGCTGGCAGGGGGTTGTCACCGGCCCAGTCTGCAAGCGCGCCATGCATGAGGTCGGTTTTGATTTTCCCGGCCAAACCGAATTCTTCGCCCAGCGTGCCGGAATCGAGAATTTCGCCATGTGTCTCACGGGTGGTGCGCTGACGGTGGCTTTGGTTACGGCCCATGTTCCGCTCGCGAGTGTGCCCAGCCTTCTCCGCACCTCGGAAATTGTCCGCGTCGGGAGGCTTCTCGCCGATTTTCTCCGTGCCAGAGGAATCGCCCGACCGCGCATTGCCGTAGCGGGTTTAAATCCCCACGCGGGAGAAAACGGCGACCTCGGCCGTGAGGAAATCGACATCATCGCCCCCGCCGTGGCGGAACTGAAACGCCACGCCGACTTCCAAGGCCCCTTCGCGCCAGACACCGTTTTCCACCGTGCGGTGGAGGGCGAATTCGATGGCGTCCTTTGCATGTATCACGACCAAGGCCTGATCCCGCTCAAGCTCCATGCCTTCCACGAAGGGGTGAATGTCACCCTCGGCCTTCCTTTCGTCCGCACCAGCCCCGATCATGGCACGGCCTTCGACATCGCCGGTCGCGGCATCGCCCGCCCGGATAGCATGAAAGCCGCGATCCGCCTCGCCGCCGAGATCGCCCTCGCCCGCCAATCGGCCTGATTTTTCCCCGCGACATTCCCCGCGAAAAAGATTGCTTGTCGATGTCGGGGGTCTATCTTGCCCGACTCGCGCGTGGCTGACGCAGCCACAGGCCGTTTTCCTATTTTTCCTACAGGGAACCGGTTGCGACAATAAACAAGGAACAATCAACCATATGGCAGCATTGCAAGAATTGATCGAACGCTCGATCAAGAACTATCGTGAAGGAAGTATCGTCAAGGGACATATCCTTGAGATCAGACCCCGGGAATTCCTCGTGGACATCGGCTACAAGAGCGAGGGCGTGATTCCCGCCTCCGAATTTGATGAACCCGAAACCGTCGAGATCGGTGACGAAGTCGAGGTCCTCCTCGAGCGTCTCGAAAACGACGAGGGCATGGTCGTCCTCTCGAAAGAAAAAGCGGCCCAGCGTCAGAACTGGGAAAAAATCGTCGGCGTCTTCAAAGGCGACGGCCTCATCAAGGGCAAAGTCCGCTCCGTCGTCAAAGGCGGCCTCACCGTCAATGTCGGAGTCGAAGCATTCCTCCCCGCTTCGCAGATCGACATCATCCCGCCGAAAGACCTTCAGCAATTTGTCGGCAATATCTACGATTTCAAAATCGTCAAAATCAACGAGGACCGCAAAAATGTCGTCCTCAGCCGCCGCGAAATCATCGAAAAAGAGCGCTCCGAGAAGCGTCAGGCTTTCCTCGGCAAAGTCGATATCGGCTCGCAAATCACCGGCACGGTCAAAAATATCACCGACTTCGGTGCGTTCATCGACCTCGACGGCATCGACGGCCTCCTGCATGTCACCGACATGTCCTGGGCCCGCCTCAACCATCCTTCGGAACTCATCAAGGTCGGTCAGCAACTCACCGTCCAAGTTCTCGACATCAACAAGGAAAAAGAGCGCGTTTCGCTTGGTCTCAAGCAAATGCAATCCAACCCTTGGGACAAGATCGAGGAGCGCTTCCCTGTCGGCCAGAAAGTCGCCGGCAAGGTCACGAACCTCATGCCCTACGGCGCGTTCGTTCAGATCGAAGACGGCGTCGAAGGCCTCATCCATGTCTCCGAGCTCTCGTGGACCAAGCGTGTGGCGCGTCCTTCCGATGTGCTCACCCTCGGCCAGCAGATCGAGGCGATCGTTCTCGGCGTTAATAAAGACGAGCAGAAAATCTCGCTCGGCGTCCGCCAACTCGAACCAAATCCTTGGGACGAGATCGAGCTTCGCTACATGATCGGCAAGCAAGTCAAGGGCAAGGTCCGCAACATGACCGCCTACGGCGCTTTCGTGGAACTCGAGGAAGGCATCGACGGCATGATCCATGTCTCCGACCTCTCTTGGACCCGCAAGATCAACCACCCTTCCGAAATGCTCAAAAAGAGCGACGAGATCGAAGCCGTGGTTCTCGACATCGACAAGACCAACCAGCGAATCAGCCTCGGCGTCAAACAACTCGACGAGGATCCTTGGAAGGAAATCGAAGGTCGTTTCCGCATCGGCGATCTGGTCAAAGGAACCATCACGAAACTCACGAACTTCGGCGCGTTTGTCGCGCTCCAGGACGACATCGACGGCCTCGTGCACATTTCGCAAATCAGCGAAGACCGCATCGAAAAAGTCAAAGACGTCCTCAAAGCCGGCCAAGAGGTCGAAGCCCGCGTCATCAAGGTCGATAAGGCCGAGCGCCGCATCGGTCTCTCGATCAAAGCCGCGAACTACAGCGAGGAAATGCTCCGCAAGGAAGCCGAGACCCTCGACACGCTCCGTCCGGGCGAGGACATGGTCGGTCTCGACCAGGCCTTCCAGTTCGCTGAGGACGAATTCCGTCCCGGCCAAGGCAAGAAGTAATCCAAGGACAAGATGAACAAACCCGAAATCACAGCCTACCTGAAGACCCACTGCGGTTGGAGTCGCGGTGTCCGTGCGGTTTTTGAAAAATATGAACTTCCCTACAACGAGAAGGACATCATTCAAAACCCCGACTACCGCTTCGAGATGGAGCAACTGAGCGGCCAACCGCTCTCACCTTGCGTCGTCATCAACGGCATCATGCTCGCCGACATTAGCGGCGAAGAAGTGGAGTCCTACATGCTGGCCAACGGTGTCGTGGGTGACGCATCGAAGTCCACCAGCGTTCCGCTGAATGCCCCGTGTTCCGACGCGGAGCACGCCGCGATGGTGAACATCCGGTAAAATCCTCGGACGCTGAAAAAATCCAGACCGCCGGAAGCGATTCCGGCGGTCTTTTCTTTTCGGCCCCTTGTATTCCTCTATCCTTACCCGACGATCCATGGGCGCCGCGACCTTGCAAATCCCAGTCCCCTCATCACAAGGAAGGGTGCATATGCGTCCCGCCTGTGTGAGGCGGCGGCGATGCAACCTCACAGACCTGTCTCCAAATGGCCCCGGGGAGCGCGCCCGCCCCGGGCGCTGTCGGGTGCGCCCCCGCGCCCGACCTGACGAACAATCCACCGGCCTCCTGCCGCAAATCTGCCAACCGCCCCGCGAGGGCGCGTGGCGGAGCGCCCGAGGGCGGGCGCGCTCCCCTGGACCAGGCGCTCCCGCGCCACTTTGTATCCACGACACTCCGATGCTGTGCCGACCGACCCGATGAAACGCCGCCGCCCGAAATCTTACGCCGTTCCGCCCCCGCCGAGCGCCCGTTATTCCACTGAGCGCCGCATCGTGCTGATCGATCAGCAACCGCTGCGCGAGGAGGCCGGCGGCGAGGCCAAGCGCATCATGAGCGAGGTCCACGAACACGCCGAGCAACTCGCGGAATTCGATCGCACAATCCGTCCGGCCTACGAACGCTGGGAGGCCGAAAACCTCGGGCCGCTTCTCGAGGAGGAGCGCCGACTCCATGCCAAAATCGCCGACTTGGAGCACCGCATCAATTTCGCGGATTTCGAGTCCCTTTTCACCGGGCGCGATCCCTTTGAAATCTTCGAAGAGAGCGGGCAAGAGTCGGAGGAGCCGGAATCCGAAGCCGCACCTGCCGAGGAGGGAGAGCCGCCTGAGCCCGACCCCGACGAGGGCTTCGATCCTGAGGAGCGGGATTTTCGCTCCTATGTTCGTTTCATTTTCGGCGACGATCCTGATGCCCTCAGCAAGGCCAAATACCAGCGACTCTTCGAGGAATACCGCCGCTGGCGCGCCAAAATGGGTGGCGCCAACAGCACCGCCAAGTCGAAGTCGAAGGACATTCCGGCGCGGGTGAAAGAAATTTACCGCATCCTCGTGCGTCGGCTCCACCCCGACACAGGCCGCGACCGATCGAATCCTCAGACGCGCAAACTCTGGGATGAACTGCAGGAGGCTTATTCGGCTCTGGATATCGAGCGAATGGAAGTCCTCCTCGCCATCACCGACCTGCACGAAAGCGGCTCGGCGGTTCGTTCCACCCTTTACCATCTTCGCCAAGTCGCCCGTCAACTTCGCAACCAACTCGATGGTCTGAAAGTCCGCCTCCGCCAAGCGAGGAAATCCCCAGCGTGGACTTTCTGGAACGCCAAGAATCGGGTCCAAGCGGGAGAAAAAATCCGTGCCGCCGTCGTGGCCCGCGTCCGCTCCGCAAAAGGCCAACTCGCCACGCTCGAAGAGGAAGTCGAGCGCTGGAAGGAACAGGCCCAACGCAAAAAGGCGCGTCTGGCCAAAAGCTCCTCCAAGAAAACCTCGAAGAAAAAAAGCTTCGAGGATGGGCAGCAGCTTTTCGATATTTGAACCCACCATGAAAGCCGCCGCCATCCTCGTCGCCGCCGGATCCAGCACCCGCATGGGGTTCGACAAATTGACCGCTCCGCTCGCTGGTCAGCCGCTTCTGTTTTGGAGCCTCCAGGCCGTCCAGGATTGCGCGGAGATTTCCATGGCGATTCTGGTGTGCGCTCCGCAGCGAACCGAGGAATTCGCCGCCCTCGCCAAATCCTTTCCCAAAATCTCGAGCGTCGTCGCCGGGGGAGACGAGCGCTCCGCCTCGGTCCTGAACGGCCTTCTCGCCCTCTCGCCAAATCCTCCCGATCTTGTCGCAGTTCACGACGCCGCTCGCCCTCTGGCAACGCCCGCCCTTTTCTCCCAAATCCTCGCCGCAGCTGAAAAACACCGCGCCGCCTCGGCCGCCCATCCTGTCGCCGACTCGCTCCACCGCGCCAACACCGACGGCCTTCTCCATGAGACCCTCTCCCGCCAAAACCTCTTCGCGATGGAAACCCCGCAGGCCGCAGCCTTCCCGGATCTCCTTGCCGCCATCCGCGCGCATGGGGTCGGCGCCACGGATGAGGTCGGAGCCTTGATCGCCGCTGGCATCCATCCCGTGCCGGTTCTCCATGGCGCGCCGAATTTCAAGATCACGCACCCCTCTGATCTTCCCGTGGCCGAGGAAATCCTGAAAACCCGCCAAGCCAACTTGCCATATTAGCTAAAATGGCTAATTTAGCCTCATGAGCATGACCTACCCCATTCCCCACGAAGCCGCCCCGCGTTTGGCCGAAATGCCGACGATCTCGGCCACCGAGTTGAAAAACGCCACCGCCGATGTCTTCGAGCAGGTCGCCGCGCGCCGCGCTGTGGCCATCACCCGCCACGACAAACCGCGCGCCGTCCTCCTTTCCATCGATCAATACGAGGCGCTCACCGCGCAGCACAATCCCCCTTGGCTGGAAAAACTCCACGAGGAATACGGCGGCCTCCTCGACCGGATGCAGGGGCCCGAACAACGCGCCGCGGCCGAGCGCGCGTTCAATGCCACTCCTGAGGAACTTGGCGAGGCTGCCGTTTCGGCTTCCCGGCGGAACAAAAAAAATGCCTGAGCGGCCGATCATTCATGTTCTGGCTGGGGTCAACGGCGCGGGCAAATCAAGTATCGGGCAGTCCGAGTTCAATCGTAATGAGGCGCCCGTTTTCAACCCCGATACCGTCGCCCAACAAATCCGCAACCTGCATCCCGACATTCCGATCGCGACGGCCAACGCCCACGCATGGCAAATCGGCAAGGCCCTCCTCGAGCAGGCCATCGCCGGTGGACGCGACTACCGGTTTGAAACCACCCTCGGCGGGCGCAGCATCGCGCAACTGCTCGAAAAGGCTGCCCGTGCGGGTCACCGCCTCCACATTTGGTTTTGCGGATTGGCCAGCCCAGATCTCCACATCCGCCGCGTGCGCAGCCGTGTGTCGCACGGTGGCCACGACATCCCAGAGGAAAAAATCCGCGAGCGCTGGAATCGCAGTCGCGAAAATCTCATTCGCCTCCTGCCCCTCATCGAACACCTGCGTGTTTTTGACAATTCCGCTGAGTCCGACCCCGCAGAAGGACACCGCCCGCGCCCTGTGCTGCTTCTGGAAATGCAGCGCGGAAAAATCACCGCCCCCGCCGACCTTTCCGGCGCCCCCGATTGGGCTCAGCCCATCATCGCCGCCGCCATCCACCTCCACACCGCCGATCTTCCCGTGGCCGAGGAAATCCTGAAAACCCGCCAAGCCGGATGACCCATCTCGCCAAGCGCCTGCTCTCGCTCGTCGGCGTTCTCTTTTGCGTCGTCTCGATCACTTTTCTGCTCATCCGCGTTTCCCCCGGCGGGCCGTTTGATGGGGAGCGAAAAATCCCCGAGGCGATCGAGAAGCAGCTCCTCGCGAAATACAAACTCGATGGCTCCCTCTGGCAGCAATACACCGGCTACCTCGGCGACCTCCTGCGCGGCGACTTGCGTCTTTCGACGAAATACCGCAACCGCTCGGTGAACGAAATCCTCGCCCAAACCCTGCCCGTCACCCTCGCGCTCGGCGGGGCCGCCTTTCTTCTCGCGACCTTTGCGGGCGTTTGGCTCGGCACTCTCGCCGCCATGCACCGTGCGACTTGGCGCGACCACGCCGCGATGTTCGCCGCCCTCGCCGCCATTTCGCTGCCCTCCTACATCACCGGGCCTCTGATGATTCTCGTCTTCGCTCTCACGCTCGGTTGGCTGCCTGCCGGAGGGTGGGGGAGTTTCTCGCATCTGATCCTTCCCGCTCTGGTCCTTGCCGCGCCCGCCGCTGCCGTCATCGCCCGCCTCATGCGCGGAAGCATGGTGGAGACGCTTCAGCAGGATTTCATCCGAACCGCCCGCGCCAAGGGACTCCGCGAATCCGCCGTCGTCTATCGCCATGCCCTTCGCATCGCCATTCTGCCGGTCGTTTCGTATCTCGGCCCTCTCGCCGCCCACCTCCTCACCGGCTCGATCGTGGTCGAAACCGTCTTCCACATCCCCGGCGCCGGCGGCTTTTTTGTCCATTCGATCCTGAACCGCGACGGCTTCCTGCTCGGTGGAATGGTGATCGTTTACTGCACGCTTCTCGTTTTCTTCAACCTCCTGGTCGATTTCGCCTACGGCCTGCTCGACCGCCGGATCAAATCCCATGCTTGATCCACGCGTCCTCCACCGGGTGAAAAAAAATCCCGCCGCTGTCGTCTCGGCGGCCTTCCTGGCCTTCATGGTCCTCGCCTGCGTGGCAGGTCCCGAGTTTCTCTCCGCCTCGCTCGGCGAGCCCGGCCCGAACCAATACGCGCCTCCCTCGTGGGAACACCCCTTCGGCACCGACCTCAATGGCCGTGATGTTCTTTACCGGGTTCTGACGGGCGGCCGCATCTCGCTTCTCGTCGGCCTCTGCGGCGCGGTCGTGAGCCTTTTCATCGGCACGGCCTGGGGGTTGGTCGCCGGCTACGCGGGGGGACGCGTCGATGCGTTGATGATGCGCGTCGTCGATATTCTCTACTCGGTGCCGCGCCTCATTTTCATTCTGATCGCGATCAATGCCTTCAATGCCGGCCTTCAAGAATGGGCCTCGCAAGAGGGGCTGCAATGGCTCGTCCAATCCTCCCGCATCGCGATCCTGATTCTCACCCTCGGCTTCATCGAGTGGCTCACGATGGCCCGCATCGTGCGTGGACAGGTCCTCTCATTGAAGGAACGCCAATTCGTCACCGCCGCCCGCGCCTTGGGCCAGTCCCACACGAAAATCCTCACCCGGCACCTGCTCCCGAACCTCGCAGGAATCATCCTCGTTTATCTCACCCTCACGATCCCTGCTGTGGTCATCGACGAGTCGTTCCTGAGTTTCCTCGGCTTGGGCATTCAGGCCCCGCAAGCGAGTTGGGGCTCCCTGCTCGCCGATGGCGCAGGCGCAATCAATCCCCTTCGCAGCTTCTGGTGGCTGCTGGTCTTTCCCGCCGCCGCGATGTCCCTCACACTGCTTGCGCTGAATTTCCTCGGCGACGCCCTCCGCGACGCCTTCGACACCCGCTCGCGCTGACCGAGGAATCGGCTATTTCTGCCACCGAGCCTTTCGCGGGGAACTTTGAGACATGAGCGCGCGAGTTTCCACCTCCGAAAAGATTCGCCAAATCGTTCACGACATCGATTTGCGTGGCAATGCGCCGCTCACTCGATTGACGGTGTTAAAAAAGTGGTTGGAGGCCCCGAATCGCCTGCCTGCCCTCGGGCTGTGGATTGCGTGTCGGGCGGCTTTTGACTCTGTGGCCAGGGAGCCGAGTGAAGAGCTCCTGCTGTCGCAGGCGAGGTCGCTCCTGCAGGGCCTCGCCGCGAATCCCGCAGCCCAGCCGGATCGCCGCGCCGCTCAGGCGCTCCACGAGCAGGCGTCGCAATACAAACGGGAGTATCGCAAACAGCAATGGGGGCCCGTTCGAGTCGTCCATTCGTGGCCGCTGTTTCTTATCGAAGGCGGCTTAGCCTTGGCGCTCGGGCTCCATCACAGCCCCTCCGACGGCTACAAGCTGGCCTCCGATTGGGCGCAAAATTTCGACAGCCGCTACGGCAACGGCTTCAACGGCCCCAGCCGCGACAGGCTGGTGGTCTTGGCGGACTGGATGGAGGAAAATGAAAAGCAGGCTGCCAGATGGTCCCGGGGACCGCGCCCGCCCTCGGGCGCTGTCGGGTGCGCCCCGCGCCCGACTTGTGGAAACATCCACCGGCCCGCGCCCACATTTCTTTCCAACCCGCCCCGCGAGGCGCGTGGCGGAACGCCCGAGGCGGGCGTGCTCCCCGGGACCTGTTGTGCTACGAGAGCCGCTTTTCACTTTTGCTATCAGGCTTTTTCACTTACCCACTCTTACCAAAACGACTTTGATTAACTCAGAAAAATGAACTCCTTTTTCCGAGTTAATGGCCAGACCTGTTCACCAATCCAGCACGCCCTCCCGCATCGCACGCCGCATTCGGCGGGCTCGCAACGATGCGGTTTTCACCACGGGCGACTTTTTGGATTTGGACTCGCGCTCGGCGGTGGACGCCGCCCTTTCCTGGCTCATCCGAAAGGAGAGATTCGCCGTCTCGCGCGTGGCATGTATTTTCGACCGCGCATGAATCCCTGGCTGGGCGAAGTCGCTCCATCCAAAGAGGTCGTGGTGACCGCGCTTGCCCGTCGCGACCACATGCGTGTGCGCAAGATCGACGCCAGCGCCGCCAATCTGCTGGGCCTGAGCGAGCAGGTGCCTGCCCAAGTGGATTACCTTACGGATGGTCGCAGCCGCACGGTGAAAGCCGGTCCACATATCATCAAATTCCGCCATGTGGCACCGCGCACCATCGCGCCGGAAAACACCACCGTGGGAATGGTGATCGCCGGACTCCGCAACCTGGGCAAAAGCAAGATCACGCCGGAGCACCTGCGCCGATTACAAACAACAATCCCAGCGAAAGAACGCCGCCACCTGCTGGATGATCTCACATTGGCACCGAGTTGGATGCACCCGCATTTGCAGGCCCTCGCCGGGGACGAAGCGCCGTGAACCGCTTTGCGACCATACATGAACGAGATCGGACGGACTTTTTCATCCGCTACGAAGAGCGCACCCGCGTGGATCCAGCGATCACCGAAAAAGATTTTTGGGTGTGCTGGCTCTTGGGCCTGATTTTTTCGACGGCGGAACTTGGCGGAAATGCTGTGTTCAAAGGCGGCACTTCGCTCTCCAAAGTGTTCGGGGTGATCAATCGGTTTTCCGAGGATGTGGATCTCGGCCTCAGCCCGGAATCGCTCGGCCACCCTGAAAGCGAAATCGACGAGGCGCCAACCAAGACCGCCCGTGCGAACCGCGTTGCGGCACTGCTCGCCGCCTGCGCCCACAAAGTCGAAACGAAGTTTTTGCCCGAGTTGGAAAAACTCATCTCCGGGCAACTCAGCGGGAAAACCGGCGGGCGCCCTTGGCTGCGCTATGAACTCGTGGAGGCGTCGCATTCGCCGGTGATCCATTTCGATTACCCGACCACGCTCCCGAATCCGCTTCCCTACATTCGAGTAGCCTCGAAGAGGTAAAAAACAGGGCGATTGCGTGAGCCTGCAGCAATCTCGCGGGAGGAATTGGGCTGGGGAGAAACGGCGCTTTCGTGCCTGAGACTTGGGTCCGCTCGGCGAGCTGCCCCTACCATTGGTTTTCTATTTGCGGTCCGCGCATACGGTAGAGGACTGCCATTACCATAACGGATTTCCTTCGTGTCTTTGTGACTTCGTGTGAGACCACCGCGTTTTTTTCTGGCAACTCAGGCTTGACCCGATTGGCATCTGTGGTATCCACACCCTCCGCGCTAATCCAATCGCGCCGTTGGTCCTGTGGTTTCCACTGATGTGGGTAACCGTCAGCGCACAGGGTAACCCGGCGAAATCCTATATATCACATGCCTGTTCGTCTCGGTCGGTTTGAAATGCCGAAAACTCTCGTCAAAGACGAGTCCACTGCCACTGAAACCTATGCCAGCTTCATTGCTGAGCCTTTCGAGGCCGGTTATGGCCATACGGTTGGAAACTCGCTCCGTCGCGTTCTTCTCAGCTCGCTCGAAGGTGCCGCCATCACTTCGGTGAAAATCGAGGGCGCGCTCCACGAGTTCAGCACCCTGCCCGGCGTCGTCGAAGATGCCGTGGACATCATTCTCAATCTTAAGAAAATCAAGTTCAAGGCGCACGACCACGAGGTCCGCACCCTCAAGCTTGCGGTTAATAAAGAAGGTGTCATCACCGCCGGTGACATTCAGAAAAGCTCGCAGTGCGAAGTTCTCAATCCCGAGCAGATCATTTGCACGCTCGACAAGAAGCAGAAGTTCGAAGCCGAGTTCGATGTCCGCGTCGGTCGCGGTTTCGCCACCGGTGACGAGAACAAGCGCTCCGACCAACCGATCGGCGTGATTGCCATCGATTCGATCTTTTCGCCTGTGACCCGCGTCAAGTATGCGGTGCAAAACACCCGCGTCGGGCAGCGCACCGACTACGACAAGATCATTCTCGAAATCTGGACCGATGGTCGCATCACACCTGATGACGCCCTTCTCCAAGCCTCTGCGATCCTCCGCCATCACCTCGATGTGTTTGTTGGATTCGAAGAGAATGTGGTCGAGTTCGACGAGACCCCGCAAGAGGTCAGTCAGGAAAACAACCGCATGAAGAAGCTCCTCGGAATGAGCGTCAACGAGATCGAACTCTCGGTTCGTGCGGCCAACTGCCTCAACAACGCTAACATCACCACCGTCGGCCAGCTCGCCATGAAGAGCGAGGCCGAGATGCTCAAATATCGCAACTTCGGCAAGAAGTCGCTCAACGAAATCAAGGACAAGCTCCAACAACTCGGCTTAGGACTTGGTCAGAAATTCGACAGCGGAGTTGTCGAAATCACCGAAGAATCCGCCAGCTAACACGCCATGCGTCACCAGAAAAAAACCGTCAAACTCGGCCGCACGGCCGCCCACAGAAAATCGTTGCTCGCTAATCAGGTCTGCAGCCTGATCGAGCACAAACGCATCAAGACCACCCTCGCCAAGGCCAAGGCCGTCCGGCCTCTCGCCGAGAAAATGGTCACCCTCGGCAAGCGGGGCGATCTTCACGCCCGCCGCATCGCCGCTGGCTACCTCGGCCAGAAGGATGCGGTGAAAAAACTCTTCGCCGAAATCGCGCCTCGTGCTGCGGATCGCAAGGGTGGCTACACCCGGATCATCAAGCTCGGCCAGCGCCTCAGCGATTCCGCTCCGATGGCCTACATCGAGTGGGTTGATTCCGAAGGGGCCGCTGTTGAGGCTGCACCCGTCGCTGAAAAAACGACTTCCAAAAAAGCCGAATAATCGGTAGATAAAAATTATTCCAACCCCGGGTGAAAAATTTCTCCCGAGAGTCCCCTCGCGGACCGGGCGGAACCCATAGCGGTTCCGCCCGTTTCACTTTAAGAATATGAGCGAACTTTCCGAAGCCTACGCGAGCCATGTCGTTCCCACCTACGGTCGTTTCGATCTTGATATCGAGAGCGGAGCGGGATGCCGCGTGCGGGATTTTGAAGGTCGCGAGTATTTGGATTTCGGCGCGGGCATCGCGGTGTGTTCGCTCGGCCACTCGCACCCCGAGGTCACCGCGGCGGTGGCGGATCAGGCCTCGCGACTCGTTCATTGCTCGAATCTCTACCGCACCGCGCCGCAGGCCCAACTCGCCCAGCGCCTCGTGGAAATCACCGGGCCCGGAAAGGCATTTTTCTGCAACAGCGGGGCCGAGGCGAATGAAGGCCTGATCAAGCTCGCGCGCCGTTTTGGAAGCGCCACGGGCCGCCATCGCATCCTCACCTTCACAAATTCCTTCCACGGCCGAACCCTGGCCTGCATCGCTGCAACCGGTCAGGACAAGGTGAAAAAAGATTTTGGCCCGCTGCCCGAGGGCTTCGCCCATTTGCCATTCAACGACCTCGAGGCCGTGCGCGCTGCGGTGGATGAAAAAACCATCGCGATCCTCGTGGAGCCGATCCAAGGGGAGGGGGGCATTCATCCCGCGACACCCGAATTTTTGCGTGGACTGCGCGAGCTGTGCGACGAGCGCGGCATGCTTCTGCTTTTCGACGAGGTCCAATGCGGGCTGGGTCGAACAGGCGATTGGTGCGGTTGGCGGAGCATTGTCGAGGGCGTGGAGCCTGATGGCGTTTCCTGGGCGAAGGGTATCGCGAATGGATTTCCTCTCGGGTCGTTTTGGGTTTCCTCAAAAAATTTCGATGAGCGCGGGCCGCTTTGCGACCTGCTCGGGCCCGGAAGCCACGGCACGACCTATGGTGGGAATCCTGTGTGCTGCGCCGCCTCGCTCAAGGTTCTCGAGATCATCGAACGTGACGGTCTCTTGGCCAAATCCTCGGAACTCGGAAACGCTCTCGCCGCTGCGTTGAAATCCCTCGAATCCCCACTCATTCAAGAAATCCGCCACATCGGCTTGATGGTCGGCGTCGAGCTGTCCCTGGACTTTCCAAAAACGGAACGCACGCCTGCTCTGGAAGTCGTCAACCGCGCGATGGCGGCCGGGCTTTTGGTGATTCCCTCAGGCGAGAGGGTCATTCGTTTTCTGCCCCCACTGAATGTCGATTCCCGCGAGATCGACGAGGCGGTGCAAAAATTCGCCGCCGTTCTGAAAGGCGTTTCCACCGCTGTCTAAAACTTCCGTTCCACCTAACCGAACTATGAAAAATCTCCTTTCCATCGAATCTCTTTCCCGTGACGAGATTCTCGCCGTCCTCGCCGACACCGCCGCGATGAAATCCTCGCGCGGCCACCATGCCTCGCATCCGCTCCGCCACCAGTGCTGGGCTTTGATTTTCTCGAAATCCTCCACTCGCACCCGCGTATCCTTCGAGGTCGGAATCCGCGAACTCGGCGGCGACCCGATGTTCCTCGCGGCCGCTGACATTCAGCTCGGGCGCGGCGAACCGATCAAGGACACCGCCCGCGTGATGGGCCGCATGCTCCACGGCGCGGTGATCCGGACCTTCGCTCAAAAAGATGTCGAGGATTTCGCCGAGTTCAGCGGCATTCCCACCATCAACGCGCTCACCGACGAGGAGCATCCCTGCCAAATCCTCGCCGATCTTTTCACGATCCGTGAATCGCGCGGTTCGCTCGATGGTTTGAAGGTCGCATTTATTGGCGACGGGGATTGCAATGTTTCCCGATCCTGGATCTGGGCTGCCGCGCGGCTGGGTTTCGAACTCGTGATCGCCGCTCCGAAAAAATACCAGCCCTGCCCTGAACTCCTCGCCCGCGCAGGAGGTTCGATCCATGTCACTGACGACATCCATGAGGCTGCCAAAGGCTCGCATGTTCTCTACACCGATGTGTGGGTGAGCATGGGCAAGGAGGAGGAGGCCGCCTACCGTTTGGCCCAGTTGGCGGGCTACCAGATCAACGCCTCGCTCTGCGCCGCCGCGCCCAGCGCGCTCGTCATGCATTGCCTGCCAGCCTACCGGGGCAAGGAAATCGACGACGCGACTTTTGAAGCGCACGCCGACACGATTTTTCGCCAAGCCGAAAACCGCCTCCACGCCCAAAAGGCTGTGATGGCTCGATTGCTGGATGCCCGCCGGGCGATGTGAAAAATTGACACCTGCGCTGGGATTTGAGAGTTCTCATCGCACTTCAGCCACCCGATCCCCTTTATGTCCGAGCCAAAAAAAGAAACCGTTCGCATCAGTCTCTCGCCTCAAGATGCCCCAAGTTCTCCCCCGGCTTCGGCACCAGCACCCTCTCCTGGCCTCCAAAAAAGCACCGTCATCCCACCCGCTCCTCCTAGCTTTAAGGCACCCGCGCCTCTGCCCAAGCCGCCATCGGCTGTTCCTGCTGCTCCCATACCCAAGCCGCCCATGATGGCTTCCATTCCGAAGCCGCCATCCGCCCCTGGCGCCATGCCCTCCATTCCGAAGCCTCCGAGCGCTCCTGGAATCGCCAAGCCTGTTTCGGCAGCGCCTGCTGCCCCCGGACTTGCCAAGCCTGTTTCCGTGGCTCCCTTAGCGCCTGGGATTGCCAAACCTGTTTCAATCGCTCCCGCAGCACCTGGAGTCGCGAAGCCAGTTTCCACGGCGGCCATTCCGCCCGCTCCATCCTCCCCCGCTGTTCCTGCCGCTTCGATTTCCAAAACTCCCACCCCGATAGACCCTAATTTACAGACTGCAAAAATCAGTCTGCCTTCTGCCTCGAAGCCCGTTCCGCAGGCGACTGTGAATTTGAAAGCCGCTCCGTCTCCTGCGGCTTCGGTTTCTGTGAAGCCCGGCATTTCTGCGGCTCCCGGCTCTACCGCGACTCCAGCCAGTGTCAGTATTTCGGGTGTCAAACCCGGAGTCTCCACGGCGAAGCCCGGTGCTCCCGTATCGAAAGCCAGCGTTGTGGCTTCCAAGCCTGGCTCCGATACAGCGCCTATCGCTCCGGTGTCCCTCGCAAAAGCTTCGCCAATGATGGCCGGACCTCAGGAGGCCCCGCCTGTCTTCGCCCTTGCGGCTGCTGCGGTCGCTCTGGTCGCTCTTGGAGTGCAGATTTTGACCATGCTCGGGTAGTTTTTTCTTTTATGGCACATCCTAATGTTACCGAACTGAACGACTCGTCGTTCGCGAACTTCATCGAAAACGCCACTGGTCCCGTGCTGGTGGATTTCTGGGCTCCCTGGTGCGCTCCTTGCCGGATGCTTGGTCCGGTCGTCGAGGAGGTCGCTGCTGAAAACGCGGGAAAATATCACATCGCGAAAGTGAATGTGGATGATGCTCCCGGAGTGTCGGCCCAGTTCGGCATTCGCAGCATTCCGACCCTCATGTATTTCCAAGGTGGAGCCAAAAAAGATCAGTCGATCGGAGTTTGCTCCAAGTCGGAAATCCTCTCCAAGCTCGCTGCGCTCTAAATCGGACTCGAGCTTCGGCTGCTGTAACCGGACAGCAAACGCCGCCGGTTCAGGTTACCATTTCCTGAACCGCGAGAACCAAATGATGCCGACCGACACGAGGATGGCCAGTGCGTTCACCATCATGAACGGCCAAAGTTGACCCTCTGTCGGCATGGGTAGTGCCACATTCATCGAGAAAATTCCGACCACCAGATTGGCCATCATGATGGCGATCGTCCAGATGGTGAATTTTTTGATGAGGGTGTTGAGGTTGTGGCTCACAATGGAGGCTCGGGCGTCCATGAGCCCGGCCACGACCTGTGAGTAGATTTCCGAACGGCGGAGGCACTGCTGGTTTTCGATGATTATGTCTTCCAAAATGCCGAGCTGGTCGTGGTCGAAGCCCAGTCGCTCGGCGTAACTTTTCATTTTGTCGAAAAGAGCGCTGTTGGAATTGATCGCGTTCAGGATGTAAACAAGGCTCTTCTCGAGAGCGAACATGTTGAGGAGGTAGCGGGTCTCCATCGAGGTGATGATTCTCCTCTCGAGCGAGTCGGAGAGCATGTTGATGGCCTTCAAGTGACCTTCGAAATGGCTGATGCTCTGGTAGAGAAGTCGCAGGATCACATCCTGGACTGAAAAAATCCGAAGCGGTGCGCGCCCCTCGAAAAGCGGCGCGTCATCCGGCATCACGACCACGATGTGGTCCTCGTAAAGGAACACGCCGGTGGAGGTCATCTTCAAAAGAAAATTATCGTCCGCGGAGAAGCTTTTCGGGCGTTTGAAAATCAGCGCGGCGTGGTCGGCCTCAAATTCAAGTCGGGAGAGTTCGTCGGGGTCCAGCGAGGAGTGGAGCGTGTGATAGTCGATGTTGTAATACTCCATCAAGTCCGCCTCGTCCTCGATGGTGGGGGAGTTGAAGACGATGATTTGGGCCTCGGCGGGTTCGCAGCGAACGACCGTGCCAGCCTCCTCGGCCACGCGGTAATACGAGCGCACCCCGCCGGAGCGCGGCTCCGGAGCCGTTGCGGAGGACGGGTGGTCGGCCGCATGCAAGTCGGGCATCGTGGACATTGAACCAAGACTCTCCCGAATTCACGAAGGGCGTCGATCCGTTTTTTTGTGAGCCTGTCATTCTGTGTTGGAATTTCGGATTCCCCAAAAAAACTCGGAGGGTTAGGATTTCGACATGAGCAAGATTCGTTTTCGGATCATCCCCCCGGTAGACCGGCCCGAGGCAAAAGTTTTCATCACGGGTAGCCATCGCGATCTCGGCAGTTGGGATTCCGCAAAAGCCATGCCGCTGGAATTTGACGGGGTGTTCCACAATGGTTCCATCGAGGCGGATACCGGATCGCATGTGGAATACAAAATCACCCGAGGCTCTTGGGAGAGTGAGGCCGTGGAAGCCTTCGGTCATGTTCCCGCAAACAGCCGCCATGAGATTTGGCTCGATGCCACGCTCCAACACACGGTGGCTGACTGGAAGGATCGTTATTGCGGGCGGTTGACGCGCGAGCGTTTGCACTCCCGCATTCTAGCCGGGGAGCGCGAACTTCTCATCTGGCTCCCGCCAGGCTACGGCGCTCAGACGGAAACCCGCTTCCCGGTGATCTTCCTGCACGACGGCTCGAATGTTTTCGATCCCCTCGGGAGTGTTGTCTCTGGAGTGGACTGGGCTGCGGACGAATGGGCGGCGCTCTTGGCGCGGCGTTCGGTGATTCCTGAAACGATCGTCGTGGGTGTTTGTCACCCCGAGGGCTACTCGGATGACAATCTCACGATGCGCGATTTCGAGCTGTCGCCGGAATTCGGCGGAGCCGCCTACGCCCAGTTCCTCGTTTCCGAACTCGTCCCGCACATGGACCAGCATTACCGCACCATCGCCAAGCGCTCGGCTCGCACTCTGGGCGGAGCGGGGCTTGGAGCGCTGAATGCCTTCCGCACAGCCCTCGCGCATCCCGGTGTCTTTCGGAATTTCCTCTGCCTTTCCACATCTTTCGAGGATATGTCCCAATCCTTGCCGCGAGATTCCGCCTCGCTTCAAGCGCTCGAAGCCGAGCCAGCTTTGGACAAGGAGATCCGGATGTATTTCGACCATGGCGACCAAGGGTTGGACGAATGCTACCGGGGATATCATGACCTCCTTGGCGAACATCTCCGCGCCAAGGGTTGGAAGGATGGAAAAGAATTCACCATCCGCGAAATCCCCGGCGGTTCGCACAGTGAAATCTCGTGGCGCGCGAGATTCGGTGACGCCCTGAAATTTCTAGCGAGCTAGATTTCCTTGTAGTGCAGGCTCAGCACTCGATGGGAGCTCCCGGTTTTTTCCGAGGTGAATAAAAATAGGCGCAGGCACATGTAGCCCTGGGTCCATTGGTAACCGATGAGCGTATGGAGAATGTCGGAATCAGGGTCGCGATTTTTCTCGCGCACAATGATTCGGCCAGGGCCGTATTTTAAATCCACATTGCGTCGGACATCATCGAAGTAGAGGTCGTATTTGTTGGAGTCCCACGAGGGGTCGCCGTATTGGAGTTCGATTTCGTTGAGGGAATCGTTCGAGAAATAAAACAGTGTTCGCTGAAGAGATTTCTGGGGGATGCCCTCCGCGGCCAAGACATGGCGGTTCTGGACGGTTTTGCGTTCGATGACACGGGCCTTGCTGCCGACGATGCTTTTTTCGACCCGTGCTTCGGATTCGCCCCATTGGAAATTAAAGGGAACCTTTATCTGCGCGGCATCGACGGCTGGGGCGAAATATCCCAGGACCAACGACAGCACAAACGCTCGAAAAACTCTCATCTGTGACCAATCTCCAAGTTCGCCGCGCTGCCGTCAACCATCGCGTCGGGGGTGGACCATTTAAGGTTTTTTGGCTGCGGGCTGGGGGACTTTGACGATTCGAGAAATATCGTAGCCTTGCGCCTTCGCGGACTCCAGGGCACGTGCGTAGTCGGATTCCGACATCTCCGGCGAGCGGCTCATGATCCAGATCAAGTCTCGATTCGGATAGCCGATCGTGGTGAAGCGATAATCCGGCGAGAGGTCGATCACGAGAAAGGGGGCTTCGAACGGCCAGAGGAATTGCACGCGCCATTCCGCGTTGGTTTTGGCGTTCACCACACGGGCGACGGCCTTCATTTCCTTTCGAGGTGCCTCGAGGGATTTTTTGTGGAACGCGTAGGTGATATCGATTTTTCCGTCGGGGCGGAGTTTGTAGATGTCCATCGTGCCGACATTATTCTTTTCGACAAACCACGGGATCGTGCCGATGACATACCAGTCTCCCATGAACCGCTGGAGGTCGAGATGATCGACGGTGCGGAGAGGCGGGAGCTTCGGCGTGGTGGAACAAGCGGCTAGAGCGAGGGTGGCGAGAAGGAGCACGGTTTTCATAGAGTTTCCTGCTTCACAAACAAAGCAGACTGACTCATTTTGCGCCGCGCATGAGTCCTTGGGAATACCTATTACAACCCGCAATTTTGTTTTTCCTGCTGGGAGTGGTAGCTGCGTTGGTGAAGTCCGATTTGGAAATTCCCGGCTCGGTTTTGAAAATCCTGTCGCTCTATTTGCTTTTCGCGCTTGGTTTGAAGGGTGGGTGGGAACTTCAAAAAGTCACTGATCCCATGGCGGTGGCGGCTCCCTTGCTGGCATCCACGGTGGCGGCATTTCTGATTCCGCTGATAATCTACCCAATTCTTCGGAGGAAATTCGATGCCCCCGATGCGGCGGCTCTTGCGGCAACCTACGGGTCGGTGAGCGCGGTGACATTCATTACGGCGGCTTCTTACCTCGGTGCACGCCAGATAGAATTCGGTGGCTACATGGTTGCAGCTCTTGTTCTGATGGAAAGCCCGGCCATTCTCATCGGCTTGATTTTCGCCCGACGGAAAAGTGCTTCCGGCCAAATCGGCGGACCGAGCTGGCAGAGTCTTATTCATGAATGCTTCGCCAACAAATCGGTGCTGGTTCTCCTGGGAAGCCTTCTAGTCGGTATGGTTACGCCAGCTTCCGGGCAAAAGGCACTGCACCCATTTGCCGTCGAGATGTTCCCCGGCATGCTGTGTTTTTTCCTGATGGATCTCGGCCTTGTCGCCACTCGCCGGATCGCGGATCTAAAAGGGCGGCGCGTTTTTTCGATTCTTTTTGGGATTCTCTTTCCGCTCGTCGCTGGCTCCGTTGCGATTTTTGTCGCCCGCGCCCTATCGATGGGGGAGGGGGATGCCTTGCTGTTCACGATACTCTGCGCCAGCGGGTCCTACATCGCCGTTCCTGCGGCCTTCCGAGCTGCCGTGCCGGAGGCGAACCCCGGCATTTATGTGGCTCTCGCGCTTGGGGTGACTTTTCCTTTCAATCTTCTGGTGGGCATTCCGCTGGCCTACTCTTGCGTTCACTCTCTTTGGAATTAACCACGACTCGATCATGAAAAAAACCGCACTTCTCTTCTCCGGCCAAGGTGCCCAGTCCGTCGGCATGGGCAAAGACCTCGCTGCCGAGTTCCCCGCCGCTGCCGCGCTTTTTGAAAAAGCCGACTCGATCCTCGGATATCCGCTCAGCCGGATCGCGTTCGAGGGGCCGACCGAGGACTTAACCAAAACCTCGGTGTGCCAACCCGCGTTGTATGTTCACGGACTCGCCTGCCTCGCGGTGCTGAAGGAAAAGCTCCCCGCGCTCGAATTCCACGCCACCGCCGGTCTGTCGCTGGGTGAATTCACCGCCCACGCCGCTGCGGGAACTTTTGATTTTGAAACCGGACTTCGCCTCGTGGACAAACGCGCCCGCGCGATGCAGGAGGCCTGCGAGGCTTCCACCGGTGGAATGGCCGCCATCATCGGCGGGGAGGAAGACCGCGTGCGCGAACTCGCCGCCGCCGCTGATGTCGATGTCGCCAACATCAACGCGCCGGGCCAAATCGTGCTCTCAGGCGAGGCTTCGAAGATCATCATGGCCGTTTCTCTCGCGAAGGAATACAGCGCCCGCAAGGCGGTGGAACTCACCGTCGCCGGGGCTTTTCACTCCCGCTTGATGGAGCCCGCTTACCAATCTCTCTCCATCGCTTTGGCCGAAACCCAAATGCTCGCGCCTCGGGTGCCGGTCGTTTGCAATGTCGATGCCATCGAGGTGCGCGATCCTCAAACGATTCGTCGCACGCTCGCCGATCAGGTCACAGGTAGTGTCTGCTGGTCGCAGAGCGTCGAGTTTTTGATCGACCAACTCCACATCGAGCAATTCATCGAACTCGGACCCGGCGGCGTCATCGCCGGTCTCGTCGGCCGCATCCGCAAAGGAACGCCGATCACCTCGGTCTCAAATGTCGCCAGCCTCGAGGAGGCGGTGGCGTTTCTCTCGGCCTGATTTTGGCAAGGCAGAGTTCGGCTGGTCTGTCTATTTGCTTGCCGTGGCGAGACGCTCTGCAATCCAGACTTTAATGAGGGATTGTCGGGGCACGCCAAGACGATCCGCTTCGAAGTCCAATCGCGAAATCATCCAAGAGGGGAAATCAACATTGACTCGTTTGGCTTGATGCCCCGGCCGAACGGCCTTGGCCAAGTCCAGATAAGGGAGAATGTCTTCCTCTCCTTTGTCGAAAATTTCATCCAGTTGTTCAGCCGTCATAGTAAGTTTTCTCCTCGTTTTTTCGGGCTCTTCTTACCGATATAAGTCTAATCGCTGTCCCTCGCATCGTATAAAAAGCAACCCAAACCTTTTCTTCTTTCAGGGCAATAAGAGCGTTGCGATCTTCCGTGTCGCTTTGAGCTGGGAAGTAGACTCGGTCCTCGTCGAGCCAAAGCGATTGAGCTTCGTCGAAGTCAATGCCGTGCTTCCCGCGCTACCTGCTCGGGTGGTGCTTGAATCCAACCACCGCGAGGGGCGGGAGGTTCACGAGGATCGAGTGGGGTTTGCCCTGCCAGGCCCAGTCTTGATGTGCGGGCGTGCCGCCGTAGTTGCCGATATTGCTGCCGTTGTAGGTTTCGGCGTCGGAGTTGAGGATTTCCTCGTAGAAGCCGGGCTCTGAAACACCCACGCGGTAGGCTTCGCGAACGACCGGTGTGGCATTGACCACGAAAATCAGCGTGGCGCCGGTGCGGGATTTGCGCATGAACGACCACACGGTGTTATCGGCATCGTTGAAATCAATCCACTCGAAGCCGTCGTAGCTGTCGTCGAGTTCGGAGAGAGAGGGTTCGTTTTGATAGAGCCAATTCAGGTGCTGGACGAGGCGGCGCAGGCCGTCGTGTGCGGGCATCTGAGTGAGGTGCCAGTCGAGGCTTTGGTCGTGCTTCCACTCGATGAATTGCCCGAACTCGATGCCTTGGAAGATGAGCTTCTTGCCGGGGTGCGCCCACATCCAGGCGAGGAACATCCGGCAGTTCGCGAATTTCTGCCAGTAGTCGCCGGGCATTTTGTCGATCAACGAGCCTTTGCCATGAACGACCTCGTCGTGGCTGAGCACGAGAACGAAATGCTCGTGAAAGGCATAGAGCATCGAGAAGGTGATCTCGCTCTGGTGGAATCGGCGGTGAATCGGATCCTTCGAGATGTAGCGCAGGCTGTCGTTCATCCAGCCCATGTTCCACTTGAAGCCGAAACCCAACCCACCGGTGTAGGTGGGACGCGAGACTCCCGGCCAGGAGGTGGACTCCTCGGCGACCATGGCCACGCCAGGGAATCGCTCATAGCAAATCTCATTGCAGCGTTTCAGGAAACTGATCGCGTCGAGGTTTTCCCGCCCGCCAAAGCAGTTTGGAACCCACTCGCCGGCTTTGCGCGAGTAGTCGAGGTAGAGCATCGAAGCGACGGCATCCACGCGCAGGCCGTCGATGTGGTATTCATCAAGCCAGAAAAGCGCGTTGCCGATCAGGAAATTTTTCACCTCGTTGCGGCCGTAGTTGAAAATGAGCGTGCCCCAGTCCTGATGCTCGCCGAGGCGTGGATCCTCATGTTCGTAAAGCGCGCTGCCATCGAATCGAGCGAGGCCGTGGGCATCCTTCGGAAAATGTCCGGGCACCCAATCGAGAATCACGCCGATGTTGGCTTGGTGACAGCGGTCGACAAAATTTCGAAACTCGTCGGGATTTCCGAACCGACTCGTCGGCGCGTAGTAGTTCACCACTTGGTAGCCCCAAGACCCGTCGAAGGGATGCTCCATCACGGGCATTAATTCGATGTGAGTGAATCCCATTTCCTTCACATACGGAATGAGTCGGTCGCCGAGTTCCCGGTAACTCAAATGGCGGTTTCCGTCGTCCAAGATTCGTTGCCACGAGCCGATGTGGACTTCGTAAATGCTCATCGGGCTATTGAAGTGATCGATGCGCGGGCGGCGGTGCATCCAGTCCTGGTCACTCCACTGGTAGCGATCGAGATCGAAAACCATGCAGCCGGTCTGCGTGCCGTGCTGGGCGAAGAAAGCGTAGGGATCCGTCTTTAAATGCGAGTCGCCGTGCTCGCCGCGAATCTCGAATTTGTAATGAGCGCCTTCGTGCACGCCGGGGAGAAAAATCTCCCAGACGCCCGAGGGAACGAGCTTGCGCATCGGGTGGGTGCGGCCATCCCAGTTGTTGAAGTCCCCGACCACGCTCACACGCTGGGCCGAGGGCGCCCACACCGAGAAATGCACGCCCGGCACCTCGTCGATCACCTTCACATGGGCGCCGAGTTTTTTGTAGATGTCGTAGTGCGTGCCCTCGTTGAAAAGATAGATATCCATCTCGCCCAGCACGGGGCCGAACGAGTAGGGGTCGCGCTGACGCCACTTGTGGCCTTCGTGGTTGGTGAGTTCGAGCGAGTAACCCGTGCCGGCCTTGAAACCTTCGATTTCCCCTTCGAACAACCCTTCCTGATCGAGTCGCTTCAGCGCCTGAGGATTCGCCTTTTTGCCGTCGAGAATGATCTCAACCTTGCCGGCATCCGGACGAAACACGCGCCCGATCCATTTTCCATCCTGTTCGCGGATTCCCAGAATGCGGAAGGGATCACAGTGGCGGGCTTCGATGAGAGGGTAGTAATCGTCGTCAGGGAGTCGGGAAGGATTCACAGCCGTTTGCATAAAGCAAAGGCCACCACCTGAACAGATTTTCCTCGTGGGGAGAACTCCTGAGGCGGACTCATCGCCGCCGTCTGCGGGACAGAGGACTGCCGTTGCTGCAACGGATTTTCTCCGTGTCCCCGTGCCTCCGTGAGAGTCCCTGTTTTAAAAAGCGGCCGAGACGAGCGATCCGCCCTCTTTGTGGCTTTGGGTCTTTGCGTGAGGAATTGGTTTGAGGGGAAACGGCGCGTTCGCGCCTGAGGCTTGGGTCGTTTGCGGCGAAACAACCCTACCTTGGTTTTTTCGAATCGCGGTTCGATGCCACGCGCCAGAGGACTGCCGTTGCCACAACGGATTTTCTCCGTGGCTCCGTGCCTCCGTGAGAGTCCTTGTTTCTACTCGCCGGCGGCGCAGCTGGAGACGATCCACTCCGCGTAGGCGTGGCAGACGGCGGCGGGGTCGAAGGCCACGATCTCGGGAACCTCGTAGGGGTGGATCTCGCGGAGTTCTTTCTCGAAGGAGCTGAAATTCGCCTTCGGGATTTTGAAAATCACGACGACTTCCTTGGCCTCCTCGATCGAGCCTTTCCAATTATAGATCGAGCGGGCGCCAGGGAGGATCGTGCCGCAGGCGGCGACTTTTTCGGCGACGAGTTGATGGACGATGTCGGCGGCGGTGGTTTCGTCCGGGAGTGAGGTGAGAACGAATCGTGTCATGCGGGGACTGGTGCGGGTTGGCGAACGATCCAGCCGCCGCCGACCACGGCATCGCCATCGTAAAAAACGGCGGCTTGGCCGGGAGTGACGGCGCGCTGGGGCGTGTCGAGTTGGATTTTGGCCTTGTGGCCGGGAAGGGCTTGGATCGAGGCCTCGGTGCCGGGGTGGGCGTAGCGGATTTTGACGCTGATGCGCTCCGTGCCCTCGGGTTCGCCGCGCAGCCAATTCACGCGGTCGACTTCGAATTCCTCGCGAACCAAATCCTCCTCGTCGCCGACAATCACGCTGCTGGTCTCGGGATCGATATCCACGACATAGCGAGGTTTGGGTGATCCGCCGGGCAGGCCCTTGCGTTGGCCGATGGTGAACATTTCGATGCCCTCGTGTTTGGCGATGAAATTCTCCTGCGTGTCGTAAATCGATCCGGGATGAAATTCCCCCTCGCCGAGGTGTCCTTTGAGGAACGCCTTGTAGTCATTGCCAGGAACGAAACAAATTTCCTGGCTATCGACCTTGTCGGCGACCTTCAGGCCGATGCCCCGGGCGATCTCGCGGATTTCAGATTTTTCCATGCCACCGAGCGGGGTGAGGGCGTGCTGGAGTTGATCCTGGCTCAGGCTGAAAAGGAAATACGACTGGTCCTTGCGCGCATCGCGGCCTTTTTTAAGCACCGCATGGTCGGCGTGGTGCTCGATGATCGCGTAATGCCCGGTGGCGATGAAGTCGGCTCCGAGGGCTTTGGCCTTGTCGCGGAGTTTTCCAAATTTGAGATGCTCGTTGCACATCACACAGGGATTCGGGGTTCGGCCGAGTCGGTATTCACTGGCGAAATAGTCGATGACGATTTTTTCGAAGTTATCGGCTTCGTCCACGACATAGTGTGGGATGCCGAGTTTGTGGGCGACCCCGCGCGCATCCGCGATGGCGGAGGGACCGCAGCATTTGTCCTCGGCGCGCGAGATGCAGTCCTGCGGCCAGACTTTCATCGTCACACCGATGACCTCCCATCCGTCGCGTTGCAGCAACGCCGCCGCGACGCTGGAATCCACGCCGCCGCTCATTCCGAGTAGAACCCTCCTGCCATTGCCATTCATGGGGTCGAATTTATAGATGCCACACCTCCGGCGTCAAACCGCAGGATCGGGGAAAACTTCGCGGCTTGCGGATGGGGGAGGGCGGGGATTACAAGAAGCGTCTATGAAATCTGTCTCCGGTTTGTCGGGTGGAAACGCCCGCGCGGTCTATGTGGCGGGGCTGTGCATTGTTCTGCTGGCCGGCTTCCGCGTGCTGCGGGCCGCGTATTTGCCAGAGTTGCCCAATTTCTCGCCCGTCTCGGCTGTGGCGGTTTGTGGCGCGTTCCTGATTCCCGGGGTGCTGGGTTGGTTGATTCCGCTCGGGGCGTTGATGGTATCCGATCTACTCCTCGCGTTGGTGCTGGGCTACCCGGCTGTGAGTGGTGCGCAATTGGTCGTGTGGGGAACGATCCTCGCGCTGGTTGGCTTTGCCCGGTTGGCGGGCCGTGGGGGATTTTCGCCGGTTCGTTATTTTGGATCCGTCCTCGGTGGCGGCGTCATTTTTTATCTCGTCACCAACACCGCCTCATGGATCGCGAATCCCGCCTACCCGCGTGGATTGGGCGGGCTCTGGATGTCACTCACAACCGGCCTGCCTGGCTTCCCGCCGACCTGGATGTTTTTCAGGAATTCGCTCGTCTCCGATTTTCTTTTCGCCGTCCTTCTTCTCGCCGTTTGGGCACTGGCTTCCCGCACCGCACCCCGCGCTCTCCAGAGTGCTGCCTAATTTTTTCCATTCATGACCGTCCGCACCCGCTTCGCACCATCACCCACCGGCTTTCTTCATGTCGGTGGCGCTCGCACCGCCCTTTTCAACTGGCTCTTCGCCCGCAAACACGGCGGCCAATTCATCCTCCGCATCGAGGATACCGATGAAAAACGCAACACCGCCGAGGCGAACCAAGTCATCTTCGACGGCCTGAACTGGCTCGGCCTCGATTGGGATGAAGGTCCCGACAAGGGCGGCGACTACGGTCCGTATCGCCAGAGCGAGCGGAATGCCGTTTACGAAAAACACCTCGCCGTTCTCGAGGCCGGTGGCCATGTCTACGAGGACGAGGGAGCGATCCGCTTCCGCTCGCCGCGCAAGATGGTCGTCGTGGAAGACATGGTTTGCGGTCGCATCGAATTCGACATGTCGAATCCTGCCACGCATCCCGACATGACGATCCGCCGCCCGGATGGATCTTGGATTTTCCATTTCGTGAATGTCGTGGATGACATCGAGATGAAGCTCACGCATGTGATCCGCGGCGAGGACCACCTCTCGAACACGCCCAAACACATCGAACTCTACAACGCCCTTGGCGCGACCCCGCCGAAGTTCGGCCACATTCCGCTCATCTTAAATCACGAAGGGAAGAAACTGAGTAAGCGCGACGGCGGTTCGAGCATCACCTACTTCATGGATCTGGGTTACACGCCAGAGGCGGTGATCAACTACCTCTGTCTCCTCGGTTGGTCGCCTGGCGAGAATCGTGAGCGCCTCGATGTCGCCGAGATCCGCGAGCTTTTCGATTTGGAACACATCAACCGCCGCAACGCGATTTTCGACCTCGACAAATGTTTTTGGCTGAATGGCCAGCACATCCTCGCGATGTCGCTCGAGCGTTTTGTCCAACTCGCCAAGCCGTTTGTGGACAAGGCGGGCATTCCCTACGGCACCGAGGCCGCGCTTCTGCCCGCGCTCGCGATCGTTAAGCCGAAGGTGAAACACCTCAGCGATGTGCCCGATTGGATCGGATTCCTCTTCACCGAGGATTTTGCGATGGACGCCGAGGCCGTGGAGAAAAGCCTGAAAAAACCCGGCGCCGCCGCGCGACTCACGGCTCTTTCGCAGGCGTTCGCCACCGTGACGGATTGGACGCATGCCTCCCTCGAAACCACCCTCAAAGCAAGCGCCACGGCGCTTGGAATCAAGACCGGCGAGATGGTTCACCCCGCCCGCGTGGCTCTGAGCGGTCGTTCCGTCGGTCCCGGCCTTTACGAGATGATCGAGGTTCTCGGAAAAGACCGCACGCTCGCCCGGCTGGAACGGGCCAAATCCCTCGCCGCAGAATGAGCGCCGAGCGCATCCCTGTCGCCATCGTCGGCGCCAATGGCTACTCCGGTGAGGAACTCTGCTCGATCCTCGCGCGCCATCCGGGAGTTCGCGTTGTCGCCATCACCTCCCGCCAGCACGCAGGCAAGCAGGCCGGGGAGGTTTTGCCGAGGCTCGCCGGGGTGGGGGATTTCTCGAAACTGATTTTCACCGAACCCACGATCGACGCCTTGCTCCAGTGCGGGGCTGAGTTTTTCTTCCTCGCGCTGCCGCATGGTCTCGCCGCCGAGTTTGCTGTTCCTCTCCACCGTGCAGGAAAGCGGGTGATCGACCTCAGCGCCGATTTTCGTCTCCGCGACGCGGCGACTTATCAGGATTTCTACAACGAGGCGCACCCGGCTCCGCAGTTGCTCTCCGAGGCGGTCTATGGATTGCCCGAGTTGCACCGCGCCGAAATCCAATCCGCCAAACTCGTCGGTTCGGCGGGTTGCTATCCCACCTCGATTCTCCTGCCGCTCGTGCCATTGCTTCGCCAAAACTTGATCGATCCCGCTGAGATCATCGTTTCCAGCGCCAGCGGAGTGAGCGGGGCGGGACGCAAGGCCGAGACCGCGCTCCTCTACGGCGAATGCAATGAAAGCCTCCGCGCCTACGGCCTGCCCAAACACCGTCATCTCTCCGAGATCGAGCAGGAACTCTCCCTCGCTGCCGACCGCCCGGTCGTTATTTCGTTCACGCCGCACCTTGCGCCGATGAATCGCGGCATCCACTCGACGATCTTCACCAAACCCGCGCCCGGCATTTCGCCCGAGGCGATCCTCCCCACGCTCGAAGCCGCCTACGCGAATGAACCATTCGTCCGCGTCTCGAAAAATCTCCCCGACACCAAAAACTCAACCGGCACGAACTTTTGCGACATCTCCGCGCGGTTCGACGCCCGCACGGGTCGCCTTATCCTGCTCTCCGCCGAGGACAATCTCGTCAAAGGCGCGGCAGGTCAGGCGGTGCAAAATTTCAATCTCATGGCGGGTTTGCCGGAGACGACAGGTTTGATATGAGCCAACTCAAAAAAATCGCAGGCGGGGTTTGCGCCCCGGAGGGATTCGCGGCCGGAGCCACCGGTTGCGGTATTAAAACAGGAAAAGTGCTTCGCGATGACATCGCCATTGTTTGGTCGGAGTCGCCCTGCGCCTCGGCGGCCACTTTCACCACCAACAAAGTCAAGGCGGCGCCCGTCCTTGTTTCTGCCGAACATCTCAAAGCCGGTCGCAACCGCGCGGTGGTTCTGAACAGCGGAAACGCCAACGCCTGCACCGGCGCGCAGGGGCTCAAGGACGCCCGCGCCATGGCTGCCGCCGCTGCGAAATTGCTCGAACTGGAGCCCAAGGAAGTTCTCGTCTGCTCGACCGGCCGCATTGGAGTTTCCATGCCGATGGACCTCGTGGCAAAAGGCATCGCGGCGCTGGAGCCAACGCCCTCTGGCAGTAAGGCCGCCGCCGCCGCGATCATGACGAGTGATACTTTCGCCAAGGAATTCGCGGTCGAGGTGAAAACCTCGAAGGGCAATTTCCGCATCGGCGGCATCGCCAAGGGGGCCGGCATGATCGACCCGAACATGGCCACGATGCTCTGCGTGGTTTCCACCGACGCCGCTTTCCCACAGGCCGTCCTCCGCAAGGAACTCCGCCGCTCGGTCGCGAATTCCTTCAACCGGATCACGATCGATGGCGACATGAGCACGAACGACACGGTGATCCTCCTCGCCAACGGCCTAAGCGGCACCACGCCGGCGCTTGCCGATTTTTCGGAGGCTTTGGATGAAGTCACCCGCGCGCTGGCCAGAATGATTGTCTCCGATGGCGAAGGTGTTTCGCGTTTTGTTGAGGTCGAGGTTTTGGGTGCGGCGAACGACAAGGAGGCCCGCACAGCCGCCGAGGCGATTGCGAACTCTACACTCGTCAAATGCGCCTGGGCTGGTGGCGACCCGAATTGGGGCCGCATCCTCGATGCGGTCGGTTACTGCGGCGTTCGCATGAACGAGGCGAAAACTGATATTTTTTACGACAAGCTCGCCGCCGTGAAAAACGGCATCGCCACCAAAACCTCGCCGGAAAAACTCCGCGCCATCACCAAGAAGAAAGCCTTCAAAGTCAGCGTGGACCTCCACATCGGCAAGGGCTCCTACTATGTCTGGACCACCGACCTCACCGAGGAGTATGTGCGTCTGAACCTCGGCGAATAATGGCAAAAATGACTCCCGAAGCCCGTAGCGAGACGCTCATCGAGGCGCTTCCCTACATCCAGCAATACCGCGGCCACACTTTTGTCATCAAATACGGCGGCTCCGCGATGGAGGACGAGCAGGTGGTGGATAAATTCCTGTGCGATGTCGTGTTTCTTGAGGCGGTCGGCATCAATCCGGTCCTCGTCCATGGCGGCGGCAAGGCGATCACCGCAAAAATGAAAGCCGCCGGCCTCGCCGCGCATTTCATAGACGGCCTCCGTGCGACGAACGAGACGGCGATCCACATTGTCGAGGAAACCCTCGATCGCGAGATCAACCCCTCGATTGTTGAAAAAATCCAAGAGTTCGGCGGACGCGCCCGAGGTTTTTCCGGCAAGGATGTTTTCGTGGCCCGGAAGCTCGAGCGCCAGGCCGTGGTGGATGGTGAAACGATCGATATCGGCTTCGTGGGCGAGGCGGAGGGCGTCCATGCCGCTGCTGTCGGTGAGGCGGTCCACGCGGAGATCGTTCCCGTCATCAGCCCGATCGGTTCGACGCGAGAAGGGTTGGTTTTGAACATCAACGCCGACATCGCCGCCGCCTCGCTCGCCGCCGAGTTGAAGGCGAGCAAGTTGATCTATGTCACCGATGTGGCCGGCATTATGCGTGACCCCGCGCAACCCGACTCCCTGATTTCCAGTGTCACGATCGCCCAGATCGAAGAACTCATCGAACGGAAGGTCATCGCCGGCGGGATGATTCCCAAAGTCCGCTCGGCCACCGAGGCTCTGAAAAATGGGGTCGGAAAAATCCACATGATCGGTGGCCACATCCAGCACTGCCTGTTGCTCGAAATCTTTACCGACGCCGGCATTGGGACGGAAATTATTCACTGACAAGATGTCTGGGTTTCGGCGCAAAAATATTCTGGACGCCCAATACATTTTTGAAATTATTTCGGCCACATGAGCGCCCCCTCGCCAAAAGCCGTTGATGGCGGACTTGTCAGCTTTAACGGACTCCGCGTCAAAAAATCGACCGTTACCAACTTGGTGGATTCCCTGGTCAAATCCGACCCCATGAAAGCTCCGACGGGCGAGAACTTGTCCGACAATCGCCGCCGCGACATCGGTCTTCTCCTCGAAGGTCGCCTCGATCGGGAGAGTTCGCTCCGCCTTCTTTCCACTCTGGAAGCCGACGAAGTCGCCTTGCGATACCTGACCGGCTTGATGGCCTCCCGAGCCTGAGGCTCTGGTTGATCTCCGAACAGGCGAATCCCCACATTGACAGGTTTTGCGTTCATCGTAGCCTCACGCCACATTTCATGTCGGACTTTCATTTTGCGTCCACCGATCGCTTCATTTCACACGCTCCCGGGCACTGGCCTGAGGTTGGTCCTGATTCGTGGAACGACTGGCGTTGGCAGCAGAAAAACCGTGTCACCACTTTAGCCGGCTTGGAGAGTCGGTTGAAGCTCACCACCGAGGAGCGTGCGGGGGTTCTTCTGGCTGGCAGCAAGCTCGCGCTCGCTGTGACGCCTCACTATTTCAATCTCATCGAACCCGAGAACCCGGATTGCCCGATCCGTCGGCAAGTGGTTCCTCGCATGGAGGAGGGCTGGGATTCGCCCCACGACATGGCGGACCCTTGCGGAGAAGACGCCGCGATGCCCGTTCCAGGCTTGGTCCACCGCTACCCGGATCGCGTTCTATTTTTGGTAACCGACCGCTGTGCCTCGTATTGCCGGTATTGCACCCGCAGTCGGGTCGTGAGCGGGGTGGGGGAGCAAGAACTCCACACCGACTTTGAGGAGGCCTTCCGCTACTTGGAAAAACACACCGAGATCCGCGATGTCCTACTCTCCGGTGGTGACGCGCTTTTGCTCTCGGACTCGAAATTGGAGGGAATCCTGAAACGCCTGCGCAGCATCCGCCACATCGAGTTTTTGCGGATTGGGTCGCGCGTTCCGATTTTCATGCCGCAGCGCATCACGCCGGAGCTTTGCGCGATGCTCCGCCAATACCATCCGCTTTGGATGAGTGTGCATGTGAACCACCCGCGCGAATTGACCGTCGAAGTGCGCGACGCCCTCGGCCGCCTGGCCGACGCCGGGATTCCGCTGGGGAACCAAAGCGTGCTGCTCGCCGGAGTGAACGACAACGCCGCCATCATGCGGGAACTCGTTCACAAGCTCCTGCTCTGCCGCGTGCGGCCTTATTATCTCTACCAGTGCGATCTCATTCGCGGCTCCTCGCACTTGCGCACTTCGGTTTCAAAAGGCATAGAAATCATCGAATCCCTCCGAGGCCACACCAGCGGCTACGCAATTCCCCAGTTCGTCATCGATGCCCCCGGAGGTGGCGGCAAGGTCCCGGTGAATCCGAGCTATGTCGTCTACCACGACCAGGAAAAAATCGTCCTCCGCAATTTTGAAGGCCGCATTTTCGAATACCCGGAATTGCCCGCGCACCCCGTCTCAAACCACCACGAGAGCGAATTAGTAACGGTGTAACTTCAGAAAAAAGTGAGCGTGACCCGGGCGCCAGTCTGAGGTTCACCCCAGCGCTGATTGGAAGCGGGAGAGGAGTTCATGGATCGGCTCGGCACCGACAGCGACCCGGAGAAGGTGGGGGTCGATCCCGCAGGAGCGGGCCCAGTCCAATTCGTGATAGTGGGCCAATTGCACATACGGGCAGACCAGTGTGTAGGAGGTTCCAAGGCTGATTCCGTGGTTCACCGCGAGGCGCTCGAAAATCTCTGGAGTATGCTTTTCGGCGTTTTTCGGAAGGAAGGAAAGAACGGCACCATAACCGCCCCGGGGCTTGCGAAGGGAATTATAAGCGGGCGAGGGGTCGAGGCTCGGATGCCAGACGGATTCGACAGTGGGATGGTTGGAAAGAAAACGCGCCAACTCGAGGGCGTTGGCGTTGCAAATCTGCATCCTCTCTGGAAAGTCGCGTGAGTTTTTTTCCAATACCTCCAAGTCGCTGGAATAAATCCCATGCGTTGTCGGCAGGAAGGATTCAAGGTCGGGGTGTTTGGAGCAACAGAGCAGCGCGCCGGCCAACACATCGCCTTCGCCGGAGATGGCTTTTGTGAGACTCGTGGCCACGAGGTCGCAGTGGGGAAGGACATCGACATTGAAGCTCGTGCCGATCGTGTCATCCACGACGACAGGGATATCAAAGCGCCGCCCCAAATCGGCCAATGCGGGAAGGTTGGGCGTGTGGAGGAGCGGGTTGCTCGGCACCTCGCAGAAAATCCCGGCGATTGTTTCGTTCTGCAAAAGCTCGGCGAGGCGCTGGAGATCGGCATCATCTCCACGAGGAAAAAATTCCACGCCCGGCCCAAACTTTTGCAGGATTTTCAGCGTGTCGGTGTAGGGGAAACCAAACATGACCATTCGCTTTCCAGGTCGGCGGGAAAGCAAAGTCTGAAAGGCGGCGTAAATAGCCGCCATGCCGCTCGGGTGGAGGCTGATTTTTTCGGCTTCGGCACCGCTCCAACCAGCAAGACGGGTTCGGAGTTCCAGCTCCAGGCGAGGATTTGCTGGGGCGAGGATTTGGGTTTTGAGCCAATCCTCGGCCGCACGGGAGGAGAGGATTCGTCCGGCGTGCTGCCAATAAGCTCGAGCGGAGGCATGGGCGCTGGATGGAAAAAAGGCTGCCGGAATGCCGTTCACCATCTTCGCTGTTCCCCCGGTGAGAGCCGCGCATTCTTGGGCGGCTATTTCATCGGAAAAAGGAAGGACCTCAAATCCCTCGGCAGGGGCAAGAACCTCGCAAACCCGCTGGATGAGGGGGTGTAGAAAAAACCGGGGATAACCGGTCTTCATGCGGTCAATCACTCGGGACTCCTTTTCCTCGTATCCAATCACATCCGCCCAAGTCGGCAGACACACCGAAACGGCATGAAGCGAGTTCGGGATCGGAAAACCCAAATCCTCGCTCCGGCAGAGTGGATGGGAATGAAGCGGATGGATCATCGGCTTGCCAAGGCCCTCGCCATGCGGGCGAGTGCCTCGTCGAGTTGGGAGCGGGGACACCCGAAGTTGAGCCGCAGAAATCCTTGCGGCGCTCCGAATGGCACACCGTCCGAGAGGCCCACGCCGTGGTCTTCGAAAAACTTTGCTGCATTGGGGAGTTTCAATTCCCGCGCATCGAGCCAAGCCAGGTAGGTCGCCTCGAGATGCCAGGTGCGAATCCCCGGCAACGAGCTGGCGACGAAATCCTCCACGCGGTCGCGGTTCAAGCGCAGCGTTTGGATCATCTCCCGGTGCCAAGGCCATCCAAACTTCAGCGCGGCCTCGCACCCGGCATAGCCGAGAGCATTGATTTCCGTAATCAGGCCCCGTGCGGATTTTTGAAACATGCGTCGTGTGTTGGCGTCAGGAATGACGACAAAAGCGCACGCCAGACCGGCCAGATTGAAGGTTTTGCTGGGCGCGAACATCGACAGAACCGGCGGACCGGCGGGACCCGCGAGTTTCAGCCCGCTCGTGTGAGGCAAATCGTCGAGCACCAAGTCGCAGTGGATTTCATCCGAGATGAGCACGAGTCCGTGACGGCAGCAGAACTCGGCAAGCCGCTCCAGTGTGGCGCGTGGAAAAACTCGGCCAACGGGATTGTGGGGATTGCAAAGAATGAAAAGTTTGGTGTTTGGCGTGACGGCTGACTCCAACCCATCGAAATCGATCTCCCAGACGCCGTTAATTTCCATCAAATCCACGGTTTTCAGACCCACTCCCGCAAATTCTGGTGAGGACAAAAATGGGGGATATACCGGCGTGCAAGTGAGGACTTCTGAGCCCGCTGGAACGAAGGCGCGACACGCGACATTCAGCGCTGGGACCAATCCCGGAAACCACACGATTTGGTCTGGCGTGACCTCCGCCCCTTGGCGTTCGCGCAGATACGCTATCGCGGCCTCGACCGTTGACGAAGGAGGCACCGTGTAGCCGAAGACTCCGTGGGATACTCGGTCGTGCAGGGCCTCGATGATTTCCGGGGCCGAAGTGAAATCCATATCGGCGACCCACATCGGAATCACATCCCGCCCGGCGTAACGCTCCCACTTGAGCGAACCGCTGCCGGCGCGGTCGGGGCAGGTATTGAAATCGTAGTTCACAGAAATTCAGAAAACATCATCACTCCCGTGGCGACAAGGCTGAGGCTTGTCATCGTAAAAAATCTCGTTGCCCAACCTTGACTTTGGATTCCCTCTGACGAGATTTTTTCCCAGCCCCCTTTGTTCTTTTCCATCTCTCACCAAATTTCAGCGGCTTCGGCCGCAAAGGATTTGCCCTTCTGTGTTCGCGATTAAACGAAACAAACTCCCGGGCCGATGTTTCATTAAACCCGGAGGCTCAGCTCTCGGTCGAAATGACAGGCCTTTATTGGAAGTCAGATTAACCGCGGGCGGTCATCCACCCTAAACTTAGGGAACGGGAACTGATTCGAAACGGCACAAGAGGGGCAATTTTTTTGTCTGCGAATCGGAACCCCTCCAGTAGCGGAGTTTTTCCTACAGGGAGGCTTCCAGATGATCCAAAACTCGGGCGAAGGGGATGGCTTCGAGAAAGCCAAAGGCGTCATGGCGAGTGAGGCGGTCGCGGGTTGTGGCGGGGCTGCTGATGCCGCAGAGAAATCGTGCGAGTGCGCGTTTGCTTCGCAGGGCTGCGTGGCCTTCGTTGCGGAGGGCTTGGATGGTTGCGATGTCTTCGGATGTAATTTCTGGAATGGGGGACGCCGGCAGGGATGTGGCGATTTGGCCCGCGCATGCTCCGCAATGACCGCAGGGTTTTGGGAGTTTCTCACCGAAGTAGGCGAGTAGGCGCGCGGTCAGGCAGCCTGGTTCCGTGGCGAAGTTGATGATGCCTTCCAACCTCTCGAGGTCGCGTGCCTCGCGGTTAGTAAAGAGTTCGAAAAGCCAGGAGGCCACTTCGTGTGGAGTTCGATTTTTCGAATCGGGCAGAAGATGGAAGCGATGCCGGAGTCCGGCGGGCTTCATCTCGATATCGCCGGCTTCCTCGAGATATCGAAGGGCTTTGATGATTCGGTCTTTCGACTCGCCGATGGCGGTGGCCGAAGCCTCGATATCGAGTGTCAGGAGCCGGTATCCGCGTTTGCCCGAGTCGAAGATGGACTTGAGGAAACGCTGCCGGGCGGGCGTGTGGCCTGCGATGACGCGATCCTCAGGATGACGAAAGGCGAGTTGATAGCGCGAGTGGAACATTCCCGCAGGCTCGAGGAGGCGCTCTTTTTCAAGATGGGCGATGACCGTTTCGAGAACGAGTTGGCGGATGTCCGTGGTGCGCGAGAGATCGTATCGGCTGATGTCGAATTCCTCGCCTTGGCGGAGCAGGTGGTCCACCAAGCGGCGGAGTGAGGGTTCGTCCGGAGTGTCGCCCAAGATGAAGTTGCGAAGAACGGTGAGATCGTCCGCACAGGCGAGTAGCTCGCATCGGGATGGCAATCCGTCACGGCCCGCGCGGCCGATTTCCTGCTGATAGTTTTCGAGGGTTTTCGGCAGGTTGAAATGGATCACCGAGCGGATGTCGGCCTTGTCGATCCCCATGCCAAAAGCGATCGTGGCGACGATAATGTCGCATCGCCCCTGCATGAAATCGTCCTGCGCCGAGGCTCGAACTTCGTCCGCCATCCCTGCGTGGTAGGCCCTCGCGGAGAGACCGCTCGATTTTAAATGCGCGGCGACTTGCTCGGCCGTGCGCTGGAGAGTCACATAAACAATGGCTGGGTGGCGTGAGGAGTCTTGGAGCCGTTCCACCAAAATCCCCAAGCGCTCGGCGTCTGAGGTCGGGGTGATATGGATCGAGAGGTTCCGACGATGAAAAGATGTGGTCGTGCAGTCCTCCTTGCGGATGCGGAACCCTTTTCGAATTTCTTCAGCCACAGGAGGCGTCGCCGTGGCGGTCAGCGCCAGCACGCGGGGGATGCGGAGTTTTTTCGCCAGAGCGGCGAGGCGGAGATAGTCCGGTCGGAAATTGTGCCCCCACTCGGAGATGCAATGGGCCTCGTCAATCGCGAGCAGGGCGGGGGGATTTTTGCGGAGACGGGATAGAAATGCCTCACTGGAAAAGCGCTCCGGAGCGACATAGAGCAACTTGAGCGTTCCCGAGGAAATGGCGGAAAGGACATCCGCCGTCTCCTCGGCGGTGAGTGTCGAATCCAAGCGCGCAGCGGCGATGCCACGCTTTTGCAAGGCATCGACTTGATCCTTCATGAGCGCGATGAGCGGCGAAACCACAATGGATAAACCGTCCAGAAGAACAGCCGGGAGTTGGTAGCAAAGGGATTTCCCCGCACCGGTCGGAAAGATGGCCAGTGCGTGGCGTCCCTCGAGGAGGATTTCGATCACACGCCGCTGACCCTCGCGAAAGCCAGCGTGGCCGAAGTGTTTCTCCAAGGCTCCCTCCAATTCCCAGTCGTTCAGCATAAGAAGGAATTGAATCCGATTATCCCTCGGCGGCGAAAGACTATTTCCAAATCACTCCCGCCCCATCCGATGAAAAAACCATCAAGGTTTCCTCGCCGTTTTGCGCTAGATTGAGCAGAGAAAAATATGGCAATCACCACGTGTCGTAAAAATGTTGCTCGGCTCATCCCCAAATGCGCTCCGATGACTCGTAATGCGTCTGCTCCCGACTTTGACTCGATCTCCAAGAGGATTTTCGGAACTAAGAAATTCCGAGGAAACCTCGCTGATATGGAACGCGAGGGCTACGATTTTGACCTACGCCGAGGAACCCGCCAGCGCCCTGCTGGAGGGGATTCGGGAACAATGGATGAACTCCGGTAGGGCGTATCCACCCACGAAGAAACGCTCCGAAGTTGAGTGAATTTAGGGAAATTATCTTTCCTTGATAATTTAGCTAACTTTTGTAGTTTTCGAGCATGAACCCGATTTACAATCCCTATGCTCCCGGTGCGGGATCCCCGCCGCCTGAGTTGGCGGGACGCGACGAACTGATCGAGACAGCGCGCATCGCACTGGAACGCACCAGATTGTGTTTTCCAACGAAAAGCCTGATGTTGATTGGATTGCGTGGAGCGGGGAAAACCGTGCTGCTGGATCATATCCGCGATCTGGCGGAGGGGAATGGCATCCAAACCATTCGCATCGAGGCCCCGGAGCAACGGTCCCTGCCCGCCATGCTCGCGCCGCAATTGCGTCAGGCGCTCCTCCGTTTGTCGCGCATGGAAAAAACAAAAGAGCTGGCGCAACGCGGTCTGCGTGCTCTGGCGGGTTTTGCAAAAGCGTTGAAGGTGAAGTATGACGACATCGAGGTGGGGCTGGATTTCGAGCCTGAGCCGGGGCTGGCGGACAATGGGGATCTGGAGCATGATTTGCAGGATTTGTTGGATGCGACCGGCGCGGCTGCGGCATCGGCAGGCACCGCCTTGGCATTGTTCATTGATGAACTGCAGTATGTGAAAGAAGAAGAGCTGGCGGCGCTGATTACCGCATTGCATCGCACCGCGCAGCGCAAGCGGCCGGTAATTTTAATCGGTGCGGGGCTACCGCAGTTGCGGGGAAGAATGGGCAAAGCGAAATCCTACGCGGAGCGCCTGTTTGATTTTCCGGAAATTGGTCCCCTCACGCGCGAGGCCGCTCACCAGGCGCTCGAGAAGCCGGCGCAAAGCCACGAGGTCGTATTCGAGGGTCCAGCAGTCGATGCGATCGTCACCGAAACAAAGGGCTATCCCTATTTTCTCCAAGAATGGGGGAAGCATGCTTGGGATGTGGCCGATGCGTCACCGATCACACCGGAGGATGTGAAAATCGCCTCCACCAGTGCCATCGCAGCATTGGATGAAAGTTTTTTCCGCGTGCGCTTCGATCGTCTGACACCTTCTGAAAAACGCTACTTGCGTGCCATGGCAGAGCTGGGCGCTGGTCCGCATCGTTCCGGAGACATTGCGGAAGTGCTGGGGCGTCCTGTGAATTCTTTTGGTCCCACAAGAAATCAACTCATTTCCAAAGGCATGATCTGGAGTCCAAGCCACGGGGACACGGCATTCACGGTTCCGATGTTTGACGCGTTTATGAAGCGAATCATGCCCGGCAAGGAATGGATCAATAGTTGATAGGCTTCGCTACAGAGCACTCACATTTCCCTTCGACCGTTTCATCCTACGAGCATGAGCGCCGGGCGCGCCACTGGCGGAAATTCAGCTGCTCCGAGTTGGTCGCCCGCGACAAAAGCATCCTCGATCTTTTCTGGCTCAAAGACGAAAGGCTCACCGAGCTCGCGGAGGAGATCATCGACAATATCGAAGCTGCTCTCGCCAGCATCCGGACGGTGGCTCGGGCTCTCGAAAAATAGCGAAAACCATCCAAGCTTGATGTGGGAAAGAGGGAGGGGGCTTGGGTTGGGTGGGACTCGAACCCACAACCAACGCCTTAAAAGGGCGCTGCTCTACCATTGAGCTACCAACCCGAAAGAGGCGGAAAATCTAGTGGCTTGATGAGCTGTTGCAATACTGAAATCTGGAATTTCTCATTGCTCGGGGCTCATGAGTGCTGCGGCGCGGCATTTTAATCGGAAGAATAAATCGCCATCTTCAAATTTCCGGAGGTCCTCAGGGGCACTTCGGTCGAAGTCTGCCAAGAACATGGTCTCGAGCTGGTCGGCGAAGTTTTTATCCTGAACCGCGGCGGAGAGTTCGAAGTTCAGCATGAACGACCGGTAGTCCACATTGATCGATCCGACGATGGAGATGTCATCGTCGGCGAGCAGGACTTTCTGGTGCATGAACCCGGGTTGGTAGCGCCAGAGTTTCACGCCGGCTTCGCGGAGTTTCGGGTAGTAGGTGAAGGACGAGAGCCAGGGCAAAAGGTGGTCGGCCATTTGCGGGAGGATGATCCGAACATCGACGCCACGGATGGCTGCGTGGCAGATGGCGAAAAATAAAGGGCTGCTTGGAACAAAGTAGGGGCTGGCAATCCAGAGTCGGCGTGTGGCGGAGTTGATAATCGAGAGGTAAACCGCCGGGCAGATGCTCCAACTTTCTGCGGGGCCGGAGGCGATGGGGAAGACCACGGGGGAGGGGGTGGCTTCCACGGTGGGTTTGGGAAGTCGGAAGGGCGGGACTTCGCCGGTGATGTAGTTCCAATCCTCAAGGAATGAGAGTTGAAATCCGGGAACGCAGGGCCCTTCGAGTCGAATGTGGGTGTCGCGCCAGGGGCCGAATCGCCGACTGCGTCCCAAGTATTCATCGCCGACATTGAGCCCGCCAAGGAATGCGGTGAGGGCATCGACGATCACGAGTTTGCGGTGGTTTCGGAAATTGATTTGGAAGCGGCGGCCGAATTGGCGGTTGGTGACGAAGCTTCGGACGAGGACGCCTTCTTGGCGGAGACGGGCCGACCAGGAGGGGGAGAGGCTCTTGGATCCGACTTGATCGAACATCACACGGCATTCCACGCCACGACGAGCGGCGGCTACGAGACGGTCAGCGAGTTCTCGGCCAATGCGGTCGTCGTGAATGATGAAAAATTGAACCCAGATGGATTCCTTGGCGGCATCGATGGCGGCGAAGATCGACTGGAAGGTTTCGTTGCCATCAATCAGGAGGTCTATTTTGGATCCACTCGTGGCTGGAATCCTCGAGAGGTTGTTTGCCATTTTGGAGGCTTCGCGGAACTCGCCGGTGAAGTCGGCTTGGTATCCATCCAAGTGTCGAATGATGGAGTGAAAAGCCTCGTCAAGTTTTTGGGAGCCTTTGCGGCCGGCGAGGGTGTATCCGGCAAATCGGGACTCTCCAAAAATCAGAAATAGCGGAATGGCGACAATGGGCAGAACGACCAAGCCGCAGGACCAAGCGATGGCGGATTGCGGAGTCCTGGCGATCAGGATCGCCCGCATGGCTAGAAGGATTCCAACGATCTCGAGTGCGAGGGAGATCGAGGCGATAAGCGGATTCAAAAACGGCATGCGTCGCCCGATCTACAGGTCTGCGGGGTTTTCGCCGGGGGTGGGGGCTGGGTGATCTGGTTGGTGATGGGGCAGTTCGCTTCGCAAGCGGGTGAGATCATCGTTTAAGCGCCGGACTTGGCTTTTGTGGGAATGATGAACGCGGGCCTCGTGATCGTTGAGGAAAACGGCAAGCCAAATAGTGGCAGGGGCCAGCAGGATGAGGGTGAAAAGCGCGAGACTGAAAAAGAAGCGCCCGTCGTCGGCGTCGGCTTTGAGCAGTGTGAGGATTCGCAAATCAATGGCCGACTGCATGGCTGAAAAGTCATCGTTCAATCGAATGCGGCGGGCTTCGTAGGAATGCTCCGTGAGAATGGAGGTAGCGGCGTCAGATTTGGACTGTTCAACACCTTCAAGCGTTGGCGCGCTGACATTCAAGGCGGCGAGGGCTTTTTCATCCACGCTGCGGAGTTTGGAGAATTCATCGGCCACGCGATCGAAGCGAAGCCACTCGGTTTCGCCAAATGCGATGGAGGCGTTGCGGAGTTTCAGGTTGGAGGGAGTCACATCCACCAGAGTGTTTAAAATCGTGTCCGCAGTGGTTGGGGTTTCAAGAACAGGGCCCAACTTTTTCCTCACCAATGCTTCGTAGGAATTGATGTTTTCCTTAGTGGGTGAGGCGATGGCTAAACTCAGCAGGCGACCGAGCTGGAGCGAGTCCTGGCGTGACTCGGAGATGATTTCATTGGCTCGAAAAAGAATCCGCTGGTCCTCGAGGACGAGGGCTTGCTGACGCCAGTAGCGAAACGCTGCCACAGCGATCACTAATTCCAAAAGAAGCAAAACGCTGAAGAACGGAAGAATCTTTTTGCGGATATCCGGGATGTCTTTCGGAACCCTTGGGAGCTTTCCGTAAAATTGATCAGGTCGTGTGTATCTTTTACTCATCAAGGACTTGTCGGATGGCTTGTAGGATAGTCTGGGAGTTACATGGCTTGCCAAGAATCTTTCTCAACCCGAGAGCGCGGAGGGTCTCTTGGTCGGGGTGGGTGTCGAGGCCGCTCGTTCCGAGGACTGGAATGGACTGCGAGATTTTATGAATGGCGGCGGTCATTTCCGGACCATCCATACCAGGCATGGACATATCTGTGATGATGAGCTGGATTTCCCCAACATGGCGCTTGAATACGGAGACGCCTTCCTCACCGTCATGCGCGGTCAGCACTCGGTATCCGGATTTTTCCAGCGAGCGCTGCATGACTTTTAGGACTGTGGATTCATCATCGACCAACAGGATGGTTTCCCCGCCCCCGGCAGTCTTCGATTCCACTTTGCTGGCGTGCGAGGGATTCGGCGCTTCGGCTTGCGATGCCGCAGCGGGAAGGAAAACATGGAAGCTGCTTCCGGAACCCTCTTCGGTTTCGAGGGTGAGGAACCCCCCGTGGCGGCGAATGATGCCGAGCACGGTCGCCAATCCCAAGCCGGTGCCTTTTTCCGGACCCTTGGTGGTGAAAAACGGCTCGAAGATTTTTTTTCGAATCTGGCGGGGGATTCCGGAACCGGTGTCGCTCACGCTCACGCGCACATAGCGGCCTGGTTTGGCGAGCGGTTGGCGGGCAGCGAATGTGTCATCGACTTCAAATCCCACCGCCTCGAGTCGCAAGGTCCCGCCATCCCTCATGGCGTCACGGGCATTCACGCAGAGGTTTAAAATCACCTGCTCCATCTGGGTTTGGTCGCCGAGAATGGGAGGAAGTTTATCCTCGAGGGAAACCTGGAGCTGGATGGCTTTTGGGAAAGCCTGCCGAACGAAATTCGCCACCTCGCCAAAAAGGGAATTAATCTCCACGGTCTGCCGCTCGGGACCAACGCCGCTGGTAAAGGTGAGAATCTGGCGGACGAGTTCTGTGGCGCGACGCACATTCGAGTCCAGCATTCCCAAAACCTCCTGGCTTTCATTGTCCGCCAAGCGCCCCCGGAACATATCGAGAGCGATCGAGATGGGTTGAAGAATGTTGTTCAAGTCATGGGCGATGCCGCCGGCCAGATTGCCGATGCACTCCTGGCGTTGCGCGCGGAGGCGTTCCTCCTCGAGGAGGCGCGACTCGGCGGCGTCCTCGTTGATGATGAGAATCGATTGAGGGTTACCGGATTGGTCGCGGAGGAGAGCCCAGCGGCTTTCCGCCACAAACTGCGTGCCGGTCGTTGTGGAATTCTTTAACTCACCGCGCCACTCCCCGGTGCTCAGGGCGATGCGTCTGGCTTCGGTGAGAATTTGGGGATCATTCCCGAGCTCTCGAGGAAGGGGGCGACCGATCGCTTCGAAGGCAGGTAGTCCATAGAGTCGCTCCGCACCCATGCTCCAATAGATCACCTGTCCCTCGAGATTTTGGATGATGATCGCCTCCTCGTTCCGGAGCAAAAGCTCGGTCTGTTCGCGTGCGTGGACCTCGGTCCTTTTGCGATGCGAGTGGTCGCTGATGGCGCAGTAAATTTCGCCAAGCGATCCACCGGAAGTCTCGGCTCCCGCATCGATCACGACATGGCGGGTCGATCCATCTTTGCAAAGCAGACAAGCCTCTTGGTTTGCCACCTTCCCGATCATCTCGATGCGATTTTTGAGGAATTTGAAATCGATCGAATCAACGAGAAAATCATCCGCCGGGCGGCTTAGAAATTCTGCGGGATCATAACCCAAAAGCTCCCCGCTGGCACGGTTGGCGGCCAAGACGAATCCCTCGGCGGAGAGTTTCCAGATGATCACCGGCAGCAGGTCCCAAGTTTCGTGATTTGATAATGCACCCATTGTCGCGGAAGGCTGAGTGGTCGGGAACGGTGAAGTGAGGAGGGGGGCGGAAACGGCTGGTTTGGCCATGAGAAAATGTGGGCGCAAGGTAAGAACTCGCGCCTGTCCGGTCAACCGCAAAGACCCCCGCTGGGCGCTGTGTTTTTTCCAACCGCAGGCTGTTGACCCGTCCGATCCAAAGCGTGTAGCGTCCCGCTCGACATGAACCTCAACAACATCACCTCCTTGGTTTCGGAACCCTCCACTTCCAAAAACATCCTCACCAGCGATGTCGAGCTGACCGGCACGCTCAAGTTCGACAGCGAAATGATTTTCGACGGCAAGCTCGACGGCGAGATCATCTCCGAAGGCGTTCTCACTCTCGGCAAAAATGCGGTCATCAAGGGCGAAGTTCGCACCAAGTCCGTCACGATCCACGGCACCGTGAATGGCAATGTGACGGTCCAAGAGCGCTGCGAGTTGAAGTCCAACGCGGAACTCCTCGGCGACCTCAAGGCCATGCGCATCATCATCGAGGAAGGTGCGACATTTATCGGACATTCGGAGGTTACACCTGCCAAGACCAGTGGCCTCGGTTCCCGCTCCAACTCCTCCTCCATCGAAAGCGCCGCCTAAGGCTCCATGCCTCCCACACCGCCGAAGACACCGTTTCGGTGCCCGGAGTGCGGTTTTGTGCAGCTCGAGTCGCCCAACCTCGTCTCGACCAACTGCCGTTCCTGCGGCGCTCATTACGAAGTCACTGCCTCGGACCAAGTCCGCGCTGGCGGTGAAACTTCCCTGCCTTCCTTTGCCGGAAAAAAAACCGGTCAGGGCAAGCCGGTTCATTGTCTCAAGTGCGGCCGCACGCATGAGGTCTCGCAAAAAGCCCAGAGCACGATCTGCCCCGGTTGCTACGCGCCGATCGAGCTCATCGATGTCAGCATCAACGAAAGTATTTCCCGTGCGGTGGACACCCGAGGTCACCTCAAGCTCGGACCGAAAGGCATCATTGGGAATCCTTGGATCGTGTGCGGCAGTGCGCGCATCGAGGGGATTTTCAATGGTCACCTCCGCTGTGAGGGAGAGGTCAAATTGGCCATGCAAAAACCCTGTCCCGGGCGCATCAGCGCTGGCTCGGTCATTATCGAGCGCAAGTCGCAAATCGACAGCGCGCATCCCATCGAGGCCGACCAGTTCGCCATTGAGGGCAAGCTCCGCGCGCCGGTGGTCTCGCGCGGCGTCGTCCGAGTCCTCAAGGGCGGTTGGCTGGAAGGCTCCGTCACTGCACCCTCCATGGTAGTCGAAAAAGGCGGCGTCTTCGTCGGCGATTGCCGCATCCAAGCCGCACCCAAGCCCGCTCCTCTTGTCGAGGATTCCGCCGAACCCTCGGCTGAAAACTCCGAGTCCTAAAAGGTCGTGTGTCCAGCCCGTGTTCTGTCTTTACAGCAAAATAGCGCCTCGCCGATAGTCTTCGCCCTTTAAATGAGCAAACCAATCGGCATCGGACTCGCAGGCTTCGGCACAGTGGGCGCGGGGGTTTACAAAAACCTCCAACGCAATGGCGCCCTCCTCGAGCAACGCATCGGCAGAACCTTTGAGGTCAAAAAAATCGCCGTGCGGGATCTTTCGAAGGCCCGCGATGTCCAAGCGCCGGCCTCTCTTTTCACATCGAATCCTGATGAAATCCTCGGCGACCCCTCGATCCAGATCGTCGTGGAGTTGATGGGCGGAATCGATGTGCCGCTGGCTTTCGTTAAAAAAGCCATCGCCGCTGGCAAGATTGTCGTCACTGGCAACAAGGCTCTCCTGGCCGAGCACGGAAACGAGATTTTCGAACTCGCCCGCGAGAAGCGCGTGCCGGTCCTCTATGAAGCTGCGGTCGCTGGAGGAATCCCGATCATCAAATCCGTTCGCGAGGCATTTGTTGGAAACCGTTTCGAGGCGATTCATGGCATTTTGAATGGAACGAGCAACTACATCCTCTCGCGCATGACGGGGGAGGGTTTGGACTTCGCGCCAGTCCTCGCTGAAGCCCAAAAGCTCGGATACGCCGAGGCCGACCCCGCGCTGGACATCAATGGCTGGGACGCCGCCCACAAGGCGATCATCCTCGCCTCGCTCGCTTATGGTTTCTGGATCGACCCGAAGGATGTCCTCGTCGAGGGCATCGAAAAAGTCACCGCTGCCGACATCCGTTTCGCCGAGGAACTCGGCTATCGCATCAAGCTCATCGCCTCCATCAAAGCCGACGAATCCGGCGCGATCGAGGTCCGCGTCGTTCCGACTCTCATCCCGAAATCCCATGTCCTCGCCTCGGTGAATGGCGTCTTCAACGCGGTGGCGGTGAAGGGCGATGTCGTCGGCGAAGCCCTGTTTTACGGGCGCGGCGCCGGGCAGGACCCTACATCCAGTTCCGTGCTTGGCGACCTCGCCGAGGCCGCGGCCTTCTTGGAATCTCCGCGCCAGTCGGTGGGGTTCACGGCCCACAGCCTCTACGGTCCCTCGAAGCCGATCGACGACACCATTTCCAAATACTACCTCCGCCTCGGCGTGGAGGACCGACCTGGTGTCCTAGCCCAAATCGCAGGAACGCTTGCCAAGGCCGACATCGGCATTCTTTCCGTGATCCAGCCCGAGGGATTGGTCGATGGCTCGGTGCCGCTCATCCTCACGCTCCACGACGCGCCATTTGGTCCGATGAAAAAAACCGCACACGATTTGGCGTCGCTTCCTTGCGTGAAAGGCACACCGCTCCTTCTCCACATGGAGACTTTCCAATGAAGCCTCTGCTCAACGACAAGGGCGTGATCGCCCGCTACCGCGAATTCCTGCCCTTCACCGACTCGACTCCTGTCGTTTCGCTGAGCGAGGGATCCACGCCACTCATCCACTCGCCGAAACTCAGCGAAAAAACCGGTGCCGAGGTTTACTTGAAATACGAGGGATTGAATCCCACCGGCTCTTTCAAAGATCGCGGCATGACGGTTGCCATTTCCAAAGCTGTCGAGGATGGGGCGCACACGGTCATTTGCGCCTCCACCGGCAATACCTCCGCCGCGGCCGCCGCCTATGCCACTCGCGCCGATATTCAGTGCGTGGTCATCCTTCCTGCCGGAAAAATTGCCATCGGCAAACTCGCGCAGGCCTATGTCTACGGCGCCAAAGTCGTCGCGATTCGCGGCAACTTCGACGATGCCCTCCGCATCGTCCGTGAATTTGGCGGAGTCGAGGGCGTGGGCATCGTGAATTCGATCAATCCCTACCGCATCGAGGGCCAGAAGACCGCCTCGTTCGAGATCATCGAGGATTTGGGCGACGCACCAGACATCCACATTCTCCCGGTCGGAAACGCTGGAAACATCACGGCGTATTGGAAGGGCTACCGCGAATTCCAAAACCTCGGCCGCTCCACGCGCCTTCCGAAAATGGTCGGCTTCCAAGCCGCCGGCTCCGCTCCGCTTTTCCTCGGCCATCCGGTCGAAAATCCTGACACCATTGCCACCGCCATCCGCATCGGAAATCCCGCGAGCTGGAATGGCGCGAAGAACGCTGTCTCCGAATCCGGTGGTTGCATCGACATCGTCACGGACACCGAAATCCTCGACGCCCAAGCTTGGCTCGCCGGCAACGAAGGAATCTTCGTCGAGCCTGCCAGTGCCGCGAGTGTGGCTGGACTGATGAAATGTTTTTCGAACGCACGCTGCGCCACCTGCCCGTTCGGTGCAGGAATTCGACCCGGCGCGAAGGTCGTGCTCACCGTCACCGGCCACGGTCTCAAGGACACCGAGGCTCCTGTGAAGCACGGCGGATTCAAGCCTCTCGAGGCCGACGCCACCCTCGATTCCGTCCGCTCGGTGCTCGATAAAAGCTAATTTCCTGAAATGGCACTGATCGTCCAAAAATACGGAGGAACCTCGGTCGGCAATCCCGAACGAATTCAAAATGTCGCTCGCCGCGTTCTCGAATCCCAGCGTGCGGGGAATTCCATTGTTGTTGTCGTTTCCGCCATGTCGGGCGTCACGGACGGCCTCATCAAACTCGCTAAGCAGGTCTCCACTTCACCCAGCGACCGGGAGATGGATGTTCTCCTCTCCACAGGTGAGCAAACCACGATCGCTTTGACGGCGATGGCGATCAATGCGATGGGCGGCAAGGCCGTTTCCCTCACGGGCGCCCAGGCGGGCATCATTACGAGCGGCGTCCATACGAAAGCCAAGATTGCCAATATCGCGCCGCGCCAAGTCCGCCAATTTCTCGATGAGGGAAATGTCTGCATCGTCGCGGGATTTCAGGGCCAAACTCAGGGTGGCGAAATCACCACGCTTGGCCGCGGGGGATCGGACCTTACGGCGATCGCCATTGCCTCGGCGCTCAAAGCCGACATGTGCGAGATTTATACCGATGTCGATGGCGTCTACACCTGCGACCCGCGCGTGGTGCCGGATGCCCGCAAGATCGATGTCATCGCCTACGACGAGCTTTTGGAAATGGCCAGCAGCGGATCGAAGGTCATGCAAAGCCGCTCGGTCGAATTCGCTAAAAAATTCAAAGTGCCTTTCGAGGTGCGCAGCAGTTTCAACAACAACAGGGGAACCATCGTGAAAGAAGAATCCATCGGACTCGAAAATGTCGTTGTTCGCGGCATCAGCCTCGAACGCAAGCAGGCCAAGGTCACCATCTGCCATGTGCCTGACAAGCCCGGTTCGGCCTCCCGCATCTTCACCGCGCTCGCCGAGTCGAATGTCATCATCGATGTGATCGTTCAGAATGTCTCCGTCAGCGGAGCCACGGATATTTCCTTCACGATGTCCGCCGACGAACTCGAAAAAGTCGGTTCCATCATCGACCGCATTGCGGGAGAAGTCGGCGCCGGCGAGGTCCTCAAAAAAAGCGGCATCGCCAAGCTCAGCGTGGTCGGAATCGGCATGCGTTCGCATTCCGGCGTTGCAGCCACTCTTTTCGAATGCCTTGGCAACGGCGGCGTGAACATCCAAATGATCTCCACCTCCGAGATCAAAATCGCCGTCATTCTCGACGAGTCCCAAATCGACAACGCCGCAAAACTCGCTCACGCCGCCTTCGGGTTAGCTGAGGGCAAATAGGCGAGGGGATTCGCCTTGCGAGGAGGGCCCTGCTTCTCCGCTTCACTTCGGTTGCCCTCCCGGGCCAAATATTCGACCGGCCCTAAAAACGCCGGAGCTTGCGTGCGGGTTTTGTCGGGGCCCCATCGGCGAGCTTTTGGGTGCGGTTCCGGGCCTGACAAGCAGGCCCCTCCTGTGCCGCTGGTTTTTCGCATCAATATCCACGACCAAATCAAAGCGCGCGCAAATCTGGAGGGCCCTGCTCCGTCAGGGCCGGAGTCCCATTTTTGTGAGGGGGGCTGGCTGGCTTGATGAGAACCAAAACTGGAGGAGCGTTTCGTTTTTACTCCAAGCCGCGATCGAAGAGATCGGCTTCGTCCCAACCCAGAAAATGGCCGAACTCATGGAGCAGCGTCACGCGGACTTCTTCGCGGTAGGCGGCTTCGTCGGCTTCGCACATATCCCAGAGGTTGCCGAGCCAAAGAACGATTCGGGGTGGCTGAGGGATGCCCGAGTCGGCGGTCGTGCCGCCCTCGAAGACGCCGAGTTGGTCGCCGGCAATGCCATCGTCGAGCGCTTCGGGCGAGGGGAATTCCTCGAGAATCACGGGAACGGCTCGCAAGGCATCCCGGATTTCTGGTGGGAGAGCTTCGAGTGTGGCGCGGAGTTCGTCTTCGGCCAATCGGAGGAGGTGGGAAAAAGGGGCGTCGATATCGCCATCAAACTTCATGGCCACCCTCGCCCCAAAAAACCTTGGTATGACATCGATCAGTTCGCGGGTTTGCGAACGGTTCGGAATCCGGTTTCTGGCGTCCGTTTGTTTGGGTAGTTGAAATCGGAAACGGAAACGGAGCAGTCGAAGGATTGATCTCCAGCTCCGCCGCCACGCACGCGGCGGTAGCCCTTGTGGGCATCCCATACCCACTCGCGGGCATTGCCGCTCATGTCGTGAACTCCAAGTTCGTTTGGCAATTTGCCGGCGACGGGTTTTGTTTTTTCTTTCCCGCTATTGCTTGCAAACCACGCCACGGCGTTGGGGTCATTGGCTCCGCTGTAGCTGCTGCCTTTGGACGAGGCGCCGCCGCGAGCGGCCCATTCCCACTCGGTCTCGGTGGGGAGGCGGTAACCATCGGCGCCGGGTGCCAGAGAGGGGGCGGTTTCGCCAGATTTGAAAACTTTGCCGTCGATGACATAGGCCGGTTGGAGACCTTCGAGTTCGCTGCGGAGGTTGCACCATTTGATGGCATCAAACCAACTGACATTGGTGACCGGGTGGGCGTCATCCGGAGCATTGCCGACCTTGCCGATGTCGTAACCGCGGGCGTCCGCTTGCGTCTGGATTTTTTTCCATTCGGCCAAGGTCACCTCGGTGCGATCGATGACAAACTGGCCGACGGGTTGTTTGCCAAGGGGCGAGGTGATGGGAAGTTCGCCCCCACTGACCAAAACCGCCGAACCGGACGGGGCAGGCGATTCGGCTTGGGGTTGTGGAGTTGGCTCGGGAGTTGGAGTTGGCTCGGGAGTTGGAGTTGGCTCGGGAGTTGGGGTTGGAGTTGGAGTTGGCGACGGCTTGGGGGTGGGGTCCTCGATGACGATGGTGAAATCCTTCGCGGCTGCGGTCATTTTAGAATCCATTGCCACGATGCGGACGGTGAAACTCCCAGGTGCTTCGGGGGTGCCGAGGATTCCCGCCGCTCCAAGGGAGAGGCCGGGTGCTGTGGCGGTGCCTGGTTCGACGCCAAGGGTGACGGGGGCGACACCGCCTGTGGTTTCAATTTTCTGACTGTAGGGAACGCCTTTTTTTCCAGCGGGCAGGGTGTCGGTGAGGATTTTTAATTCTTCCGCGGTGACGATGATCGTGCCGTTGCGTGTAGCTGAGATGCGGTTGGCGTCGGTGACTTTGAAAGTGACTGGAAACTCTCCGACGGATTGCGACTTCCCAGTGAGCGAGCCGCTTTTCGATTGGAGAAGGATGCCGACAGGGAGCTTGCCTTCGACTTTCCAAACATACGGTTCCTTACCGCCGGTGGCTGCGAGTGTTGCGGCGAGGGGTTGGTCATGCTTGGCATGGATCGGTTGGGCGAGTGTCTCCGAGATTTGGAGGTCGTAGGCTTTGACCGGGACATCGATCTTGATCTCACTGGATTCGCCTCGGGAGTCTGTGGTGACGAGGGTGGTGGAAAAATCTCTCGCCTCACTGGGCGTGCCAGCGATCGCTCCTTTGGTGCCGGTAAATTCGAGGTCGAGACCGGTCGGTAGAGTGGTGGCTTCTTTGAGTTGAAGCTTGTAGGGCGGGACGCCGCCTTGGATCGAGAGCGAGCGGCGATAGTTCAACCCTGCTGTCGCTTGGGTGGTTTCGCTCGGGTCGGGGAGGATTTGGAGGGGCTCGGCGGTGATAACCAGAACGGCCTCTGCGGTGGCGGAGAGTTTGTTCGCGTCGGTGACTTTCAGGCTGATCGGAAATTCTCCGGTGATGTAGGGAGAGCCCGAGATTTTGCCGGAGGTTCCGCTCAGCCAAACGCCTGAGGGGAGTTTGCTGGAAACCGTCCAGACATAGGGTGGCTTGCCACCGGTCGCTGTGAGGGGCAGGTCGAGCGGTTGCTTGAATTTGCCAGCGAGGTTTTGGGTGGACTCGGGCGCAATGGCGAGGTCGTAGGCTCCGATGGTCAACGAGGCTTGCAGGGGGACTTTTCCGCCCAGCGAGTCGGTGGCCTCGAGCGAGATCGGGAAGGTTCCGTTCGCGGCGGGTTTGCCCGAGACTTTGCCGGTTGCGCCGGAGACCGAGGCGGAAAGGCCTTCGGGGAGTGTGGTGTCGGCGGCTGGTTTCAGCGAGTAGGGCGGCACGCCACCGGCGAGGGCGATGTTCCAGGTGTAGGCAAGACCGGCGACTCCGGCGGGCGGCTCGGGAGTTTCCGGAGTGAGGCGCAGGGGAGCGGTGGTGATCTCGATGGTGGCATTCAGGGAAACGATGATGTTTTTCACATCCGACACCTTGATGATGATGGGGAATTTTCCGGCGGCGGTGGGTTTTCCGGAAAAGGTTCCGGTGAGCGCCTTCACGCTCAGGCCGGGCGGGACCTTGCCGACAACAGCCCAGTAGTAGGGCGGGCGGCCGCCGGTGGCGTTGAAGGTGATCGTGTAATCCTCGAGATATTTGGCGGCGAGTTGATCGGGGGACGGTTCGGTGATCGCGAGACTGTATGGAGCTACGGAAATCTCGGCTGGCAGGGAGGTGGTGGTATTGAGCGAATCAGAGGCTTCCAGGGCCACGGAGAAATTTCCGGGTTCGGTGGGGGTGCCTGTGATTCGTGCAGTGGATCCGCTGGTGGAAATGGTGAGGCCTTTCGGGAGGATGGATCCTTCGGCGAGTTTCACCGAGTAGGGCGGCACGCCGCCGGTGAGTGAGAAGCTCCGGGAGAATTCCATATTCACATTGCCGGATGCGGGGTTTTCGGGGTTGGCGGTGATTTGGATGGGCACCACGGAGATGGTCAAAGGAACCACACGAAACGCCTCAAAACCTTTCGCATCGCGGAGGCGGAGAACGATATTTGTTGAGCCTCCGATCATCGGCTTTCCGGTGAGTTCTCCGAGTTGGGGGTCCAGGTTGAGCCCGCGCGGGAGCTTGCCGACGGTGTTCCAGCGATACGGCGAGGAACCGCCTATCGCGGCGAAGGCTACGGAGAGGGGTTCGTTGTATTTTGCAGCAATGGCGGCGGGTTCGGGATCGATCGCGAGGCCGTAAGGAGTGACTCGCAGGATGAATTCTCGCTCGATGGAATTTTTCACCGGATTCGAGGAATCCGTGGCGACGAGGGTGAGGCGGAAGTCGCCTGCAGCTTTTGGCGAGCCTTGGATTTCGCCATCTTTGAACTCCAATCCCTCGGGGAGTTTTGTGCCTGGCTTGAGGGTGACGGCGTAGGGAGATTTCCCGCCGGCGAGTTCGATTTTCGCTGTGTAATCCATGCCGCTGGTGGCATTGGGCAGGGTGGCATGGGTGGAAAAATCCAGGGCGGGTTCTGCGGGTGGTTGCTGGGCGAGTAGGGCAGCATCCGCGAGATTGCGGGCCATGCGGAAGCCGAGGAAATCGAACTTGTTTTCGGGTCCATTGAAACTCCGGCGAGCCACCTCGCAATCGGTGGGCGAGCCAAACCAGGCGCCGCCGCGAACACGGCGCGAGCCGCCATCCGCCTCGTCCCAACACCACTCGGCGACATTGCCGCTCATGTCATAAATCCCGAGTTCGTTCGGCTTTTTCGTTCCGACCGGGGCGGTGCCGCGACCGTCAACTAAATCCTCACCCGCCGCGGCGGAATTTTCCCAATACCATGCCACGGCGTCGACATCCTCGCCGCCGCTGAAGCGCCAGCGCTCCGACCATTCGGTCAGTTCGGCGGGAGCATTTGCATCCAATTCCTTCCCGCCGCTGATGGTGGCCCCGACGGACTTTATTCCGCCGCGTGCGGCCCATTCCCACTCGATTTCGGTGGGGAGACGGTAGCCATTCGCTTCGGGGTTTGCGACGGGGGTGGCAACGCCTGATCGGTAAACTTCGCCATTTACAGCGTAAACCGGTTGGAGATTTTCCTGCTGGCTGCGGGCATTGCAAAATTTCACCGCGTCGTGCCATGTGATGTGGCGCACGGGGCGGTTGGGAGTCGCGCCTTCCGGGGCGGCGGGAAGGTCGTAACCATTGTTCGCTGCGAATTCGCGCAGGGCATTCCATTCGCCCCAGGTCACCTCATGCGTGCCGAAGTGAAAGGTTTTCACCTCCGTGCCAGCGAGGGCGGAGCCTGACGGAAGTTGTCCTGTGAGAACGGTCGCCATTCCCCTTGGAGCGGGCAGGGGGGCTGCGGCGGTTCCGGAAATCTCCAAGGCGGTCGTTCCTCGGCCGACAGAGAGATTCACGGTGACTTGGCCTGAGTAGGTCTTGGGCTCCTTGGGTGAAAAAACCAGCGGGACTTTTTGTTCCTGACCCGGCTCGATCTGGCCGCTGAAAGATCCAGTGAATCCCTCGGGGCACGAGATGGCGCTGACGGTGAGCGGGGCGTTGCCGGTGTTGCGCAGAATGAACGCGCCGGTCGCCTTTTCGCCCACGGGGATTTGGTCAAAGGGCGTTTCTTTGGCGAGTTCGAGGATCCCGGATAATTCCTTCGCGGTGCCGGTCGCTGGGACTTCGAGTTTGCCGCCATTCGATGTGATGACGAGAGCGCCTTGCAGGCTGCCAGGTTTGGTGGGGGAGAATTTGACATTAATCACCAGCGTCCCTTTGGGCTCCACCGTCGCGGGTTTGTCATGGCCCGAGAGACTTTCCGGATACGAAATCGCGGAGATCACCAGAGGGGCGGTTCCCGTATTTTTAACGGTCAACGCTTTCGAGACTGTTTCGCCAACGGAGATATCCGCAAAATCCAAGGAGCCCTCGATTTTCCCAATCGGTGCCGGAGCGGGTTGTTGGGGAACAGGCGTCTCCGGTTTCTTGGCATCGCAAGAAGTCGAGAGCGCGAAGAAGGCTACAAATAACGGGAGGCAAACAAAATGGCGCATCCGTTTTGATTAACGATCCGCTCACTCGCGCTCAAGAACGGAGTGGGCACCGCGAGAGTCTTTTTTTACTCGAGGGCGGAATTTTGGATGGCCAAAAGTTGTTCGATTCCCGACTTCGCGGCGGAGGTCAATTGCTCGAGTTGCGAGGCGCTGAAGACGCTCTCCTCGCCGCTGCCCTGCACCTCGACATAGTCGAGCTTGTCGGTCATCACGACATTCATATCGACCTCGGCGTCCTTGTCCTCGAGGTAGTCGAGATCGACCAAAACCTCACCTGCCACGATGCCGACGCTCACGGCGGCGACTCGGTTTTTCACGGGGAGTTCTTTGATTTTCCCCTGCTCGACGAGCCAGCGGCCGGCGAGTTCCACGGCGAGCGAGGCGCCGGTGATCGCGGCGGTGCGGGTGCCGCCGTCGGCTTGGAGGACATCGCAATCGACCCACAGGGTGCGCTGACCGAGTTTTTTGAGATCGACGACGGCGCGGAGTGAGCGGCCGATGAGGCGCTGGATCTCGGTGCCGCGTCCATCGGGACGGCCGCGCGAGGAGTCGCGTTGTTTGCGGGAGAGGGTGGAGTAGGGGAGCATCGAGTATTCCGCCGTGATCCAACCGCCGGGGACATTTTGTTCCTTCATCCAACGCGGGACGGATTCCTCGATCATGGCGGCGCAGATGACTTTCGTGTTTCCGAAGGAAATCAAAACCGAGCCTTGGGCGTGCGGGGCGATGGATTTTTCGATGGTGATCGGGCGGATTTGGCCCGGCTGGCGGTTGTCGTGTCGGCTCATCGGGGGACTCTGCGGGATGAGGAAGGAAGCGGCAAGATTGGAGTTTTCAAAAAATGCAAAACATAGGAAACGAGTGAAATAAATATTATCTGAACCCTTTCTTGACGGGTCGGGATTCGAGCGGCTAGTCTGCCCCTCTATTTTTAGAAAGTAGGTGAATTTATGCCGGAAGTATTAGTTAGAAAAGGTGAACCAATCGACCGCGCTCTCAAGAGATTGAAGGGCAAGATCGACGCGGAGGGATTGATGGATGAAGTCCGTCGACTCCGTGCTTTCGAAACTCCCGTTCAGCGCGTGCGCCGCAAAGCGAAAAACAACGCCAAGCGTGCCAAGCTGAAGATTCGTTTCAATTTCAACCCACAGGGCTAATTGCAGCCTAAACGGGTAGTTCTTGCCGGCTGCGGCTTCCTTGGGGAGGTCGCAGCCGGTTTGTTTTTTAAGAATGGCTGGGAGGTTCTCGGCCTGTGCGCCACGGAGGGAACCGCTGCCAGACTGGCTTCGCTGCCGTTTCCGGTTCGCGTGGCGGATATTTCAAAACCTCTCGCGGCTCCCGAGGGGTGGAGCCAACCGGATTTGTTGATCCACTGTGCAAGCTCCGGAGGCGGGGATGCGGAGGACTACCGCGCGGTGTATCGCGATGGGATGGAAAATCTGATCGCGGCCTTTGCGCCGAAGCGGGTGATTTTTACCGGAAGCACCTCGGTCTATGACCAGCAAAACGGGGAGGTCGTGGATGAAAACGCACCCACCAAACCGCTCCGCGAAACCGCGCGAGTCCTTCTCGAAGCTGAGGCCGTCGCGCTCCGTGCAGGCGGGATCGTTGCCCGACTTGGGGGAATTTATGGGCCGGGGCGGTCGATGTTTTTGCGGAAATTCGCCGAAGGCAGTGCGGTGGTGGAAGCGGGCGGCGAGCGGTTCATCAACCTGATCCATCGCGAGGACGCCGCGTGTGCCCTCCTGCGGTTGGCCGATCCGCAGGTTCCAGCGGGTATCTATAATGTCTGCGACAGTCACCCTCCGACGCAGCGGGAACTTTACGGGTGGATTTCCGAGTTTTTGGGCAAACCCATGCCGCCGGACGGGCCGATCGACCCGCATCGCAAGCGGGGACTCAACAACAAGCGGGTCTCCAACCAAAAACTCCGTGCGGCAGGTTGGGCGCCGGAGTTTCCGTCCTTCCGCGAGGCTTTGCCGTCGCTGGTGCGCGAGGGATTTTAGTCGCTGAGGGAGGGTTCATCCTCCTCGATTTTCTCGGGTTTTGGAGTCCTCGGGATGACCAGAACCTTGTCGATGCGCTGGCGGTCCATGTCGATGACTTCGAAATCGAAGCGATCCCAATGAAATTTCTCGCCTTCGCGCGGAATGTGGCCGAGTTGGCTGAGGATGAATCCTCCGAGAGTGGAGTAGCGGTTGATGTCCTCGCCCGGCAAATCCTCGTCGATTCCAAGGCTTTTCTTGGTTTCGTCGATATCGAGCATGGCATCGATGAGCCAGCTTCCATCTTGGCGGAGGAAGGCCTTGGGCTCATGGCGCTGCTCGCGTTCGGGCAGGTTGCCCACGATCGCCATCATCACATCGTTCAGAGTCACAAGGCCCTGCAATCCACCGAACTCATCGACCACAAGCGCGATGTGTTTTCCGGATTTCTTAAATTCCTCGATGAGCTTGCTCACGGGCATCGCGGTCGGCACATAGAGCGGCGGGGTGACGAGGGCGCGGAGTTCCACGCGACCGGCGAGGGAGAGGTTGGCCCAGAGTGACTTAACGCTCACCATGCCGGTGACATTGTCCCGGGTTTCCTGATAAACGGGGAAATGCGAGTGGCCGCTGCCGGCGATTCGGCGCCAGTTTTCCTCGTCGGTATCATCTATGGACAGCCAAATCATCCGGGCGCGAGGAGTCATGAGGTCGCCAGCGGTGAGTTCGTCGAGTTCGAAAACGCTCTCGACCATCTCTTTTTCGGCTTTCTTGAAAATACCGGCGCTCAGGCCCTCATCAATCAAGACACGGACTTCTTCCTCGGAAACAACGGATTCCTTGGCTTTTCGAATACCCATGGAGGCCATGAGGAAATTGCTCGAGAGATTGAGAAGGTTCACCAAGGGCGAAAAAAACTTAGCCAAGCCGAACATGGGGGGTGCCAAGGTTGAGGCGATACGCTCAGGATTATTGAGGGCGATTCGTTTGGGAACGAGTTCTCCAATAATGACGGAGAGGTAGGTGATGACTCCCACGATGATGACGAGAGCCAAGAGATCGGCGTAATTTTCCAGCGCCGGGATTTTTTTGAAAAACTCTGCCAAGCGGTCGCTGATTCTCGCGCCACCCAAGGCGCTGGCGAGGACTCCCACAAAGGTGATGCCGACTTGGACGGTGGAAAGAAATTTGCCCGGGGCATTGGCGAGGGCGAGGGCAAGGCGGGATCCGCGGTCGCCTCCATCGGCCATGCTCTTGAGGCGCGCCTTTCGGGAGGTCACCACGGCGATCTCCGCCATGGCGAAGAGGCCGTTCGCCAGCAAAAGCAACAAAATGAAAATGATCTCTAACGATAATCCGGACATAACGAAGGGTGAGACTCTAGGAAGGAAATCCCCGGGGGGCAATGAGAACCTTTGATATTTTTATAAAAACCGCAACCCGTTTTTTCCAAATGGGATTTCTGTTTTTTTCAACAAATCAGCGAGCGCGGATGGTGGCCATGACGCCTTTGGTATTCTTGGAAACAGGGGCGATGTTCCAGAGCAGGAACCCGCCACTGGGTCGGGGGGAGATGGATTTTTCGAGGGAAAGCTGACGGTCGATTTCCGAGGCGGGCCAGCCTTGGGACTCGAGGCGATCGACGGCGATGCCGGGAACGATCGCGACGCCGCGCGGGTTGACCTTGGGATTTCGCCACCAGGCGAGCAGGGTCGAAAAGCACTGCGGTCCGGAGTCTTTCCAATACAGCTGCGGCGAGAGGTAATCGACCCACCCCTGCCGCATCCAGACCACGGGGTCGGAGAAGAGTTCGTGGTATTGATCCACGCCGACTTTGATGTTCGAGGGCGCGGTGTCTTTGCTGTGGATGCCGAAGGGGCTGACGCCAAAAAGCAGGCCAGGGCGGGCGGAGTGGACGGTTTGGCTGAGGTCGCGGATGAGGAAGTGGACATTCTGACGGCGCCAGTCGGCCTTGGAGAGTTTGCCGCCGGAGGAGCGGTAGGCTGCGTAGGTTTTGTCGTCGGGAAAATGCGGGAGTCCACCCTTGGCTGTGGGGTAGGGGTAGAAATAGTCATCGAGGTGGACGCCCGCGATGTCGTAGCGCTCGACGAGTTCGCGCACGACGGAGTTGATGTGGCGGCGGACTTCGGGCGAGCCGGGGTCCATCCAAAGCGTGGTGCCGACTTTGTAGCAATACTGGGGATAGACGCGGCTGATGTGTTTTGAGGAGCGGGGGTGGGATGAATTGGCGCCGGCGCGGTAGGGGTTGATCCAAGCGTGGACTTCCAAGCCGCGGGCCTTGGCTTGGGCGATGAAATAGGCGAGGGGATCGTAGCCGGGATTGGCGCCCTGCGTGCCAGTGAGGTAGCGGCTCCAGGGTTCGAGGCTGGAAGAGTAGAGGGCGTCGGACTCGGGTCGGACTTGGAGCATCACGGCGTTGAGGCCGGCGGATTTCGCGGTGTCGAGCAGGCGGTTGGCTTGTTGTTTTTGGACCTCGACTGGCAGGCCTTGCTTGGAGGGGAAATTGATGTTGTGGACGGAGGCGATCCAGGCGCCTTGGAGGTCGGCGCGGGCTTGGGTGGCGAGGGAGAAAAGGGCGGCGAGGACGGGAAGGAGGCGTTTCATGGATTTAATAAACAAAGGATTCGCGGGGCGGTTCGGTTTCGGTGACGGATTCGGCGATGACGAGTGGGGTTCGGCGCCCGCCCTCGACGGGGAAGGTGGCTTTGCCGCGAACCTTCACCCAGGTCATTTCGGGGAAGTTGAGGGCTTGGTTGTCCTGAATCGAAATGCCGACCGGGCGGGCGTCGGCGGCGCAGCACATCACAAACATGCGAACGAGCCGGAAGCGGTCGCCCGAGGAATTGCCGGTGCGGGCGGGGAGGAATTGGCCGACGAGTTCGACCTCCTGGTTTTCAAAATCCCCGAGCAGGTCGGCGTCGCCCGCCGCGTAAACGAGGTCGATGAGTTCGGCGAGGATTTGGCCGGAGTCGTTTTTTCTCAGGTAAAGCGAGGGGTCCATCAGGGTGGCTTCGCCGACGGTGCCGTCGTGGTTTGGCAGGGCGGGTTCGAAGGCTGGCGTGTAGCCGGGGAGGTCGGCGATGTGGCTCACGACGCCTCGGTTTTTCACCGCCGTGGCGCCGAAGCTGCTTTGGGAGATTTTGGTCGCGGCCAAAAGCGGCACGACGAGGATGAGGAGTGAGGCGATTCCTCCGCTGAAGAAATGGCTGGAGTGGTCGTGATCCTCGCAACAAGAGTCGCCGTCGTGGTCTTTAGGAAAAGTCAGCAGGAGGGCGGCCGAGAGGAAAACCAGAACGCCGCCCGAGATCGCCACATAGAGGTGGAAGGCGGGGTGGAGGTAGGAGGCGATGCGGCCGGAGAGTTGGAAGTAAAGCAGCACGACGCCCCAGACCATCAGAACGCCAGAGGAACAAAACCGGGAGGCGGTGTGGTTCATAGGCCGATGACGGAAAGCCTCACGCACAGGAGGCCGATCAAAACAAAAAGCCCGATGGCGAGCCCCAGGACAAATCGCTTGGTGAAAACCGCGCTGTAGATGAACAGGAGTTTCAAATCCATCATGGGACCGAATACCATAAACGCGAGTTTCGCAACGGCGGGAAAGGAAACGAAGGTCGCGGCGATGAAGGCGTCCGAGGAACTGCACAGCGACAGGACGCCTGCGAGCGTCATCATCGAGGGAACGGCGAGCCAGTCGTTCAGCGCCAGCGGGAGGAAGAGTTCCTGATTTACCGCCGTGCTGAAGACCGAGGCCACGGCAACTCCCAGGATGAAATAAACCATGACATCCAGAAAATCGCGCACGCCGGCATCCATCGCGCCGACGAGTCGTTGGCCGAATGGAACAGGGGCGTGTTGGTGGTCGTGCGGCGGGTGTGCAAGTCCGGCGAGGATTTTACTCCGGAGCACGGCGGTGAGCGGGAGATTGAGAACGGCGAAACCGACGAGGACCGCGACAAAGTAGCCGAGGCCGAGGCGGAGCACGGTGAACTCCTCCGCGCCCTGGCCGCGAAAGGCGGCGTAGGTGCTCACGGCGACGATGGGATTCACAATCGGCGCGGCGAGCATGTAGGTGATGGCGTTCGAGACCGGTAGGCCCTTGGCGATGAGGCGGCGGATCACCGGGACGATGCCGCATTCACACATGGGAAAAATCAGGCCCAGTGAGCCACTCAGGCAGATGCCGAGGAAGACGCTTCGTGGCAGAAAGCGAGTCATCACTCGCGAGGGGAGGAATTGGTCGATGAGGCCGGAGATGAGCGTGCCGAAAAGAATGAATGGCACGCCTTCGAGCAACACGCTCAGGAAGGCATACGAAAAATCGGGAAGGCTGAAAGAGAACCAGTCCCCACTCATCGGAAAACTCGCGGCAATCAAACGGCGGCCGCCCCGATGGACTCGCGATTGGCGACGCGAGAGCGGGGTTTGCGGGCACGGCTTGGCTTGGGTTTCTCGGCGCCTTTGGTTTTTTTCTTGGCGGGCGCGTGACCGTTTAGACCGGTGACTTTTTCGGGAGAGGCCGAGGGAGATTCCAGCGCGGAGTCAAAGCCAGGAAATACGGGCTGGGACGGATCGGATTCCAAGACGGGCGCCGTTGGCTTTTCCAAGACAACCACCGGCTCGACGGGTTTGGGGGCGGGTTCGGATGGTGCCACGCGCTTGGTGATTTTTTTGCGGACCACAGGGCGAGGTTTTGGGGCGGCGAGTTTTCGAGTTTTGGGAGGTTTCGTGGGTTTGACGGGTAGGAGAGCTCTCGCGCTCAACAAAGTCGGGAGAGGCACGGCTTCGTCCTCATAACCCTCGAATTGCCGAACGGGCGTTGGTCTTCCGGATTTGATGTCGGCGGCGGCTTCGAGAAAGCGGGTGACATTGGTGCCCCAAGTGGCGTGCTCCTCAAAAGCCTCCCAATTGGCTTCTGGAAGGACGCCATGCAAAAGCGTCGCCATGCCATCGGCTACGGCCTCGCTGGAATCGGGCTCCACAAAAACGCCGAGGCCAAAATGCTCGACGAGGTCGCGCATGGGGCTGCCGCCACTGGATGCGAGGACATGCCGGCGGGATTTCACCGCCGTGGCCAAGGTCGCGCTCTGCGAGTGGAATCCCGAGGAATAGGTCGAAACTATGAAATCCGCGGCTTCAAAATAACTCTGGCGTTTTTCATCGGGCACGAAGTCATCGCTGATGAAGACACGCTTCGACAATCCCAAGTCCTCGGCGAGCATTTGGTAGTATTTGAGCGGGCGGTCGCGATGGTTGGATACCCGGCCGAGGATGACGAGGGCGGCTTGGGGATTTTCGAGCAAAGCGCGAATGACGAGGTCGAGATTCTTGTGATTGCGGATGTGACCGAAGGCCAAAAAGATTTTTTTGCCGCGAGCGACCTTCCACTTTTGGCGGATTTTTTTGGGATTCTCGCGGATTTGGAGGGTCTTTTCGGGTCCAATGGGAACCTCAACGGTGCGAATGAATTTCGGGATCGGGCTGGGGTCTGGAAGACGCTTGTGGGCAACCGCAATTCGGAATGGCTTGTAAGCAAGTTGGCTGCCGAGTTTTTGCCACCACTTCGGTCCCAGATGGTGGTCGCGATTGGAGAAGTGGAGGTTCATTCCGTAGATGGTCTTGCGCAAGAAGACCAAGAGAATGTGCGGCCACACCCAGAGGGGGCTTTGGCTATCCACATGGCTGGCCGCCAGCACAAGCGCCGGTTTATTTTTAAAAACCTCCCAAGCAAAAATCAGTTGATTCCGCATGGTCTGGAGGGCTTTGCCCATTTTGCGGGAGAAGGCATTTGTGCGATTCGTCGTGGCGCCCTCGAGCATGCAGGGGATCGTGGCGTAAGCGACGCTGCGCGAGCGTTCGTAGGCGTCGCAACAGAGGACAACCACTTTCAGTCCAAACTCATGCATGGCTGTGGCTTGCTCATGAACATGGTCGGGAATCACGCCATGCGAACCCGGGCACTGGATCAAGATATCGACCGGTTCTTTCGGGTTTGGCTGGGACATGGGAAAAAAGGAAAATTACAGTCGGGATACGAAGAGCCGTTTTGTAGACGCCGACGTTGTAGGGCCAATGTGCGAAATCATCTCCATCCGGGGGGCGGAACATTCGTCACGGGCACCAGCGCCAGCAAGTTTTTTTTCCGGAGTGATGTTAACCATGGGGAAGAAGATCGCGGTGCTGGAGCGCGAGGTAGCGGTCGGTCATACCGGAAATGTAGTCCGCCGTGGCCCGGTGAAGTCCATCGCGGCCGATACGGTTTTGGGCTTTGCCTCCGAGATTTTCGGGGTTTTCGATCAGGTGCTGGAACAGCTCGGAAATCCTTCGTGCAGCCTTGTTGTTGATCTCGGCAACTTCGGGGCTGCGGTAGAGGTTTTGGAACAAATGACGCCGCAGGGAAGAGAGTTCCTGCCGAGTTGGCTTGCTGAAAGCAGCGAGGCGAGTTGGGTGGTTGCGGATGTCGTCGAGGGATTGAATGCCAGTCTCCAGGAGATTCTTGGCGGTCTGGCGAACGAGGTCATCCACCAAGAAATTCACCAGACACCGAATCAAAAACCCCCGATAGCGTGGGATGTCGAGATCGGTATATTCCGCCCTGGCGGAATCCTCGGCGCGCTTCCAAAGGGGAACCTCTTCGAGTGAGTCGAGCGAAAGCAAACCGGCATCGAGCCCATCGTCGAGGTCGTGGCTGGAGTAGGCGATCTCATCGGCCAAATCCGTGATCTGCGCTTCCAGAGACGGTGAGGGATACCGCTTTTCGGAATCTGGAAAAACATAGCCGTCGGCGTGTTTTTGGATCCCCTCGCGGACATCCCAGGTGAGGTTCAATCCCGAAAAGCCCGGGTATTTTTCTTCCAGGATTTCCACGACGCGGAGGCTTTGGGCATTGTGGTCGAATCCGCCATGGCCTTTCAAAAGGAGATCCAATTCCTCCTCCCCGCGATGACCGCAGGGCGGGTGACCGAGGTCGTGGGCCAAGGCGATGGCCTCGGCCAAATCCTCGTTGAGGCGTAAGGCTCGAGCGATCGTGCGACTGATCGAGGCGACCTCGATCGTGTGCGTAAGCCGGGTGCGGTAGTGGTCGCCGGTTCCGTTCAGGAAAACTTGAGTCTTCCCGTCGAGTCGGCGGAAGGATGTGCAGTGAATGATCCGGGCGCGGTCGCGCTGGATTTCCGAGCGGTAGGTGTGACTGGGCTCGGCGTGGAGGCGGCCAGCCGAGCCATTTGGCGGAACCGCCCAGGGCGCGAGTTGGCGGGATTCCTCGCTGGCGAAATCCCCGCTGCTTCGAGTTGAGAGGATTTCGATGCTCATCCGAGTTGGCGCCTTTCGCATCCGATCCATGTCACGAAAAGCCCGGCGGCGATATGTGCTAAGAGCACCCATAGGCAAAGCGAAAGGGGGCTGAGCGGGCTCTGCACCACCGTTTGCACGATGTCGTAGTAGCGTTCGCTTTTCAGCGTCTGCAGGATTCCCGACCAACTCCAATAGGCGGAGATGAACGGCCGCACCGCATCGCCGAGCAAGGCCGGAAGCGCCAGCACTGCGCCGGAGAGAGGCAACTGGAATCCCACAAGGTAGATCGAAACCAAGGAGGCCTGCTCGGCGCTGGACATGAGGCTCGACACGCCCAGGCAGACCGAGGTCATCGCGGCATTCACCAGCACCAGCAGGAGCAATTGCGTGACAAAATCCCCGGGGAAACCGCAGACATGGTGGACAAAAATTCCCATCCAGATCGACTGCGCGAGAATGAGGCCGAGGAGAAACGCGGCCTTGCTCGCGACATAAGCGCCGGTTTTCAGGCCCGAGAGTTTTTCCTTCTCGAAAATCCGGCGCTCGGCGGCGATTTCGCGGCCGGAATTGTTCGCCCCCATGAGGGTGAGCAGGATGACTTGGAACATCACAATTCCCGAGACGAGGCTGCCGACCTTGCTGGATTGGATCAAAAAATCCCGCGCCTCGCTGAGCTGCCGCGCCACATCGAGGTCCAGCCCCATACTGAGATTTGTGACAGCGGGCAGGCCGTTCCATGCGAACACCGCGACCAGTAGTGGGAAGCCCAGGATGAGTCCGAGTTGGAGGAAAATTTGCGCGCGGCTGCGGGTGAAAATCAGCATTCGACGCTCCAGAAGAGCGAGGAATTGGCTGCTCGCGCCGGGCAATTCCACAGGCGGTGCGGGTGTTTCTGGCGACTCCTCGGCGGGGGCATTTTTTGCGGGATCGGCGGCTTTTTGAATGGCCTCTTGGTGTTTTTGCCAGGAAGCCGCCCAGTCGGCCGGTTCGCGGAGTTCAAGGCGTTCGTAAAGTTTGTTCGGCGAATCCACGCTGAAGTAGTGGGTTAAAAAAGCCGGCGGGCCTTGGTAGGCGACGATTCCCCGGTAGAGCACCAGCACCGAATCGTAGAGATTTAAATGCTCGAGGCTGTGCGTGACGGAAAGAACGAGTCTGTTTTTTCGGCGGGAAAGATTGTGGAGAAGTCTCACAATCTCGTCTTCCGAACGAGGGTCGAGCCCGCTGGTGACCTCGTCGCAGAGAAGGATTTCGGGCTGGCTCGTCATTTCCATCGCCAGAGCGAGCCTCCGACGCTGGCCGCCAGAGAGGACCTGCACACGCTGGTCGGCAAATTCCTCCATGCGCACCTCGGAGAGTAATTGGTCCACTGCCGAGGCCCGGTCCACTCCTTCCGCCGCGCGCACGCGCAAACGCATGGCGAACTCCACGCACTCGCGAACCGTGAGTTCCTCATGCGCGATGCTGAATTGCGGGACATACGAGATTTCCGTGGAGAGGAAATCCTCCTTTTCCAGATTGCGTCCCTTCCAAAAAACCGTGCCCTCCTCGTCGCCGTCGACGATTCCCGCGACCAGCTTGAGCAGGGTCGTCTTGCCACATCCCGACGGGCCGATGATGGCGCCGAAGTGTCCGAGCGGAAAACGCGCCGAGACATGGGAGAGAAGTTCCCGCTCGCCCTCGAGTGAGGGGACCTTCAGCGAAACATCGTTGATCTCAAGCATGGTGTGGAATCATGGGTTATGGGAATGGCGTCAGATGCTTAGCAGTTCCCCATACCGCGCACAATCGGCGAGTCGCATTTTTGACCCATGCTTGCACGGCAGCCCTCCATGGCCGATACAGAACCCCATGAGCGATCCCGTGCTTCCGACCCCGGAGCAGTTGCAGCGCCGCTTGCAGGAACTCCTGCGGACGACCTTTGCCGCGCCGGGCAATTCCCCCGAAAACCCGCCAACGCCTACCGAGCCGGCCGACAAGGTCCCTGCGGCGATTCAGGATTTTCATCTCACGCCCCGCGAGGTGAAGGCGCACCTCGACCGATTTGTCATTCGACAAGACGAGGCCAAGAAAGTCCTCGGGATCGCCGTGTGCGATCACTACAACAACGCTCGGGTGATGGCCTCCCGCGAGGCAGGCGCCCCGCCGCTGGAATACGCCAAGCAGAATGTCCTTATTGCCGGCCCGACGGGTGTCGGCAAAACCTATCTCGTCAAACATGTCGCCGATTTGGTCGGGGTGCCGTTCGTCAAGGCCGACGCGACGAAATTCAGCGAGACCGGCTATGTTGGCGGTGATGTCGATGATCTCGTGCGGGAGTTGGTGCAAAAAGCCGACGGCAATCTGGCCCTCGCGCAATACGGGATTATTTACATCGACGAGATCGATAAAATCGCGACCTCCCGCGAAGTCACGGGCCGCGATGTGAGCGGGCGGGGCGTGCAGACGACTTTACTCAAGCTCATGGAGGAAACGGACGTCGCGCTTCGTGGTGGCAACGACCTCCAATCCCAAGTCCAAGCCGCCCTCGAGTTTCAAAAACGCGGCAAGGTCAACCGCGAATCGATCAATACCCGACACATCCTTTTCATCGTCTCCGGCGCGTTCGACAAGTTGACCGATGTCGTTTCCCGCCGGTTGAAAAAAACAGGGATCGGTTTCGGTGCCGACCCGGCGGCGGCGACAACTTTGCCCGCCGAGCTTCTGCGACTCGCCGGCACGAGCGACTTTGTGGATTACGGCCTTGAACCCGAATTTATCGGACGACTGCCGGTGCGCGTCGTTTGCGAGAGCCTCGCCGAGGGTGACCTTTTCGAGATTCTCAAACAATCCGAAGGCAGCCTCATTCGCCAATACGAGCGGGCATTTGCTGCTTACGGAATCGAGGTGGTGTTTTCTGATGAGGCTCTCCGCCACATCGCCTCGCTGGCCGTTCGAGAGAACACCGGCGCCAGGGGATTGATGACGACCTGCGAGGGGTTGCTGCGTGAATTCAAATACCGTCTCCCTGGAAGTCCGGTGCGAACCTTGGAGGTCACGCCCGCCGTTTTGGAAAATCCCGATGCCGCCATCGAGCGCCTGCTCCAGGCTGGCGCGGAGGATGCCCGGCAGGCCCAGAGCCTCGTCATTACTCAATTCGCCGAGCGTTTCGGGGAGCAACATGGCTATCGCTTCCGCTTTTCGCCGGAGGCGTTGGAGGCGATTTTGGTGAAGTCGGTGGAGAAAAACATTTCTGCTCGCGACTTGTGCGAGGGGCTTTTCAAGGATTATCAATTCGGGTTGGGCCTGATCCATCGCAACAGCGGTCAAATCGATTTCGTAATTCCCGCCGAGGCGGTCGAGTCGCCAGACCGCGTGTTGAGCCAGTGGGTCGTGGCCTCCCACCGCACGCAAGACGAACACGATGAGAATTCTTAAAGCCGCCGCCATCTTAGGCGCCATTTCCGCCTCACTGGCTATCCTCCTTCAAGCCTCGGGCCTACCCGCCGTGATCGATGAAGGGCTACTCAAATCTCTCCGGATCCCGATGGATGGACGCCCGCTCTGGGGCCCACAGATTATCATTGCACTGGTTTTGGCGTTTGGAATCGCTTGGACGACGCTCGATATCTCGCGGAACTCCCTGCGAATTCTCATTGTCGCAGCCACGGCGATCCTTCTTTGCACCTGGTCTGGCGTGGTTTCGATCTACGGGCAGTTTTTCTCGCCCGTCCTTCCGGTGTTCGCCGTCCTCTGCAGCGGCGCCCTCGGCCTCCTCTGGGCCCGCACTCGCAGTGGATCTAGAAAACAAAATCTCGAGCGCCTCTTTGGTCCCAGAATGTCCCGCGCAGGCTTTCGCGAGATTTTGAATTCCCGTTTCGACGCCTCATTTCCCGGCCGCAAATTGCAAGCGAGTGTGCTGGTGGTCTCCGTTCACAACCACGCCGAGTTGATGGAACTCCTCTCGCCCTCCGACTACACGGCGATCACGAATTTTTACCTCCAGGCCGCCTCCGATTACCTCGTGGAATCCGGCGGTTACCTGGATGAATGCAATGGCGAGTGCATCCGGGTCGTCTTCGGCGCGCCATGGCCTGACGAGCGTCACGCCACCCGCGCCTGCCGCGCTGCGATTGATCTCGCCGCCCGCATCGATGAACTCAACAAGGAATGCGACGCCCGTTGGCAGCGGCGTCTCGATGTCCGCATGGGCCTCGATTCCGGGGAAATTGTCGCCGGTCTTTTTGGTGGAAACCGCCTTGCAAATTACAGTGTCGCCGGTCCAGCCGTGGATTTCGCGCGCCGCCTTTGCTCCGCCAGTTCCTCCTACGGCGCCCGGATTTTGATTGGCCCCGATGCCTACAGCCCCGCCGCCGAATCACTCGAAGTCCGCCCCATTGAAATCCTCAAAGTCAGCGCCCGCCGCCGCCGCGTGGAAATCTACGAAATCCTGACCGCCAAACACGGCCTCTCACCGGAAAGGGAACGCAGCCGCGATCATTTCTGGACCGGTGTTCTCCACTACCGCGAGAAGCAGTGGGAAAAAGCCGTCGATGAATTCACGAAGGCCCGCATCACCGGATTGCCCGACCCCGCGCTGGATTTCTACCTCCGCCGGATCGAGCAATCCCGCCGCCTCGCCGAAGATTCCCACAAGGAATCCATGCCCGCCTTTCAGCACAACGCGTGAACTCCTCCCAGACCCTCACCCAATTCCTCCCTCGCATTCTCACCCCTGCGGAAATGCGCGCTGAGCGGGACCGACTGCATGCCGAGGGTCGCACCCTTGTTTTCACCAACGGCTGCTTCGACATCCTCCACCGAGGCCATGCCGACTACCTCGCCTTCGCCCGCTCCCAAGGAGATGCCCTCGTTGTTGGACTCAACAGCGACGCCTCCGTCCGCCGTGCCAAAGGCCCAACCCGCCCTGTGAACCCCGAGCAAGACCGAGCCTATGTCCTCGGCTCCCTCCGCGTGGTGGATTTTGTGGTGATTTTTGAGGAGGACGAACCCCGCGATCTTATTTCCCAAATCCTCCCCGATGTCTTGGTGAAGGGAAAAGACTGGGCGCACTATGTGAGCGGCCGCGAAATCGTGGAAGCCAACGGCGGCCGCGTCGTCCTCGCCGAAATGGTCGAAGGCCGCTCCACCACCGCAACGATCGAGCGGATGCGGGGCGGGTAGCCTATTTGAGACAGGGAATATTTTTTTCGTCTTCTACCAAAAACTGGGGAACTGGGGTTAAGGAAATGCTTTTATCTTGAGAGGGCGGATTTTGCTTCCACATGCAAGATCGAAGAGCCGCAGCCGAAACCGTCGGCGGATGGGAGATTATTTGCGCGAGCCGGGGTTCAGTTTTTGTTCGGTGAAGCGGGCGAGGCGGACGAAGGGCAGGCCGATGAGGAGGTAGAAGGTGGCGACGAGAAGCCCCGCGCCGAAGTAGTCGAAGGTCTGCGTGGCGATCTGTTTGTAGGCTCCGGTGAGGTCGACCAGCGTAACCATCGAAACGAGGGAGGAATCTTTGAGGAGCGAGATGAAGTCGTTTGTCACAGGCGGCAGGACGAGGCGGAAGGATTGAGGGATGACCACATGGAAGAGGCCTTGGCGCTGGGTCATGCCGAGGGCGCGGGCGGCTTCCATCTGGCCTTTGGGGATGGCCAGCAGACCGGCCCGGTAATTTTCGGCCTCGTAGGCGGCGTAGTTGAGAGCAAGGCCGAGCACGCCGGCCACGAAGGGCTCGAGCTTGATGCCGATATTCGGCAGTCCGTAAAAAAGAATGAGGAGCTGGATGAGGAGAGGCGTGCCGCGAATGAGTTCGATGTAGAGGGTGGCGATCCAGCGCAAGGGGAACGGCCCGTAGACCCGCATGATGGCGAGTGCGAAGCCGAGGAGAACGGCGCCGACCATTCCGAGAATACTGACTTCGATCGTGAGAAGGGAGGCTTGGAGCAGGAGCGGCCAGAAGCGCGCGTAGCCGATGATGCGGTTCATCAGGGAGGGCTGCTCGGCGGTGGCGGCAACGAAGGCGCGATATTCGGTGTCGGGTAGTGAAGGATCCTCGGGCTGGCCGAAGGTGTCGGCGACCATGGCGGTCCACAGGCCCCAGCGCGAAAGGATATCCCGCATCTCGCCGCTGGCGATGACCCGACCGAGGGCGGCATTCATTTCCTCGAGAAGGGCGGGGTTCGTCCTCGAAAGGGCGATACCGTAGCTGATCTGGCCGAATGGCGGGCCGGTGAATTGCAGGTTCGGGTTGGCGAAGGCGTAGTATTTTGCGATCGGATAGTCGAGGAGCACACCGAACAGGCGGCCGTTCACAACATCGGCGTAGGCATTGACCTCCTCGTCGTAGGTTTTGACGATGACGCCCGGGATTTTCGAGAGCATGAGGAACGAGGCGGTCTGGCTGAGCGTGCCGACCTGCTTGCCGGCGAGTTGGTCGAGGCTGGCCACACGAGGTGTGCCGCGCTTCACGACGAACTGCTCGTAGGTGACATAGTAGGGATTGGTGAAGCGGACTTCCTGGGACTTCTCAGGCGTGATCTCGATGCCGCAGATGACGCAATCGTAGAGACCGCGTGAGAGGCCCGGAATGAGGCCGTCCCAGTCATTCGGCACAAAAACGGGTTCGCGCCCCATCTCGCGGGCGATGGCTTGGATGATCTCCAGCTCAAAGCCGGTGAGTTTGTTGCCGGGTCCGTAGAAGGCATACGGCGCATTGCTGTCGGTCGCCGCCGCCCAGCGCAGGGGCGGTTGGTCTGCGGCATGCGCGAAAGGCGCGAACAGAATGGCCAGGGCGCAGAGCAAAAGTAGGGTGGTTTTTTTCATCAGTGGAACCTCCTGAGGAAGCGGCGGGTGCGTTCGTCCTTCGGGTTGTCGAAGATTTCGTCCTCGTCGGAAATTTCCACGATGTGGCCGCCCTCCATGTAGATGATGTAGTCGCTGGCATCGCGCGCGAACCGCATCTCGTGGGTGACGACGATCTGCGTCATGCCCTCGGCGTCGAGTGCTTTCATGACATGGAGAACCTCGTCGACAAGCTCGGGGTCGAGCGCGCTGGTCGGCTCGTCGTAGAGCATGACTTTCGGCTGCATGGCAAGTGCGCGGGCGATGGCGGCGCGTTGCTGCTGGCCGCCGGAGAGGTTGGCTGGGTAGCGGTCGGCGTGAGCGCCGAGGCCGACTTTCTCGAGAAGCGTGCGGCCGGTTTTCTCGGCATCCTCGCGGGCGACGCCCCGGACGATGATCGGAGCCATCATGGTGTTCTCCAAAAGCGTGCGGTGGGGGAAAAGATTGAATTGCTGGAACACCATGCCGACGCGTTGGCGGAGGGCGTGGGCTGTCTTCTCGAAATCGGCATCCAGCTTTGCGCCGGGCTTTCTGGAAATGGTCGCCCCGGCTGCGGTGATGACGCCCGAATCCAAGGTCTCGAGTCCGTTGATGCATCGGAGCATCGTGCTTTTGCCGCATCCCGAGGGGCCGATGACCGAGACCAGATCGCCCTCCTCGATCGCGAAGCTCACGCCTTTGAGAATCGGCGTGTCATCGTAGCTTTTGTGCAAATCCTGAATCGAGACGAGTGGCGTGAAGGAGTCCATCGGTGAATGGCTGTCCTAGGATGGACAGCGCTTGAAAACAAGGGCCGAAATGTGACCGATTTGTGCTGGGATACGCAGGGCGGGGATCGACGATTTTGTTACATAGAATTAATTGCGGCTTTTCCTGCGTAGAATTTATGGGATGGGCATGGAATTTCTCGCCACCGCCTTCACAGACCCGACCGTCTGGACATTCGTTTTTTTGGCCATCGCGATTGGAATGGCTTTGGGTTTCGAATTCGTCAATGGCTTCCACGACACAGCCAATGCGGTGGCGACGGTGATCTACACGAACACGCTCAAGCCCACGCCGGCCGTGGTTTGGTCGGGGTTTTGGAATTTCATCGGGGTGATGACCTCCTCGGGGGCTGTGGCGTTCGGTATCGTGGCTCTGCTGCCGGTGGAGTTGGTTCTGAATGTGGGCTCGGCCGCGGGGTTCGCGATGGTGTTTTCGCTTCTCGTCTCGGCGATCGTTTGGAATGTGGGAACTTGGTGGCTCGGGCTGCCGGCCTCGAGTTCGCACACACTCATTGGGTCGATTATCGGCGTGGGTGTGGCCAACGCACTGATCGGTCCATCGCATTCGATAACGGATGGAGTGAACTGGGCGAAGGCGCAGGATGTCGGCATGGCTCTGCTCATCTCGCCGGTGGTGGGTTTCTGTGCGGCCGCGCTCATGCTTATCGCGATGCGGATCGTCATCAAGAATCAGAAACTTTTCGAGTCGCCAGAGAAGGGAAAAGCTCCGCCACTGTGGATCCGCGGAATTTTGATGCTGACCTGCACGGGGGTTAGCTTTGCGCATGGATCGAACGACGGGCAAAAGGGGATGGGCTTGATTGTTCTGATCCTCGTCGGGATTTTGCCGGGGACTTACGCTCTGAACATGGGTGCGAGTCACGAGGCGGTGACGGGGTTGGCGAAAGAATCGGCCGAAATGTCGGCGGTTTTCCAATCGGTTGCAGGCGATGTCGAACTCTCGGGCAAGGACGCCAACGACACGCTGGCGGAGTTCATTAAACCTCACGGCAAGCCCTCCCCGGCGGTATTTGCCGCGTTGGCAGGCCTTTGCAAGGAGATCTCGGCGAGACTGTCTTCGGCGGAAGGTTTCGCGGACCTGCCGCCCGGGGAGCGCGGTGATGTGCGCACCGACCTGTATCTCGTCTCGAAGACCGTGGCGAAGCTAGACAAGGCCGGAAAGCTGGATATCACCCCGGGTGTGCTCGAAAAGGAACGGGCTTTGGCCAGGCACGCGGACGCCGTGACTAACTACATCCCGGACTGGGTGAAAATCTCGGTGGCTGTGGCGTTGGGGCTCGGAACCATGATCGGCTACAAGCGGATCGTGAGAACGGTGGGCGAGAAAATCGGGAAGAGCCACCTGACCTATGCGCAGGGCGCCTCGGCCGAGGCGGTGGCGATGGGCACGATCATGATTGGCGACCATTTTGGACTTCCGGTCAGCACCACGCATGTCCTTTCCTCGGGTATCGCGGGCACCATGGCCGCGAACGGATCGGGCGTCCAGGGAGACACGGTGCGGAACATCATCCTCGCCTGGGTGCTGACGCTTCCCGTGTGCATTTTCCTCGGCGCGCTGCTTTTCGCCGGCGCGCTGAATGTGATCGCCCTCATTGGCATCGGTTGAGATTTTAAAATGAACACGAACGCACATTCCGAGATGGACGCGAAGATTCGCGCCGAGATTTTGGACAACCTGGACGAGGAACTGGAGCTCGAGATGGAAGAGGCCAGCGGCCAGCGAGCCGCTCCCGATGCGGGTTTTCGGGCGGTGTATTTCAAAGAGCTGTTCCGCATGCAGGCCGAGTTGGTGAAGTTGCAGGACTGGGTTGTGGCCAGCGGGAAGAAGATCGTGGTGTTGTTCGAGGGACGCGACGCTGCGGGCAAGGGCGGCGTGATCAAACGAATCACCCAACGCCTGAATCCCCGGGTGTGCCGTGTGGCGGCGTTGCCCGCTCCGAACAATCGCGAGAAGACGCAGTGGTATTTCCAGCGTTATGTGGAGCACCTGCCGGCGGCGGGGGAGATCGTTCTATTCGACCGCAGTTGGTATAATCGCGCCGGGGTGGAGCATGTGATGGGCTTTTGCTCGCCCGAGGAATACGAGGCGTTCTTCCGCGATGTGCCCGAATTCGAGAAATTGATCATCCGTTCGGGAATCCAGCTCGTGAAATACTGGTTCTCGATCACCGACGCCGAGCAGGCCTTTCGCTTCAATGCGCGGATTGCAGACCCTTTGAAGCAATGGAAGCTGAGCCCGATGGATCTCGAGTCGAGATCGCGCTGGGAGGACTACACGCGGGCCAAAGAGGTGATGCTTTCGCGGACGAGCACCCCCGAGGCGCCATGGTGGGTGGTGAAGGCGGTGGACAAAAAGGGGGCCCGGTTGAATTGCATTTGCCATCTGCTCTCGCTCGTGCCCTACGAAACTGTGCCGCACGATCCGGTGCTTCTCCCCGAGCGGGTTCACCATCCCGACTACCACCGCCACGATGTCCCGCCAGACATGCTGGTGCCGGAATTTTATTGAGAAAAACCCACAAGAAAAACTCCCTCAAACATGAACCTGAAACACACAACCCTCGCGGTTTTTTTCAGCGTAGCGGCCTGGTCGGCCCAAGCGGCGAACAGTTGGTGGCAATGGCATCCGGTGGTGGACCGCGGGCCCGGAAACTACCTCAGCGGCGCTGTGCTTTCCGGCACGGCCGGCACTATTGACGGGGTTCGCATGCGGGCACATGAGGGGAATTTGAGTTCGCCGTGGAGCGACTGGTGGAATGGGAAATACATGCTCGGCGGGAGGGGAAATCTGTTGTTCGACGCGAGGCGGGCGGCGGGCGACCGGGGGCTGACTTTCACCGGGTATTACCAAGGGGCTTTTTTTGGAGCGGTGGCGGCGCAGGGCGGCTCGAAGGGATTCTGGGACGAGCAGCTGACCTTTGGAGCGGACTTGGATTTCGGGAAGTTTCTCCAGGTCGAGCCGCTCGAGGGCGTGTCGGGCTTCGTTCTGGCGCGCTACCGCGACTCGTGGCCCGGCTCGAATCCGAACACCGTGGTCGAGGCGCAGTCGATGTTCAACCCCTCGAACTGGCAGAGCGGCACGCAGGCCCGGCTTTTGGCGATGGGCTTGTATTATGGCTCGGGAACGAGATTGGCGGTGAAGGACATGGTGGTGGTGCGGCTTGGCTGGCTGCAGCCGCAGCGGGATTTTGCAGACCAGCCGCTCTCAAAACTTTTCCTGAATAACGCGGTGAACAGCGCCAAGGGCATTGGCGGGAACATTCCGTTTTCTTCGAGTTTTTCGACCTGGGGCGGCGTCTTGAAGCTCCGGTTGCATGACACGGTGCAGTTCAACAACGGCCTCTACATGTCGTTCCCCAGCCCCACGGCATCTGCAAACCATGGCCTGCAGTTCGACGGAAGCCCCGGCAAAAACGGGTTGTTCTACATGAGCGAGGCGAGCTACACGCCGCTCCTCGGCGAGGCGAAACTGCCCGGCAAATACGCGTTCGGTGGCTACTACTACGGAACACCCGGAGGGCAGACGGTGACTTGGAACGGCAACACCGCACCGGGCCAATACGGGTTTTATTTTCAGGCTGACCAGATGCTGTATCGCGAACCCGACGCGGCTGTGGCGGCTGGCGGAAAGAACTTTAAAGAAGTGGTGCCAGCCAAAGAGCAGCAAATGCGCAAACAGGGGTTGAGCACATTCAACCTGCTGACCTTCGCGCCTGGGTATGCGAAGGCGAACAACTTCCCGTTCTATTTTCAGAGCGGCATGGTTTACACGGGACTGTTCCCCTCGCGGGGCGAGGATTTGACGATGGCCTCGATCGGCTACGGCGCCTACCAGGGCGGCGTGGGCTCGGTGGAGAAAAGCTACACCGCGGTGCTCGAAGGCGGATACCGATGGCAGTTGAACGGCTGGTCGTATGTGCAGCCATTTGTGCAATATTTCGTGAGGCCGAATGGAACTTCTCAGGTCCAAAACGCGGCGGTGCTGGGCTTTCTGGCGGGCTTGGTTTTTTAAGCTCAGCTCCACCAGTTCCTACCACGGAGCCCGGTTTTTGATTGGCCCCGGTGCCTGCAGCCCGGCTGCGGAGTTCCTAGAATTTCGCCCGATTGAAATTCTCAACAGCGACGCCTCTGTCCGCCGAGCCAAAGGCCCAACCCGACCTGTCAATCCCGAGCAAGACCTCATCTCCCAAATCCTCCCCGATGTCTTGGTGAAGGGAAAAGACTGGGCGCACTATGTGAGCGGCCGCGAAATCGTGGAAGCCAACGGCGGCCGCGTCGTGCTCGCCGAAATGGTCGAAGGCCGCTCCACCACCGCCACGATCGAGCGGATGCGGGGCGGGTAGGCTGTTTGACACAGTCTGTGCTCTGTGTGAAATAGTGATGTGTGAAAACAATTTCCCTCACCGATTCGGCTTACCAGAGACTCAGCAGTTGGAAAGATGGCTGCACTTTTTCGGAAGTAGTCGAACGCATGGTTCCAGCCAAGGGCACCATGGCCTCGGCGCTGGCGGCTGCGGAGTCGATGCCCAATCTGAGCGATAAGGGATTCGATGCTCTTGAAAAGTCCTTGAACGCCACTCGAGCCAAACTTCCCGCCGCATGGACTTGATCGCGGATACCACTGTTCTGATCGATGTGTGGCGTTTCCGAAACAAGCGCCAGCGCATTCAGGATTTGGTCGAAAAAGCAGGCCAATATTCCCTAGTCGTCCCTTGGATTGTTCAGGCTGAGTTCACTCGCGGGGCCTTGCACCAATCAATCTCCCGCGAGGAAATTTCGGGATTTCTTGGAGGCTTTCTCCTGATGCCGCTCGATCAAGCCGTGATCGACGCCTACTGCGACCTTTGGGTGGTATTGGCAAAAAACGGACTTTCGCGCGATTACCCGGATCTTTGGATTGCAGCTCATGCCTTGACCCGCTCCTCGCCACTGCTCACGCGGAATCCCAAGCACTTCGAGTCCATTCCCGGCCTGGAAGTCGTCTCCTATTCGATTTCGGCAAAATAACCTCTACATCCGGCGCTCGAACCAATCCTCCGGGGGGAGGGGAGGCGGTTGGCGCTCCAAATCCTCGCGGTAGTTGGCGAAACGAATTTCGTCCTGCGCGCCGTTGAAGACAAAGATCGCGATCAGCATGAGCATGAAGTTCCCTTGGAGAAATCCCCCCACGCAAAAGACCCCCGCCAAAACCTGCCCGGTCCGACCCGCGATCCGCGTGGCTTTTGTCCACCGAATCTTCATTGCCAGAAGCGAGCGGAAAATCCGACCGCCATCCATCGGGAAGGCCGGAATCATGTTGAAGACGACCAATCCCAGATTCACCAAAAGCAAATTGTGCAGGATCTCTCGAGTCTCGCCGGCGGGTCCGCTGAAAAGACCGCCACTCAGGCACAAGACGGGAGCCAGCACCACCGCGATGACCACATTCACTGCCGGGCCGGCCACGGCGATGACGAATTCCTCCTTGGGTTTGTCCGGAACCGCCAGCATCCGCGCCACCCCGCCGATGGGCAGAAGAGTAATGTCTGGCGTGGACACCCCGTAATAACGGCCTGCGAGGGCGTGGCCGAACTCATGGAGAAGCACGCAGATGAAAAGCAGAAGAATAAACAGCACCGAGCGAGTAGCTTCGGCAGGTCCGCCAGATTGCCAGCCAACCCATCCGAAATACAGCGGGAGCAACAGGAAGGTGATGTGAATCCGCACATCAATCCCCGCGATCCGCGCGATGCGATACGACCATTTCATAAAAATTGTTTTCCGTAGGCCGCCGTTCGCCCTAAATGGAAGCCTCGGCAGCCACCAAACCCTGCCACTTTTTTAACAAACCGCACCATCTCATTCCGAAAATGTCCTCATCCAAACCCAAGGTCCTCGTGGCCGATCCCGTTTCTCAACGCGGCGTAGACGAACTCGCCAACGGCGGCGCCCTCGAGGTCGTAGTCAATACCGGCCTGCCCGAAGCCGAACTCATCAAAATCATCCCCGAATTTTCCGCTCTCGTCGTCCGCAGTCAGACGAAAGTGACCGCCGCCGTCCTCGAGGCCGCTACGAAACTCCGCGTCGTCGGCCGTGCCGGGGTGGGGGTGGACAATGTGGATGTGGAAGCCGCCACGCGCCGTGGCGTGATCGTGATGAATACCCCCGGTGGAAACACGATCTCCACCGCCGAGCATGCCTTCTCGCTCATCGTGAGCGTCGCCCGCAGCATCCCGCAAGCCGATGCCTCGATGAAGGCCGGCAAGTGGGACCGCAAGAAATTCGAAGGCGTCGAACTCTACAACAAAACCCTCGGCATCCTCGGCATGGGCCGCATCGGCACCGAGCTCGCCCGTCGCGCGATGGCATTCGGCATGCGTGTTGTGGCCTACGATCCCTACCTTTCCGTCAGCCGCGCCCGCAGCCTTCAGGTCGAACTCGTCGAGGATCTCGACGCGCTCATGCCGCAGGTCGATTTCATCAGCATGCACATGCCGCTCACCGACGAGACGCGCCACATGCTCGATGCCCGTCGCCTCGGACTTTGCAAAAAAGGCGTCCGCATCGTGAACTGCGCCCGTGGCGGTTTGGTCGATGAAACCGCGCTCGGCGAGGCGCTCCACTCCGGACAAGTCGCCGGCGCCGCGCTCGATGTTTACGAAGTCGAGCCCCCGCCTGCCGACTTTCCGCTCCGCTCTGCGCCGAACATCGTTTTTACTCCGCACCTCGGAGCCAGCACGGCCGAAGCCCAGGAAAATGTCGGCATCGAGATCGCCCAAGCGATCGGCGCCGCCCTCCTCGACGGCGAAATTCGCAATGCCGTCAACATGCCGAGCATCGACGCGAAGACAGCGGCCGTTGTTCGTCCTTACCTCACGCTTGGTGACAAACTCGGCCGTTTTGCAGCCCAACTCGCACCAAAGCGCAACGACCGCATCGTCATCACCTACGGCGGCAAGGCCGTGGAAATGCCCACCGACGCCATCAGCCGCGCGATCCTCACAGGATTCCTTAAACATGCCGGTGGCGAGGAAGTGAACAGCGTCAATGTCCGCAGCATGGCGGCGACCCTCGGCCTCGATGTGGAGGAAATTCGCTCCAGCGAGCAGACCGATTTCAACGAGTGGCTCCATGTGGCCGTCTTCAGCGGCGACAGCAAAGTCTCGGTCGGCGGCACTTTCTTCGGCGCGAAAAACGATCCCCGCATCGTGCGAGTGAATAGCAACCCGGTGGAGATTACTCCCTCCGGCGTGGTGCTCATGCTCGAGAACCGCGACCGTCCCGGCATCGTCGGCTACATCGGCACGTTCCTTGGCCAATCGAACATCAATATCGCCAGCATGAGCCTCTCCCGCACCGAACAGGGCGGACGCGCGCTCACGATGTTGAATCTCGATAGCCTGCCCAGCGACGAGGTCATGAAAAAACTCGCCGCTGATCCGGACATGTTCGCCGTGAAGGTCATCTCGCTGTAACCGGCGGCAACTCTGTTGCCATGGAACAAACAGAGGCCATCCTGATCCGCCGGCAGCCTTGGAGTGACACGAGCCTGATCGTGACATGGTTCACGCTCGCCCATGGCAAGATCGGCACGATGGCCAAGGCCGCCCGCCGCGCCAATAGCCCGTTTGCTGGTCACCTCGATCTCTTCCACCGCGTCGAGATCGGTTATCTGCCCGGCCGCAAGACTCCGCTCGGCACTTTGCGTGAGGTTCGAATCCTTTCCCTTTTCGAGTCGAAATCCGCCGCGAATGTTTTTCTCGGCGGCTACTTCGCCGAATTGCTCGACCTCGCTACCCAACCCGCGCACCCGCACCCCGAGGTTTTCGACCTCCTCTCCCGCGCCATCGCCCACCTTAGCGCCAAGCCCGCCACGCTTCGGGCCTTGGATTTTTTCGAACGCGAACTCGTCCGTCTGCTGGGCATCGAGGAGGCGGAAACCCACCCGCTTGCTGCGATTGAAACCTATTGCGGACGCATCCCGGCATCCCGCCGCGCCGCCATCCAAATGCTCACGCCATGACCAAATCCTCTCTCGCTCTCCTTCTCCTCGTCTCGATCTTTCTCGGCGGATGCGCGGCGTCCTATGACGGCTACAAATACAAGCCCTACACCCTGCGCGGCGTGCGCTACCATCCGATCGCTCCGCGCCAAGCGGTTGGTCATGTCGAAACCGGCGTGGCCTCGCATTACAGTGAGCATTTTTTGATCTTCCCCGGCAAAACCGCCATCGGCGAAAAGCTCTGGCCCTGGACCCGCTGCGCTGCCCACAAAACCCTCCCTCTTCCGTGCTTCATCCGAGTGACCAATCTCCAAAATGGAAAATCCACCAAAGTCCGCGTGAATGACCGGGGCCCTTTCATTCGAGGCCGCATGCTCGATGTGACCAAGCCCGTGGCCGACCAACTTGGCTTCACCGGCCAAGGTCTGACCCAAGTTCGCATCGAAGTCCTCAGCGTTGGCGACGGCCCGCACCGGATCCGACGCTAAAAATTATTGGCTAAACTTGCAGGCTGATTGTGCCGCGAGGGTCCCCGTGGCGAAGCAGGCTTGGAGCAGAAATCCGCCCGTGGGAGCCTCCCAATCGATCATCTCCCCAGCCACAAAAAGCCCCGGGATTTTTTTCACCATCAAATCCTCGGTGAGTTCCTCCCAACGAACCCCACCCGCACTCGAGATGGCTTCTGCAATCGGTCTCGGGCCTCTGAGGGGGGTCACGACATTCTTCGCCTCGCGGGCGAGCGATGGGGCGTCTTTCCATTCTTTGCGGGCGAGCAGGGCACAGGCGGCATCACCAAGTTTCCAGCGCAGTCGAGCCTCTGTGGCGAAATTCCGACGCACGGATTCCATTTTAGCCACGAGTTGATCGACAGAGTGGGCCGGCTTGAGATCGATCGAAATCGAGGGAGCATCCATCTTGCGCAGCGCCGAGCCGAGCGCGTAGAGCGGCCCGCCTTCCAGCCCGTAGCGCGTGAGGATCAGTTCGCCGGAGGCGGATTTTTCTCCGGCGGTGACGCAGATATTTTTGAGCGGCTTGCCTTCGGCGGCGTGGAGGACTTCGGGGGGCCAGTCGTGCTCCCAGCCACAATTCGCCGGGGCGAGGGGACGCGTGGCGAGGCCGAGCTTCTCGAAGAGCGAGGTCCACTCGCCATCCGAACCCGTTTCTGGCCAAGAGCCGCCCCCGAGGCCAAGGATCACCGCATCGGCTTCGGCGCAGGTGCCATTTTCAAAAACGAGTTGGAATGGCCGACCGGCCTTGAGATCCACGAGGCGGTGATTCGTCTGAAAAATCACCCCCATTTCGCGCAGACGCGCCACCCACCGCCGAAGCAGGCCTGCGGCCTTGAGGTCCTTCAAATAAACCCGTCCGCTTTTTGTCGCGAAGGTTTCAAATCCCAACCCCAAAGCCCATTCGCGCAGTTCGCCGCTATCAAAAACCTCAAGAACCCCACGCCAGAAATCAGAATTTTTTTCCGAATATCTATTGGCGAAAATCTCCCCTGGTTCGGCATTGGTGAGATTCAACCCGCCCTTCCCCGCGACGAGAAACTTCCTCCCGACCGATCGCTTGGCGTCGAAAAGAACGACCTTCATCCCCGCCGCCGCACAAACCTCCGCCGCTCGCAAACCAGCAGGCCCGCCACCAACAATCGCGACGCGCTTCGCTTCGAATATCACTTGGCCGGCACCCAGCGTTTCAAGGCATGACAAGGGTTCGCAGTTGAACGCCCGAGAGACAAGCGGCTTGGCGCCCGCCACTGGCTAAAGATTTTTGCAACCGGTGTCATTGTTAGAAAAGGTATCTACTGCTGAGAGCTTCAAGCCGCCGAGAGAAATATTCCAAAGAGGGAGCGGTGCATCCGAGACATCCCAGAGTAAAAACTTGCCCCGACCCATCTCGATAGATACTTATTTCGTCCTTCGCGGCTGGATAGCTCAGTTGGTAGAGCAGAGGACTGAAAATCCTCGTGTCCCCGGTTCGATTCCGGGTCCAGCCACTCCCCTAGTGTTTATCAGGGTTCCAGATGTTTTTGGGCTCATATTTTAGGAAAGTCATAACGGTAAGTCATAACGTGTCTGTCGATGTCCGCTGTCTTCCGCTTACGTTATTGGTGCAGGATTTTTGAGTTTGATGCCGCATCATTGGGCTAAAAAAATCGGATGCTTTGCGTTAAATTGTGGCTTTTTCCGAATAACGATAATTCGAACCTCAGGACTCATGGTTTTATCAAAACCTGAAGAATGATGCTGTGATCAGTTCACGGGCTTTACCACTATTGCAAAGGAGCTTCGTTTTAATCCTGGGTAGTTTTGATTTGTCTGCGGTTCGTGATATTTTGGATGATGAGTCAAAAGCATTCCGAATCCCTCTGGCGCGAGATCCGGCATGAGTATCAGACCAGTAAGACGACTTGCCGTGAGCTGGCACTGAAATATGGGATCAATCGGGAGACGGTATCGAGCAGATGTAAGCTGGAAAAGTGGCGCTATGGCCGACGGGAACAGAAAACCCAACAGCGTGAAAGCCTCTCCCAATTGGGTGGAAACACGGTGCTGCTGCCAAGTCAGCAAGGCTTCAATGAGCGAGTCTTGAGAGAGGCCTCACAATGGCTCGACCGCATTGATGAGGCTTATGAAGTGGAGTTGCGTTACGACAGAATCGAAGCGATTCAGAAGCTGCTGCCACAGTGGAAGAATGCTGTGGAGGTTGTAAGGAAAAGCCTGGATGGGCAGGCAGAGCCTGTAAAGAGATCGCCTCTCATCGATCTCACCGTGCTGCTAAGCGACTACCCGCTTCCGCCTTTGATCCGGCCGACGCTGCCGCTCGTGCACTAGACAAAGAATCCTTTTCATTAGAAGGCGTGACGGCGGGGGTGAGGGGGTATGCCCTGTTTCGACCCGCAATGTTCTTTTACATGATGGGACCCAACAAAAAAATTCTACGTCCTTTTGGAATGCAGCCGGCAGATGCCTCATGTCATTTCAAACCATGCGAATCTCATTCCGATTATCCCCGCAGTCGCACAGGTGCGGGGGAGGGGGTGCTCCGAGGTTCCCCAGTTCCCCACGCACTAGATGCTTTGATTGGAGGACGGTTTTGAACCGCCCCTTTTCGCCTTGGCTTGCGGTGAATATTAAAGAGTGATTGCAGTCGAATGGGCGGGCTTTTTTTGTCCTGAAACTTTTTTCAGAAAAAAACTGGTCTCCCCGTAAATGTCCTACCAAGCGTTTTAGGATGCTGGGCGAAATGATCACCAAACTTCTCTCCCTGCTGGCCACAATCGTCCGCCATCCCATCAACGCCAGCCGTCCTCAGAGCGCCTTCCAGAAACGCTTCGAGTGGCAGAGCGAGTTTTTATTCCTCCCAGAGAAGCGCCCGTTCCTTCCCGTGTCGCCTATGACGCGGACCTGCGTTGTTTCAGCTTCCGCAAAATCCCACTTTCACACTCGATGAAACGACGCGATTTCCTAACCCTGTGCGGCCTTGCGGCCGGTTCCGTGATTATTCCAGCGCCCATTGCCAGGCTCATTCGAGACAAATGCGTGCTGGCCGGGGAGCCTTTGATCATTACTCCACCCCGCGCGAAATTTTCGACGATTTACGCTGTCCATGACTACGGCGACTACACACTTCATTTCGGTGATCCTGATGCCGAGCCACCCGTGCCGACTTGGGGAGAGTTCATCGACAGTCGAAGCGTGGATATGAACGACGACGAGGAGCGTGCGGACTTCCTGGAGCAATACTTCGGTTGGGACCGCTCGGAGGGCGAGGAGGAGCCCGAAGTGCCATTTAGCGAGCCTATCGATGGCGGAGCCTTGGAGCATTACATGGAGTGGGATTTTGAGATGCGCGAAAGCCCGATGGCGCTCGCATATCATTACCTCAACAACCTGCCTCTCTGCCCTGAGAGAATCCGACGCACGGGAGATCCGCTCGGCAATCTCAGCTTCATCGAGGGCGACCACCCAGGCTCGAACCTCACCTATGTGCGGGCCCCTGACCTCGCGACGATTGCCTGCCTCCAGCACCGGTTGAACGAACTCGATAAAAACATCCGCATCGAAATCCAAGGCTCATGAATTTTTTAAAAACACCCGCCTCCACTGAACTCGCTAACCTCGATCATCGCCATGCGCTCAAGATTGCAGAGGATAGCGATACCCACCCCGACGTGCTTTCGCAATTGGCTGAGTCGAAGGACGAGGCCGTTGCTGCTGCGGTAGCTGCCAATCCGAATACACCAGAAGCCGTCCTCTTTCTTCTTTGGGTAAAACATCCTGCCTGTCTTCTAAAAAACCCACTGCTCCATCTGTGGGAGTTCACCGAACCAGGCTCGTTGCAGTCTAAAATTCCACCTGATGCGCTACTCAGCCTTTACGCACACCTCATCGAAAACGAAGCCGAGCAGATTCCAGAGAACATCCTGCCCGTAAAACGAAGAATGCAGCTTTTTGATGATGCGATGAAGATCGATCGCGACGTGGATTTTGACATCTTTGCACGAGATCCATCGCCCCAAGTTCGATGCTTATTCATCGATCCCCAAAGGTCCTTCTACTCCCATGGTCAAGAGAAGGTCTTCATTCAGCCTGAAACTATTCTGAATCTTGCGAGAGATCCTGACCCAAGCGTTGTTCTGGCTCTCGCCGAAGCTTTCAGCCGAGGACCACTGAGAGGGAACCGCTATGTTTCCTCCGAGGTTGATACTTTCGATGCCGCTGCACGGATTCTTTTTGCTTATCGGATTCCGGCCATCGATCTCTTGCTTTCCAAAGCGAGTGGACTCCCCCCCGATCTCATCGATGAACTTTCCAAATACGAAGAGGAAACGATTCGTGAAAATGTCTCAAAGCTTGAAAGAGCGGAAATAGAAACCCATCTCCGCCTCTGTCGAGATCATTCGGTCTGCGTCCGCAAGACGCTTGCTGCTGCTACCAGCTTCGATTGCGTCCAAGCTATTTTTCTTAACGATCCCTCGTTGGAGGTTCGGCAAGCCCTCGCTGCTTCCAGATACCTCACCACAGCATCCAAGGAATCCTTGCTGATACATCCCGATGTGGAAACCCGCGTGGTTTTTGCAGCAAGAACCTCATCTCCCTATAGCGAGAGGTTTCCGCTCACTGAAGATCCTGCAGTGCTAAGCGCTCTGCTTGGGAATTACGAAACTTCCGATGCGATCATTGATCAGATCATTGAAAACTGCCCTCAGGAGGTGCAACTCGGTCTTCTAAAAAGGCAAAAAAAACTCACCCGCGAGTTTTACCTCCAGTATGGCAACAAGCTCCACCCCAGGTTGCTTGCGCACATTGCCCGATTGGGTGGCATCGGCGGCAAGATCCTTAACGAACTAGCAGTCCATCCCGATCCTATCGTCCGCAGAGGCGTCGCCAAACGCCTAGCAGCCTGTCGGACTTAGCCAAGCCCTCCTCCGGAAGTTGGCCTAATTCCTGCTATGCAGTTTGATATGGCTAGATTCGTCAACATCGACCGCGACACCCCCATGCTCCTTCCACCTGACCTG
>JBILML010000061.1:0-3433 GCA_044375555.1 Terrimicrobiaceae bacterium
GCCATGGCTCGGCAGAAAGTCATCGAAAGCCGTTTCGGCTTCCGCTACGGGGGAAATCTTGGCGGCTTGGGGTCTTGGCGTGAGGGTTTTTGGGCCCGCGAATGACGGAATATCCACGCGAATGGAAGAAGAGCAGAGCTCAGAAAGTAGCGGAATTTTGAAAAAATTTCGAGGGCGGTTTGCCATGACTCGCCTGGAAGCCATCGAAAGCCGTTTCGGCTTCCGCTACGGGGGGTCGGTCCGACCCCGACCTGATCGAGCGATCTCTTAGCGTGCCTTGCCCAACATTTGAGCCCGTGGAACCAACTCCCTCAAACTGTGACAAGCAAAGTGGCATCTCTTCCTCCACAAAATATATTGATAGGCGGGACTTTTTTTATCATCACACGCGAATGAACAAAGCCCTGCGGTTTTTTCTCCTGATGTTTCTTTCACTTGCGGCCTGTGCATTCGGGGCCGGGAAGCCGAATGTCCTTTTGATTTGCGTGGATGACCTCAAGCCCCTTCTCGGATGCTACGGGGACAGCAAGGTGCAGTCCCCTCACATTGATAAACTCGCCGCCCGCTCGACGCATTTTGATCGCGCCTACTGCAATCAGGCGATATGCGCGCCCTCCCGCAATGCCTTGATGACAGGTCTGCGCCCGGACACGATTGGGGTTTACAATTTGGAAACCAAATTCCGGGCGGCTGTTCCAAACGCCGTAACCTTGTCCCAAGCTTTCATGCGAGCGGGATACACGGCCTCTGCCCTCGGAAAAATCTATCACCAAGGTCATGGCAACGGCGACGATCCCGCGTCTTGGTCGACTCCCCATTGGGGGCCCAACACCAGCGCTTATGCTCTGCCGGAGAATAAGCTTCCTGAGCGCAAGAAAGGGGGAAATGGCAATGGCCCCGCCAGCGAAAATGCCGATGTTCCCGATGACACATACTATGATGGCAAGATCGCCGTCGAAGCCATCAAGCGCCTCAAGCAATTCAAGTCCACCCCAGACCAGCCCTTCTTTTTGGCTGTCGGCTTTATTAGGCCTCATCTTCCCTTTGTCGCACCGAAAAAATTCTGGGATCTCTACCAGCGCTCCGAGTTCCAACTCGCAGAATTCCGCAAGGCGCCCGAAGGCGCGCCCTCTTTCGCGACGCAACCCGGCTGGGAACTGCGCGATTACTTCGGCATCCCGGGCGATGGTGCTTTGCCCGATGATCTCCAACGCGAACTCATCCACGGCTACTACGCGGCCACCAGCTACGCCGATGCGCAGGTTGGAAAGGTGATCAACGCGCTCGATGATCTCGGTCTCGCTAAAAATACAATCATCGTTCTCTGGAGCGACCACGGATTTCATTTGGGCGACCATGGGATCTGGTGCAAGCACACGAACTTCGAACAGGCCGCGCGCATCCCGTTTCTGATATCGGCACCCGGCATGAAGCCCGGCCAGCGCACCGAAGCCTTTGCGGAGACTGTCGATCTTTATCCCACCCTCTGCGAACTCGCCGGTGTGCCTTTACCCATCAAGCCCGATGGCCTGAGCCTCGTCCAAGTCCTGCGCGATCCACAGTCCACCACCAAGGATCACGCCTTCCATGTGTATCCGCGACATCCTCTGCTCGGCCGCTCGATCCGGACCGACCGCTACCGCTTGGTGGAATGGAAGGCTCCCGGGGCGGCTCCCGACACGGCGGTTCTTGAACTTTACGACTATCAAAAAGATCCTCTGGAGAAGAAAAACATCGCAGCTGAGGATGTGACCACGGTTGCCTCGCTGCGGAAAATCCTCAATCAATATCCGGAAGCCCAACCACAGGTGGCTCCATCCGATAAAGATGGCCCAAAGGGGAAACGGGGCAAAAAGAACGAAAAGTGATTTGCTGTTAAAGCTCGGTGACTGGAAAAGAGTTCCGCTTCCAATGCCAGGCATTCGCGGGTGTATTCGACAATGCTTGAGCGAAGGCAATCGCCGAGGCTCATGGCGGTGTCGTGGTTGAGGAAGAGACCTTGTTCTCCACAACCGCGGGCAGGGCTTTGATGGCATTGGTGATCCCTTCATAGGCCGGCTTCTTGGCATACGAGCGGTCGAAAGGCAGGGAGTGACCCCAGCCGGGCCAGGCCCAGGGAATCCATGAGTAGGCGTCGGTGAAGCCCCACAGCACCAAGGCGGGACAGTTCGGCTCGGACAACGCGGTGGATACGATCAACCGGTATTGGTCCCCCTGCAGGGCGAGTTGCTGGCTCGTGACATTGCCCTCGGTCGTGGCGCTGTCGGTCTGCAACCATAGGTCGAGCTCGGTGACGATGCCTTCGAGTCCCAGCGCGCGGAGCGCGGCAAAGGTCTGGCGGAATTTCTTGGCATTGGAACTCGAGAAACCACCCGCTCCCGATGTGTCGGGGCCTTGGAAATGGCACTGCATGCCGACCCCATCGATGGGCACCCCGCGCGCAACCATGCCGCCGACCATGTTGAGCATGAAGTTGCATTTCGGACTGCCATAAAACTCGATGCCGTAGTCGTTGTAGACCAGCCGCAGATTGGGGTCGGCATTGCGCGCAGCGCGGAAGACGGCGTCGATGAACGCCTGCCGGTCGGCCACCCCGTCATACCAGGTGCCGGTGCGGTATCCGAACGAGGATTTCGCTGCCGATCGGCGCGCCCGCTTTTTGTCTTTTGCCGTTGTCTTATCAATCGTTTCGTTGATCACATCCCACTCGTAGATCCGCACCGGCGCGTCTACGGCATCGTTGATGCTTTTGCAATAGGTGACGACCGCCTTGATGTAGGAAGTGGCAAAGGCGGTGATCTGGTCCGAAGTCCACCCTGTTACCGAGGTGGTGAGCCACGAGGGGGCCTGAGTGTGCCAGATCAGCGCGTGTCCCCGGATCATGCCCACGCCGTTTTCCCGGGCACGGGCGACCAGGGTGTCGATTTTTGCGGTGCTGAGATCCGAAATCTGGACGTCGAAGGGATTGGCCGGCGCGTTGGGGAGCAGTTCCGACATTTTGAACGAATTCTCCGACACATAGACATTGAACTCGTTGGCCAGCGTCGACTGGTATCCGCTTGGCATGGAAGCAGGATTGTCGATGTATTGGCTCGGAAGCGCCGTGCCCACCAGTTTGCCCTTGGTTTCGGCAAGGGCGCGCAGGGTGGTTTGGGCCTCCGCATTTCCCATGGCGAGCAGCAGGGCGGTGAGGGTGAGGGTTGTGAGTTTGCTCATGGGTGAATTCCTTTATTTGCGTGTTCTATTTCTCGCTGATCAGAAGCCTCACCGGGCCAAGGAGGCCGGAGGGTTGGAGGGTGGGTTCGCCGGTTTTTGGCGAATTGTATTTCGTGATGTTCGTGCGCGTGCGGCGTTGGTCGGCGGGGAGCTTGGCGTCGCCGATCAGTCGGTTCGGCCACTTGTTGACGACTTCGATCTCGAGTTCGTTCTCGCC
>JBILML010000028.1:0-39922 GCA_044375555.1 Terrimicrobiaceae bacterium
ATGGCATCTTGAAGATGCCATTGGGGCAGCCTCAACGCGCCTCCGAAGCAGTCCGGCGAGCTAGAGCCCTACGGGCTCGCCCGCCTGCTTCGGAAGGCTTGTTGAAAAGATACCAGTCCCGCGTATTGTAGCTTTTTGGTTCGGAAAGATTCATTGCCAGCGATCAGTTTTCGGATTCGTTTTCCTGGGATTTGAGGTTGGCTGTCGCTTGGAGAGTGAGTTCGAGTTCGCGGCGGAGTTCTTCGCGGTCGGGAAGATAGAGTTGGTATTTTTGGACGAAGAGTTGGCTATTCATTTGATAGGTGGCGTATTCGACAAGCAATTCGTCTTTGTTGCGGGTGAGGATGATGCCGATGGGTGGGTTATCGCCTTCGGCGTTTTCCTCGGTGGCGAAGTAGCCGAGGTAGAGATTCATCTGGCCGATGTCGTGGTGTTGGACTTCCTCGAGCTTCAAATCGATGAGGACGAAGCATCTCAGGATGCGGTGGTAAAAGACGAGATCAACGCGGTAGTGGGTGTTGTTGACCGGCACGCGGTATTGGCGGCCGACGAAGGTGAAGCCTTTGCCCAGTTCCAAAAGAAAGGGTTGGAGGTGGTTGCAGAGCTGCGTCTCCAAATCGGTCTCGTCCAAGGTGTGGGGCTCGGGGATTTTGAGGAATTCGAAGACATAGGGATCGCGCAGGAGGTCGCTGGGTTTTTCCACGGCTTGGCCTTGGCTGGCGAGTTGGAGGATTTGGCTCTTGTCCTTCCCGGCGGCTAGTCGCAGAAAGAGGGAGGATTTCTTTTGGCGTTGGAGCTCTGGAACAGACCAGCGTTCTTTGATGGACTGCTGTTCGTAAAATCCCCGCTCCAAGCGGTCATCGATTCGGAGCAACTCGACATAGTGGGACCAACTCAATAAGTCAGAAGGCTTCTGACTTATTGGGTATTCCAGATAAAGGAGCCTCATGTAGATGAGGTTGCTACGGCTGAAGCCTTTCCCGTGCCGTCGGGTTAGGTCGCGGCTGAGGGTGTGGAGGAGTGCGGTGCCGTAGTCGGCGCGAACCTTGCCGCCCTGCTCGAATTCAACAATGTCGTGCCCGATCTGCCAATAGGTCTCGAGGAGTTGGGAATTGACGGCTTGGAGAGCACGGCGGCGACCGGCGGCGTAGGTCTCGGAAATCCGATCAATCAGATTCTGGTAGTCGGGGATGGATTGGATTTCAGACGACATGGTGGGGAAAGTCAGAAGTAAGAAGTAGGAAGGATGAAGGAAGAAAGCGCCTCCGGCGCGTTGGCGATTCGCGAATAACTGGTGGCGGGGGGCAGGAAGGCAGAAGGAAGCGCCCCTGGCGGGCGTAACTCATTCCATGACAGGCGAGACGACTGTCCTACGACAGAAAATCGCCTTGCAGTTTGATGCCCGGGAGTCATTGGTATGACCGGTTCGGTAGGCGATCCGGATTTCTTACTTCCTCCTTCTGCCTTCCTACTTCACTGAACCACTGGTCCGGATTGAACGACTTGCTTGAGGATCATTTCGGTTTCCTCGAAGGCTTCGGTCGAGGATCCGCCTGAGGGTGCTTCTTGCTCCGCATCGCGCATGGCGCCCATGCCGGTCTCGGAGAAGGTCTTTTCCTCGATCTCGTCTTTGATCTGGGTCTTGGTGGTGTTGCCTTTCACAAACCGGCGGGTCACGCGGACGATGTCCTGAGTTTTGATCTCCATGGTGACTTCACAGGAGCCGTCGGATTTGTTGTATTTAATGGCGGTGGGAGTGGCGGCTTTGAGGACTTGGGAGAGGCTGGCGAGGATTTCGTCATTCTCTAGGGCGAAGTCGCGGATGGTGGTGGTTCCGTCGATTTTGACACCCATCATGCGGCCGGCGAGGCGGCGGTAGGCATCCATCTCGGCGGCGCGCTTGGCCATGATTTTCTGGTGGCCTTCGGAACCTTTGATGGCTGCATTGCCCATGACATCGATGATTTTGTCATTCGTCTTGCGGTCGGTTTTGACCACATCGGAAATGGTGGCCACGGAGCCGTTGTCGAGTTTTTTGCCTTTGATCACGCGGTTCAGAGTATCGATGACTTCGCGGATTTTCACGGCGCGGACGACTTGAACGCGGCCATCCTCGAGATACTCGGCGGGCTCGGTGGTGATGGAGCCGACAAGCGTGGCGGAGACGGCGCCGGCGATGGCGTCATCGGTCTCGGCGAGATCTTTCACCGTTGTCTCGGAATCGATCTGGAGGCCGTAGATGCGCTCGGCGAGTAGGCGGTCGGCATCGAGTTCGGCGGCGCGGGTGGCTTTGAGGCGCTCGCGGGGTCCGGCTTTTACCCAGATTTCAGGAAGGACAGGGCCTTCTTCTTCGGTGGGTTTGACGGCGGCTTGCCCTGTATAAGGGGTGGCGAGGCTGGAGATGGCGACGAGGGTTGGAACGATGATATAGTGGTGGATGTGTTTCATGGCGGGTGAAGAATAGGAATTGTCCGAGGACGAGGAAGTTTATTTCCAACGGGCGGAAGAAAAGCAAGCTTGAGTGGTTTCAAAGGCGGCCTGAACGGCGCATTTCGAGGGATGAACGGATTTCGGTGCAGGATTTCGACCGGGATCGGCGCGGGAATGGCTTTGCAAGGGCTGGATGTGGTGGCTACTTGATCGGGATCGGCACCGTGCAAATTCCAAAATCCATAGGCAGACTCGCGATCGAAAATCTTTTCGTGGCCGGGGCGATTTTTGCGGCGGCGATGTTTGGAAAATCCCTGCTCCCGAGTGCTGCCACTTCGGCGATTCCGGTTCTGTGGCCGGGTGCGGGCGTGGCTCTTGCAGCCGCTCTGCTGCTGGGTTGGCGGGTTTTTCCAGGAATGATTTTCCCTTTTATCGCCAGCGGGGTGGCATCGGATTTTCCGTGGAGCTTCGGGGTTCTTTCGCCGCTCGGAGTGTGCGGCTTGGTTCTGCTCTCTGCGGGGATTCTGGGGCGGGCGGGATTCGATGCGCGCTTGCCGCGTCTGAAAGATATTTTTCTGCTCGCGCTGGGTGCGGTTTTCCCGATGAGCCTCGCGGGATTTTGGACAGCAAATTGCCTGATGATCTCTGGAAAATTGCCGGCTTCGGGCCTCGGTGAAGTGGCTGTTTTTTTCGGTGCCGCTTATACCGGCGGGGCCTTGGTGGTGACTCCCGCCTTGCTGCTCGTCGCCTCGGGCAGGCTGTATCCAAAGAAGATCGGCTGGGGAAAGCTCGGGCTGGGGGCCATTCAACTGGGCGCGGTGTTGGTGTCGACCTGGGCGGTTTTTTCAGCCAGCGGCAAAAGCTCGTCCGGACTCTCGATCGCGGCGTATTTGCCATTTCCATTTGTCATCTGGGCGGCGCTATCGGGAGGGATGGGAATGGCCTCGCTGGCCGTGCTTGTTTCCTCCATGACGGCGGCATTTTTCACCGGATCGGGACTTGGGCCATTCGTGTCGGAATCGGCCATGGAAGCGATTTTGCAATTGCAGGCTTTCATCGGAATCCTGGCGGCATCGGGCCTCTTGATCGGCTCTGGCACGGAAGCGCGCTGGCGCGAGAAGGCGTTGCAGGCCGAGGCGGCAACGCGCAAGGCGGAACTGGAGCGGTTGAAAGCGCAGGTGAATCCGCATTTTCTTTTCAATTGTCTCACGGCGATTCACTCGCTGATCCGCACGGATAGCGGCGCAGCGGAGGAGGGGTTGACCTCGCTCTCGTCGCTTTTGAGGAAGTCGCTCGATGTGGCGAAGCATCCGCTCATTCCCCTCGCCGAGGAATTGGAAATCATCCGTGATGCTCTGCGACTCCAGAAAATGCGTTACGAGGAGGGCCTGGAATGGAGCGTGGCGGCGGACAAGGCGGCTGAGGAATTCCGTGTTCCACCGATGCTGCTGCAACCGCTGGTGGAAAATGCCGTGAAGCACGGCGTGAGCGATGGATTCGGGCGAGTGGATCTCTCGGCTGTGGTGCAGGACGGAGACTTGATCGTGAAGGTCCGCAACACCGCGCCGGAGGACAGCGACCCGGCGAAATGGCAGGACAGCGTGGGCTTGGCGAGCGTGCGCGCGCGAATCGAGGAAGCCTGCCCGCCAGGCAGCGGAGTGGAATTCACCAAAACGCCGGACCGGTGGATTCAGGCTTTGGTCCGGATCAAGGGGAGATCGGAAAGCTGAATGCGGTCGAAAGATTTTCAATCTTCCGCTACGGGCTTGCTGAGTAGCCTGCCAAAGCCTGCCCGAAGGGCGAGAAGAGCGGGAGCGAACGAGGCAAAACCGGAGATTTGAAATCGGAGAGCGGAGGGCGGAGGGCGGCTCGGACAGGGCCTTGTGCCCGCGAATGTTGGGGATGAACGCGAATAAATGCTGGCGCAAGCCGAGGCGCTACGAATCAGCGCGGCTGATTTTTAAAGCACCAAGAGCTACCCAATTTTCGGTTCGCTGGTTGTCAATTTTTTGGGCCAAAACTGTTTTAAGATCGGAGTCTTCATCGGTCCCGGCTGCGACGAGTTGGGCGATCAATCGACGCCTTTCAGCAGTCGGTAGCGCGAGCGCTTTTTCGGTAATTTGACTGATCGACATGGATTCCAGTTACGCCCGCTTGAACAAGATGTCAAACGCAACGGAGGGGGCTCGGCAACAGGATTCTCAAAGCATCCGTTGAACCTTAACCAAGCCATTTTTACACGCGTCGCAGAGTTCTTGCCTGCTCGACTTCAGCGTTGATTTCGTCCTCTTTCGGAATATCGCCGGGCTGGTTCCGAATACCGGTAAGAATGGATTTCAGCTCCGCTGCGGATTTGCGCCGACGGATTTCCTCAATGAGGAGATTTGAAATCGTTCGGCTTTCTAGCAAGCCGGATGAGGCAGCTTCAGAAGCGAGTTCTTCGTGCAAATCCAATTCCAGCGTGACGATCATCTTGATGGCTACGAAATCATGGAGCAGAGATGGGGGCAAGTGCTCCGAGGATAAATGCAAACCCACTTTCTTCGGGCATAGAAATCAGGCTTTGGTCTGGATCAAGCGGATGGTCGAAAGATTTCCAATCTTCCGCTACGGGCTTGCTGTGTAACCGAAGCCGGCGAGGCCGCTGGTGCCGAGCAAAGCAGCGCAGAATGTTCCCATCTCGATGGCAAAGGCGTTGACGCGTATGCATGGGATTTTTATCGTGTGCCTATGAAAACAAGGGTGACCCTCGCGCTCGATCCTGAGGTTTCGCATCGCGGTAAACTGGCCGCCCGCGCACGGGGAACAACTTTTCCGGGACTGGTTGAACAGCTGCTAATCAAAGAACCGGTTTCGTCGGTCAAGGGTCCCCCTTCATTCGGGAACAGGTGGCTGGGGAAACTCGTTTTTTCTGAAAAGACAGGGCCTCGCCTGGATCATCTCAAAAAGAAATACCAACTTGGAGGGTCTTGAGGCTGCCATGCAGGCTGCGGTCGCCATGCTTTTTAAAGCTCATTTTATCGTAACCAGAAACACGCGGGACTACGGTCACTCACCCATCAAGGCGATCACACCGGCCCAAGCCCTCGCCATGGTGTGCAAAGATTGAAAACGAAATGAAAGTCCTGATCCTCGATGATGAGCCGCCGGCCAGGCGGAGCCTCAAGCATGCGCTTTCTGAAATCGGTGTGGAGGATGTGCGCGAGGCGGGGTCGATCGAGCAGGCAGTGAAGTTGCTTCAAGAGGAACGGCCCGATTTGCTCTGCCTCGATGTGGAACTGCGCGGCGGCAAAAAAGGTTTCGACCTGCTCGATGCGCTCCCGGCCGATGGAATCCCTGTGATTTTCGTGACGGCGCATCCCGAGCATGCGGTGAGGGCTTTTGAGGCGCGCGCGGTGGATTATCTTCTCAAGCCTGTCGATCCGCATCGGCTTCGCGAGAGCCTTGGAAGGGTCGGCGCTGCATCGCGGCAACCCGAGAAAGTCTTTCTCAGAAACGAAACGGCAATGTTCCGCGACGGCTCCAAGAATGTTTTGGTGCGAATCGGAGACATCCAGTGGCTTGAGGCGAATGACTCCTACACCAAGCTCGTTCTGAGTGACGGAAAAGGCCCGATGGTCAATGGCACGCTCAAGAGCGTTCTGGAAAAAATCGACCCAGCGGCGTTTTTTCAAACGAGCCGTGGCCAAGCGATCAATCTCGATCATGTGACCCGAGTCGAGGACGGTGAAGTGGGCTTTGTCGCCCTGATGGCCAACGGGGCAAGGATCGAAATGTCACGCCGCCAAAGCACGGAATTCCGTCGGCTCAAAGGGGTCTAAAAACGACTTTTTTCGCCAATCCGGCGAGCGGTCGAATTCGGCGGTCGAACGGCGATAAAAACCGGCAAGCGGTCCTCAGAGCCAGTCTGGGAGCGGCTTTTCGAGGGTGTGCGATTTGCGCAGTTCCAAAAAATACCGCATAGCTGGCGGCGATGAAACCAACCACCACATACCCCACCAAACACCCACACTGGATAGATGAACCCGAATATCTGGAGGCCATCAAAAAAAAGAAACGGCTCGGTATTTCGTTCACCACGGCCTTCATCCTCGTCCTTGCAATCCACATCGCAGGAGTTGGTGGAATCTTCGCTTTTTCGAATCAAAAGCCAAAGGCTGTAGCGCCCGCCAAGCCCGAGTCTGTTGCTGCAACGCCCCCCGTGCCGAAATCCGATGCGCTTGCCAGAAACGAGTGGCCAGAACCCGAAGCGAAACCCAAGGTCGTTGCCACTCCAGCTCCGATCAAAAAACAGGTGGCTGATTCCAAGCCCGTGCCGAAAGCGCCGCAGAAGGCCGCTCCCGCCCACTTGGCTGCCAGACCCAACCAAGCGACAGCCATGGCAGCCATCGCCAAGGCGGCGATCAATCCAAAGCCATCGGCTCCGAAATCCGACGACTCGGAAAAAAAGAAAGCCTTCCTCGCCACCCGCACCGAATCGAAACCCGCCACCGAGACCAGACAGGCAATCCCTGTTGCGCCATCCACCACGCCACTCATCGCTTCAAACACCGAAGCCGCCGCACCAATCACTCCTGCTCCAGTCGCGGTGAGCAAGCCTGTGGAAACAGCGCCACCAGCCCTTATCGCGAAAGCGGTCCCCTCCGCTCCCCGCCCGAGCGAATACACCCTCGCCCCCGGCGACAACCTCTACATGGTCTCGCGCAAGCTTCAGGTATCCTACAACGACCTCCTTCAAGCGAACGGCCTGTCCGACCCACGCCAGCTCCGCGTTGGCCAAAAACTCAAAGTCCCCGCCGAACAAATCGCCTCCCTGTGACCATCCATCTGAACCTCTCCGGCGGCGATCCCGTCGCCTTGATGCACCAACTCAAACCCGCCTTGGCGCGCGCTGGGAAGGAACTGCGCATCGAGCTTTTTGGCCCGGGAATGCTGCTCGCAGACACCGCGCTCATTCTCTTTGAAATCCTGCGCAACCGACCAGCCAGCCTCCAAGTTCATGTCCACACCTGGTCATGCCTCAGCGAAGGTGCCGTCCTTCTCTGGCTGGCCGGGGACACCCGCTCGATGCGTTCCGACACATGGATCGAAATCCCTCCAGCGCCCGAGTCGTTCAAAGAAAACGCCGCATTCTGCCGGGCAATTCCTTCGTGCGACGAAACCCCCGCCGAAACCGACCTGCGCACCGTTCTCGCCCATGTCAGCCAATGGCTGCCGATCCAAGAAGTCGCCGGGCTCCGATTGTTCCAACAGGAGTTGAGGGAATTCGGCCTCCTCGATGACGAGCAGGAAAACCAAAAGCTCGCCGGATATTTCAAGACGCCCGAAGCCGTGTGAGCTTCGAGCTTGGGAAAATCTCAAACTACCCGCTTGTCTCACCGCCGTCGATCCGTTCAGATGCGCGCGATGAAAACCAAACTCCGCGATGTGCCAGGCGGCCCGCCCGCCCTCGGCCCCTACTCGCTCGGCGTTGTTGCCGAGGGAAAATTTGTCTTTGTTTCCGGCATGACGCCGTGGGATCCCGCCACGGGAAAAATCGAGCGCGGCTCGATCGCCCGTCAGACCGAACTGGTTCTTGAAAATGTGAAGAAGGTCCTCGCCGCTGCTGGCGCCGATTTTCAGAATGTCGTTAGCTCCCGCGTGTATCTCACGGAACTCACCGCCGAGAATTTCAAGGAGATGAACGAAGTTTACATCCGCTACTTCGGCGACTCCGCGCCCTCGCGCGCCACGATCGGCACCCAACTCCTCGGCTTCGATGTCGAGATCGAGTGCGTTGCGTGTTTGTAGTTGCCTGATCGACCTCCGTGCCGATCATACTTCTCGAGGGTCGGCGGCCAAACCGGTGGTCGACTCCATTTTAAAGTCCTCATAGCTCAAATGGATAGAGCAGGGCTCTCCTAAAGCTCAGATGGTGGTTCAATTCCACCTGAGGACAAATTTCACCGCTGCCCACCCCGCCTTTTTTTGAAACTCGAAATCCCAGCCCGCGAATTTGGCGGTTATATTTTTGATTGCGACGGCACGCTGGCGGACAACATGCCGCTGCACTATCGGGCTTGGTCCCTGGCAATGGCGGATTTTGGCGGGCAATATCCCGAGGAGCTTTTCTACGAATGGGGCGGTCGGCCCACGGCAAATATCGTCGCGGCATTGAACGAGCGGTTCAGCTTATCGATGGATGTCGAGTCGGTCGTGCACCGGAAAGAGGAATACTATTTTCAACTCATTCCCGAGGTCGCGCCAATGGAAGAGGTCGTGGGGTTCGCTCAGAGCCTGCGGGAAAAAAGCCCGCTTGCTGTGGCCTCCGGCGGTCACCGGGCCCTCGTTGTCGCGACGCTGCGCGCGCTCGGGATTGAGGATTGGTTCGACGCGGTGGTTTGCGCGGAGGATTACGATCGAGGCAAGCCGCACCCCGATCCGTTCCTTCTTGCGGCGAAACTCCTAGGAGTTCCTCCGGGGGATTGCGTGGTTTTCGAGGACAGCCCGACGGGCATCGAGGCTGCCAAATCAGCGGGCATGGCATGGGTTTTTGTGACCGCCCCGGATCACCATGGAAAAACCAACAGCCAGGCCTGAGAGGATTTGGGCGGGTGCAGACGGGTGGGCCGCATCGATCTCGGTGGTCCTTGCGGGTGCAGTGTATTTTTGGACTGCAGCGCCTAATGTCACCCTGCTCGACTCGGGGGAATTCCTTGTCGCTGCGCAACATCTTGGGGTGCCCCACCCCACGGGATACCCGCTCTGGACCTTGCTGGCGTGGATTTTTCAACTCCTGCCACTCGGCAACGCGGCTTGGGAGATCAATCTCTTCAGCGGCCTCTGCGGAGCCGCAGCCACGGGCCTCGCGGCGGCGCTTTTTTCGAGTTCCACCCGATGGATGCTCGGCGAGCGGATCACTCGCTGGCGCGGGCTGAATTTCATGGCTTCGGTGAGCGTGGCGCTGCTCTTCGCATTCAGCGCCTCGATGTGGTCGCAGGCCGTGATCGCGGAGGTTTACACGCTGCATGCTCTGCTGATCGGGATGTTTCTGGCCTCGCTCTACGCTTGGCTCCGGCGGCCGGAGAGTCTGTCGCTGCTGATGACGCCGTTTTTCCTGTTGGCGCTGTCCTTCAGCAACCACCAACTCAGCGTGGCGCTGGCGCCGCTCCCGCTTCTTGCCGTGTTGCTGGTGCGCCGCGAGATTTTCTGGGACCTCGTCGTCGCGTCGGCCATCACTCTGTTGATCGTCTTTCTAGGGTTCGCGATCCTGTCCGAGGAAATGCCGGTTCTGAAAACGGGGATCCGGCTGTTCTATTGCGTGGCGGCGGGATTCGTGGCGCTCGTGGTTTTGAAAAAATTCCGGGTCGAGTGGCGCTTGGTTGCGTATTTGCCGTTTGTCGTCGTTCTCGGCCTTCTTCCCTACGCCTACATGCCCTTCGCCTCCTCGACGAACCCGCCGATGAATTGGGCCTACACGCGGACTCCGGAGGGTTTTTATTTTTCCTTCAACCGCTCGCAATACGGCGGGAGCCTTTCGGAACAAAGCCTCCGCTCGCTCGGGAAACTCATGGGCACTTCGGGCCATGCCAAAACGCCCGCCGAGGAACCCGGCAACCTGCCGAAAAGGGGCCTTCTCGAGCGCCTTCAAGAGTGGGTTGGATTTTTTTGGTCGAAGCTGGGGATGAGTTTTACGCCTCTCGGCGTGCTGGCCTACTTCGTGGCGCTGGTTGTGGTGTTGAGGCTGCGCGATGTGGCGGCGAGGACTTGGATTTACCTCCTCGAGATCGCGTTCGTTCTTGCGGCAATCCTGCAGCCCGTGGCGGATGGGGCCTCGATCGACAATGCCGGTTGGTGGCTGCAAATGCCCTACCACACCTACACGAATCTCATCTTTGCGTTGCTGGCCGGGCTGGGATTTGTCGCGGGCGCCCTTTGGCTCTTTGCTCGCGCGCCGAGATTGGCGTGGATGCGCTACGGGCTGCTCGCGCTGCCGATGTGGCCATTGTTTTTCAACTACGAATTCTGCAACCAGCGCGGACATTGGTTCGGGTGGGAGTATGGCCACGACATGTTGAAGGACCTGCCGAAGGGCAGCGTGGTGCTGGGCGGAACGGACCCCGGCCGCTTCGTCCCGACCTACATGATCCTCGGAGAGAGTTCCCAAGGCGCAGGCGTGAAGCGCGATCCGAACTTCGACCGACGCGATCTCTACATCATCACCCAAAACGGCGTGGGCGAGCCGCTCTACCGAAAATACCTCGCCGACCACTACGGGCCGGACAGGCCGAAGCCCGCAAATGCCTTTGAGCGCTGGCTGGGCCGGGGAACGATCTATCCGGAGAAGCCGCTCATTTTTCCCACCGAGGCCGAAATCAACAGCGCCGTGGAAAAAGAAATGAACGAGGCGGCGAAGAATGGATCGCCCGAACCATCGATCCCGCACAGCGTCGTCACGCGGTTGATCTGGGAAAAGAACCGCGACGCGCACGAGTTTTTCGTCGAGGAAAGTTTCCCGCTCGAGTGGTCCTACGATCACGCCGAGCCGCAGGGTTTGGTCTATAAAATCCACCGCGAACCGCTCAAAGAAATCCCCCCCGAATCGGTGCGCGCAGATTTTGAATTCTGGAACGCGTATTCCCAAAAGCTCCTCTCAAATCCCAGCTACGCGAGGGACTACGATGCTCAGCGTTCGTTCTCCAAGCTTCGCGCGACGGCAGGCAATCTCTACCGGCACCGCAAACTCGAGGCTGAGTCCGAGAGCGCCTACCGTCAGTCCCTCGCCCTCTGGCCCGGAAATGGGGAAAGCCTGAATGGTCTCAGCCAAATCCTCTGGGATCGCGGAGACTTCGATGGCGTCTTGGACATGTTCAATGCCGCGATTGAGAAGGACCCGAACAACATCCCTCTCTGGCGGATGTTTTTCATCGCGGAGAATCGGAAGAAACTTCAGGGCCAAATCGCCGAGCGCGAGGAGGCCTTGCGCCAAAAGCCCGACGTGCGCGAAGACGCCCTCGCCTTGCTCGAGCTCCACTTCGCCACGGGAGACACCAAGGGGCTTCAGGCCTTTCTCGATCCCTCGATCACGGCCTTTTCCAAAGACCCCGAATTTCTCCGCGCCGCCGTGGATTGCGCCATGGAAGCTCATCTGGTTCCCCAACAACTCGCCGCCGCCCGGGCGTTGGTGGCAGCGGAACCCGATGTGGCTGAAAACCAATATCGCCTCGCCAAAGCCGCTGCGGAAAACGACGACCAAGCCCTCTGTCTGCAAGCCGCCCGCCGGGCGATCGAGCTGGGCGGACTCCCGATGCGCGAGGGTTTGGGTCAAGCCGAGGAGTTTAAAAAATACCGGTTGAACGAGGAGTTCCAAGCGCTCTTGAGGCCACCCCACGGCGGCGTTTTGAAGTAGCGCTTTTGCCTCCAAGCAGACGGTGGACGGATCGGCGCGAAGAGTTTATTTTTTCGCACTCCACGATTTCGATCCATGCCCATTTACGAATTTTACTCACCGGAAACGCATAAGATTTATTCGTTCTTTGCCCGCAGTTTCGCCTACGCCTCGAAAACCCCACGCTGTCCCGACAAGCCCGGAGCTCCGATGGAGCGGATGATTTCCAAATTCGCGGTCACGGGTCGCGCAAAGGAGAAATCCGATATGCCCGCCGGGGATGACATGGACCCCCGCATGGAGCGTGTTATGGCCGAGATGGAGCGCGACATGGCTGGGATGGATGAAAACAATCCCGACCCGCGTGCGTTGGGCCAAATGATGCGCAAGATGACCGAGGCGACGGGCCAGAAAATGCCGGCGGAAATGGAACACATGATCCGTCGGCTCGAAGCGGGCGAGGATCCCGAGAAGCTCGAGGAGGAATTTGGCGATGCCTTCGAAAATATGGATTTTCCAGACGGTATGGGCGGAGAGGGAGCTGAGGGCAGTGGCGGCTCTGGCGGAGTGAAAGCCCGTCGAAAACCCGCCGAGCGTGATCCCGCACTTTACGAGATCACCGATTACATCTGACCCGCGACGAACTCGCTGATCGATGCCGCATCGGCTGCGGTGAAGGCGCGCTCCGGCAAGGGCGCAGCGGCGAGGTTTTGGCGACGGATTTCCCCGCCTTGCCAGATCCACGCTTTCTCGGAATAGGGACCGACCAGACGCGGGTCGCTCCATGTGTGGATCGAGAGCAGCGGCACATCCAGAGCCGCTGCGAGGTGCATCGGTCCGCTATCCACGCTGACGACGAAACTCGCGCCGCGAAGCAACCCGAGGAGTTCCGACAGGGTCGTTTTTCCAAGCAAATTGACGACTCGATTTCCCAAATCCTCCCCGCACGATCCGGCGCCAACGAGCAGGATTTGGCAACGGCCTGAATAGGATTCTACGAAGGCGCGGATCGAGGCGGCATCCATCGACTTCCCTGCGCCGCGCGAGAAAGGGTGCAGTATCAGGTAAGGCCCGGTTGGCGAAAACGCACGGCAGGGTTCGCCCGCCGGGAGGCTCCACTGCCAAGGCGTCAGCGGATCGATGCCGAGAGCTGGAACGGATCGCAAATACCGAGTGACGGCATGTTCATCACGGCGGACTGGGATTTTATTCGTGTAAAAAAATCCGGCTCCCTCGCGGGCGTCGTCCAATCCGAAAATGGTTTGGGCTCCGCTACAGGAAGCCATCACCCCGCTTCGCAGGAGGCATTGGAGATCGAGTGCCATGTCGGGCTTCAGCGCCTTCAGATCGCGATACCAAGGGATCGATCGCACAAAGCCTGCGACTCCACGGAAATTCTCTCGCGGAAAACGATGAATCCGATCGATGGCGGGGTTCCCTTGTAGGAGCGGCTCCCAGCGGGGATCGACGATCCAGGTGATTTTCGTTTCAGGCCAGGCGTTATGGATGGATGACGCCACAGGCAGGGCGTGGATCACATCGCCCATCGAGCCGGGCTTGATGAAAAGGAGGGAGGAGGGCCTCACGGGTCATCGCCCGCTTGCCAGTCGCAGCGCGAGCTTTTCGGGAAGTTTGGCTTCGAGAATGGCGCGCTGGGCTCCCTCGAGATCGTAGGGAATCCGGCGCAGGGTCAGCTCGTTTTTCTCGGTATCGTAAATGCAATAGGCCGAGCGCCAGTCGCCATCGCGCGGTTGGCCGACGCTTCCGACATTGATGAGATATTTTTTGTTTTTCTCGATCTGAAAGGTTTCGAAAGGCTGGAGGCTCACCGATCCATCGCGGACATAGACCACGGGTCGGTGGGTGTGGCCGATGAAGCACAGCGTGGTGTGCTGGTAGGTGAAGCTCGCCGCCGCATCGAGCGTGGTCGTGACATATCCCCACTTGTGTGGGGTATCGAGCGTGGCATGCACGATGGTGAAATCCCGCACGAGGCGCTGAAAACGAAGTCCGCTCAGCCATTTTTTTTCGGAATCATCGAGCCGGTTGCGTGTCCAATCCAGCGCTTCCTCTGCCAGGGGATTCAGGCCCTCCTGCGTGGAGTCCATGGCAACCTGTTCGTCGTGGTTGCCCATGACGGTCGGGCAATCGAGTTCCCGAACGATGGCGAGGCATTCCTTCGGGAAGGCGTTGTAGCCGACGATGTCGCCCATGCAGATCGAGTGGGTGCAACCTTGGTCGCGGATGTCCTCCAATACGGCTTGAAGCGCGTGAAGGTTGGCGTGGATGTCTCCGAAAATGGCGAAACGCATGGAAATTCAGTTCTGCCGAAAAGCAGGCGTGGAATCTATTCGTTCGGCGGCTGGAATATCCAGCCTGATTTCCATATCGCGGAGGAGATTAATCAGCGAGGGGAGCCGTTGTTTTTCACCCTGCACCCAGAGGGCGCGGAGTTTTTCATAGGCGTCTCGTTCGCGGCCGGGGCATTTGGCGAGTTCGTAACCCGCGAATCGCGCAGCATAGGACGGGGCGTCGGGGAACGAGGCGGCTTTCGCAAACGCCTCCGCCGCCGCGCAGTGGTCCTCGAGTTTGTCACGCAGCAGGACGGCGAGCTGGAGATAGAGTTGGTAGCGGTCCGGATTGTTTTTGATTCCGCGCTCTAAAAAATCGCGGCCGAGGTGGATGTATTCGCGCTGGGCTTTGATTCGAAGCGCCTCGCTGGCCTGCTTTTCGTTTTGAAGAGCGGCAATCGAGGCGTTCCACGCCATGTGCCACGACGCCATGTCCCAATATGTGAGCGAGCGCGGCTGAAGGGTGGTGACGGTATCGAACAATCCAGCCATCCGGCCCCACTCGGTATTTTCCCATGCGGTGTGGGCCTCAATCCAAAGAATCGCCGCGAGGGGGGAGCGGAATCCACTGAGCGCGGCAAGGAATCCCGCCTGGCCGATGCGCTCCCTCAGGCCAATATCCAGCGAGGTTTTTCGAAAATGAGCAGCCTGTGCCTCGCGGGTGAGTCGGCTTTGGAGAGGCAACATCGCCGCGCCGCAAAGCGCCAACAGCAAAACCGCCGCGACCTGGCGCCACTTCATAGTTCGCGGCCGGAGAACACGAACGCGGAGAGCGCAAAATATACGGCGATGTAAATCCCGCCGAGCGCCGCTGTGCCGAGGAAGAGCTTCAACGAAATCGCCGTGCCCGCGATGATGTCATCGGTGAGGTTGAAGGCCTGCAGGTCGGGAAAGAGCAGCGCCACAATCGCCGTGAGCAGACGCGACCACCAATCGACATCGACGCCCGCGAGCCAGTATTCGCGGGCCGTGGCCTGCAAGTGCCCGATGAAATAGAGCGCCACAGCCATCAAGATCGTGAAGATCGAAGAGGTGGCGAAGGTGGAAATAAACAGCGTCAACGAAGCCAGCAGGGCGGCTTTGATAAAAATAACGAGGATGCCCGGGAGGAGGTTGGCGTTGAAAGTCGAGGCGGTGACCTCCTTGATGGCGAGTGCCAAATCCTCCGGCGAGGCCGAGGCAAATTGCGCCCGAGTCTCGGCCAGAGCGGCGCTTTCCCCGAGCCAAAGGACGCCGAGAAACAAACCGCTCATCAACAAAATCGCGATGGCGAGCAGGGCGAGGATGCCGCAGAGTTTTCCCAGCAAGTAGCAATACCGAGGCACTGGCTTCGCGAGGATCGTGTAGATCGTGCGGTCCTCCATGTCCTTCGGCAAAAAATTCGCCGTAGCGAGGATGGCGAGAAGCGAGCTGAAGACCGACATGGCCCCAAGCGAGATGTCTTTTAACATCTGAAATTGCTCTTGGAATGACAGCTTCGCGATGAATGCGGAATTCCCGATGACCAACAACGCGAAGATCAGCAGGAAATAGAAAACCTTCTGGCGAACGAGATCGGTGAGGGTGTTTCTTCCGATCGCCCAAACGACGACGGCGAGTCTCATGGTTTGATTTGCGGGCTGGCCGAAAAGGCGGTTCCTACATCTTTGCCGTGGAGGGCAGCGAGGATTTGGCCGGGCTTGCGTCCATCGAGGATGTGCGCGGAGATGCCGGACGCGGAGACTTTGCGCACCGCCTCGAGTTTCGTTTTCATTCCGCCCACGGACTCCACGCCTTTGTCTGGTCGAACGAAGCGGAGCGCCTCGGAGATGTTGCGGACTTTGCCGACCCGCTTGCCATTTGAGTCCTGAAGGCCATCGACACTCGTCAAAATGATCAAATTGTCTGCCTCGGCAAGAATCGCGACTTCGGCGGAAAGGCGGTCGTTGTCGCCAAATCGGAGTTCCTCGACCGCGACGGAGTCATTTTCGTTGATGATCGGAATCGCTCCGCGCTCGAGCAGGCAGTCGAGCGTGTTGCGGGCATTGTCGCGGCGCATGAAGCTATCGATGTCGCCGTGTGTGAGGAGAAGTTGGGCAACGGCGAATCCGTGTTTTTTAAATGAAGTGGCGTAGAGCCTCATCAACTCGGGCTGGCCGGCTGCGGCGCATGCTTGCTTGCCCGAGAGATCGTCGGGGCGTTGTTTGAGCTTGAGGACTCTCACGCCCGCGGCGATCGCGGCACTGCTCACCAGGATGCAGGAGTGACCTTCCTTTTGCAGGGTGGCGATTTCGGCGGCGAGGCGCGTGAACTGGTCGGTATCCAGCGATTTTCCGGCGGGCGTGGAGAGAACCCCGGTGCCGAGTTTTATGACGATCCGTTTCTTCATGGATTGGAAATCATTTGAAGAAATCCGCTCTCGAGCGCAAGCGCCTCTTGAGTTCCCGAGGCCAGGAGACGCCTCGTCCGCTCGAGCGCGTCGTGGCGTTTGAGCAAAATTCGGGCGTCATTGGCCTCGGCGAGGCGGCGGATTTCAGGTCTGGCCGACTCTTCGGGCTGCAATTTGTAGCGAAGAGCAGCGGCGAGGACTTCCCCGATTGCCGCGAGGAGGCGTTCCCGCTCCCGCAAAGCGGCGGACTCGGTCTGCGCCTTGATTTGGTCCTCCCGTGTTTCCTTCCACGATTTGTTAATCGAGTCACGGTGGCGCTTCACTTGTTCCTTGAATTCGGCATCGAGACCGTCGGAAACATTTTCACGAACGCCGGCGAGGGTGGCTTGGAAAAATCGAGTGAATCGAAATGCGGCGCCCGCATCGGCTCCGCCGGCTTGGAGGAGGGTTTTTTGGAATTCGGCGGCTACGGCAGCGGAGAGTTCATCCCGCGAAGCACCGGCCGGGGCGAGGAGTGGAATCGTGATGCAGCGGGAGAGGATGGTTTGCAGAACGGCATCGCGCAGGGTGGTCGTGAGGACGATGTGGCAACCGGAGGGCGGCTCCTCGAGCGTCTTCAAAAAGGCATTCGCGGCCTCAGGCTGGAGTCGGTCGGCATCATGGATCACGGCGACTTTGTTGGCTCCGAGGAGCGGCTTCATTTGGATCGCGTGCTCGAGGTCGCGCATTTGGCTGATGAGGATTCGGCGGGATTTCGATTCCGGCGCGACCTGGTGCAGATCCGGGTGGGAAAAAACCTCGTTGGCGCTGGAGCCTAAAACGAGCGCGGCCAACTCGGCAGCGAGCCATTTTTTTCCCGCACCGGGAGGCCCGCTCAACAAACAGGCATGGGCAAGGCGGCCCGACTTGCGGGCATCGCGCAGGCGTTCAAAGGCTCTTTCCTTGGCGAGTGCCATCCGTGCGGAATGTCGCGAATATCGACCGTGGCGTCGATCCTATTCCCCCCGTCGGGTCAATGGCCCCGCATGCGCGGTGGCGGAAGAATCGCGGCAGTGGTGCCCCAGCAGGACCAATCATTCCATTGCTGGGCGGTGTTCATTTGCATCTGGGCGGCATTCAGGTTCGCGTTGGCGATTTCCTGTTGGATGAGAAGTTCCTGGTATTTGCCATAGGCTGCTTGGTTGCCGATGTAGACGAGGTTCTGCTCGGGCACGGCGTAGAGGTAGTAGAATTCGTTGTGGCGGAGTTTGCGTTCGACTTTGTAGGGCGTGAGCGAGGCGAGGGATTTTTGGCGGGCGGCGGTGTTGGCCGGCGTCGGCTCGAAGCCGGCCGCGGATAGAATGCGCTCGGTGCTGGCGCGCTGGGCCTGCTCAATGGCAGCACAACCCGACAAAAGAATGGCTAGGAAAGAGAAGAGGAGAACTTTCATACGGACGAAAATGTGATCCTCTTTCTTTCGAAACGGAAGGGCAAAATTCCGTTAGAGAATGTGCTCCAGCAGGTAAGCCTTGAGGTCCGCGATGGCGATCCGCTCCTGCGCCATCGAGTCGCGATGACGGAGCGTGACGGTGTCCTGTTTTTCGGGGCCGTTTTCACCAATCGTGTCGAAGTCGATCGTGACGCAAAATGGTGTGCCGGCTTCGTCCTGGCGGCGGTAGCGGCGGCCGATCGCACCGGCTTCGTCGTAGAAGACATTCATGAACGGCTTGAGCGAGGTGGCGACGGCGCGGGCTTTTTCGACCAGCGGCGGCTTGTTTTTTAAAAGCGGCAGGATCGCGCACTTGATCGGAGCCATGCGCGGATGGAAACGCAGCACGGTGCGTGTCTCGGAGTTTCCCTTTTCGTCAGTGACTGTCTCCTCGTCGAAGGCCTCGCAAAGGAGCGCGAGCGTGGTGCGATCCACCCCGGCGCTGGGCTCGACGACATGCGGAACGAGGCGTTCCTTCGTGGCTTCGTCGAAATAGTCGAGCGGTTTGCCGGAGTGCTCGATGTGCTTCCCGAGGTCGTAGTCGGTGCGGTAGGCGATACCTTCCAGCTCACTCACGCCGAAGGGGAATTCGTATTCGAGGTCGTAGGTTTTCTTCGAGTAGAAGGCGCGCTCGCCGTCCGGGATGTCTTTGATGTGGATCTTCGAGCGCGGGATGCCGATGTCCTCGTAAAATTTCAGGCGCTCCTCGAGCCAGTAGTCGGTGAGCTGCATGCCGTCCTCGGGGCGGCAGAAATACTCGATCTCCATCTGCTCGAACTCGCGGGAACGGAAAATGTAGTTCCGAGGATTGATCTCATTGCGAAACGCCTTCCCGATTTGCGCGATTCCGAAGGGGAGCTTTTGGCGCGAGGTGTCGAGGACATTGCGGAAATTCACAAAGATCGCCTGCGCGGTCTCGGGGCGGAGGTAGACGAGGTTGTCGTCGCTCTCGAGCGGACCCGCGTGGGATTTGAACATCAGATTGAAATCACGAGCCTCGGTGAGATTACGGCTGCCGCAGTTCGGGCAATATTTTTCGCCATTCTTCTCGGGCAACTGATCAGCGCGGTTGCGCGAATGGCACTCTTTGCAGTCCACCATCGGATCGCTGAAAGTCTCCTCGTGTCCCGAGGCCTTCCACACGGCGCGGTTCATGATGATCGAGCCGTCCATGCCCTCCATGTCATCGCGCTCACGCACATTGCGGCGCCACCAGAAATCCTTCAGGTTTTTCTTCAACTCCACCCCAAGCGGACCGTAATCCCAGAATCCATTGATGCCGCCGTAGATTTCGGAAGATTGAAAAATGAACCCGCGCCGCTTGCAGAGGCTGACGATTTTTTCCATTCGGGTGGATGTGGCGTCCTTCGACATAGGGGCGGAATGAAAGCCGACCTCGGCAGGGGCGTCAACCCGCGTGCCAATCACGCCACCAAATAAAATCCGCAACTTTTCCCCACCGCCGCAGTTCAACCTCCCGAAATGAAAACCTACCGCCCTCTCCTTCTCGCCGCCGCGCTCTTCGGAGCCACCCTCACCACCCAAGCCCAAAATCCCACGCCAGCTCCAGGCGACAAGCCCGGCGGAAAATGGCGCGACAAATTTTCGGGGGTCATGCCCGAGGAGATGAAAGAAAAATTCCAAGCCGCCCGCGACGAGTTGCTCCAGGACCCCGAGATGAAAGCTCTGAAGGAAAAGGCGGAGCAAGCCGGCACGGAATTCCGCGACGCCATGCGCGAGGCGATGATAAATCGCGACCCTGAACTCGCCGAGCAAGTCGGGGCTTTTTTCGAAAGCCGCAAAAAGCAGTTCGAGGACCGCAAAAAAAACGACGGCGATCGTCCAAAAAAACACAAAGATAAAGGCGAAGCCTCCAAACCCCCGATCCCGCCCGAGCAACGCGACCGGATGGAAAAAGCCCGCGAGATCGCCAAGCAAGCCCCCGCCGTGCAATCCGCCGAGGCGAAACTCAAAGCCGCCCAAACCCCCGAAGAACGGGCCGCCGCCGGGAAAGAATTCCGCGAAGCCATGCGCAATGCCATGCTCACCGCCGACCCATCCCTAGCCAATGTTCTCGAACAAAAAGCTCCCCCTGCCCCACCCAAGCCAATGCCAGGGGAATAAAAGCGACCCGTTTTTGGCGTAACCTTCAGGAAGTCCTACGCGAGGTTTTGCCCGGCGGTCCAGCCGGTGGTCCAGGCGGCTTGGAAGTTGAAGCCGCCGGTGATGCCGTCGATGTCGAGGGCTTCGCCGGCGAAATAGAGACCGTCGATGAGGCGGCTTTGCATGGTTTTGAAATCGACCTCGGGGAGCGGGATGCCGCCGCAGGTGACGAATTCCTCTTTGTTCATACTTTTGCCGGTGACGGGGAGTTCGGTGCCGGAGAGGAGCGCGGCGAGTTTTTGGGCCTCGGGCTTGGCGAGGCGCGCCCATTTCGTCTCAGGGGCGATGCCGGCTTGCAGGACGAGTTGTTCCCAAAGTCTCGCAGGAAGTGGATTCCAGCGGGCGCGGAGGACGGTCTGCCCGCCTTGGGTTTCGCGGCGGCGTTGGATTTCCTCGACCAAATCCTCGGGCTTCGCGTCGGGGAGCCAGGCGATGCGGAGAGGAAACCGGTAGTCGAGATCGTGAAGTTCCCGCGCGCCCCAGGCCGAGAGGCGCAGGATGGCAGGGCCGCTCACACCGGCGTGGGTGATGAGAATTGGGCCGCGTTGTTTCAGGGAGGTTTTGGGCACGGCAGCTTGGACATCCTCGACCGAAACGCCGGGGAGTTCGCGCAGCCAGGGGGAGTCGATGTGGAAGGTAAAAAGTGAGGGAACCGGGGGAACGAGCGTGTGTCCGAGGGGGACGAGCGGATGGTTTTCGGCGCGGCAACCACCGGCGGCCCAGAGCAGGCGGTCGGCCTCGAGGATTTCGCCATTCGAGAGGTGGAGTTGGAAACCGGTGCCGGATTTTTTGGAAATGGAGTTGAGGCTGGTTTGGGTGCGGACTTGGATGCCGGCGTTTTTTGCGGAATCCATGAGGCAGTCGATGATCGTTTGCGAGGAATCGGTGATGGGGAACATGCGGCCGTCGGCTTCGGTTTTGAGATTCACGGCGCGGAGGCGGAACCACTCGATCGTCTCGCGCGGGCCGAAGCGGGTGAAGGGGCCGATGAGGGCGCGGCCGCCTCGCGGGTAGCGTAGGGAGAGTTCGCGCGGCTCGAAGCAGGCATGGGTGACATTGCAGCGGCCGCCACCGGAGATGCGAACTTTCGAAAGGACGCGCGGGGATTTTTCCAGAATGGTCACGCTGGCCCGCAGATCAGCTTCGGCAGCGGCAATGGCACCGAAGAATCCTGCCGCGCCGCCGCCGGCGACGACGATGTGTCGAGAGGCGCTCATTTAAAAAAACGCGAGGAGGGACCCGCTTGTCGGGTCCGGGTCGGCGTGGTAGCGAAAATCGCCCCGGACCCGACAAGCGGGTCCCTCCTGGGCGTTCCGTAAAGTGGCTGTCGTGTTCATAATCGAACTCTTCGCAAGCGGAGCGCGTTGGTGATCACCGACACCGAGCTGAGGCTCATGGCGAGGGCGGCGATCATGGGGTTGAGGTGGGTCGCGGCGGCGAGAGGAATGCCGAGCGCGTTGTAGGCAAAAGCAAAGACGAGGTTTTGGCGGATGTTGCGCATCATGGCGCGGGAGAGTCTCACCGCACGGGCGATGGCGCGGAGGTCGCCCTTCACAAGCGTGACGCCGGCGCTTTCGATGGCGATATCGGTGCCGGTGCCCATGGCGATTCCCACATCCGCGGCGGCGAGCGCGGGGGCGTCGTTGATGCCATCGCCCGCCATGCCGACGAGACGGCCGGGGGATTTCAAGCCGGCGACGAGGCGGTGTTTTTCCTCGGGAGTGATGCCGGCGTGGACCTCGTCGATGCCGAGTTGCGAAGCTACAGCGCGGGCATTGCGGGGGTGGTCGCCGGTAAGCAGAACGATGCGGATGCCCATTTGGCGGAGAGAATCCAAGGCGGCGGGTGTTGAGGATTTGATGGAATCGGCGACTTCGAGAAATCCCGCGAGATGGCCATCAATGGCCACGCCGAGCGAGGCGGCATAGGATTCGGGGAGGTTTTGGGTGGTGATCCCAAGTGAGGCGAGGAAGTCGATCTTGCCAACGGCGACGCGGCGGCCCTCGACCATGCCGGTGATGCCGAGGGAGGTTTTGGTTTGAACTTCGGAGGGAGGTTTTGTTGCAAGGCCGCGCTCGGTGGCGGCGGTCACCACAGCGCGGGCCAGGGGATGCTCGCTCGCAGATTCGAGGCTGGCAGCGAGGCGCAGGAGGTCGTTCTCCAAAAAACCAGGCTCGGCGACGCAGCGGACGAGGCGGGGTTTTCCCTCGGTGAGCGTGCCGGTTTTATCGATGGCGAGGATGTCGAGTCGGGCGAGGTTTTGCATCGCGGCGGCGTTGCGAAAAAGAATGCCCATCGAGGCGCCGCGCCCCATGCCGACCATCACACTCATCGGCGTGGCCAGGCCCAGTGCACAAGGGCAGGCGATGATGAGAACGGCGACGGAGTTGGTAACCGCTTGGGCGAGGTTTTGGCCAAGGAGGAGCCACGCCAGAAAGGTGACTGCGGAAATGGCGAGAACGGCCGGGACGAACCAGGCCGAGACTTTGTCGGCGAGGTTTTGGACAGGCGCGCGGCTGCGCTGGGACTCGGCGACGAGCGCGATGATGCGGCCGAGGACGGTTTCCGAACCGGTGTGAGCGGCGCGGAGGAGGAACGAGCCGGTGGTGTTGACAGTGCCGCCGGTGAGCGGATCGCCCGTGGTTTTTTCGACAGGCATCGCCTCGCCGGTGAGCATCGACTCATCAATGGTGCTGGAGCCCTCGGCGAGAATGCCATCGACGGGGATTTTCTCGCCAGGGCGGACGCGCAGGAGGTCGCCGGGTTTCACCTCGGAGAGCGGAATGTCGCGCTCGGTGTCGCCATCGACGAGGCGGGCGGTTTTTGGCGAAAGGGCGAGGAGGGATTTGATGGCGCCTGCGGTTTTTTCGCGCGCGCGGAGTTCGAGGATTTGGCCGAGGAGGACGAGGACAGTGATCACCGCCGCCGACTCGAAGTAGAGCCCGCCGCCGAAGAAGAGTGCGGCGATGCTGAAAATCCACGCCGCGCCGACGCCGAGGAGAACGAGCGTGAACATGTTGGGCGAGGCGTTGCGGATCGATTGCAGGCCGGCTTTCCAAAGCGGCCAACCGCACCAGAGCACGACCGGGAGGCTGAGGAGGAATTGGGCGAAGAGCGCGGTGTCGCCATTCAACCACGCGGCGTGCGCCGATCCCGGCAACATGTGGGCCATCGCCAAAACAAAAATCGGGAGCGTGAAAACCACGCCGACCGCCAGACGGCGCGAGAAGTCGCTCAGGAGTGGGTCGACTTCGTCAGCAGCGAAGAGAGGATTTCGCTCCAACGCCATGCCGCATTTCGGGCAAGTTCCGGGCGAATCACTTTCGACTCCCGGACACATCGGGCAGAAGTATTTCGCGGTGGTGGCTGGCGGGGGATTTTCCGCTCCATGGCCGCTACAACAGGGTTTGTTTTTCAAGGGCGGTTGAGGATTCCTGTCGAGGCGCGCGGGAGAAGTTGGTCGAGGGTGAATTCCTCGGTTTTTCCATCGAGCGTGGCGGAGAGGATTTTTAGTGAGGGATGGAATTCCGCCATGACCTGGCGGCAGGCGCCACAGGGGCTGATCGGAACATCGGTGGCCGCGACCACGGCGATGCGACGAAACGCCCGCTGGCCCGCCGCCACAGCGGATCCGATGGCCACACGCTCGGCGCACATGGTCAGACCGAAGCTGAGGTTTTCGACATTGCATCCGGTAAAAACAGTTCCGTCCTCGCACTCAAGGGCCGCGCCGACGGCGAAGTTCGAGTAGGGCGCGTGGGCATTGGCTCGGGCAATAGCGGCGGCCTCAACGAGTCGGGAGTTTTCCATAGATTGTAAAATCACGCCCGAGCGCACCGGCGTCGAATGTTTTCAGCGGTTGCGCGCGGCAGGTTGCAGGTCTAAACGGAATCCATGAAGTCTCTCCTGCCTGCAATCTTCGCCACGCTGGTCATACCCCTGACCTTGTGTTTTGCTGAGCCCATGAACGAGGAACACGCGGTGTTGGGCGGGGGGTGCTTCTGGTGCGTCGAGGCGGTTTATCAGGGACTGCCGGGCATCCAATCCGTGGTGAGCGGTTATGCGGCGGGCAAAAATCCCAACCCGACCTACGAGGAGGTTTGCACCGGGGAAAGCGGGCATGCCGAGGTGGTGAAAATCTCGTTCGACCCGTCTATGATTTCGTATGACCGAATCCTCGCGCTTTTCTGGGACGCGCACGATCCGACCACGCTGAACCGCCAGGGCGCCGACCATGGCACGCAATACCGCTCGATCATCATCGCGGAAAATGCAGCCCAGCGCGAGGCGGCGGAGAAAGCGAAAGCGGCGGCGCAGCCGAAGTTTCGCGGCGGGATCGTTACGGAGATCATCGAGGGCGCGGAGTTTTTTCCCGCCGAAAAATACCACCAGGACTTCGCCGAGCGGAACCCTGGGCACCCGTATGTGCGGGCGGTGATCGATCCGAAGCTGAACAAAATCAGGAACAAATGAGCACCTCGCTTGCCAGCCTGCCGGGGCTGGACTAGGGTTTTTGCCAGCGGGAGTCCGCGATTTTTTATGGCAAACGCAATGGTTATCGGCATTGGCGGTGTGGGTTCGGTCATCGGCCAAAAGCTCCACGAATACGATTGTTTCGACCGAATCGTGCTGGCGGATATGGATCCGGTTTTCGCCAACCAACTCGCGGCAAAGACGCCGAAAAGCCGGTTCGTCGTTGTGCAGGCGAATGCGATGCAGACCGATACTCTCGCCGCGTTGATGAAGGAGCACCGCATCGATGTGACCTGCAACGCCTGCGTCTGCCTCACGAACCACTCGGTGATGGAAGCCTGCCTCCGTGCCGGTTCCCACTACATCGACATGGCGGCGGATATCTACTCGGCGCCGGGCGTGAAAAAACCTGGTAAGAATTCTTTCGAGGCCGAGATCGAAAAATTCAACCAGCCCTTTCTCGACCGTGGCATCGCGGGCATCCTCTGCATGGGCATGGACCCCGGCGCGGTGAATGTTTATGCGCGTTGGGCGATGGACCGACTCGACACCGCCTCGAGTATTCGCGTGCTCGACGCCGACAACGCCGAGGTGCGCGGCTACCGGTTCGCCGTCTTGTTTTCGCCCGAGACATTTTTCGAGGAACTCGGCGCGCCGCCTTATTATGTGAAGGACGGCCGCGTGGTGAGCGGCAAGCCACTGGAGACCGAGGTCGAGTGGGTGCGTTTTCCCGAGCCGATCGGATTGCAAAAAACCTACGCCGTTGCGCACGAGGAGGGCGTGAGTTTGGGCATCTACCCGCCGTTCGTAGAGAAGGGAGTCCACTACTCCGTCTTCAAATACAGCGTTCCCGACAAGGTGGTGAATATCTCGAAGACGCTTCAGCTTTTGAACCTCGACACCTGGAAGAAAGTGAAAGTCGATGGCGTGGAGGTCTCTCCCGTGCGCGTCGCGAGCGCCCACCTACCGAAGCCCGCCCAGCTTGGAGCGACGGTCGATGGCTACTCGTGTGTCGGCACCGAGGTTCGTGGCACAAAGGACCGCAGGCGCGTGGAGTATTTCGTCTACTCGATGGACAGCCACCGCGACACTTACGAGAAATACGGCTACTCGCTCACGCTTGTGCAAACGGGCATTCCGCCCGCCATCACGGCGCGGCTTTTGGCCACGGGAAAAATCCCCGAGCGCGGCGTGATGATGCCCGAGGCGCTTGATCCCGAGGAGTTGATGTCGTGTTTCTCGCGCGAGGGCTTGCCGACCTTTGTTGAAAAGCGCGAGGTTGAGCGGATCTGATGAAATCTTTCTATCTCGATGGTCGCTGGGTGCAGACCAAAACCTCGGAGCCCGTTCACAATCCCTGGACCGGCGATAAGCTCGCCGAGGTTTGCACGGGCTCCGCAGAGGATGTTGAGCGGGCTGTCGCGAGCTCGCACTCAGCATTCCAAAAGACGCAGAAAATCCCGGCTTTTGAGCGGGCTGAAAAACTGAATGCGATCTGCAATCTCGTTGCCAAGCGGCGGCAGGAATTTGTCGATGTGATCGTCGCCGAGGCCGGCAAGCCGGTGTCGTTCGCCGAGGCTGAGGTGGACCGCGCACGGTTGACCTTCCAATTCGCCGCCGCCCAAGTCCTCGCGGATCCTGGCCACGGAATCAACATGGAGGCCAGCAAGCCCGGGGCGGGGCATTTCGGGCTGGTTCGCCGGTTTCCGATCGGCGTCATTCTCGGCATCACGCCGTTCAATTTTCCGCTGAATCTCGTCGCCCACAAAGTCGCTCCCTGCTTGGCGAGCGGCAACACGATGGTGCTCAAACCCTCGCCGCGCACCCCGCTCTCGGCGTTGTTGCTCGCAGAGGTTTTGGATGAAGCAGGGATCCCCGCCGGGCAGGTGAATGTGATTCCTTTCGACCACTCGCATGTCGCCGGACTTCTTTCGGATTCGCGTTTGAAAATGCTGAGCTTCACCGGCAGCGCCGAGGTGGGTTGGCAGCTCAAGAGCCGCGCTGGAAAAATGAAGGTCGCCCTGGAGCTCGGCGGCAATGCGGCCGTCGTTGTCGAACCCGATAGCGAATGGCGTGCTGCGGTTCCCAAAATCGCAAGCGCTGCGTTCGGCTTCGCCGGCCAGTCATGCATTAGCATTCAGCGAATCTTCGTGAACCGTGATATTTTGGAGCCATTCCGGGAGGCTTTGGTTTCGCACACACAGGAAAAAATCCGCGCCGGCGATCCATCTCAACGAGACACTGTCGTCGGCCCGATGATCACTTCCCAGGCCCGCGAGAAAGTTTTGAAATGGATCGAGGAGGCGACTGCCGGTGGCGCATCGCTGCTGACGCCGCTCGTCAAAGAAGGGCGTTCGCTCCTCGGGCCGGTGTTGCTTGAAAATGCCCCGCCGAGTGCCTCGGCGCTGTGCGAGGAAGCCTTCGCCCCGCTCGCGGTGTTGCAGGGTTACGACACTTTTGAGGAGGCGTTGTCGCTCGTGAATGATTCGCATTTCGGACTCCAAGCCGGGGTTTTTTCAAACAACCTCTCCAAGGCGCTTCAAGCCTTCGAGGAACTCGAGGTCGGCGGCGTGATGATCAATCAAGTTCCGACATTCCGTGTGGAGAACATGCCTTACGGCGGCGTGAAAGACAGCGGCGTCGGGCGCGAGGGGGTGCGCTACGCTATGGAGGAAATGACCGAGCCGCGTAGCCTCGTCATCAATCGCGGCTGATTCTTAATCGGCGACTCGGTAAACTCGAAAGAAGCGATTCTGGAATAGGGGCTCCAGCCAAGGCGGCGGAGAGTTTTTGTAGAGCCGTTCGGCAAGTGTGCCGCCATTGGATTTTTCTCCGAGAATTTGCTCGGAGTTCGAAACCACCCGCTCCGGCTCGTAGGCGAAGACATAGCCGACTTTGCGCTGATGCAGGATTTCGCGGGCGGCGGCGTCATCGGTTGCCAGATAAAATCGGCACGAGTCTACGATCCCTGGGAGGCTTTGATGCGAACTCCCACCGATACACGGATGGCCGCTCCACCACACGATCGCCGGGCAAAACCACCACGGCGCGAGCACGCCGCCCTCGGGGAGATTTTGAATCGCCAGAGCGGCCTCGCGAAGAGCAACGGCGTCCGCCATTTTTTCGATCCGCGACTGGAACGCCTCGCCTTTCGGATAAAGCATTTCCTCCCACTCCTCCGCTACTGGCCACAGCGAGATCAACAAAATCGCGACTGCCAGCCAGCGCCATCGGAACGCCGCCAGCACCCATGGAAGCGACATGGCAAAAACCAGTGCCAAAAAATATCCCCACCGCGCATGCCAGAAACACAGCGCCATGAGCAGAACGAGCATAGCCGCGAACAGCCCGCCCACGGCGCCGCCTTCGCGAACGGCCCGCCAGGAGAGAATCGCCGTTGCAGGCACCACCAGCCAACCGCACCACGAATATATCACGCTCCAACCGGCACTTCGGAGTTCACCGATATTCAACGCCCAGCGTCCGAACGCCTCGTGGAATGCCGCCGCGCGCCAGCCGTCGATGAGCAAGGCCAGCGCGAGAATTCCAAAAAAAACAGCCAGAGGCTTCAGGCCGATGCGAAGCCGTCTCGCGACAAGCCGCGCAGCCAGCACCGTGCCGAGCAACACCGCCGGCTCGAACAGCGAAACCCACAGCGCCAGTCCCCACGCCACCGCCGAGACATAGCTCCAGAGTGTTTCGTTTTTTCTCCAAATCCCCACCTCCGCCGCCAGCGCCACAGCGATCAAGAGCACAAGCAGCGATTGGTGGTCCGGCCGCCCCAGCTCAAACCCATGCGCTAAAATCGGCGACACGGCGGCCATCAATCCCATCGCCCACCAATGAGGCCATTTCGCCACCAGCCCCCAGATCATCAGAAAAAATACCATTGCAAGCCCAAGCGTCGGAGAGATCCAAGCACCTGCGAGTTCGAGATTACGCGCGGTGAAGGGCGCGAGCGCGGCGGACATCCCCGCGATTAAGGCGTCCAGCGGCATCGTTGTGTGCGGCGCCGTTCCTTGCGGGAAATTCTCCCAGCCGTGCCAGCGGATCGAGCGCAGCCCCTCCTCCTCGATCATCCTCACCCGTGTCATCCGCGAGTAGCAGTCGCCGTCGGTAAAATACACATCGCCTCCATAAAAAACCGCATCTTGGTTCCAAGTGAATGCGCCGAGTGCGAGCCAGCCAATCATGGCCATAAGAGCCCCTTGACCGAGCAGGAATAGGATTTTTCTGTGGCGACGGGTTTTATCCAACATCTTGTGGGTGGCGCCTCACCCAATCACTACATCTTATGGAAAAGGCCAGAAAATTACTGAAATTTATTTACCTCTCTTTCGCGTTTCATTAGCCTTTTCGCCCTTGCTGGGCCCTCCCCGCAAATCACCTTTTTGAACTCGATGCCTGACGAAAAAAATCCCGAATCCGCCTTGGAAAAACCTGCCAAACCCGCCAAGCCCACCCCCGACTTCAAAGCCAGCGACTACACCGCCGATGACCTGAGTTCGCTCAAGGGCCTCGAGGCTGTCCGCAAAAAGCCCGGCATGTATATCGGCGGCACCGATGAGCGCGCGCTCCACCACTGCGTCAGCGAGGTGCTTGACAACTCGGTGGACGAATTTCTCGCCGGCCATTGCAATCACATTGATGTGACCATCCACTCGGATGGCTCGATCTCGATCCGCGACAACGGCCGCGGCATTCCGGTCGACATCAACAAAGAGGAAGGCATTCCGGGCGTGGAACTCGTCCTCACCCGCCTCCACTCGGGCGGCAAATACGGCCAAGGAAACTACGAATATTCCGGCGGCACCCACGGCGTTGGAGCCAAGTGCGTGAATGCCGTTTCCGAATGGTTCAAAGTCGAGGTCACCCGCGATGGAAATATCCATGCGATGTCGTTCGAACGCGGCGTCACCAAGCAGAGCCTCCATGTCATCGCCGAGGTGAAATCCAAAAAGCAAACCGGCACGCTGATCACCTTCATGCCGGACTCGGAAATTTTCCAAGAGACCATCGAGTTCAAAGCCGAGCGCATCATCACCCGCCTCAACGACCTGGCCTACATCAACGCCCCGCTGTCGTTCACCTTCCTCGACGAGCGACTCGATAATGCCAAGCCGCTCCAGATCGTTCACCCCAAGGGCGTCGAAGAGTTCGTTGGCCGCTTGGTTGAGAACAAAACCGTCGTTCACCCGAAGCCGATCATGATTAAAGGCTCGCGCGACAAGGTCATGGTCGAGATCGGCCTCCACTACACGGACACCTACAACGAGCAACTCCTCTGCTACACAAACGCCGTTCCGAATCCCGATGGCGGCACGCACAGCAGCGGATTCCGTGGATCCCTCACGCGCGCGATCAATCAATACGCGAAAAATAATTCTCTCCTAAAAGACAAAGATGTCCCCATCACGGGCAATGATGTCCTCGAAGGCCTTGCGGCGATTGTCAGCGTCAAGCATCCCGATCCCCGGTTTGAGTCCCAGACGAAGGTCAAACTCATCTCGCCAGAAGTCGATGGCATCGTCGGCTCGATCAGCTACGAGGGCCTCATGCTCCATTTCGACCAAAACCCCACGGTCGGAAAAAAAATTGTCGAGAAATGCCTCATGGCCGCCCGCGCCCGCGAAGCCGCCCGCAAGGCCCGCGAGACCGTCCGCAAAGGCGCCCTCACCGGCGGTGGACTCCCCGGCAAGTTGGCGGACTGCTCCGAGCGCGACCCCGATCTCACCGAGCTCTATGTGGTCGAAGGCGACTCGGCCGGTGGATCCGCAAAACAAGGCCGCGACCGGCGTTTCCAAGCTATCCTTCCCATCAAAGGCAAGATTATCAATGTCGAGAAAGCCCGCCTCGACAAAGTTCTTCAAAACACGGAAGTCCAGACTCTCATCACCGCCATCGGCACCGGCATCGGTTCCTCGCTCGGCGAGAAAGAGCAGGAAGGATCCTTCAACATCGCGAAGCTGCGCTACGGCCGCATCATCATCATGACCGATGCCGATGTGGACGGCTCCCACATCCGCACGCTTCTTCTGACCTTTTTCTGCCGTCAGATGCCGGAGCTCGTCAAGCAAGGCAAAATCTACATCGCCCAGCCCCCGCTCTACCTCATCAAGCGCAAAAAGCGTGAGGAATATGTGGATGACGACGCCCAGCTCAACAAAATCCTCATCGATATCGGCTCGGACGAAGTGAAGGTGAAAAATCTCGCCGACGGCAAGGTTTTCTCCTCCACCCAACTCAAGGAAATCCTCCAACTCCTCGAGCGCTTCGCGAAATTCAGTGATGCCATCCGACGCCATGGTGGCGACTTCGAGGATTTCCTCGCCGAGCGCGATCCCAAAACCGGACGCCTCCCGACATTCATGGTCAAAGTCCGCGAGGGCAATACCGAGTGGGCCACCTACTTTCCCGGTGAGGAAGCCGTCCGCGAATTCCACGAGGGAAACCGCGACCTCAATCTCTACGACGACCCCGCCCCCGAGGCATCGGATTCGGAAAACCCCACCGAGGCCGCTCCCGAGCCTGTCGTTTCCAAACCCTCGAAAAAAGCCCCCGAGGCCGCCCGCCGCCGGGCCAAACTCATCGAACTCCACGAGTCCACATCGGCCCAGAAACTCATCGACGAACTCGCCCGCAAGGGACTGAAAATCGAACACTACTCGAGCAGCGACCAGCCGATCTTCGAACTCGTCGAAGGCGAAGGCGACAAGGCTCTCACCCACCCGCTCTTCGCCATTCCTGAGATCCTTGTCAAAATTCTCGAAATCGGCAAACGCGGTCTCTCCATCCAACGATTCAAAGGCCTCGGAGAAATGAACCCCAAGCAACTCTTCGAGACCACCATGAACCCCGAGAAACGCAAAATGCTCAAGGTCGTTCTTAATGAGGATAACGCCGTTGAGGCGGACCGCATGTTCACCATTCTCATGGGTGATGTCGTCGAGCCCCGACGCCAATTCATCGAGGACAACGCCCTCAACGCCCGACTGGATGTTTGACCTCTGTGACTACGCGTGACTACATTGAGTCATGAAAAAGAACATCAACTACTTCGACGGCTTGGAGGACCAACCCTCCCCCGTCCTGCAGGAGATTGCCGTCATGCCGGGCATTGGATCGACGATCAGCGTCCGGGCCGCCAAAGCGCACCTTTCGGCCCTCCTCGACCTCGCCGAGCAAGGCCAGGAAATCACGATCACCAGTGGCGGCAAGCCGAAGGCGGTGATCGCTTCGCCCGGGAAGAATCAACCGCGAAAACTTTTTTCCGGCGCAGCCGAACATTTGGCGAGCATGCCTCCATGGCGCGGTGGTCCCACAGCCGACGAAATCATCCGCGAGGATCGCGATTCGAGGCCCTGATCATGTATCTCGATAGCGCCATCATCGTGAAACTTCTCGTTGCAGAACCAGACAGCCCGATCTTCGTCGCTGCCACAAAAAACCTGCCCATCGCCTCTTCGGAACTGGCGTTCACCGAGGTCGCCGCCGCACTTTTCAAAAAGCAGCGCGAGAAAATCCTCTCCCCTGTTGAGCGCCAGCGTGCCTGGAATACCTTCGTCCGTTGGACCGATTCCAAAGAGCTCGGTCTTTATCCTCTAAATTCCCACACTCTCCGGAACTCCAATCGCATTTTGTCGATCTCCAATCCCGATGTGGCCTTGCGTTCAATGGACGCAATCCATGTTTCCGCCTGTGAAATAGCCCAGGAATTCCCCCTCTGCGCCACCGACTCCCGCATGCGCGCCGCCGCCACCAAACTCGGCATCCCACTTTTCCCCGAAGCCCTTCCCTCCTAACCTCACCACTCTCAGCCCATGTATACGCAAAACGAAAAAGTAGATCCTGTAAATGTGGCCGACGAAATGTCGAAGTCGTTCCTCGACTATTCGATGTCGGTTATCATCTCCCGTGCCTTGCCGGATGCGCGCGACGGACTCAAACCCTCCCAGCGCCGCATTCTCTATGCGATGAACGAACTCGGCGTGCAACCGAACCGCAAACACCTCAAGTGCGCGAGGATCGTGGGCGAGACGATGGGTAAATACCACCCGCACGGCGACCAAGCGATCTACCCGACCCTCGTTCACATGGCGCAGCACTGGGCCATGCGCGAACAACTCATCGACGGCCAGGGTAACTTCGGATCGGTCGAAGGGGATCCACCCGCGTCCATGCGTTACACCGAGGCCCGCCTCCACCATCTCGGCGCGGTCCTGATGACGGATATGGATAAAGGCACCGTCGATTTTGTGCCGAACTACGACGAAACCGAGTCCGAACCCACCGTCTTTCCAGCAGCCTTCCCAAACCTCCTCGTCAATGGCGGCACCGGCATCGCCGTCGGCATGGCCACGAATATCGCCCCGCACAATCTCGGCGAATGCATCAACGGCATCTGCGCCCAGATCGATGACCCCGACATCACCATCGATGGCCTCATGGTTCACATCACCGGCCCGGATTTTCCGACAGGCTGCTTGATCCAAGGCAGCGCCGGCATCAGGCAGTATTTCGAGACCGGTCGCGGCCAAGTCCGCGTGCGCGGACGCGTGGCTGTTGAAGAAGGAAAAGGCGGACGCGAGAGCATCATCGTCACCGAGATTCCCTACAATGTGAACCGCGCGGAACTCGTCAAACGAATCGCCGATCTCGTGAATGAAAAAGTTCTCACCGGCATCAGCGATGTGCGCGACGAGAGCGCCGAAGACACCCGCGTGGTCATCGAGTTGAAGCGCGATGGCAACCCAAAGGTCATCATCAACAATCTCTTCAAGCACACCGCGATCGAGTCCTCGTTCAGCGTGAACATGCTGGCGATCGACCGCGGCAAGCCGAAGCTCCTCTCGCTCAAAGAAGCGATCAATTGCTACATCGAGCACCGCCGCGAGGTCATCCTCCGCCGCACCCGCTTCCTCCTCAACCAAGCCGAAGTCGAGGCCGAGAAACTCGAAGGCTACCTCATCGCCCTCGCGAACATTGATGACTTCATCAAGATCATCAAAGACTCGGCCGACCGCGACGACGCGAAGAATAAACTCCTCGCCCTCTCCTGGCCCCAAAAGACCGTCGAAAAACTCGGCATTCTCATTCGCAGCGAAGCCCGCATCGTGGATGGCAAATACAAATTCACGGAAAAGCAGGTCGGCCACATCGTCGATCTTCGCCTCTACCAACTCACCGGCCTCGAGCGCGACAGCATCAAGAAGGAATACGACGAACTCATCGCCACGATCAAAGACCTCCTCGACATCATCGCCCGCGAGAAGCGCGTCCTCACCATCATCAAAGACGAACTCCGCGCCCTGCAGGAAAAATTCGCCACACCGCGCCGCACCCACATCGTGCCAGCCGAAGGCGACATCGCTATCGAGGATCTCATCGCCAATGACAGCGTCATCGTCACGCTCACCCACAACGGCTTCATCAAACGAACACTCGTCAGTTCCTTCCGCGCCCAAAAACGCGGCGGCAAAGGCGTGATCGGAATGACCGCCCGTGAATCGGAGAAAGAAGAGGACAGCGACTTCGTCGAATACCTCTTCACCGCCACCACGCACGACTACCTCATGTTTTTCACGACCATGGGCCGCTGCTATGTCGAGCGCGTGTTCGAGATTCCCGAAGGCTCCCGCGCCAGCAAAGGCCGCTCGATCGCCAATCTCCTCGAGCTTAAGCAGGACGAGAAAATCGCCTCCACCATTCGCATCCAAGGCCAGAAAACCCCCGAGGAAACCTGGAACGAAAACCTCCACATCCTCTTCGCCACCCGTAGCGGCATCGTCAAAAAATCGAACCTCAACGATTTTAAAAACATCCGCAAAGGAGGCATCATCGCCATCCAGATCGAGGAAGATGACCGCCTCATTGATTGCAAACTCACCACCGGCCACGACGAGATTGTTTTGATCACCCACGAAGGCATGAGCATCCGATTCTCCGAAGAGGAACTCCGCGACCAAGGCCGCAACACCGTCGGCGTCTGGGGCATCCGCCCCGACAAAGGCGACTACATCGTCGGTGCCGCCATCGTGAATAAAGACTGCCAACTCCTCGTCGCCGGCGAAGAAGGCATCGGCAAGCGCACCAGCTTCGAGGAATACCGACTCCAAGGCCGTGGCGGAAAAGGCATCATCACGATGAAGACCAACAAAAAAACCGGCGGCGTCGCCGGCGCTCTCACCGTCCGCGACGAAGACGAGCTCATGTTGATCACGAACAAAGGCAAAATGGTCCGCACACGCATCAAGGAAATCCGCGAAACCGGCCGCAACGCCCAAGGCGTGAAACTCATCGATCTCCGCCACGGCGAAGTCCTCCAAGGCATCGCCCCCGTCATCAGCGACGAGGAGGAAGAGGAAACCCCTGCAGCTTGACTGGATAAATCAACTATCCAGCAAATCCCATGAACTACCGTGCCGCTGAATTTTTTGCTGGAATTGGCCTAATGAGGATGGGGCTGGATCGCGAAGGGCTGACAACAGTTTGGGCGAACGACATCGATACCAAAAAATGGCAAATGTATCGTCAGAATTTTGATGATGCGGATGGCATTTTTGCGATCAAGGATGTTCATCAGGTTAAGCCCTCCGAGTTGCCTGACATTGATCTCGCTACGGCGTCGTTCCCATGCAACGACCTGTCCCTAGCGGGAGCCCGCCATGGTCTCGCCGGCACCCAATCGTCGGCATACTGGGGATTTATCGATGTTGTCCAAGGCATGGGTTCTCGCCGCCCTCCAGTCGTTCTTCTCGAAAATGTCCCCGGATTTTTGACTTCAAATGATGGCAACGATTTTCGCGATGCTTTGCTTGCGCTGAATGAACTCGGCTACGCCGTGGACACTTTCATGATCGACGCGTCGCGGTTCGTTCCTCAAAGCCGTCTTCGACTTTTTGTAGTTGGAAGCAAAGCTGGGCCTCAACAACTCAAGGAGACGGAAGGTTTGTTTTTTCAAAGCGACTCGCGCCCGGAATCACTCGCCGACTTTATTTATCTGAACCCTGAAGTGGGGTGGAACATCCGAAAACTGCCCCGCCTCCCGAGCCTTGCGCATGATCTTGAAAGCATAGTCGAAGATGTTCCCTTGAATTCTGAGCTTTGGTGGTCCGAAGACCGGGCCAATTATCTTCTCGGTCAAATGAGCGAGAAACATCGGGCGGTAGCCGAACAAATGATCCATGGCAAAAAAATCACCTATGGAACGGTTTTCCGCCGCGTAAGGGCCGGTCGTTCGATGGGCGAGCTTCGCACCGATGGAATCGCTGGCTGCTTGAGAACTCCTCGCGGAGGCAGTGGTCGGCAAATTCTCTTCTGTGCAGGGCAAGGCAAATATCGCGTTCGTCTCCTTACACCGCGCGAGTGCGCCCGTTTGATGGGAGCGGACGATTACAATATTTCCGTTCCCATGAATCAGGCGCTATTCGGATTTGGAGATGCAGTTTGTGTCCCGGTGATTCAATGGATCGCAAAAAATTATTTGAAACCCTTGCTCGCGGATCTCTGCGAGGTGCCACTGCCCCTGCCTGATTCGCGAAAGGCGGTTCGATACCAGCCTCGTCGTTCAACGAAGTCCAAAGTCGCATGAAGAAGGGTCTCGAGTTTCTGGATGCCCTTGCAGTTCGGCAAAAAAAGTTTCTTCAAAAAGGCGGCCTTTGCGTGGGACTGGTTGTCACCCGCACCGCTCAACAGGAAGGACTGCCGTTGGATGCCATCTCTCTGCGAACGGAGGAGGGAGGTCAGGTTCGCGGCCTGGGTAAAGCGGCTGTGCAATCGATACTCGCTGAATATGGAATCACAAAAACGCTCGCAGAGGAGGGCGGTCGAACGAGTCGCGGCAGCTTGGGATTGATGGAGTCGTATGTCGAAGCACTCAATCAAGCAAACCATGGCCGCGCTCCTTTGGATCTTGGTATAGTGATGGATTGGTGGATTAAAAAGGTCCGAGTTCATTTTTCCAGTGAAGGCCCTAGATTTCATTTCGACACAGCAAAGTCGGTATCCGCAAATCTGGCTGGGATTCTCGCTCAGGCCCACGAAATCCAGAAAAACTCGGGCGGCGCGAATTATGTTGGCGCCATGCTCCAGCACCTTGTTGGAGCAAAACTCGACATCGTTCTTGGAATGGGACTGATCGCTCATCATGGGCACTCGACCGCGGACGGACCCACAGGACGCAAAGCGGATTTTGAAATCAACGGTGTTGCAGTCCATGTCACAACACACCCGACAGAGGCCTTGATTCGTAAGGCCGCCGCCAATCTCCAATCCGGGCTGAAGCCCATCATCGTGACTTTGGCGGATGGCGTCGAAGGTGCCATTTTTCTGCTAAAGGGAACCGAGTGGCTCGACCGGATCGACATCATGGATGCCGCACAATTTTTGACCGCCAACATTTACGAGCACAGCCTGTTCAAAGTCGGCGAGTGCAAATCGACGATCCAGACCATACTCGAGCGATACAATCAAATCGTGGAAGAGTGCGAAACGGATCCTGTTCTGAAAATCCGATTTTGAATACGACTGAATCGTTTGTTTAGTTTTTATCAATGTGCGTTCTCGCCTCCTAAGCTTACTCATGAATCCGCCACCAAAAATCATTGATGCCGAGATTTCCGCGTCACAGCTCAAGGTCAAGCTGGACTCCGGAATCACCGTGTTGATGCCTTTGGATCATGTTCCCACCCTCCTTCTGGCGACCCAGGAAGAGCGTCAGGAGATGGAAGTTTTCGATCACTCCTTGCATTGGGAGGCTCTGGATTGCGACTTGAGTGTCGAGGGCTTACTGGCGGGAGCAAAAGAAATGCCCAGCCTCGCTCGCAAGGCCTTTGAAAAATTCTTCGCCCGCCAATACGGCCAAATTGCCGCATAGGCTTGGCCAATCGGAATACGCATTCGGCCAGCTTGGCAAAATTGCTATAGCCGGATGATTCCGTTTGCATGTGCCCTGATTAATCACAAGCACTCCACTCCCGCTTTGATCCCGCACTATTTTCAACTCCTCTCATGAAATTCCGCACCAAATTGATCCTGCTCTTCATCGGGCTGGCGCTGCTCACCAACGGCCTACTTTTTATCATCAATACCTGGCAGGCCGGCAAGATGCTGCGGGCGCAAATCGGAACGACCGCTCTCTCCATCGCCGCCACGGCATCCGCTCTTCTCGATGGAGATTTGCACGCCACCTTGGTGGATTCTGCGGATGCGGAGGGTGAGGCTTACAAAAACCTGGAGGCGAAACTCAGAAAAGTCCGTGATGCCAACCGGCGCGATGACGTGCAGCTCAAATTCGTCTACACCACAACGCCGAGTCCCAAGGATGAAGGCGTCGTGCTTTTCGCAGTGGATGCGGAGGAAGCGGGCCCGGACAAATCGCTGCTCGGAGACCTCTACATGCAAAAGGAGGTGCCCGGCACCCTTCCCACGAGCTTCGAGGAGAACCAAGTGCAACCGGTGTTTGTCGAAGACCAATGGGGGACTTGGCTCTCAGCGAACTCCCCGCTGCGCTCCAGTTCCGGAAATTCCGTGGGCGTCGTCTCCGTCGATATCGATGCCAAGCAGGTCATCGAGAGGCTGAATACTTTGAAATATATCGGCCTGGCTGCGCTCTCGATCTCCATCATTTTGGCCATCGGGCTGGCCATTTATTTTTCAAACACCATGGCGCGCCCTTTGAAAGAACTGCGGAGAGCCGTCAACGCCATTGGCGAGGGCAAACTCGAGACGCGCCTCAATACCTCGAGTGGTGATGAGTTTGCTGAAGTCGCTGTCGCCGTCAACGAGATGGCGGCGGGCCTGCAACAGCGCGATATTTTTAAGGGAACCCTCGTTCGCTACATGTCGGGTCAGCTTGCGGAAAAAATTCTCAGCTCCGGAAAAATTCCCGACCTCAAAGGCGAGCGCCGCAAAATCACGGTCCTCTTTGCCGATGTGCGTGGCTTCACAAGCCTCTCCGAGAAGCTCCCGCCCGAAAATGTCTTTGCGCTGCTGAATGATTATTTCGACAAGATGATCGAGGAGATTTCCAAAAATCACGGGATGCTCAACAAATTCATGGGCGATGGATTGATGGCTGTGTTCGGTGCGATCGAAGAGGATTTATACCAAGAGGAGAACGCGATCAAAGCCGCTCTCGGCATGCGCCATGTGCTCGAGGGGATGCGCGAGCGTTTTCAAATCGAGCGTCAGGTGGATCTCAAAATCGGCATCGGCATCAACACCGGCGTCGCCTTGGTGGGAAATATCGGCTCCAACCAGCGCATGGAATTCACAGCCATCGGCGACACGGTGAATCTCGGATCGCGTCTGGAATCCGCCAACAAAGAGTTCAACACCGATATCATCGTAAGCGAATACACCTATGTGGCTGCTCGGACGCAGTTCCGGTTCCGCTCCCTTGGTCCCCTCTCGATCCGAGGCCGGGAAGAACCCGTGTCGGCCTACGCTGTCGAGGGGTAATCGCAGATTGTTTTTGGAGGTGACGGCTTCGTTGCCTAGTGTTCGCCAATTGAAAGAAGCGATCATTCTCTTTTCGGGTCTCTCGTTCCTCGTTTATGGAACGGGATGTTTTACTTCCCAACATTTGCGGGATGAATTTGTGCGCTATGGATTTTCTCGGGAACGCCGCTTGATCGGGTTCCTACAAATATGCGGATCGCTCGGACTGGTCGCGGGCATGTGGCTTCCCTGGCTTGGAAAAGGTGGAGCAGGCGGCCTCGCTGTGATGATGCTCGTAGCCGTCTTGGTGCGGTTCAGAATCCGCGATAGCTTTCTGAAGACCACGCCGGCGATCTTCTACTTTTTTGTGAATACCTATCTGGCGATCTTCGCCTTTTAGGTTCGCGCTCTACAGGGCCGCGATCGCGAGGCAGAGAGCGAGCACCGTCAGCGATGGCCAGGCCTTGTTGAACGAGTCTTTGACCTTCAAGTGCATCGCAAAAGCCCCAGCCATCAGAACGGCCATTCCCAGAGCGGCGGGCAGTGTCAGGATGGGAATCCACACGCCGGCAATCAAAGCGAGCGCGAAGGTAATTTTGAGCGTGCCCACCAAATAAAAAAACCAAGTCGGTAGGCCATAGGTGGCAAACTCCTCTTTCAAATTCTTGGCGTCTCCACCTCGGTATCCGGTGGACCAGTTGGCGCGGATGAGCCACACATTCAGAATCCCGAGGCCCACGAAGCAACTGTGGTTTTCAGCAAGTGGAAAGTTTTGGATTTTTGATGAGGGATTGGATGTGAATTAGGAGTTTTCGCATGGCGGCGACGATGGCGCATTTGTAGGGTTTGCCGCGTTCGCGCAG
>JBILML010000062.1:0-3045 GCA_044375555.1 Terrimicrobiaceae bacterium
AGACCGAGTTTTTCGGCGTGGGTCGCGTAAAAATGGCCAACGGTGATGTGCGTTACCTTTTTTGGCGATTGGGTCATTGGAAAGATCGGAAAAAGATTACCTAAGAGGACCCATCAAGTCGGCGTCCGCAAGCGGGAAATTCCAATTTCTCACATGGAGAAGGATTCGCCGAGGTAGAGTTTTCGGCTAATCGGGTCATTCAGCAGGAATTCCTTGTTCCCTTGGCTCTCCACGCGGCCCTCGAAGATGAGGTAGGCGCGGTCCACGATATTGAGCGTCTCTCGGACATTGTGGTCCGTGATGAGAATCGCGAGCCCCTGCGAGCGGAGGTCCTGGATGATTTGCTGAACATCGTGAACGGCGATCGGATCCACGCCGCTGAATGGCTCGTCGAGCATGAGGAGCGAGGGATTCGTAACGAGTGATCGGGCGATGGTGAGTCGGCGCTTCTCGCCGCCCGAGAGAGTCAGCGCTTCATTTTTCGCGATGTGGTCGATGCCGAAGCGGGTGAGCAATTCCTCACAACGCTGCTTACGCTCCTTCTTCGAGGCGCCGGTGGTTTCGAGTATCGCGAGGATGTTTTCCTCCACCGTGAGTTTTCGGAAAATCGATTCCTCCTGTGGCAGGTAACCCATGCCGTGGCGGGCGCGTTGATACATCGGCATCGAGGTGACATCCGAATCGCGGAAAAAAACCTGTCCCCCGTTCGGGCGCACGAGGCCGACGATCATGTAGAAACTCGTCGTCTTTCCGGCGCCATTGGGACCGAGCAGTCCAACGATCTCACCGCTTTTGACATTGATATCCACACCGTTCACAACGCGGCGGCCATTGTAGATTTTCACCAAACCCTCGGTGCGGAGGAGAGAGCCAGCGGAGGAGACAGCGTCGCTCATTGGGCTTTTGCGGTGTCGGAAATGACAGTTTTGCTACCACCCACCGTGCGGGATTCACCGGAACTCTTGAGATACATCACGGTGCCGACCTCGGTGGCGACTTGATTGTTGATGCCCTGCTGGATCGAGGGCCATTCGCGGAGGATGATATCGCCCGTGTCGGGCTTGTAGGTCATTTGGCCCGCACGGCCGATGGCTTTTTCCTGTTTGGGGTTGGCAGGATCTGTTGCTTGGACGACGACGATATTCCCGCGTGCCTCCGCGACCTCGATGCCGCCTCGGTCTTTGGCGAGCTTCACGGTCAGGGTGTCGCAGGAGAGGGTGAACTGGGTATCCTTCACCACGACGCCGCCCTTGAATTCGGCGACATTTTTTTCGTTATCGAATGAGGCCTCCTCGGAAGCGGTGATCTCGGTTTTCGCACCTTTGGGGCGCTCCCCCATAGGACTCAGGAAACCAGGCTTCTTTTTGGAGTCGGCCTCCAAGGTGGAAATGGCCCCCGTGGACTCCTGCGCGGATGCAATGAGCACGGGAAAAACCAACGAAAGACTGAATAAAGCGATTTTTTTCATGGGGTTGTGACTTCTAGATCAGGATCATCTGAGGTGAGAACCATGTGGATATTCCCCCTCACGGTTCCGAAACGGGTCTTGGTGTTGAACTCAATCCAATCGGCGGAAATGGTAAAATCCTCTCGGCGGATGTTGACGGTTTTGTCTCCAGTCAGGATTCGGCTGTCGAGGTTAAGAACCGCCTGGGGGAGTTCAACGAAAATTTTCCGGTCCTCTTCGTCCAAAGCCTCGAGCTTGAGATTGGTGAATTGGACATTGCCGTCGTCATTTTTCAGAGCCGTATCGGCTTCGAGAAGCAGCGCCAATTTCCCATCCGAATTGTAATGCGGGACCTTGATCCCATTCACGGGAATGCCGACCGGAACAGGCAGATCCAATTCCTTCTCCTCGGGGGCAGTCGAGGCCTTCGGCGCGTCATCCGCCTGCAGGGGAAGGATGGCAAACCCCAGGGTCAGCAGGAAAATTCTAGGCGACAATTTCACGGAGGGCTCGGAGTTGTTTGATGAGACGCGGGAGGTCTCGCAACGGCACTTGGTTTGGACCATCCGAGAGGGCACGGGCGGGATTTTCGTGAGTCTCTAGAAACACCCCGTCGCAACCGGCGGAAACCGCCGAGCGGGCTAGGACTGGTGCCAACGCGCCATCGCCGGAAGTGGTATCCCCTGCCCCACCGGGGCGCTGAACCGAGTGGGTGGCATCGAATACCACCTGCGCGCCGAGTTCCTGCATCCAGGGAATCGAGCGCATGTCGGCAACCAGATTGTTGTAGCCGAAAGTCGTTCCGCGCTCGGTGAAGAAATAGTCCCGGCAACCGGCCCCCACGAGTTTGGTGGCGACATTTTTCATATCCCACGGAGCGAGGAATTGGCCTTTTTTGACATTCACCACCCGGCCGGTTTGGGCCGCCGTAACGATCAGATCGGTTTGACGGCAGAGGAACGCGGGGATTTGGAGGATATCGACAAACTCGGCGGCGATTTGGGCTTCTTCGGGAGAGTGGACATCGGTGGTGACCGGAGCCTCGATGGCGGCACCGATCTCGGCCAGGAGGGCACAACCATCACGAACCGAAGTGCCGCGAAAAGATTTCACGGAGGTGCGATTCGCTTTGTCGTAGGAGGCTTTGAAAACAAAAGACGCTCCCTCACCATCACAGATTTTTTTGATCCGGGTCGCCATCCGGCGAGTGAAGGCCGGCGACTCGATGACGCAGGGGCCTAGAATAAAAAGGAGTTCCCGGCCGCCGAGTGTGTGACGGCCGATCTTGATAGGGCGACGCTTTGCCATGTGCGGTCGATCCTATCCGCGTGGATTTCGATCGCGCAAAGATTTTCCCATCTTTTATGCGCACTCCTGATGGGCGGAGACATGCCCCTCGGCGATTTCGCGGAGGCGGGCTAAGGAGTCCAGATGCTGCAAACTCTCCCTCAAGCGGGCTCCACCCGGCAGCCCCCGGGTGTAAGACATGAGACGGGAACGCATGGATTTCATCGCCGGCTCCTCCACGCCATTCCACCAAGCGATTTCGAGTTCGGCATGATGCACGATGAAATCCCACTTCTCGCGGAGACCAACCA
>JBILML010000006.1:0-95759 GCA_044375555.1 Terrimicrobiaceae bacterium
CTGTAGATGACTCCATAGTGGCCGCCGAAATCCATGCCGAAGAGGGCGGGTTCGGTGCGGGCCTTTCCGCCGCTCTCCTGCATCAAACCTTCGGTGACGCCGACGGCCTTGATCTCATTCGGTTCCTTAAAAAGGATCGAATCGAGAGGAATTCGCTCCAATTTTTTTGAGGGAAAAATCGAGGCTATCATTGCTTTGAATGCGGCATCGAAGCCCTTCCGGCCGCAGCATGACTCGGCAAAGAGGAGGCCGCCGTTTTCGATGTATTTTTTGAGGGAGGCTTTGTCTTCACTGCTCAATTCGAAATGCTCGTGCCCGGTCATGTAGAGAACGGGGGAATCGTAAATCCCAGCTTCCGAGAGTCGGAGTTCCTTCAAGGCGAACTTCACTGGAATCCCGGTGCGGGCGTTGAAGGTCTGCAGCATCACGGGAAGTCCGGCGTGGCGGGTTTTCCAAATGCCATCGTAAACGACCTGAGTCATGGACACAGAGTCCGAGTAGGCTTTCAACTTGTCCGCGAATTTCATGGCTTGCGCGGCGTTTTTCGCCCATGCGCGCATGGAGGACGCGTAGTTGAGAATATTCACGCCGATGCGGAAGGCGGAGTCGGGTTGGTAGGCCTGCCAATCTTCTTGAACGGTGCCCTGCCAGCCCACGGCCATGCACCAACGCGAGACCAGGGCGACGACGCGGCAGTTGATTTCCACCGCCTCGATCCAAGGTTCGTCGCCCCGGAAGCCGGCCTGCCTTACGGCCTGCGTGTATTGGACTTTATCCACATCGTAGTAGGAATGAAAAATCGGGTGGTCGGAAGTGAGGCGCTGGAGCGGTTGCTCGGGGAAAATCTCTTTCAACTCGCGAACGACGGAATTGTAGAACGGTTGCGAGCCGAGGCCGGTGTTGTAAATAATCATGCCGCCATCGAGGAGATACTTGCGGAGTTTCTCGCGCTGCTCGGGGGTGTAGCTGAAATTGTAATGTCCTGATCGGAAGAGGACGGGATTTTGCTCGGGATCCGGGCTAACTTCGGACATCCGGCGCGCGTCCATCTGGAAATTCGCGTCCACCTCGGTTTTCATGCTTTTCAGCAGATTGTTGACATCGTTCGGGGTGGCGTTCCAATAAATGTCATTGCCATACAATTCCTTGGCCGATTGGGCGGATGCCCCGGAAATGCCAGCGGCGAGGAGCAGGGCCGCGAGCGAGAGGGAGATGGAAAGGCGAAAATTCATAATGAAAAAATGGGATTTCTGCCGGCTAAGGGATCGAAATAGATTGTGAGGGATGGATCGGGCGGTAGATATACACGGGTTTTCCCGCCTGCCAATTCATGCTTGAACAAAGTTCCCGATGAAATCTTCGCTCAACCACAAATTGATCAACAGCACCGTGTGCGCGACCTTTTGCCTAGGCACCTTGCTGGCCGGCGATGGATCGGATGAGAAGGGCTTCGTCGCGCCGCCTCGGGAGCTGAAAAAGCAACTGCCACCCGCGCCGCCGCGCACGGTGAATTCCGCCGAGACGGTGGACGCCTGTTGCTGCTGCCCGGTGACTCCCGTCTCGAGGACGGAGGCCAAGAAGCCGCCACAACCGCCGGTGCTGGTCACCAAAATCATCGACGAGTAGCGCCAGCGGCGATCCTTGATTTTGAAAATCTCCGTGAAGTCACCCTCTGCGATCGCCTGGCTCCTTGCAGGATGGCTTTTCGCCATGGCTGCTCCCGCCGAAGCTTCGGACAAATGGGCGGTGCCCAATGCCAAAATCCGCTACCGGCTCACAATTGAAGAACGGCCCAAAGTCCCAGAATGTGGGATCTTCGTTCAACTCCCGGATGGGGGAATTTTAGGCGGCAAGTTGCCTGTCACCACGGTGATCGCGGCGGATGGTCGCCCGCTCCCATCCCGGCTCATGTGGCACAGCGTCGAGCAGGGATTTTGCCTCATCTTCGAAGACCCCGGACACACGGTGAGAACGGTGGATGTTTATGTTCCTGAAACTGGGAAGCCGGAGTATTGGACGCCCGAATCGACACTCCGGCCTGGGACGATTCTTTGCACGCTGCCTGGCATCGACTCCGTGTCGGCGGCAGAGAGTCTGGCCAAATTCTCGCCGCTTCCGAAAGGGATGACGATTACTCCGCACCAAGGCATTCCGAGAGCCGCGCTCAGTGTTGGCGGCGACTTGCTCGGGCGCCCGGCTCCGTGGGCGTTTTATTTAATGGGCAATGTGATGGCGAAGCAGGCCGGGGAATTTTGGTTTTCCCCCGCAATGCAAAAAGCCTCCTCGCTGACTCTGGTGAATGGAAAAGAAATCACACCCTCGCTCCAAATGCCCGGCTGGGGAGGCACCGGGGCATTCGTTCCACTTCAAGCGGGCCTGAATCGCATCGAGGTTTTCCTTGGGGCCCCGGAGCCCTCGAATTGGCTCTATTATTTGGCTTGGGCACCGCCCTACGAGCAATTCAAGAAGCCGGTGCAAAATGCCCGAGGCATCGTGGGGGCCGATGTCGCCCGATCCGGCTCGGCGCGGTTGACGGCCGTGGAAAATCGGGACTCGCTCCCTGTCGCCTGTGGATTTGCCCGGCCGGATATCCTCTTCTGGCTGGAAAACGAACCACCGGTTGTGATCTTCACTTTTTCCGCGTTCACGGAAGGAAATGATCCAGACACGAAATACACGTGGATTTTTCCCGACAAGGGCAGCGCCGAGGGGCCTGGAACCTCCTGGCTTTTCCCGGCTTTCGAGGACTCATCTGTCACGCTCGTGGCCAAGTCCGCAAAAGGCATGTCCAAAACCGTCATTCCTTTTTTCGCGACCTCCACCACCCCGGCCAATCTCAACCTGCCGACTCACAATCGCCTGTTCCGCGAGGCGCTGATCCGAATGCTCCGAGGCTACCCCGCCCAGCCTGATCCCGTTCAAGGGTGGAATGTGGGGTTTTGGAATAATTTGTTTCGCACGATGGATTTCACCCAGAGTCGCGATTTGCTGGTGCCACTTTTCGAGAAACATTCGCTCTCCTTGGCCAAGCAGCTTCGGCCCGACCAAATCCTCTGGCTCCAGAATATCCTTCTCACGCAGTTGGAAAACACCGACCCCGCCGAGGCTTCGAAGTGGATCGAGTTTTTCAAAGTGAATTTCAAGACCCCCGAGACCGCGCAGAAACTGAAACTTCGCGAGGCGGAGTTGGCGATTTACGCCGCCGGGGATTTCGACAAAGCCCAAGCCATCCTGAATCCGATGACTGGAAAAGGCAGTGAACTCGCCGCGAAGGCAAAAATCCGGTTGGGCGATATCGAGTTTTTAAAAGGAAACCTCAACGGCGCGACAGCGTTTTACTCCCAAGCCCAAGCCGCCGCCAAGGCGAGTCGCAACGCTCCCGAGGGCTCCACGGGTGATCTCGCTTTCAATGAAGCGTTGATGAAAAGTGAACCCAAGACCGCCGCTCCCGCGCCCTCTGCCACGCCTCGCGTTTCGTTTACAGAGAAAATCCAGCAGCGCAACGAAGCCCGCGATTCTGCCAAGGGCCTCGCCAAATCCGGAGCGCTGCAAGATGTCTCGTTTTCCGAAAATGTGGCCACCCTTCTCGAGGGGAATTACATGCTCGAGGCCTCGAAGGCGCTCGAATTATGGGAGGACGAATTTCCGCTCTCGAAAGTCAGCGGCGACTACATCCTCCGAGAAGCTCAATGGAACGCCAAAGCTGGCAACCACCGCCGCGCCGTCGCCTTGCTCTCCGCCTACTGTAGCCAGATTGATGCTTCGAGTTTTCTCCCCCGGGCGGTTTCGCAGTTGATCGAGTATTCCGACAAAGTTCCCGACGCAAAACCCAACACCCGCAAAGTCGTCGAGGGTGTTCTCAACCGCATGAAATTCCACCCCGTCGCAGCCCAGTTGGAGGAATACCTCAACAAACCATGAAATCCCGCCGCGCTCTCCTAGCCACGATTCTCCTTTCACTCCCATGGCCCGCGATGGCTTTTGATCGCGCGGCAGACTTGAAAGAAGCGACAAAAAACAACCCCAGCGAGGATGGAGCCGCTCCAGAAAATACCTACCTCTACACGAAGCCCGACCCAGCCTCGACCGGTGGCATCGCCGGACAAATCACAAATCCCTCCCAGCCCATCGAACTCATCCTCGCCACCCCCGCCGCCGAACCCGAGAAGGTTTATCGAGGCGATCTCGACCCCGCGAAGCCCGGCGCCTTTTCCTTCAAAGGCCTTCCCCCCGGCCGCTACGATCTGATCGTGATTTACAAGGGTGCTTTCTACGAGGGGCTAACCCTCTCCCGCGACCCAACCTCCCTCAACGAACTGGACCTCGAAAAAATCAACACGACCCTCCAAAAATCCGAGCCCTACTTTCCTGATAAAACGATGCATCGGATCGAAGGTCAGACCGGTCGCGGCAGCCAAGCTCGAATGATCGCGACCTACTCTCGCGCCACGGGATCCCTCCTGACATTCACTACCTACAAAGGAGAATACGAACGCGACGATCACAAGCGCACTTTCAAGCTCGTCATGCTCCAAGATGTCGGCCCGGGCTGGCAAATTACTAAAACCCGGAATTATTTCCCCGTCTGGGCCCCGCCCGGCACGCCGCTGCCCAAGCACCATTTTTCTCCCGCTCTCTCCAAAATTCGCGTCGCCACGGAAACCAAAGACATCGGCTCAATCCGCATCGAGTAAGAACCCTTCATGAATTACAGCATCACCTTCCAATCCGGCCCGTATGCCGGCCAAACCTATGAACTTCACAAAGAGGTCATCCTGATCGGCCGGATCAGCGATACGGATATCCCTATTGAGGACACGTCGGTTTCCTCCCGCCACGCCCAGCTGCGCTTGGAGAATGGCCATTGGCATTTTTCCGATCTCAACAGCACCAACGGCAGCACCCTCAATAAAATCTCCACCTCAGCCGCCACCCTCTCCGATGGCGATATCGTCGGAGTCGGCAATGTGTCGTTTCTCTTTCACTCCACAGCGTCCGCCCCTCCTCCTGCGAGCGGTATCGCCAAAGAATCAGTCAAAGCCCCCACTCCTCCGCCAGCGACCTCGCCCGAACCCGAGTTCGCCGCAGGTGCTGACGAACTCGCCCTCGTCGAAAAAATGCGATCCTACACCGACCGCATTCGCGCCGAAGTCGGCAAGGTCATCATCGGCCAGCGCGATGTGCTCGACCAAATCCTCATGTGCATCCTCGCCAACGGCCACGCCCTCCTCATCGGCCTGCCCGGAATGGCAAAAACCCTCACCGTGAAAACCATCGCGCAGGTCCTGAACCTCGAGTTCAAGCGCGTGCAGTTCACCCCCGACCTCATGCCCGGCGACATCATCGGCACCGATGTGCTCGAGACCAACAAGGCCACCGGCGAAAAGGAATTCCGGTTCATCAAAGGCCCGATCTTTTGCAACCTCCTCCTCGCCGACGAAATCAACCGCACCCCTCCGAAAACCCAAGCCGCGCTCCTCGAAGCCATGCAGGAGAAAATGGTCACCGCCGGCAACACCACCTACAAACTCGCCCAGCCCTTCTTCGTGCTCGCCACGCAGAACCCCGTGGAGCAAGAGGGCACCTACCCACTCCCGGAAGCCCAGCTCGACCGCTTCATGTTCAATATCTGGGTCGATTACCCGCTGCCCGAGGAAGAGGAGGCCGTCCTCAAAGCCACCACCGCCGGCGTCCGCGCCGAACCCCAACCCGTCCTTACCTGCGAGGAACTTCTGCAGCTCCAGGATGTCGTCCGGAAAGTTCCCGTCTCCGACCATGTCATCAAATATGTCACCCACCTGGTCGGGTCCACCCGCCCGGGCAATCCACACGCCCCGCAGCTCACCAAAAATTATATCTCCACAGGCGCTGGCCCCCGCGCCGGCCAGTGTCTGATCCTTGCTGCGAAGGCCACTGCGATCCTTGAGGGACGCATCCATGTGAGCTGTGCCGACATCCGCCGCTCCGCTCCCCCGGTCCTGCGTCACCGGATCATGACCAATTTTGCCGCCGACTCCGAAGGCCTCAGTCCTCTGGATATCGTGAAAAAACTCCTCGATCTCGTCCCCGAGCCCGGCGCCGAAGCCTACCCCGCTCCCTCGGTCAAAGCCGCCAAGCCCGCCAAATAAAATACCGGGGGAATTCCCCCTTCGAAATCCTCTGAGGGGCATTTGATCGAATCTCGACCTTGAGTCGCTGCTTCGCCCAGCGGCGGGTTATACCAATCTCTCTCGGAAATGCGACTTTCGTAGGTTTTATTGTAGGGCGGGCGTCTCGCCTGCCATCGAACGACTTACCCACGCAGGCGAGACGCCCGCGCTACATTCAGAAGTCCAGAAGCAAGCTGCTTTTGGTATTACTTCATCTCGCGGAGGTTGCCTCCGCTGCTTTGGCTCATTCGCTTCATCTGTTTCAAATCCTCATCGTCGGCCTCGAAGGCGATGACATTGATTTTCGTGCGTCGGCCGTCGGAGTCTTTGAGCTGATCGGAGACCTTGCGAATCTCATCCCACGGGATGCCGCTCGTGTGGACTTTGGATTTGTAGCTGCCGTCGGTGATGATGAAGACGGCGTCTGGCTTCATGTCGTTGGCGGCTTGGAGCACGCCGATGAAGCCCGAGGGGCTGGCGACGGTTTTTTTGGAAACTTGGATTCCCCCACTGGTCACCCATTCATTCCGAATCCAATCGAGGGCGAGGGTTTTGTTCGGCTGGCTGGCTGGCACGAGTTCGGTCGTGAAGGGTTTATAGTTGCCGGCATATTGGATGATGCTGAAGCGGGAGGTGATCGGGAGTTTGCTGATGAGGGCGATCAATTCCTCGCGGAGTTTTTCGGGCGAGATTCCGGCTTTGGCGGCTTTGTTCACCACGGTTCCAGAGATATCGACCATCAGTAGAATCCGCTGGCCGCTGGAATCGACTCCAAGAAAGCTCAGGCCTTTTCCTCCAAACCCGCCGCTGCCGCCCACGGAGGCTCCGGAGGCGGTTCCGAGAGCCTCGGAGTTCGAGATTGAGGCCATCTGGTCGGACAGAAGTTGCGAGGGGTCGAGGGGGAGCATTTGGTCGAGCGGCATGTTCGGCACATCGGGGAGGGAGAAGGCGGTCGGGCGGGTGCTTTGCATCTTGTCGCTCAGTGTCGGCTTGGGGGCGATGGCATCGAGGGAGGCCATGTTCATCTTTTGTTCGCGCTTTTTCGCAGGCAGGCGGACGTCTTTTTTCACCACGAAATTGGCGGGGGGCGGGAAGATGTATTTGGCGACGATGAAAATGCCGGCGATGACTCCGGCTGCCACATGAAGCAACAAGACACCGATGAGGATGGAAATGACCATCCGGATGCGGCGTTTTTTGGCGCCGGCGTCTTCGCTGAGTAGGGATTCGATGGCAGCCATGGGTTTATTCCTCCTCCTGCGAGGAGTCGGCGAAGGTGACTCCTGTGATTTTGGCGACGGCGCAGGCGTTCAGCACGGCGACGATGCGTTGGTGGTTCGCCTGATCGTCGGGGTCGATGGTGACGAGGGCCTCGCTTTTGTTGGCGTCGGCGGATTCCTTGAACCGCTTGAGCGTGGCGGTGAGTTGGTTCAGCACTTGGTTCTGTGGGGACTCGAGCGGTTGGTCGTTCAGGATTACGGTTCCATCGGGTTGGATTTTGATGCGTTGCTCGTCGGGGATGTCCACGACTTCTTCTTGGGAGACGGTGCCGGGGAGACCGATATTCACATCGCTCTCCTGCTTGATCGGCTTGGCTGAGACCATGAAAAAGACGAGCAGGAGGAACACCATGTCGATCATGGGGCCCATCTGCATTTCGACGGTCTGGGTGTCTTTTCGGCGGAGTTGCATGGAGAGGAAGTTTTTAAGTTTTAAGTGGCGCGGGGCTTCGAAACTCGTTCCGAGTTCCGCTACGAGGGGATGTCGTGAAGGCGTTCATTAATCCTGGTAGGTGCCGAAGATCACATTCACGGCACCGGCTTCGGCGGCGATGCGCATCAGTTCCTTGATCTGCTTGCCGGGGGTGTTTTTGTCGGCGCGGATGTAGAGGCGGAGGGGCGGGGTGACTTTGAAGCGTTCCTTGAGGTGGGCGGTGAGTTCCTTTTTCGTCGCGGGGGTCTGGCCGATGTAATACGCACCGGTGCCATCGATGGAGATGATGTCGCGGTTCGAGATGTCGTTGGGGATCGTGGCGTTCGCGGCGGTGGGGAGTTTGATGTCCACCTTCACTTGGTCCTTCGAAATCTTGGTGGTCACCATGAAAAAAATCAGGAGCAAAAACGTCATATCGATCATCGGGGCGAGTTGGAACCCGATTTCGTCTTCCTGTTTTTTGGCGATTTTCATGAATCCGAATGATTGACCACAGAGAACACAGAGGACACGGAGCTGGGATTACTCGGTGGGCTGCTCGAATTCGGCGCTGGAGCCCTCGAGTTTGATTTCGCCGCTGAGGAGATCGAGCATGAAGGTGGCGCGTTTCTGGATGTTTGCGATGTTGATTTGGAGAAGGTTGCGGAAATAGAAATACAGGAACATCGCGGGGATGCCGACGAAGAGCCCTCCGGCGGTGGTGATCATCGCCTCGCCGATACCGCCGGCGAGGTCGGCGGGTTCGGATTTGCCGGCGGCGAGCATGTCGAAGGAGGCGATCATGCCGGTGACGGTGCCGAGGAGGCCGAGCATCGGGCCGATGGTGGCGAAGACATTGAGGTAGTTCACCCAGAGGTTGAGCTTGGTTTCCTCGTTGGAGAGGGTTTCCCCGGCGGCTTGTTCCATGGAGGCTTTGTTGGCGAGGTCGCGCTCGAAATTCACCTTGAGCATGGCGGCGGAGATGCAGTTGGCGAAGACATTCGGTTGGCTGTGGCAGAGGGAGTAGGCGGAGGAGGCGTCGCGCGCCTGCATGAATTGGCCAATAGCCTCGACCTGCGCCTTGGGCATCATTTTTTTGCTGTTGATCTGGAGGAAGCAGTAGATGCCGACGGCGGTGGTGCCGATGGAGCAGAGGAGCAGCGGCCACATGAGGGAGCCGCCGGCGTAGAAGTTGTCGAGAAGGGTTTTATCCACGGGTGGCTTGGCGGCGGTGGCGTTGCCTGCGGGTGGTGTTTTATCCACGGGTGGCTTGGCGGCGGTGGCGTTGCCTGCGGGTGGTGGCGGGGCGGCATCCTGCGCCCACAATGGCGGGATGGACATGATGGCGATGGCCGCCAGGCAGGCGGTGGCGAGGAGTTGTTTGGTTGTCATGGTTATTTCTTTTTCTTCGTTTCAGGTTTTGTGGATTCGGGCTCGGGTGATGGTTCCGGAGTGGGAGCCGGAGATTTGGTCATGCCTTCTTCGAGTTCCTTGCGGGCCTCGGCTTCGAAGTCGCTGGCGAGTTCCTCGGGCTTGAGGGAGGCGAGGAATTCTTGGGAGAGTTTGGCCTCGGTGGTGGCGGGGTGGAGAACGGTGATGTCGCGCGCGGTTTCGATGGCGAGGGGGACTTGTTTCGATGCGCGGTAAACGCTGACAGCGCCCCAGAGGCCGCGGGCGGACCGGATGTCATCGGAGCCATGGAAGAGGCTGGGGTAGAGATAGAGGTCGAGCACGCGTTTGTAGAGTTCATGCCGCGTATCGATGACATGAGGGTCCTGCTCCCAGCGGGGATTTTCCTCGAGGAAGGCCTTGAGATCGCGTTCGGCGGCTTGGGCCATGATGTAATTGGCCTCGATGAGGATTTCGGGGTCCTCGGATTCGGCGGCGAGGAGTTTGGCTTGGTCGATCGCCTCGGCGGCGCGGCCCGTGGCCACCATGGCGCGGAGCCGGCCCTGCTTGGCGCGGGCTTTGTCTTGGTCGCTCCAGGATTGTTTCTCGATGAGCTCAAAAAGTTCGAGCGAGGCGGTGGCTTTGGCGGGGTCTTTGGTCAGCAACATGAGTTCGCCGAGTTTGCAACCGATCGAGCCGGCCGGGGAGCGGGGGAAGGAAATCCACGGTTGGGTGCGTTTCCACTCGTTTTCGACCTCGTAAAGGCGGTTGGGAGTCGCCGAGCGCAGGCGGTCATCGCGCTCGGGATCGGCTTGGAACTCGATCGATTCGACATCGGCTCGGGGAATGCCAATGGTGGCTGCGGCGCTTCCAGCTCTCGAAGCGGGAGCGGATGGGCTAGCAAGAGAAACGCGGAGCCGGATGGTCGAGTCATCGGCGGAGATGATCTCGCCGGCGCGACGCGATCCATTTTTGAGCAAAAGGACATCCTGCGCCGAGGCGAGCAGGGCGGTGGCGAACAGGAATGTGAGGGCGAGACGGTTCATCCTTTGGCCGGGTTGGGTGGGACGGTTTGATCGGCGGGAGCTGGCGGAAGCGGACCTCCGAGGGCTTGGAGGCGTTCCTTGGCGAGCGGGAATTCCGGCAATTCCTCGAGTTCGGTTTTCGTGAGCATTTCCTGGAGGGTGCGGCGGGCCTTGTCGGTCTCCTGGAGTTTTTCGAGGGCGATGGCGCTTTGCAGGTAGGACTTGGCGACCCATGGCTTCCAGCGTCCATACATGTTGTAGACTTGGATGAAATACGGGATGGCTTTGGTCGGGTTGTTTTCCTTCAGATAAATCTCGCCTATGGTGTAAAGGGCCTCGGCTTTGATGTCGCTGCGGACCGACTCCGAAGCGAGAAGGGCGTCGAGCGTTGCACGGGCTTGCGTGTTTTCTCCCCGCTTGGCGTGGAGCTTGGCCTTCGAGAGCATGGTCGGGCCGAAGACCGGGGATCCGAGGTTTTCTTTTTCGAATCGGGTGTAAAGGGTGAGGGCTTCTTTTTCATGGCCGCGCTGGAGTTCGATATCGCCAAGGGAGGCGAGGATCCGGTCTTTCTGCAGCGCGCGGGGATTCCATCGGAGCGTGTCGCGGAGCATTTTTTCGCCGTCTTTCTCGCGTTTGGCCTCAAGGAGGGCATTGGCGAAGTCCACGAGAAGGGCGGGATTATCCTCACGCACATCGGCCTTGCTGGCGGCTTGAAGGAGAAGGTTGCGCGATTGCTCGGGATCGGTCTTGCGGAGCGCCTGTGACTGAGCCCAGAGGAGGCGGCAAAAGAGGGGGCGCGAGCCGTTTTGTTCGGCCGCCACGGCTTGGTCGCGAAGCCAGGCGAGGTATTGGGCGGATTCCTCGGGACCGCGGTAGAGGCGGGCGAGGGCGGGGAAGAGGTCATCCGCCGAGCGGATCGCGGGATCGTTGCCGAGATCGAGAATGGCCTGACGGTAAAGTTCGCGGGCTTTCTCGGGCTGCTCCTGCTGGCGCCAATACCAGCCGAGGTTTCCGATGGCCTCGCCGACGCGGGTGGAGCGGGGGTGTTTGTCCACGAAGCCCTGCATGAGGTCGCGGTATTGGTCGTATTCTTCCAGAAGCTTGAGGCCCTCGGCGGAGCGGAAGACGCCCTCCTCGTAGGTCTTCACATCTTCGGGTGGGATTTTTTTAAACTCCGCGATGCCGTCTTCCATGAAGCCTTCGTTCATGAGCGCATTGCCCATGAGGATGCGGGCCTCGCTGTTTTCAGCCTCGCCGGGATAGGCCTCCAGGTAAGCGTGAAGTTCGTCAATGGCGGCCGGGTATTTCTCCATTTGTTGGAGGCAATAGGCCTTCCGAAAAGCAGCCTGGCCGCGGTGGGCGCCCTTGGGTTGTTTTTCGAGATACTCGGTCATGAGCTCTCGGCAGGGCTCGTATTGCTTGTCGAACGAGTAACACATCGCGAGCCAGTAGGTGGCGGCGTCGGCGCGGGTGTGGGTGGGGTGGCGCTGGATGAAATCTCGGAAGGCCTGCGCGGCCTCCATGTTTTTTTCGGCCTGCAGGAGAGCGAAGGCATGCAGGAATCGCGCCTCGGGAGCCCGGTCACTGGTTGGGAAATCCTGGGCGAGCTTGAGGTAGGCGGCGGCGGCTTCTTCATTTCGCAAGAGGGCTTGAAGCGCCTCGACCTCCATGAAGCGGGCCTCGGCGACATGCTTGGATTGGGGGAACATCTGCACGAACTTTTGCGCGGAGGTGATGGATTGGGGCCAATCCTCGAGCGCGCTCCAGCAGCGGATGATATTGAGCGCGGCCTGTTCGGTGACTTCACCGGGAGGCAGGTCGGCGATCATCTCGTTCATGACGAGGGCGGCCTCGCGGTAGCGCTTCATTTGCAGGTAGGACATGGCGAGGCGGAACCTCATGGAGACATCGAAATTTTGAATCTTGCGGAAGTTCTCGAGTTCGCGGCCGACCTCCCCGACGAGTCGGGCGTAGAGGATTTTTGCGTAGGGGTCGCCTGTGGTCGCCTCCGCCGCCTTGAGCTTGCTCTTGAGGTCTGTGAGTCGGTTTTCTTGATGTTTGATCAAGCGGTCAAAAGTCCACACGCGTTGGAGGCATTGGATCGTTTTGCGGAACTCGCCGCGTTCGAGCCAATGGTTGCCAAGACGGAGCGTGAGAGTCTGGAACGAGATGAGCTGCGCGATGTCGCTCATGTTCGGGTATTCCTCGTTGACGACCTTCAAGGCGCCATCGAAATCGCCGAGTTGCTCGAGCGCGTAGAGTTGGAAAATCACGGCCCGCCCGCGGGCGTCGGGGCTGAGTGTCGGCTTTAGCTTCGCGTAGAAATCCGCGGCCTCTTGGTATTTTCCTTCGAGGATATACGAGGTGCCGATCGAGGTGCGGGCCTCGCTGAGGCGGCCGGCAGCTGGGTTTTGGCGGACGAAGTTCCGATTTTTGTCGGAGCCCGGTGGAAAGAAGGAAATGAACTTCTCCATCGCCTCGCGCGCGGCGGGGTAATTTTTTTCCTGAAGTTCGCAAAGGCCCATCCAGAAAGTGAGATCCTGGCGCTGGGCGTCGGTGAGTTTGGTTTGTGGATTCGGTGGCTGTTTTTCGAGAGCGGCTTTGATGGCCTCCAGCGCTGCGGTGAAATTCGACACCTGCACCTGACAAATTGCGATGGGATAAAGCGCATTGAAACTCGCCACGGCAGCCTCGGGGGCGGATCCGTAGTCGATCTGGAATTGCAGGTAGGCATCGAGCGCAGCCTTGTAGTTTTTTTCGTCGAAGAATTTTTTCGCCTGCGCAAAAAGTTCATCGGCGGTTCCGCCGGTCTGGGCGACCGGAGCAGGTGCGGGCTCCTCTTTTTTCTCTTTCGCGAGAAGTGGGTCCACCGCCATCACGATGGCGCTGCCGACTGCCAGAATTTGGAGACTCCGGTTCAACATGGATTGCGGGGGGAGAGCGCAAAGGGGTTCTGCACCAAACTGCCTCCCGAGTGAAAGACTAAAGATGGTGAAGAATTTGTAACATGGCCGAAACAAGATGGCGCGGAGGTTGCGTTCGAGACGACGGTGGCGTATTCACATCCCTCCAATGTCCAAAGACGGTTATATTAAAAGTGAAGGGATCGTGGTGGATGTGCTTCCCGGCACGCTGTTCCGAGTCAAATTGCCGAATGACCACCTCATTCTCGCCCACATTTCTGGCAAGATGAGAAAGAATTTTATCCGGATTGTGCCGGGCGACAAAGTGACTCTGGAGATTTCTCCTTACGACCTCTCGAAGGGCCGTATCACCTTCCGCGAGGCGGGCTCAATGCCTCGCCGCTAAGATCAAGAAAAGGGCGCGTCGCGTTTTTCCGGAATGATTGCCGGTATTGATTTGGGCACGACCCACTCGCTGGTGGGGGTGATGGAGAGCGGGTTTCCGATTTTGGTGTCCGACGGGGAGGGGAGGAGACTCACGCCGTCGGCTGTTTGGTTTGGAGTCGATGGAGAAATGCTCGTCGGTTGGCCGGCGATGGAGAAAAAGGAAGTCGACCCCTCGCGGGTTGTGACCTCCGTGAAACGACTCATCGGCCGTCGTGCTTCCGAAAAAATCGAGCCCTCTCCCGACTACCCGATTGGGGCGGGGCCCGGGGGCTGGATGAGTGTTTTGATCGATGGTCAGGTGCTGTCGCCCGAAAAAATTTCCTCCTACATCCTCGCCAAGCTCAAAGCCGACATGGAGCGGTCCTGCGGGCAGGTCGTGGATCGGGCGGTGATCACCGTTCCTGCTTATTTCAACGACGCGCAGCGAGCGGCAACCAAGCGAGCCGGGGAGTTGGCGGGGTTTCTTGTGGAGCGAATTCTGGCGGAACCCACCGCCGCCGCTCTGGCCTATGGGCTGGACCGCCTCGGGGAGAAATCCCGCGTGGCGGTTTATGATTTGGGTGGAGGCACCTTTGATATTTCGATTCTCGAATTGAACGCCGGGGTTTTCGAAGTTCTCGCGACAAATGGCGACACGCGTCTCGGCGGTGATGATTTCGACGCGGCCCTCGCGGCGGCTTGGGGGCTCGGCGTCTCGGACGCCCGTCAAATCAAATGCGCGCTAAGCGAAAGCGACTCCCTTGAGTTTTCAGGAAAATCCTACACCCGGGCCGCGTTGGAGTCGGTGTGTGCTCCGCTGCTCGCACGCACTCGCTCGCATTGCCTGCGCTCGCTCGCCGATGCGCGGTTGGAGCCTGCGGATTTGAATGCGGTCGTCCTCGTGGGAGGCGCGACTCGGATGCCCATGGTCCGACGATTTGTAGCCGAAATTTTCGGACGGGAACCCGACACCAGCCAGCATCCGGATGAGGCGGTCGCCCTCGGCGCCGTGATTCAGGCGGGCATTCTCGAAGGGTCGGTTCAAAATCTCACCTTGCTCGATGTCACCCCGCTCTCGCTCGGCATCGAAACATTCGGCGGGTTGATGAATGTCATCATTCCACGAAACACGACCATTCCCTGCAAGGCCGGCGAAATGTTTACCAACGCCGTCGCGAATCAATCCGGGATGAAAATTTCAGTCCTCCAAGGCGAGCGGGAGATGGCCCGCGATAACTGGCCGCTCGGATCGATGGAGGTCGCATTTCCTCCAGCGCCGAAGGGGCAGGCTCGCTTGGGCGTGCAATTCGAACTCGACGCGAATGGCATCCTGCATGTGCTCGCTCGCGACACGGCAACAGGGCGTGACACGGTGATCGACATCCAGAGCGCGGTGGAGGTTTCCGACGAGGCGGTGGAGAAAATGCTCGGCGATTCGCTCGAGCACGCCTTCGAGGATATGGATGAACGGGTCTTCACCGAGGCCCGCCTGAAAGCCGACGAAATGCTCCCCGCCATCGATTCCGCCCTGGCTCAACTCGGCGACGGGGTTCCCGCGGATGTCCGGGCTGCGATTTTGGAACTCGCTGGGAAAGCAAGCGCGGCGATCGCATCCCGCTCCACAGGGGACTTGAAAAAACTCCTCGCGGAACTCGACACGCTCACCGAGCCACTCGCCGCCGCCCTTCTGGAAAAAGCCATGGCGGGTTGACCCGTTTTTGAGTCGGGATTCCGGTTGATCTCCCCGTGCCCATCGTTAGCATAGCGCACTGGTTATTTTGATGTTGAAGCGTTGTCTCCCAGTCTTGCTCGCCTGCGTATTGTGGATGCCCTCCACGCTGCTCGCTTTTGATCCGGCCGAAATGTTTCTGCGTGCCTACCAGGAATTTCAAGCCGGTGAGCGGAGTGAACGCGAAGGCCAGATGCGTGATGCGTTGAACCGCTACGCCACCGCCGCCCAAGCTTTGGAAAACATCCAGCGCACCGATCCGGAGTGGCAAAAAATGGTGGTCGAATATCGGCTTCGCAAAACGCAGGAAAATCTCCAACGACTCCGCTCGAGTGTCACGGAAGCCCAGCTCGCCGACATCGTGGTGGAGGACCCTCTGCCGACCGGCGGCTTCGAGATCGATATTCCTGCACCCATGGTGACGACACGCCCGGGTTCCAGTCCGCGCGTTTCCCCCTCCCGAGATGGTGGAGAATCCCTCAAATCTGAACTCGCCGAAGCGCGCCAGCAGATCCAAAAACTCAAAAAGGATTTGGAGAAAACCCAAGGCGACCTCACGGGGGCGAAAGCCGAGATCGACCGCACCAAAACCTCCCTCGTCGAGGCCAAGTCCGAACTCGTGCAGGCCAAAGCCAACTTGGAAAATGTGTCTGTCGAGCGCGACCAATTGAAAAATTCCGCCGGGAAAGTCTCGGACAAGCAACTCGCCGATCTCACGGTGCGCATCGAGCAGATGGAGGCCAATAACGAGGTTCTCAACGATGAAAACAACCGGCTCCGCGACAAACTCGACAGAGCCGCCAAGTCGATCGAGGACGGCCAGCAGACGCTGGCTGCTTCCCAAAAAGACCGGCAAGCCTTGGCTGCCGAGCGTGACAAGGCCGTCGCGGGATTGAAGAAATTTGAGGAAAACCAAACGGAACTCGCCCAACTCATCAATCAGCGCGAGGAGATGGAGAAGAAGTTTGCCGCCGAGAAGCAGGAACTCGAAAAGCAGATCGCCGATCAGAAGCCAAAGCTCGACCTCTTGGCCAAGCTGGAGGCAGACAACAAGGACCTCGCCGCCAGATTGCAAAAAGCCGAAGTCGCCCTTCAAGACGCCGGAAAAATCGAAGGCGACCAGAAATTTCGCGAATCGCTGGAAGAGGAAATCACGCTCTTGAAAGACCGCCTCGCTGCGGCCCGTAGCGAACTCCACGCTCGGGATGAAAATATCAAGTCCCTCTACGCGCAGCTCGACGAGGCTTCCGGCGAAGTCGCCCGTCTACGACTCGATCCCAAGCCCACCGAAGAGCAAAAACGCGTCACCGAGGAAAATGATCTCCTGAAAAATATCGTCCTTCGCCAGCTCAAGGACCAGAACGAGCGGTCCGTGGCGGTCGGGATGATCGAGCAGGAACTCGAGAAACTTTATGTAAAATCCGACATGCTCTCATCGCAGATGGCCGTTCTCTCGAAGCCGCCCGCGAAGCTCAGCGATCGCGAGATTTTGATTTTCCGGGATCCGCTGGTGGTGATGAACGATCCCGGCGAGATGGACATGAGTGTTTCCATGACCGTTTCCAAGTCCGCCGATGGCACGGTAGAGACGCCTGACAAGGCCCCTAAGGGACCGGAGGCCTTCAGCCCGGAAGCCCGGCAACTCGTCGAGAAAGCTGGCGCGATGGTTCGTGAACGCCGTTTCACCGATGCGGAAAAAATCTACCAACAGCTCAACGACGAATATCCGGACAATCCCTTCACTCTTTCCAATCTCGCGGTCACCCAGATTCATGCGGGCAAAATCACCGCCGCCTTGGTCGCTCTCGAGAAATCCCTGCGGATCATGCCCGGCGATGTGTTCGCCTCCGTAAACCTATCGAATGTCTATTGCCGCCAAGGGCGATTCGGCGAAGCCGTCGAGATTCTCAAGGAAGTGATTAAGAAGGACCCCCAGAACGCCGTGGCTCACAATTACATCGCGATCGCTCTCGGAAAGCAGGGAAATACACGGGAGGCCGAGGAGTTTTTCCAGCGCAGCATCATGCTCAATGGCAACTACTCGAATGCCCACTTCAACCTGGCGGTTATGTATGCGAATACCGAACCGCCCTCTCTCGATTTGGCTCGGAAACACTACGAGATGGCCAAGTCGCTCGGCGCGGAGCCCGATAGTGTGATGGAGCGCCGTCTGGCTGAAATCGCTAAACCCAACTGAGAGGCCTTACAGCGCGCTGCCGACGAGTTTCTTGAGGCGAAGCATTCCGCGACGGATGCGGGCCTTTACGGTTCCGAGCGGGGTATTCAGGCGGGAGGAAATTTCCAACTGGGTGAGGCCTCCGAAGTAGGACATCTCGATCACTTGGCGCTGTTCGCTGTTGAGTTTCAGCACGGCGGAGCGAACGACCATGTGCTTTTCGCCAGTGTTCACCTGATCGGACGGGCTGTCATTTCCACGGCGAGGCTCGGGGATGATTTCGTTCAGGGCATCGTCATTCAAGCGTAGGCGGCGCTGGACGGAGCGGAGGCGGTCGATGGCCTTGTTGCGGGTCATGGTGACTGCCCAGTTCAGGGGTTTTCCTCGGGAGACATCATACATCGGGGATTTTTCCCAGATCATGAACATGACCTCTTGGGTGACATCCTCGGCGTCGCTCGAGTTGTTCAGGATTTTGAAAGCGGTGGAAAAGACCAGGCCGATGTGGCGGCGGTAGAATTCCTCGAAGCCGGTGTAGTCCCCACTTCCAATGCGTCGGATCAATTCGACATCGTCGATCTGCTCCGACGGATTGGTGGAGAGTTTTTTGCTCACGGATGAGGATACTCCCGCATTTGCTCGGACTTGGCAACTGCGGGGAGTCCATGAGAAGAAATCAGGACTCTTCGGGTGCGCGGGCCTCGAGGGCCTTCACGCGATTGTAAAGTTTCCGGATATTTCTCAGGAGGGCGTAGTTTTCCTTATATTCGCGGATGGGCTGGGCCGGGGCACCGAACATGATGGTGTTTGGCGGCACATTTTTGGCGAGGCCGGACATGGCGCCAATCATCACCTTGTCGCCGATTTCGATGTGACCGCTCAGGCCGACCTTGCCGGCGAGGGTGACATAGTTGCCGATGCGGGTGCTGCCTGAAATGCCGACCTGCGCGCAGAGGATGCAATGCTCGCCAATGGTCACATTGTGGCCGATCTGGACGAGGTTATCGATTTTAGTGCCCTTCTGAATCCAAGTGCGGCCGAAGCGGGCGCGGTCCACGGCGGAATTCGCGCCAATTTCGACATCATCGTCGATCTGGACGGTGCCGGTTTGAGGAATTTTCTCCTGACGGCCGTCTCGGAATTCGTAGCCAAAGCCGTCCGCTCCCACGACTACGCCAGAGTGGAGGATCACGCGGTTCGCGATGGTGCAGCGCTCGCGCACGGTCGCGTGGGGGTGGAGGTGGCAATTCTCGCCGAGGGTGGTTTCCTGGCCCACGAAGGCATGGGGGCCGAGGATGGTGCGGGCGCCGATGACGGCGTCTTTTTCCACCACACAATAAGCCCCGATCGAGCAGCCCTCACCGATCTTCGCGGAGTCGGCGATGATGGCGGTCGGGTGGATGCCAGCCGGGAATTTCAGTGGCTCGGGAGTGAAAAACGGAAGCAGGGCGGCAAAAGCTCCGGCGGGATTTTCGATCGGCACGCAACGCGGCGGCACGGGTTCGTTGAATCCCTCGGGAACGAGGACCACCGACGCGCGGGTTTTACGCAGCGCGCCGATGTATTTTGGGTTTCCGAAAAACGAAAGATCGCCGGGGTTGGCGTCTGCCAGCGAGGCGACGCCACGGATGTCGATCTCTGCCAGATCGGGGTCGAGCTGGACACCGAAGCGTCCAGCCAAATCACCAAGTTTCATCAGGGAGTGGCTGGTTTGGCGTCTTTATTCAGGGTCTCAATGATGGATTTGCTGAAATCAAGTTCTGACTTCGAGTAAATCACAACGGGCACCTGGCCCATGCTCATGCCGGATTTGTCGAGGACGACATCGTAACCCGCATTTTTGATCTGCTCGTTCACGATTTTCATGATGTCGTCGATGATGTCCTTGCGCATCCGGATGAATTGCTCCTGGAGTTGGCGCTCGCGGGTTCCACGGAACTCCGCGATTTCGCGGTCGAGGTTGCGGGCTTCGGCGATCTTTTGGTCACGGGCTTTCGAGGACTTGTCTTTGGCATCCTTGCTGAGCTCGGGTTTTTCGAGATCGACATTGAGTTTGTTGATCTCATCCATCGCCTTTTTCAAGGTCTCCAGACGACCGTCGAGTTCCGTCTTTGCGGCGGCGCGGGCTTCGTTGAGCTTGGCCTCAGCATCCTTCGTGCGGTGGTATTGGGTGAAAATGGCATTCATATCGAGAATGCCGATCTTTCCCTGCGCTTGGGCGGTCGGGGTGAAGGCTAGAGTGGCGGTGGCGACCATGACGGCCGGGAGAAGGAATTTAAGCATTGGTATTGGTATTTTGGTTTGTGTTTGGAAAAAACAAACAGGCGGTTGAATAAATGCCGCACGGTCTTGGGGTCAAGACCGCTCTGGCCGCGCTGTTTTTAGAATTGGTAGCCGATGTTGAAGTTGAACTTGCCTGGAGGGCCGTTCCAAGTGTCGTAAACAACGGGGATACCGTAATCCACGCGGATCGGCCCGATGGGCAGGTCGAGGCGCAGGCCGATACCGATATCGACATTGTAGTTTGATGTTCCGAAATCGTAGGAGTCGGCATTGACGAAGCCCGCGTCGCTGAAGACCGCGCCGCGGACTCGGCTGATGATCGGGAAGGTGAGTTCCAGCGTGATGTAGCCGAGGGAATTACCGCCGATGGGGTTGTCGTCGGCATCCACGGGGCCGACTTCGCGGAAGTTGAAGCCGCGCATGTTATTCGCGCCGCCGAGGTAGAGACGGTCGAAAATCGGCACGCCGTTTCCATAGCCATCGTCATCACCTGATTGGTTCGGGCCCCATCCGTCGGTGACGGCGAGTTGGCCTTTGGCCATGAAGATGAGGTCCCACGGGAGGGAGACATATTTTGCGGCCTCGAGAGAGATTCCATAATCCTGCACCGTGCCGCCGAGGAAGCCGCCGGCAACGAAGCCGGTGAGTTCGACGAGTTCGCCTTTGCGGGTGAGGAAGAGGCTATCGCGGGTATCCCACACGAGTGAGCTGGTGAGAGCGCTCTTGTAGTAGGTGCCTTCGGAATCCTCAATGACTGGACCGACTTGGCCGTTTCCGCTGAATCCTCCGAAGGCGGAGGAACCGTAGGGATCCACGATGTCGCCCACATCATAAATGACGACGCGCTCGAAGCGGTATTCGTTCCGGAGCGAGAGGGCGCGCCAGACTTGTTGGCGGGTTTGGAGTGCGAAGCCTGCATTTTCCTGAGCGTAAACTTCGGAGAGGAAGTCCGCATTGCGGTAGTAGGCTTCGACGCCTGCGGAGAGTTTGTAGCCCAGGAACCATGGCTCGGTGAGGGAGGCTACGAAATCCTGACGCAGGAGACCGTATTGCGCCCGGATGCGGAAACGCTGTCCGCCGCCGGTGAATCGCGGCCAGTTCATAACATCGAAGTTCGACTGCTGAAGTTCCGCAAAACCAATCAAGCTATCGATCGTGCTGAAGCCGGCGCCGAAGTTGAACGAGCCGGTGCGTTTTTCCTCCACGATGACATTGAGGTCCTTGCGGCCGGGCACGATGGTGTCGGTCGGCTGGGTCTCGACGCGCTCGAAGTAGTTCAAATTCTCCAAGCGCTTTTTGCTGATGTCCACGAGTGTGGTGTCGTAGACCTCGCCGGGTTTGACGGCCAACTCGCGCCGGATCACGCGGTCCTGCGTGCGGGTGTTGCCCTGGATATTAACGAGGTTCAGGTAGGATTGAACTCCCTCGTCGATCGAGTAGGTGAGATTCACCGCGCCGGGGCCGGCAGGGAGGACTTCGGGCACGGCCGTCATGTCGACATAACCGCGGCTGCCATAGAAATCACGAATCGCCTTGAGGTCATCGCCCATGCCTTTGGGAGTGAAAAGCTGGCCGGCGTTCATTTTGAGCTGACCCACAATCTCGCCCTCGGGAGCGATATTCACCCCATTGATGCTGACTTGGTTCACGCGGTATTCGGTGCCCTCGCTGATCGTCACGATCAACTCCACGCCCTCGCCTGCGAGCGGCTGGGTCTGGATTTCCGAGACATCCACATCGGCGAAACCACGGTTCTGGTAGAGGGATTGGATGGCGACACGGTCATCTTCGACCTGGGAGGCTTCGAGGCGACCGCTCTTGTTGAAGAAGGTCAAAAGATTGAGCGTCTTTGTCTTCATCACCTTGCGGAGGTCGCGGTCGAGGACCGAGTCGTTGCCGATGAAAGTGATTTTTTTGACGACGAGCTTCGGTCCCTCGGTGATGGCGAAGATCAGGCGTGCGCGGTTCTGGCCGGGGATGTCCTGCACGCGGTATTGCACATCGACATCGGCGTAGTTGCGGTCGTTGTAGAGTTCGAGGACCTTCTGGCGGTCCTGCTCGATGCGCTCCTCGTCCACCACATCGCCGGGTTTGACTTTCAAATCGCGGCGCACGCGGTTGAGGGGAATCTGCTCCGCGCCCTCGATGATGACTTCTTCTAAAACAGGTCGGCCTTGGAGAAGAACCGTGACGCGAACGCCGTTCCCAAGCGGCTCGGCGAACAAACGCACATTCGACACGCCGCCTGTTTGATACAAGGCGCGGACATCTTGCTCGGCGGTGCGCTCGCTGTAGGGTTGGCCGACTTTCGTGGCGAGGTTCGCCAGCACGCGGTCTTTGGAAATACTCGGCGCTCCGACGGTTTCCACCAAGATGTCATTCACGATCGGGCCGGTTTGTTCGGTGGGTTCCTGGGCTTTTGATGGGGGTATGAGAACCGCCAGAAAGGCGAAAGCGAGGGCGGTGAGAAGAAGGAATGGGCGTCGGTTGTTTTTCATGGTCGAATGGGTCGCCTTCGGACGGAACAGCAAGGCGTCGGTGGGATTAACGAATGCCCTCGGGCAGGTCAAGAAACCCGTGTCTGGGAGAGGGCTTTTTTATTCCCGCGAAATCTCCAGCTCAAGTGATGGGATTCTGCTTCAGACCAATTAGGCGCCAGGCTTTTCCTTTGGGGCTTTGAGACGGTGCGGGTGGAAAACGGTGATGATGCTCATGAGCACCGAAGTCGTCCAAGCGATGCAAAACATCCCCGAAAGGGCGATCACGGCGGTGATGGCGTTCCAAGCCGGCGGCATGATGTCCTCCCCGTAGCCAAGGGTGGTGTAGGTGCTGCCGCTGAAATAAAGCGCCTGCGAGATGTCTTTTACGAGCCCGCTCCAAACGAGTGCGTAAGCCCAAATGACAATATCCACCAGGTGCGAGGTGAGGATTAAAACCATCGTCAGGTAAAGAAACGGACGCGCCATCCAAGGCCCCTTTTTGTCGCGAATCGGCATGGTGAAACGCAGGTGGATCCATTGGACGAACTCAGAAAACACGGCGTGGTTCGAGAGAATCACGAACACCACGAGCCCGCCAAAAAGCACCGGCGAAATGGTCGAGGCGATCACCTCCGTATCTTGAATCACAGGTTCGATCGGAAGAGTCGAGGTGGGCATGGAAATCATTCGCCGATGGTGGCGATGGAAACGGTCTGCCCGATGCGCAGCGGAATCGGCGGTTGCCCGGTCACGCGGATGCGCACGGGGAAGCGGTTCGGCAGGCGCACCCAGTCGACGGTCTGGCCGACTTGGGGGAGGAGTTGCACGGTGGAGCCGTTCGGATCGAAAATACCCCAAGCCACGCTCTCGATGACGCCTTCAAAGGGTTGGTCCTCCCGGCCAATGAAGGTGAGCTTGGTTTTCCCGCCGTCTTTCACATGGTGGAGCTGGGTTTCCTTGAAATACGCGGCGATCCAGAAGGAGGACGAGTCGACGAGGGCGAGGAGTTGCTGGCCGGCGTAGACATAGGTGCCGGGCGATGTGTTCATGTTCGTGAGGTAGCCATCGACCGGAGCAAAAATTTTCGTGTAGCTGAGATTCAGCCTGGCGTATTCGAGCGCAGCGGCCGCGGCGGCGACATCTGCCATGGCGGCGGCAAGGGAGTCCTGCGAGTTCTGCAGGTCACGGAGGTCGTTGACCTTCGATTGGTAGAGCACTGTTTGGCGCTGGAGTTCCTGCTGGGCCTGGATTTCGGCGGCTTGGGATTGCTGGAGCTTCGCGGTGCATTGATCGAGGGTGGCTTTGTAGGTCGAGGGATCGACCTCGAAAAGCAGGTCGCCTTTTTTCACCGGTTGGTTGTCGCGGATTGGAATCTGGATGATGGGCCCCTCCACGCGGCTCGCGATGCCCACAATGTTCGCGCGCACCTGGCCATCGCGCGTCCAGGGTTTCGTGGTGTAGCGTTGATACATCCCCAGCGCGGCCACTGCCGCGAGGACGATGACGACTCCCGTGAGGACATAGGCGGTTCCGGCAGGCTTCATGGGGCGAGGACCAGGCCGAGCACCGAGCCGAGCAGCACGGAAAGGGCAACGAAAAATAGAGGCAGGTTCCAGAAAAACCGCGTGAGTCCGAAACGCTCGAGGACAGCGGTCACCAGCCACGCAGCAAGAAATCCGAGGGCACTAACAACCATCCCCCAAGGAAGGAGGAATTCGCCTAGGGCGATTTCGGCGGTTTGGAAAAAAGCGGCCACGCGTGGGATTTTCTTTCATGCCTTTGCCGTGGACGCAAGCCCGCGCACTCTCTAGCCTGCCGGCGTGGAAGCGATCTTGCGGCGATTTGGTTTGGCCCGCCAGCTGGAAGCCGTGGACCGCGATGGTGTGGCTCAGGGTATCCAAATGGCTGTTTCGGTCGTTGTTGCGTTGTTTTTTGCGCTCGTCCTGCGGCTCGAGTATCCGGGCTGGGCGGTCTTCACCGTGCTGATGCTCTCGATGGCGCGCTTCGTTGGCGCGGTGCAGGAAAAAGCCGCCTTCCGCTTGATCGGGACAATCGTCGGCGGCGTGCTCGGATATCTCGCGACCTCCTCGCTCCAGCAATCTCCTTTCCTCTACCTGCCGCTCACTTTTGTGGTGGTGGCCTTTTCCGTCGCGATGTTCGGCCAATCCCGCGCGCCGTATGCGTTTTTCCTAGTCGGTATGACCTATGTGGTCGTGGCCTCGGACAGCCTGAACGACCCCTCGACCGCTTCGCGCTATGCCCTCTTGCGCGTGGAGGAGGTGGGACTCGGCGTGATCGTGAGCATGGTCGTGCAGGTGCTCGTTTTCCCGCGCTTCGCAAATGATGCATTCGCTGGATTGATCCGCAGCGTGCTTGCCGAACTGGCCGATGCCGTGACGCTTGGCATTCGGCATTTCTCTGAGGAAAAAACCGGCGTCGCTGAGATTTTGCGGGACTTCCCGAGCAAATCCACACAGATGCGCGTTCTCCTGCGCTTCGGTGCCATGGAGAGCAAATCCTTCCGGCAAAATATCGGCCGCCACGCGCAAAAGGTGGACCTCATCGCCCGTGCGGCAGCGCTCATTCGCTCCTTCGCCCGCCACGAGCCGGCCCAGGAGCCGATCCGAAGGCGCCTTAAGGGGGATGTCGAGGAGATCGGCCAGTTACTCCGCGAGGGGTTTCTCGCGCAGGAGAATGGCAAGACACTGCCCGCCGAGTGGAATTCCCGCGTCGCCGAAATCTGGACCGTCCTAGATTCGTTGGTTGTCGAGTTCCGCGCCGACCCGGAGATTCAAAAACTCGCCCCCTTCGAATCCGGTGTGATGTCGGCCCATCTGCTCCTGCTCCGCGAGCTGTGCGATCTCCTCAAAAAGTTCGACATCCTTAACAACTCCCCCGCCGAAACCTGCCCACTCTCGGAGCGCTTGGCCCTCGCACCCGCCTGGCCCTCTGTGCCATGGATCCAGCGCGGTATCCGAGCAGGTGCCGCCGTGGTCGCCGGCCTGATTTTGGAGAACTGGCTCAACCCTCCGGGCAGCGGGATGATGATGCTCTGCATTTTCACATTCACCGCGCTGAATGCCATTAGCCCCAACGAATCGGGCGACCGACCGGCGGTCCGGCAGTTGATTGTAATGTCGTCTGTAATGGCCCTCGCCTCATTGGCCATGCTGGTCTCCACACCCCTGCTCGCGAGCTACGCCGTGCAAAACACCGTCATGGTCACCTGGGCGTTTTTGTTCGGGTATTGGTTCCACCGCGCTGGCGGCATCACGGTCCCCCTCATGTATTGCTTCATGGTGCTCGCCTGCGTCGTGTCGCTGAACGCCCAGGAGCCCGTATCGTTCGAGGCGATCGTCGGAATGTTTTTCGGGATGGTGAACGGCCCCATCATAGCCTGCGTCGCACAGCGCCTCATGTGGCCCACGCTTCCGCAAAACAACCTCCGCCTCGGTGTGAAAAAATATCTCGAGTCCATGCAGGCGGCGCTCCGCGACGGCATGTGGAGTCTTCCGCTCTGGCAGCGCACCGAGCACACCCTCTTCCCCGCCAAGGCCCGCCTCGCCATCGCCGCCATGCGCGGCCCGACCTGCCCGCCCGACGAGGCCAAGCGGCTCGAGGAGTTCATCCTCACCATCCAGGAAATGTCATGGGAGTTTTCTCTCTGCCTCGGCCGTCTCCACCCGATCCTCCCGCCGGATTTTCTGGAAAAAGGCAACGCCTCGATCGCCCGAGCCAAGGAAACCCTTCGCCGCGGCCTCGCCGAATTAGCCGACTCGTTCGCCGCCGCCCGCCAACCCACTGACCTCACCGCTGAAATGGATACCGCTCTCCGCGATTGGGATGAGTGGATGGACTGGCTCCGCCACCAAATCCTCGCCAACCAAACCTCCACCGAGATCAGCATTCCCATGATGGGCATCTCCGCCCGCATCCGCTCCACCCTCCAACTCCTCCGCCGCGCGAACGCCGAAGCGAGAACCTTGCGCCTCCGCGACTACCTCGGCGATGTCTCCATTTGAGGGAAAAAGCGGAATCCGCTTTCGTCACCTCCATTTTTTTCAATAATCCCCCCCGCATGAAAATCACCGAAGCAGCATTTGCAAGAGAGGGCGTTCTTGGCCCAAGCGGCTTGGCTGGCTGCAAATTTCTCGTGATCGACGACAGCCGCATGATCCGGCTCACGATCTCGAAGCACCTCCGCCAAATTGGTTTTGAATCCATCGACGAGGCGGATAACGGCGCCGCTGCCATCGACCTCCTCCGCACCGGCAAAGACTACGACCTCGTCCTGCTCGACCTCGAAATGCCCGGCATGAACGGCTTCGAGTTCCTGAAAATCGTCAAGTCCGACCCCGCCCTCCGCTCCGTGCCAGTCATCGTCGTCTCCGCGTCCGAGCAGCTCTCTGCCGCGATCCAGTGCATCTCCGACGGCGCCGAGGATTTTCTCAACAAACCCTTCGACCCCGTCCTCCTCCGCGCCCGCGTTTTTTCCTCGATCGAAAAAAAGCGCCTCCGCGACACCGACCGCCAACTCCTCCAAGAGCTGGAAACCGAAAAATCCCTCCTCCAGCAGGAAAAGGAAAAATCCGAGCAACTCCTGCTCAATGTGCTCCCCCAAGCCATCGCCGCGCGCCTCAAGAACGGTGAAAAAGTCATCGCCGAAAAACAGGAAGCCACCACCGTGGGCTTCACCGACCTCGTCGGCTTCACCCCTTACGCGCGCAACGCCGAGCCCGTCGATGTCGTCACGATGCTCAACCGGATTTTCAGCAATTTCGACCTCATGTCCGCCCGCAACGGCGTTGAGAAAATCAAGACGATCGGGGATTGCTACATGTTCGCCGCCGGCGTTCCCATTCCCGTCGAAGACCACGCCCGCCGCGTCGCCGACAGCGCCCTCGAGATGGTCAGCTTCATCGAGAGATTCAACGCCCGGTTCGGCACGGAATTCCAAATCCGGATCGGCCTCAACTCCGGCCCGCTCGTCGCCGGCATCATCGGAAAACAAAAATTCGCCTACGACATCTGGGGCGACGCCGTGAATGTCGCCAGCCGCATGGAAAGCTCCGGTCTCCCCGGCCGCATCCACATCTCGGAAGCCACCCGCGCAGCCCTAGGCGCCGACTACGAATGCGAGGCCCGAGGTTCGATCGAGGTCAAAGGCCTCGGCCAGATCAACACCTACTTCCTCCTCTCCAAAAACGACCCCTTCCTAGACGAGGTCCCGCTCATCTGAAGGGCGTCATCCGAAAAACTCGGCATCCCCGCCATGTAGCAACGGCGGTCCTCTTCCGTTTTGAAGCAAACAGCGAATGGCGGGCAAATCCTCGCGAATCGAAAATTGTTGCCGACCCACTCTGTTGGGGTGACGGGTTCAGATGATCCAGCCCCTGGCCGCCCCAAGCCCAGACGCGAGAGCGCCGTTGCAGCCCGCCGCCATCAGGTTGCTGAGGCTGAACAATTGTTAAATATGTGAATATGTGGGACTGACCCCCAGATGACCGCCAGACTTGGCCCGTTTTCGAAAGCCGGTGATGAAAAGGTTCCCGCAGGATAGACAAATCCCATTACCATCGCGTCTGGTTCACAGACTCCCATTCATGGATCTTCAAAAACTGGAATCCCTTTACGATGAATTCGCTTCTGCGGGCTATGCTTTTGCGCTTCAGTTGACACGCGATCCGGATGCCGCGCAGGACCTGGTGCAGAGCGTCTTCCTGCGCTTGGCCAGGCGTCCGAGATTTACCATTCTCAACCCGCGCTCCTTTGTGTTGCGGTGCATATACCGCGCCCATGTGGATGTCGTGCGCCGCGATGCGACCCGGCGCCAGATGTTGGAAAACTTCGCTTTGGAAGCGCAGACCGTCTTCCGACCTGAGCCCGGGGAGGATGAAAAAATCGCAGAGTTGCTTGAACGGCTGGCGGCCCTGCCGGAGGAGCAGCGCGCGGTGGTGCATTTGAAGGCATGGGAGCAGAGGACCTTCCGGCAGATCGCGGGCATCCTTGGCATCCCGGCAAACACCGCCGCGAGCAGATATCGCTACGCATTAGACAAATTTCGCGACGCCATGCGTCTGGAGGATGAAACATGAACAACGAGGAAATCGAATCCCTTCTCCGCCGGGCCCGCCCGCGGGAGCTGCCAGCCGGGTTGAAGCACCGGGTCCTGCAAACCGCACGACAAAACGCAGAGCCAATCGCCTGGGCTCCACGGGTCACGTGGGCTTCGCTGGCCGTGTGCTGGTCGTTGATCATTCTTCTCCGAGCCACCACGCCGGATGTTCCGACTGGAACTCTGCCCTTCGACCGCGAGGCGTATCTGGCGCGAGCCGCAACGCTCAAGTGCATCATCGCGACCGGACAATTTCCTCAGGAGATGGATACCTCTCCGAACCAGCACCCGCTTCAGATGGAATTGTATTTTCGCCTGCCAAAGGCCACTCCCCAGGCATCCCAACCTGCAACTTAGAAGACTCCCAAAACCAATCAGTATATGAAATGCCCCAAATGCCATCAGCGCGTTGCTCCGTTCAAGACCTGGGTCCTGTGGCCCGGCCCGACAAGAGAATGTGGAAACTGCCATGCACACTTGAGATATGCCGGTTTCTACCTGCAGGCGGTGCTGCACTTCGTGATCGGAGTTCCCATCGTTTTCGCTTTGGGAGGTATGGTCATCTTCTCCCGCACGATAACGCTCTGGCAGGCTGCGCTGATTTTTCTCGGTATTCTTGCGGTCACCGCAGTGATATTACCATGGAAATTCGGGCGTTACGAGGAATGCGAGCGGCGAGGCGGATGGACAAAAGGCCTCCTGTTGGCCGTTATCACATTGATCTCCATTGTCACCTTGTTCTTTTCATGGACGAACTGGTGGGGTGCAAGAAAGCTGAGCGCCGCCCTGGCCATGCTCCGGGACAAGAACGAGCCCACGCGATTCGAGGAAATCGTGCCGGGACCGGTGCCTGATGCCGACAACGCGGCCGCCGCACCGGTCTTTCAGGAAGTCTTTGTTTCCGAAAAGGATTCGCGACTTGGAAAGTTGGAAATACCTTGGAAAAAAATCGCTGGAAAGCCTGAGTCGGGCGAGAGCACGATCCATTTTGTCGCAAGATTCTTGAATCCCGATTTCAAGGGCGACGATCAGGCCGCAGGGGAATTGGTTTTAAAGAGTCTTGCCCCCTCCGCCCCGCTGCTTGAGGAAGTCGCCCAGGCGGTCCGCCGACCGGGGGTTTGTTGGCCGCTGGATTACTCAAAAGGCTTCGAGTTGTCCCTCCCCCACCTTTCAGCGATGGCGAATACCTCCAAGGTCCTGCAAGGACGGGCGCAGGCCGAACTGGCGGCTGGTCGCCCGGAAAATGCCTTTCAAGATGTCCAGACGATTCTTGCTCTGGCACGCGCCGCCGGGTCTGGCCCCTTTCTCATTTCGCTTCTTGTTGAAAGCAGCATCTCGGACCGGGCATCTCAGGTGATTAACGATGGTCTGGAGCGTCACGCATGGACCGATGCTCAATTGGCAGATCTTTCCAGCGAACTCTCCCGCATCGATCTGCTGGCACGCCTTTCCGACGGTCTTCGCGGGGAAAGAGCATCGCTTCTCCAATTCGATGTTTCCAGAACAGATCTATTGACGCTGCAGGAACTGCCCGACACCGGCACAGTGAGACTTCAAAAAAAGGCTCTCCGGGCCGCATGGGCAATCTGGCCTGCGGGATGGGTAAACGAGGATAAAGCCGGATACATCGGCACCATCCAGCGATACATCGATGCCGTGCAGCAGCCCAAGGAACTTCCATCGACCCTCGCAGAGATCGAGGCAGCGCGTGCCGGTTCCTCCGTTTGGAATAAGATTCTGAATCCTTTATACTACAGGGCGCTGCCAGATCTTATCAGTGTGGCCAAGCGGATTGCAGCCACCCAGACAATCCTCCGAAGCCTCGCCACCGCCTGCGCGGTCGAGCGCTACCGCATGGCCCACGGGCGTCTGCCCGCAACCCTAGAAGACCTCGTGCCAGCCTTCCTGCCATCGATCCCCACAGACCCGCTCACCGGCAAGCCCCTCTGCTACAAGCCATCAGAGAGCAGCTCGTATCTCATCTACGGCACCGGCTGGGACCAGACGGACAACGCCGGCTCCGGCGTAACTGCCATTACAGGACTCTCCACCAAAACTATGGATCAAGCCGACTGGGGCGTGCTGGTGAAGTTTTAGGAATTTCGACATTTCGAGTCTCGACCTCACGCCCCGTATGGATTCATCAACTGGTTGACTTTGGCCGATTCCTCCCTCGCTGCCCGAAAAAAATACGCTAACCCTCCGACCGTGGCAGATTCGGTTGCTTTGTGCTTTCCGTTGCATGTCTTGGTCTTTTAGCGAGGATAATCCGCAATCCACAATCCGCGGTGAAGAAAGCACGAACCAAACTCCGCTTTGCTGGAAATTGACCATAGCGGATAAGGAAAACCGCATGCCCAGTGGTGTGGCAACTCCGCTCAGCCCCATCCAATCCGTCGCCGCTGCAGTCCGTTCTGCCAGGCACCGAGCCCACCGCCAGCGCCGCCCAACTCTCCGCCCGCTTCGGCCGCAAAAGCCCCAAACGCACCGAGCAAATCGTCGGCATGCTCGAAACGCTCCGCGGCCTCGGGCATGTGTGAGCGAGGGGGGGGATTGACCGCAATCGAGCGAAGCGAGATATAGCGCCGAAGGCGACCCCGCAGGGGTGAGCAAAGCGAATCAAAGGACACGGAGAGCACGGAGGGGGATTTGGCTAAGCTGATTTCAACTTGAAAACGGCGCTATCGAAACATGTTCCATGTTCCGCTACGGGAGAGTGCGGTTTTCGGGTTGAGCTGACTGAAAAACGCAACCTGAAAACGGCGCTATCGAAACACGTTCCGTGTTCCGCTACGGGGGAGGGCGGTTTTTGGGTTGAACTGACTGGAAATCGCTACAACGAGAAATCTCGTGCCTCAATCAGCAAGGTTTTCTCAAAGCACTCTGAAGTCTTCCCTCTGTGCTCTCTGTGTCCTCGGTGGTCAACCCCCGCAGAAACCGGGATTAGAACAGCAGAGTGGCGGGAGATTCGAGGCTCTTGCGGATTTCCGCTAGGAATTGGGCGCCGAGTGCGCCGTCTACTACGCGGTGGTCGCCGCTGAGGGCGATGGACATCCGCTGGCCGGCGATGATTTGATCGTTGGGACCGACGACGGGCTTTTTCACGATCGCGCCCACGGCAAGAATTGCGGCCTGCGGCGGGTTGACGATGGCGTAGAAACTATCGACTCCGTAGGCACCGAGGTTCGAGACGGTGACGGTTCCTCCGGCGTATTCCTCGGGTTTGATTTTCTTGTTTCGAGCGCGGACGGCGAGGTCTTTAACAGCCGCGCTGATTTCGCGGAGCGAGAGTTTGTCGGCCTTGCGAACGACGGGAGTGATGAGGCCGTCCTCGACGGCAATGGCGACCGAGAGATTCACATCGGCATATTCCACAACGGAGTCACCCGCGAAGGCGGCGTTGACTTTGGGGTGTAGCGCGGCGGCGCGGGCGGTGGCGAGAAGCACAAAGTCATTCACTGTGATCTTGGGCGATCCGGTGGCCTCAGCGGCGGCGTTGATTTCCTTGCGGAGCTTCGAGAGCGGGGCGGCATCCACCTCCATCGTGAGATAGAAATGCGGAATCTGGGTTTTGCTGATCAGGAGTCGCTCGGCGATCGTGCGGCGCATGCCGGTGAGCGGGATTTTTTTGTCAGCATCGGAGCAGGGGACATCGATCTTGGGAGCGGGAGCCGCAGCCTGAGCGCCACGCGGGGCGGCGGGGGCTGAGTCGAGATCCGCAACGACGATTCGTCCGCCGGGGCCAGAGCCTTGGAGACGGGAAAGGTCAATGCCTCGCTCTTGGGCGATTTTTTTGGCGAGAGGGGAGGCTTTGACGCGAGCGCCGTCAGCAGACGGGCGGGGCTTCGGGCGGGGAGTGGCCGGGGCGCCGGAGAAAATGGCGGTTGTGGCAGGCGCGGGGGCAGGAGCCGCTGGGGCGCTCGGAGCCTTGGCGGCTACGGGGAGCTTTTGGGACTCGGTGGACCCTCCGTCGAGAGTGGCGATCGGGTCGCCGACCTTCACCACGCCGCCCTCGGGAATGAGGATGTCGGTGAGCACGCCGTCATCGAAAGCTTCCATTTCCATGGTGGCTTTGTCGGTTTCGACATCGGCGATGACATCTCCGACGGAGATTTTATCACCGGTTTTTTTGTGCCATTTGACGAGTGTGCCCTCGAGCATCGTGTCGCTCAATTTGGGCATGGTAATCTGAATCATAAGAAATCGGGTGTAACGGGGTGTCGGGTCAGAGGATTTGCAGGGTCTTGGCGATGATGCGTTGGACCGTGGGAAGTTGGATCGGTTCGAGCGCGGGGGAGTAAATGGCCGGGGCGTCGAGGGCGCAGACGCGTTGGACGGGGGCGTCGAGCTCGTCGAAGCATTGCTCCATGATCATGGAGGAAATCTGGGCGGAGACGCCGCAGAAGGGCTTGTTCTCGTCCACCAGCACGGCGCGGTGGGTTTTGCAGACGGTCTTCATGATCGCCTCTTCGTCGAGCGGACGGATCGAACGGAGGTCGAGGACCTCGGCGTGGATGCCATGCTCGGCGGCGAGGATTTCGGCGGCCTTGAGCGCGGTGATGACGGCGCGACCGTGGGCGATGAGGGAGACATCGGTGCCCTCGCGCTTGATGTCGGCGACACCGAGCGGGATGGTGTATTCCTCCTCGGGAACCTCCCAGCTTTCACCGTAAAGAAGGGTGTTTTCCATGACGCAGACGGGGTCGTTGTCACGGATGGCGGTTTTCATGAGGCCCTTGGCATCGTAGGCGGTGGCTGGGCAAACGACTTTGAGGCCTGGCGTGTTCGCGATGAAATTCTCGGGTGTGTGCGAGTGGGTGGCACCGACATTCGTGCCGCCATTGGCTGGGCCGCGAATGACGATCGGGCAGTTGATGAGGCCGCCGCTCATGTAGCGGACCTGGCCGGCGTTGTTGATGATCTGGTCCCAGGCGACATAGGCGAAGCTCCAGAACATGAGTTCCATGACGGGGCGGATGCCGAGCATCGAGGCGCCGATGCCCATGCCGATGAAGCCGGCCTCGCTGATCGGGGTGTCCACGACGCGTTTGTCGCCGAAGCGCTCCCAGAGGCCTTCGGTGACTTTGTAGGCTCCATTGTAGCGGGCGACTTCCTCGCCCATGAGGACGACATTTTCGTCGCGCATGATTTCCTCGGCGAGGGCGTCATTCAGGGCTTTGCGGTAGGTGATGAGTGGCATGGGATTTTAGAGATCGGTCGGAATTGGACGGATTAGACGGATCGGTCGGATCTTGGATTGCTGAGGTGCGTGCGGCGTTGCGGTTTTGCTATTCGCCGAAGAAGTGGCGACCGGTGTTTCCGGCTTCGGTGTTGTTGTCCACTTCCCAGTAGACATCCTCGAAAATCGACTCGGGTGTGGGATTTTCGCTGGCGAGGGCAAACTCGGCAGAGGCGTTGGCCTCGAGCTTGATCTCGTTATCCATCGCATCCATCGCGGCGTCGGTGGTCACGCCTTCCTCGAGGAGGCGTTTTTTCCAAAGGCGGATCGGGTCGTGGTGGGTCTTGTAGCGCTCGATCTCATCGGCGGCGCGGTATTTTTTCGCATTCGCGTCGGCGACCGAGTGGCCGTAGTAGCGGTAGGTATCGATCTCGAGAACGGTCGGGAGGGACTGCTCGTGAGCGCGGCGCATGGCATTCGCGGTCTTGGCGCGGACTTCGTAGAGATCCTCGCCATTGGCGATATCCCACACGATGCCGTAACCATCAGCCCGCTCGGCGAGGCAATTTCTCATGGCCGAGGAGCGATCGAGTGTGGTGCCCATGGAGTATTTGTTGTTCTCGATGATGTAGACGACGGGGAGCTTCCAGAGGGCGGCGAGGTTGAGCGATTCGTGGTAAGCGCCTTGGTTCACGGCGCCGTCGCCCATGAAGCAGAGCGCGCAGCCTTTGAGGCCATGGTATTTGAGCCCGTAGGCGAGACCGAGGCCGAGCGGGGTCTGGCCGCCGACGATGCCGTGGCCGCCCCAGTAATTTTTATCGGGCGCAAAAAAGTGCATCGAGCCGCCCTTGCCGCGTGAGCAACCGGTGGCTTTGCCGAGGAGTTCGGCCATGCATTCATTCATTCCCATGCCGACGGCGAGGGCGTGGCCGTGGTCGCGGTAGGCCGTGATGACATGGTCGTTTTTTCCGAGAAGGGAAACCGTTCCGACCGCCACCGCCTCCTGGCCGATGTAGAGGTGCAGGAAGCCGCCCATGGCTCCTTGGTTGTAGTATTTCAACGAAACCTGCTCGAAGCGCCGGATACGAAGCATTTGCCGGAGAATCCCCATTTTTTCATCCGGGGTGAGGTTCGCATTGACTTCGGCTTTGGAGAAATCCACCGGATCCACGGCAACTTCGTCTTCGGTAGGGCTGGGCATGGTTCTTGAAGTATTGGGCATCGTTTTGAGAATTTCTATCGGGCTGACCTATTGAAAAACGGGGGCAATTTCTTTCAGTTGCCGCGCCTTTGGCAATTCCCAAATCACCACGAGCGAAAAATAGTCGTCACCGGGTAGGAAAATCAGGCGTCACGCGAGGTTTTTTTCGATTGGGTGATAGAGGGGTTTGCCCCAAGATCGTGCCATGAAAAGGGTGCTTTTCGTGCAGCATGGGGATGTGGACAAGCCCGGCCTTCTCGCCGAGGTGCTCGAGGAATGTGGGGTCGAGTGTGAGGTTTTTCACGTTTGGCAGAGTGGGGGATTTCCGAAATTGGACGACTACGCAGGTTTGGCTCTCGGTGGGGGCGGGCAGAGTTCGTGGGAAGTTGAGGCTTTCCCGTATTTGGAGACGGAATGCGGCTTGGTGCGTGATGCCATGGAGCGAGGCATTCCGGTGCTGGGCCTGTGTCTCGGAGCGCAATTGATCGCTCGGGCGCTGGGTGCTGAAGTCCGCCGAGCCGAGTCGAAAGAGATCGGTTTTTTTCCCGTGTCACTGAACGCCACGGGCTGCTCGGACCCATTGGTCAACGCGCTGCCGAGTGTTTTTCCAGCGACGCATTGGCACGGCGATGTTTTTGAAATTCCACAGAGCGGCGAGTGCCTGGGCTCCTCCGCGATGACTCCGCACCAAATTCTCCAATGCGGCCCGCGATGCATCGGTTTTCAATTCCATCTCGAAATGACACCCGCGCTTTTCGAGGAATTGGTTTGGGACTCGGAGGAATTTTTCCGCGACGCCGGGCTTTCCCCCGAAGCATTGATTCACGAAGCCTGCGAGGTTTTGCCGAAGGTGGAGGCGCCGGCTCGTGAGGTTTTCCGGAGATGGGCCTCCTTGCTTTCTTGATCGTCTTAAAAAAATCCCGTCGCCAATCTTGACATCGAGGCGTCGAACTTTAATCTCCGCACCCCGCCTGACAACGGCACACAAATTCTATGGCATTTACTGAAGTTATTCTCACCGCGAACATTTCTTCCCTCGGCGCCGAAGCCGATATCGTGAAAGTGCGTCGCGGATACGCTCGCAACTTCCTCCTTCCTAACGGCAAGGCTCTCGAAATCAACTCCGGCTCGTTGCGTCAAATCAATCACCTCAAAGCCAAGCGCGCCGAGCGCGAAGCCCGCGAAGTGACTGCCGCCGACGAACTCGCTTCGAAGATCAATAAGCTCTCACCAGTTTTCACGCTCGACGCCGGCGAAACCGGCAAGGCCTTCGGCTCCGTCACGGCCAAGGACATTCACGACCGCATCGTTGCCGACCTCAAACTCGAGGACCTTCCGAAGCATGCCGTTGTTCTTGAAAAAGCCATCAAGGAAAGCGGAGAGCACACCGTGGCCGTCAAACTCCACGCGGATGTGAGCGCCAAGCTCAAACTCACCGTCAAAATCAATGCTCCGGCGCCTTCCGCGCGTGACGCCGAATCCGATGGAGACTCCGTCCGCAAGCCTCGCCGCAGGACCTCCACCGCAGAATAACTGCTGTTTTTCAAGCCACCGGTTCGCCTTGAGCGGACCGGTGGTTTTCTTGTTTTAACTCCCCAAGCCCCCTTCATTTTTCCTCGGAAACCCACGCGCCAGATATGTCCAACGCCAATGAATCCTCAGGCTCCGTGACGACTTCCAACAATGGCGGCCACGACGCCAAGGGCCGAAAGAAAAAACCGGACTACCAACAGCGGGGTGCCGCCTATTTGCCGGACGCGCACCGTCCCTTGCCGCAAAGCCTCGATGCCGAGAAGGGACTCCTCGGCTCGATCCTCCACTCCGCCGGCGTGCTCGATGATTGCATCGCGCAAATGGAACCCCGCCATTTCCACCTGCCCGCGCACCAGAAGATTTTCGAAATCCTCGTAGAAATGCGCAACGCCGGGCGGCCGATCGATCTCATCTCGCTCACCCAAATCCTCGAAGATCGGCGGATGCTCGACGAAGTCGGTGGCACCGGTGCCGTCACCGATCTTTTCACATTCGTCCCCACGGCGGTGAATGCGGATTACTACCGCGAGATCATTCACGAAAAATTCCTGCTTCGCCAAATCATCGGCACCTGCACGGAGTATGTCGCCCGCGCCCATGAGGAGCAGGGCGACATCAAAATCCTGCTCGATGAGGTCGAGGCCCGCGTGCTCGCCATCGGGGAGGAACGCCAGAAATCGAGCCTTCCGACGATGAAGGAAATGGTGAACGAAGCGATCGTGGGGATCGAAAAACTCGTCACTTCCCGAGGCAGCATCACCGGACTTTCCACTGGATTCCACGAACTCGATCGAATGACCAATGGCCTGCACGAAGGCGAAATGTTTGTCATCGCCGCCCGTCCCTCGATGGGCAAAACCGCCCTCGCGATGAACATCGCCGAGCATGTCGCGCTCGATGGCGACAAGCCCGTTGCCGTGTTCAGCTTGGAAATGAGCGCACAGCAACTCGTGCAGCGTCTCCTCTGCTCGCGGGCCAGAGTGAACTCCAAGAATCTCCGAGACGGCTTCATTGGGAAAAACGACCTCAACAGCATCAGTTCGAACGCCGCCATTCTCGCCAAGGCGAAAATCTTCGTCGATGACACGCCCGGGCTCAGCATTCTGGAACTTCGTGCCAAGGCCCGCCGCCTTCACAACCGCGAGAAAATCCAACTCGTCGTCATCGATTACCTCCAGCTCCTGCGATCCAATTCCCGCCGCGCTCAAGACAATCGCCAGATCGAAATTCAGGAAATTTCCTACGGCATCAAGGCACTCGCCAAGGAACTCAAAATTCCTGTGATCGTCCTCGCCCAGTTGAACCGAAATCCCGAGCAGCGCACCGGCTCCAGCGCGGGTCGGCCCCGCTTGAGCGACCTCCGCGAGTCGGGAACCATCGAGCAAGATGCCGATGTCGTCGGGTTGCTCGTCCGTGAAAAATATTATGCCGAAGATGAAGAGGCGAAAAAGGAAGCCGCCGGCAAGGCGACCCTGATCATCGCCAAGCAGCGTAACGGCCCGACCGGCGATGTTTCGCTGACATTCCTCGAGGAATTTACCCGCTTCGAAGATCGCGCCGACGAGAAGCGTGAGCAGTAATCCAGCCGCTTGGGCCTGGGTTCCGAGTCGTTGGACTCGATTGACATGAACAACTGCTCGCGGAATCACCCGATAGTCTGACGGCTCGAAGGTTTGATCCCTTTCTGCAAACTGATTTCCGTGCGGTGATCTTCAAAATGTTTTCCGCAGCCTGAACACTGTGGAAGGATTGAATCATGTTACCGAATTTTGTGCTCGTCGGCTTCATGGGCTGCGGCAAGACCACGGTGGGACGCCGCCTCGCGTCCATCACCGGTCATCGCTTCGTCGATGCCGACGAGTTGATCGTGAAAGATCAGAAGAAAAGCATTTCCGCCATTTTTTCGGAAAAGGGCGAGGAGGGGTTTCGTGAGATCGAAGAGCGTGTCATTGCCGATCTGGTGGGCGTCGCCGGCATCATTCTCTCCACTGGGGGCGGCGCCATTCTTCGGGAGGCCAATCGCATTTCGCTCAAAAAAATCGGCATCATCATCTGGCTCGACGCCCAGCCCGAGGTCCTTTTTGAACGGGCCATTCGCAGCGGACGCCGCCCTTTGCTCCAAAATGAAAACCCGCGCCAAGTCTTCGACTCGCTCCTGGAGTCCCGCCGACCCATCTACGAATCCACGGCGGACTTTCGCTTCGACTCCACCGGCATCGATCACGACGAGGTCTCCCGCAAGGTTCTCGATCTGGCCATGCGCCAATCCCGGGAACCCTGATTTTTTAAAGTCGCGCCACGCCTGAGAGGACTTGGGCTGCGGTTTGGCCTTGGTTGCGGAGGGTTTGGATTTCGAGTCCGCCTGTGCGTTTGGCCAGGCGGTTTCCTTGGGCATCGCATACGAGCGGGCAGTGGAACCACTCGGGTGGCTTCGCGCCGAGGGCTTGATGCAGGAGGATTTGGCGGGCGGTGGAGGTGAGGAGATCGGCGCCCCGGACGACCTCCGTGATTCCGGTGAGGATGTCGTCCACCACAACCGCGAGTTCGTAGGCCGGGATGTCGTCGCGGTTCCAAATCAGAAAATCGCCAAAGTCTCTGCCGGTGAGTTTTTCGACAGCGCCGAAATTTCCATCCCGAAAGGAAATCGTCTCCCCGTCCGGCACGCGAAACCGCCAATTCAAGCCGGCCGGGGAGGCGAAGGATTTTGCTTCCTCCGGATCGCGTCGCCAATGGCTCGGGAAAATCGGTTCTTCGCAATGAGGGGCGAGGGTGGAGATTTCCTTTCGCGAACGGTGGCAGGGGTAAAGAAAGCCGGCATCGCGGAGGCACTCCCATGCTTTGAGATAATGGGCGCGGCGTTGACTTTGAAAAACCGGCTCCCCGTCCCAATCGAGGCCCAGCCATTTCAAGTCCTCCATGGCGACGGTGGCGAACTTGGGTTGGCACCGGTGGGGGTCGAGGTCCTCGATTCGGAGGAGGATTTCGCCTCCGGCGTCGCGAGCGCGGCGGTGAGCGGTCGAGAAGGTGGCGGCATGGCCGATGTGGAGAAGTCCGGTCGGCGTGGGAGCGATTCGGCCTCGGTAGCTCATTGCGTGGGGAGGGGCGGGAAAAAATTCATGAAAATCTCCTTGGAAAGCTTCTGCAAAATAGCACCCTGCGAAAAAGGATGTTCCGCGAAATTACCACAAAAATCATCCGCTCCCGGAAAGAGGCTTTCGATTTGGAGGAGGAGTTCTCCGAGCTCTACGCGGCCTTGCCGTCTCCGAATGTCTATTTTTCCCCCGAGTGGGTTTACACATGGCTTTCGACACTGGGCCGGAGGCACGAGGTGTTTTTTGTGATCGCGATTTCGGACGGTCATCTTGCGGGAGTGTGGCCGTTTTTTGAATACCCGCTCCCCGCTTTTGGCAAGGCCTTGCTGCCGGCGGCTTCGCAGGCGGCCGATCTTTTCGATCCTGTGGGGACCCCTGAGGCTCGGGAACCGTTGGTGCGCGCGCTGATGGAGGCGCTGGGGGAATTCAACTTCGCTTGGCTGCCATTGCTCACACGGAATTTTGCCGAGGAAGTCCTCGAGCCTGTTATGAATGTGCAGCGCCACCCGCATCTCCTGCGGCAGCGCACGCCGAGGTTTCTGGTCGATTTGGATCGATTCACGGATTTCACTTCCTACACGGCCACGGTTTTCGGCCCCAAGACGCGCCAAAATCTCCGGCGCAAAGCTCGTAAACTTTCCGAGATCGGCGAAGTCGAAATGCGAACCCTCGACACGGCTCAAGAGATCGAGCCTTGGATTCCCAAGATGGTTGAGCTGGAGAAGGGGAGTTGGAAATGGCAGGAGCGCGCCGGGATTTTTCAACTCGCGGAGATGCGGGGCTTCTATCAAATCCTGCTGGAAAACCTCGCCAAAAGCCGCCGGGTGCGGGTTTGCATCCTTACGGTGGATGGCCGATTGGTGGCTCACGAGATCGGGTTTCTGGGAATGGATTCGTATTGCATGCACAGCACGGTTTTCGACCCCGAGTTTGCGGCGAACAGCCCCGGGCGGTTGCTCATGCTTTTCTCGATCCAGAAATGCATCGAAGAGAAGCGGCGGATTTACGACTTCCTACAAAACGACGCTGAGTTCAAACGCCAGATGTCCACCAGTGAATCGCGCCTCTGGGACTGGATCATTCTCCCGAATTCCTTACGAGGCCGCCTCTGGAAGTATCTCATCCGAGCGGTGCAATTGTGGAGGGATTGGCGCTACAATCCCACGCGGCGTGAGGGTTCGCTGGAGAGGGAGATGATGGCGTCTGCCGCTGCGGAGAATGCCAAGGAGTGATCGGAAAACCTGAGACCGTTCAGCCGCCGTAGCGTTCGGACCAAAGGCGGCGGAATTCGCGCATGTGGTCCACCACGCGATTGCGGATCGAAAAAACCAAACGCCGCGCGTGGTTGGCTCGGCGGCGGTCGAGCGTTCCGGAGTCAGCGAGGTTTTGGGCGGCTTCGAGGGCATCATTCGCGGCTTTCAAGGCGCGCTTGAGGTAGGCGATGGTCATTCCGATTTCTGTTTGGTCTTGTCCACACAGAGCGGCGGCGAGCTTGGCTCCGCAGATCGCGGATCGGGTGGCAAAGCGGACGGCTTCCGGGTGCTCCCTTAAGTCCTCACGGGTATCGAAGAGTCGATTGATCCATTTGTGGAGGCGAAGCGTGTCGGCGTAGACCGGAGATTGGGTGAATTCCTCGAACTCGTCGTCACCTTCCTCCTCTTCGTCCTCGAGAACAAATTCAGGTGTTTCCTGTTCTTCGTCCTCTTCCTCGTCGTCAACCGAGGCCTCGTAAATGCTCCACCCCATTTCCTCGGCGATGATCTCGTCGCGGTTCGGGTGGTCCATGTAGGTCTCGAGGAGACGGAAGTATTTTTCGGTGTTTCGGTCCTGTTCCTGAAGGAAGCGCTCCCACACATACTCGTCCCAAACTTCCTCGGGCTGAAAATCGTCGTCTTTGTCCGACATGGGAGAACCGCTAATTCAAGACCGATCCCGGCGCAAAGGATTTTTCCACTTGGAGGCGGAGTTGTCCGCAAGCGGCGGCGATGTCGTGACCCTTCTCGCGGCGCAGGGTGGCCTCGGCGCCGGCGTTTCGGAGGATGCCGAGAAACTCCTCCTGGCGCGGTTCGTCGGGTCGATCCCATTCAAGTCCCTCCACGGTGTTGTAGGGAATGAGGTTCACCTTGGCATTCACACGCCGCGCCTGTTGCGCAAGAAGACGAGCCTGCTCGGGCGAGTCGTTGATGTCGCGGATCAGAATGTATTCAAAAGTGAGCCGCTGTTTTTTGATGCCGACATATTCCTCACAGGCGGAGAGGAGTTCCTCGATCGGGTATTTTTTATTCACCGGCATGATCCGGCCGCGGACCTCATCGGTGGCGCCGTGGAAGGAAATCGCGAGACGCACTTGCAGTGGTTGGGCAGCGAGGTCGCGGATGCGCGGGGCGAGGCCAGAGGTCGAAACCGTCATGTGCCGCGCTCCGATGCCGACTCCCCACGGGGCGTTGAGGATGGAGATCGCACGAAGGAGATTGTCGTAGTTCGCCATCGGCTCTCCCATGCCCATGAAGACGATGTTGTTGATCTTCTCGCCGCTCTGGGCCTCGACTTGCAGGAACTGATCCACAATCTCGGCGGCGGTGAGGTTTCGTTTCCAACCATCGAGCCCGCTGGCGCAAAATTTGCATCCGTAGGCGCAACCGACCTGGCTGGAGATGCAAATCGTCCGGCGGTCCGAGGCTTCGCCATAAAGAGCCGGGGAGGCGGGAATCAGGACGCTTTCGATGAGTTGGCCGTCGGCGAGTCGAAAGAGAAATTTGCGCGTGGTGTCTTTCGAGCCGGTTTCGCGGACTTTTTCGAGGCGCCGGGTTGGGAAATTGTCGGCGAGGTTTTGGCGAATGCTGGCTGGAAGGTTCGACATGTCAGTCCAATCCCGCACGCGGCGACGGAAAAGCCAGTCGAGCACTTGGCCGGCGCGGTAGGTGGGCTGGCCCAATTCCTGCATGCGGGCCTCCCATTCGGTTTTGGTGAGTGATAGGGCGTCCATAAAAACTACTCCCGGCGGGACCAGCGGTCGCGATCGGCATAAAGGATGCATTCGCCATCGATCGGCAGTGGGGTGAAAAAGGGAAGGGCGAATTGGAGAGGATCTGGCGGGGGACGCTCGATGAGCAGCACCCAATCATCGTAGGGGCCTTTGTAGATCTCGGAGAAGAGTCGGCGATTGCCGGTGACCGGGGTGAGGTAAATGCCGGAAATGGATTCCCCGAGGAGCCGGAAGTCACTGATGCGGGTGAAATCCTTCATCGTTTTTGGAAGCAGGATCGAGTGGCGGTCCGCATACCAAGCCACGGCCCAAGGCATGTCGGAGGCGATGATTTCGTTTTGTTCAAACCACTCGCCCAGGATCGCGATGAATGGTGGCACATACGGTGGCCACTGGATCGCGGCTACGGGCTTGGAAACGAGGCGGGAGAGGAGCGGGAGCGCCGAGATCAGAATCAAAAAAATAAGGAATGCGGTGCGAAGGGATGGGGTGGAAATTCCAAGACGGCTCCAAAGTTCGAGGACGAATGCGAGTCCGAAGAAAATAAAAACGGGCAGGAAGAGAACATGGAGTTGGTTCGAGTGGATCGGGCCATCGACTCCGCAGAGAGCCATGCCGAGCCAGGCGCCAAACCACATGAGCAGAACGGCGCGGCGGAAAAGCTCGGTGGATGGGGGTTGGAATTTGTGAAGGAGGGATGCAAAAAACATGAGCGCCAGCAGATTCATCCCGAGAAAGGAGAGGATTTGGCCCGAGTGGATTCCGAGGGCGGTGGTGAGGCGGTTGAGGGTGCGTGTGGCGTTGAAAGTCGGCGCATCCGTCAGAGAGCGAAGGTAGCCGGACTCGGATTCCAAGGCGGGAGCCAGCAATTCGTAGCCGGCAATGCCGAAGGGATTTCCACAGACCTCCTGATTACGCCACAGCCAAGGCGCAACAACGATCAGAGCGCCGGCCAATGCGGCGAGGACGGCGATCCCGCGTGGCCGAAAAACCATGCCGGCGAAAACCAGCCAGCTCAGAAAAATCCAAGTCGCCGCGCCGTGGGCAAGAATCAGGAGGCCGAAGAGGAGCCCCGTCGTCAAAGCCCACATCGCACCGACTCGGCGATCGGAATGTTCCAAAGCCCGGAGGGTCGTCCAGCACACGCCGGAAAAAATCAGCAACATCAACATCTGCGGCAGGCCCGAGAGAGAAAACTCCCAGAAGAGATCGGTGAGCAGAATCATCGTGCAGCCGAGCGCGGCGAGTTTGGGGTCGAAAAGCCGCCGCGCGATGAGGAACCAGACTCCCACGGAAATCAGAAAGAAGAGGATCGCGGTGCCGGCGATCATCCGGTCGGCGATGTAAACGACATCGAGCGGGCCGAGTTTCCACTGGGATTGGACGATTTTCAGAGGCAGGGCGTTGGCCAGGGGATTGAGGGGGGACTGGAAGAAATCCGGGAATTTGTGGGTTGGAACTGGCTTGCCGGCTTGCTCGAGCTGGCGGATGGCGAATGGGCGGAGGTAATTGGTGGAAAATCCCTGGCCGGCGGCGAGGGCGCGGGCGATTTGGGCTTGATCCATGGCGGTCGGAGAGGAGAGGCCGCGAAATTGGACGAAGAGATAGAGGCAAGCCAAGGTCGCTACCAAGGCGGCGACAGCGATCCAGCGGACCGCCGGTAGGGAGGGAATTTTCGAGAGATTCGCCGCGAAGTCACGCAGCCGTTCGGATCGTTTTGGTTTTTCTGGCTCGGGCTCGGGATTTGGCGGCGGGTTGGGAGCGGTTTCGAGAATTGGCTCGGGAGCGGTTTCGGGAATGGGCTCCGGTGGAGTCTCGATCGGCCCGGCAGTGGGCTTTCGTCCTCGTTTTTTGACTGTCGGCGCCGGGAGGGGGGTGGCTGGTTCGGCTGTTTTTTTGGTGCGAGGTTTCTTTGTATTCTCGGCGGGTGGCTTGGCCTTTGGGGGGCGACCTCTTTTTTTGGGTGGGGCCGGATTTTCGGCGATTTCCTCGTTGTTTGGAGATTCCGACATTCGATTTACCTGGGGGACTTTTTGAAGATGTTCAATTCCTTGAGGCGCCGGTGGAGGGTTCGGCGGCTGATGCCGAGTTTTATGGCGGCCTCGCTGCGGTTGCCACGGCACTCCTCGAGGGCGCGGAGGATGAGAGAGGTTTCGGTATCGTGAAGATTCCATTCACGGCCGGGGGCGGTTTTTTCCAGAGCGGGGAGGGGGCGCGGGGCTCGAAGGGTGGCGGGGAGGTCTTTCGGGGTGATTTTCTGGCCGGTGGCCATGACAACCCCATGCTCAATCGTGGTGCGGAGTTCGCGGACATTGCCGGGCCAGTCGTATTCGAGAATGTGCTGCATGGATTCCGGCGAGAGTTCGCGGTGCGGCTTTCCATTTTCCAATGCACAATCCTTGAGGAACGATTCGGCCAAAAGGGGAATATCGATTTTGCGGTCCCGAAGTGGTGGCATGGTGACGGGCACGACATGGAGTCGGAAAAAGAGGTCGTCACGGAATTTGCCCTCGGCGACGAGTTTGGAGAGGTCCTTATTCGTCGCGGCAATCAAGCGCACATCGGCGGTGAGCGTTTCGCTGCCGCCCACCCGCTCGAAGGTTCGCTCGCCCAGGACGCGGAGGATTTTGACCTGGGTGGTGAGATCGATCTCGCCGATTTCATCCAGAAAGAGCGTGCCGCCCTTGGCTTGCTCGAAGCGGCCGATGCGTCGCTCGAAGGCGCCGGTGAAGGCCCCTTTTTCATGGCCGAAGAGCTCGCTGGCGAGCAGTTCCGGGGTGAGCGATGCGCAGTGGACGGCGAGGAATTTCCCCTTGGCCCGGGGGCTCAGGTGGTGGATGGCGTGGGCAGCGAGTTCTTTTCCGGTGCCGCTCTCGCCTTGGATCAAAACCGTCGCGCGGGAGGGGGCGACTTGTTTGATGGTTTCAAAAACCTCCACCATCGCAGGTGAGCGGCCGATCATTCCCTCGAGGGTGATTTGACGCTCGACCTTGGTGCGGAGTTCCTTGTTTTCCCGGGAGGTGTTGCGCTCGCGGATGGCCCGTTTGATGAGAATTTCCAGCCGATCGATATTCACCGGCTTGGTGACAAAATCATACACCCCGCGCCTCATCGCTTCCACGGCAGTATCCACCGAGCCGTAGGCGGTCATCATGATGCAAATCGGCGGGTTGGGGCGGCGTGCGAGTTCTTCCACGAGTTCCATCCCATTCCTGGCTCCGAGTTGAAGGTCGGTGAGGACCACATCGGCGCGGATGCTCTCGAGGGTCTTCAGGGCGCCATCGACATCCGGCGCGACATAGACTTCGAATTCCTCACCCAGCGCATTTCGCAGCCCGTCGCGGGTGTTTTTTTCATCATCAACAATCAGCAGCGTGGGTGACATTTTGTCTCTTCATCCAGCACGCGAGGGCCGGGAAATGGAAAGGCGGTTAGTAATCGAGCGAAACAGGTTCCGGCGGAATGTAGATGCCGGGGAGCGGTTCGCAAATCCGCAATTTCGAGTTCCATTGACCGCCGGACTCCAAGCATTTGTTGATTTGCAAAAAGTCTGGATCGAAGCCGTGGATCATAAACAGGGAAAAATAGTAACCGCCAATGAGCAAAAACACCGTTCCAAGGAGCATGAGGACGGGCTTGACCGGGAACAGTTCGCTCAAGTTTTCCAAGGTATTAGAACGAGAAAAAGCGTCCTTGTTGGGCAGGGGGGGATTCATCTTTGAGCGATTGCCTAGCACCTTTCCCAAGGACGGGCAATGGTTTCGAAGCGCGCGCATGAAATTTTCTCCAAGGGGTCATACCGCTTGCCAGACGGGTGCATTCGCTGAACGATCCATCCATGAATCAGGTGAAGGACACGTTGCGCGCCACGGTGAGGATCGGCTATGACGGCCGAGTGCATAAACAGTTCCGTGGCCCGAAAGCCGACGAGCGGTTTGCGAACGAGGTGAGGGTTCTGCAATATCTCGATCGAAGGAAGTGCCCGTTTGTTCCCCGGTTGCTCGAGCACGACCCGCAAACTTTGCAGATGGTGACATCCAATTGCGGGATGCGGGTGGATCACCTCGACGATGAGCGCCTGAAGGAGTTGTTCGCCGAGTTGGAAAAATTCGGAGTGCGGCATGACGATGCGGAGATGCGGAATGTGACTTACCGGCGATCCGACGGTCGGTTTTGTCTGATTGATTTTGAATTCGCCACGATCCTGGATCCCAAAGTCGCCTGATGAAAAAACAGAAAATGCCACTCGCGGCCGCCCTGTCTTGGAGCGGACACACGGATTGCGGGAAGGTCCGCAAAAACAACGAGGATTCCTTTCTTGGGCTCTTAATCGACGCCAGCGGGGCGAGATACCTCGGAAAAATCGGGGAAGCGGATTCCGCCGGCACGGATTTCGTATTTGCTGTGAGTGACGGGATGGGCGGCGCCATGGCGGGGGAGTTCGCGAGCAAGATCGCGGTGGAAAAAATCACCAAATTCCTGCCACCTTTTTTTGAACGCACATCCGACGAGTGCTCGTCCACTTTCGAGGCCGTCTTGCGCGACATTTTTGCCGAGATCCACCGGGCTCTCGAGTATTTGGGATCGAGCTACGAGGAGTGCCGCGACATGGGCGCCACGCTCAGCCTGTGTTGGTTCACGCCGCATTGGATGTATTTCGCCCATGTGGGGGATAGTCGGATTTACCGGCTTCCAAAAAATGGGCCCATGACGCAGATCACGGAGGATGACACCTATGTCGCCTGGCTTCAACGAAGCGGGAAAATCAATGAGCGGGAGGCGAAATCCCACCCTCGTCGCAATGTGCTGCAGAAATCGCTGGGGGGAGGGCACCAATTTGCGGAGCCGCAGGTCGGGGCTGTGGCCTTGCAGTCGGGCGACCGGTTTCTGCTTTGCACCGATGGCGTCACTGACGGGCTCTACGATGAGCGGCTCGAGGAGTTTCTCCGCGCGTCGCAGGACGACCCTGGAAAAAACATCGTTCGCCTCGCGATAGAGGCTTCGGGACGGGACAACGCCACGGCGATGGTGATCGATGTCCTCGATCCGTCAGCCAAATAGGGTGGGGTAGATCAGGCTTTCTTGAGAGCCTCGGTCTCGAGCACTTCGCGGCGGACGCTCTTTCCACGAATCCGCGAGGCCCAGAGAACCACCGGGGCGGCGACGAAGATCGAGGAGTAGGTGCCGATCGCGATGCCCATGAGAATCGCAAATGAGAAGTCGCGAAGCACCGCGCCACCGAAGAAATACAACGCCCCCACGGAGAGAAGCGTGGTTCCTCCAGTGAGGATCGTGCGGCTCAGTGTTTCATTGATGCTCGCGTTCATGAGCGACTGAATGCTTCCCCGCTCGCCGTGCTTGAGGCCTTCGCGGATGCGGTCAAAGACCACGATCGTGTCGTTGATGGAATAGCCGGCAATCGTGAGAATCGCGCCGACCATGACGAGGGAAAGTTCGCCACCGATCAGGGAGAAAATGCCCAGTGTGATGACGACATCGTGAATGAGCGCCACGACCGCGCCTATGGCGAAGGAAAATTCAAAGCGAAGCGTGACATAGAAAAGAATGCCGAGCATGCCGAGGCCGAGGGCCAGCATCGCGCTTTTGGCGAATTCCTTTCCGATTTGTGGGCCGACCGTGTCTTGGCCAATGACCGAGATTCCCTTGTCGGGATAGGCGGTTTGGAGTTCCTGCACGAGAGCGGGCGAGGAGCCTTGCGGGCCACGCAGGGTGAGGAGTTCGCGGGTTCCCTCGCGCTCGTATTGAATGACCACTCCGGGGTCTTTGATCGCGCTCCGGGCTTCGGCGATCGTGAGCGGTTGAGCGGAGTCGAGGATCACGAGATCGCCGCCGCGAAAGTCGATGCCGAGGTTTTTCTCTCCGCGAATGGCGAAGACCGCCACGGATCCGATGATCAAAAGAATCGAGAGGCCGGCGGCGAGGTGGCGCTTGCCGAGGAAGTCGAATTTTTTCGAAGGAACGAGATTCAGCATCGAAACCTTGGTGAGGCCGAATTTATCGACAAGCCAGCGGAAGGCGGTGCGGGTGAAAAGCAGCGCCGAGAACATCGAGGCAATGATGCCGACAATCAGCGTCACGGCGAAACCCTTCACGGATCCGGTGGCCTGCCAGAAGAGAATGAGCGCCGTGATGAGCGTGGTGATATTCGCATCAAAAATAGCGCTGAAGGCCTTGTCGTAGGCCCCAGTAAGCGCGGCGGTGAGGGATTTTCCGGCTTGGAGCTCCTCACGGAGGCGCTCGTAGATGAGCACATTCGCGTCCACCGCCATGCCAATCGTCAGGATGATGCCGGCGATGCCGGGGAGGGTCAGCGTGAAGTTGAACATCGCCATCGACCCAAAGAGCAAAACCATGTTCAGCAAAAGCCCGACCACGGCCACAAGGCCGACGAAGCGGTAGTAAAGCATGGTAAAGATCATCACCAGCACGAGACCGGAGATGCCGGCCAGCACGCCGCTCTTGATCGAGTCGGCTCCGAGCGTGGGCGACACGCTGCGGGTTTCTTCGATTAGAACGGGCACGCGGAGGGGATTTTCAAGGGCGCTTGAGAGGTCGCGGGCTTCCTTGTCATCGAAATTCCCGGTGATCTGTGCGCGGCCGCCGTAGTAGTCGCTTTGGAGCACGGGTGCCGAGATGACCTCCCCGTCGAGAATGATGGCCATCTGGCGGCCTTTGTTTTGGCGGGCCACCTCGTCGAAAATCGCGGCGCCCTCGGAATCGAGTTCGAGTGAGACTCCGTAGCCCTGTTGATCGAAATAAGCGAAGGCGCGTGTGACCGACTCGCCGGTGAGGGCTGGGCGGCGCTTCACGAGAATGTCCACGGTCTCGGTTTTATTTTCTCCGGCCGTCATCGGCATGATGACCAGCGAGGGATCCATGATTTCCTCGCCGTTTTTGATGCGGTCGAGGCGGGCGGAGCCTCCGTCATCCACGATGGAAAACTCGAGTTTCGCCACGCGTTGGAGCTGGCTCTTGGCATCCTCGGTCTGCTTCGTGTCGAGGCCTGCGATCTGCACCAAAATCCGATCACGCCCTTGCGGGGTGATGACAGGTTCGCTGACTCCGTATTGATCCACGCGCTTGCGGATGACTTCCACGGCCTGCTCCAGGAGGTCTGGCGTGATGCCATTTTCTGTCGGAGGCACCAATCGGATCAGGAACGAAGTGCCGCCCTGCAAATCCAAACCCAGGCGGATTTTTTTGTCTGGAGGAACGATTTGCTCAATGCAAAACGCGGCGAGCAACACCGTGAGCACCAGGCCGAGCCAGCGTTTCCGCGCCGGGAGGTCGCTGGCAAAATACCAGCCGAAGAGGACGAGCAAAAGCAGGCCGAAAGCAAAAGTCAGCGCGGGTGACATGGTGGGATTGGGTTGATCTTAAAAAAAAGCCAGGCCTGAAATCAGGCGGCGTTTTCGCTGGAGGATGCCTCGATCGTGACGATGGCCGCACGGTCGAACTCGACCTTCACATTGTCGGCGATTTTCACGATGACGGTCTTGTCCTTCACATTCGAGATCACGCCATGGATACCGGCATTGGTCACCACCGAGTCGCCGGTTTTCAGCGCCGAGACGAGCTTGGCGTGGTCCTTGGCTTTCCTCTGTTGAGGACGAATGAGGAGGAAGTAGAAGATGATGAAGATGAAAATCAACGGCATCATCGACATGAAGATGTTCGGTTGCTGTGGAGCGCCGGCGGGAGCGGCGGCTTGGGCTAAAAGAAGGAGATTGGCTGTGTTCATAAATGAGCCGTGGAGACTATCGGCGGCGAACCTCTTGGCAAGACCGATCGCCGCGCTTTCGGCTTGCCCTTCGGCCCATCGTGTCGATTGATGGCGGCATGAAATTTTGGCTGGTTGCGGTTTTTCTCTTGGGGTTTTCAGTCGTCCGCGCAGAGGTCGAGCGGGAATACATTTTGCTCAGCGGCGGGCCGTCGCTGGAGGAGTGGGAGAAATACAAAGCCGAGCCGCACGATCGCTGGTGGGGGAATTTCATCCGGTCGGCCCGCGTGCGCATTCAGGAAATCCAAAAGAAAACCCCCGGCGCCAAGATCACTTGGCTCGTCCACCGCCCCAGCTACCAGCGCCGGGCCGTGCGCCAGGATAAGAACGACATCATTGGAAACATCGTCTCGGTGCGCGATAAATACGGGGTTGATTTAATCTGGTTCGATCAAGGTCAGGAGGTCATCGACTACCTCAACCAGGGAAAACCCCGCGACCGCGTGAAGATCGCCAATTTCGAATTCTACGGCCACTCGAACCGTGCTTGTTTCATGTTCGACTACAGCAATGAGATCGATAGCGGCTCGAAAAGCTGGCTCCACGAAAACGAACTTTCCCGCATCCATCGTGGCCTTTTCACCCGCGACGCCTTCATCAAAAGCTGGGGCTGCCACTCCGGCGAGAGCATGACCAAAAAATGGCGCCGCGCCACCGGCAAGAAGATGATCGGAGCGATCGGCAAGACGGATTACGCCAACGGCCACCTCCGCAACTGGGTCCCAGGCCTCTCCCAAGGCAGTCGCTGGGGCGGGTAGGGTAGGCTCGAATCCCAGCGAATCGAAAAACAAGGTAGGGGCGGCTCGCCGAGCGGACCCAAGCCTCAGGCGCGAATGCGCCGTCTCCCCGAACCCAAATCCCCCCGCCAAGACCCTAAGCCGCAAAGAGGGTAGGAAAGGGCGTCCCGGCTATGTAAACACAGGTGCTCTCACGGAGGCACAGGGACACGAAGGGGTGCATTGTAGCAACGGCAGTCCTCTGCCGTTTTGGGAGCAGGCCCGCGAATGGCACAAATCCTCTCGAATCGAAAGGCCCAACGTAGGGGCGGCTCGCCGAGCGGCCCCAAACTTCAGGCGCGAACGCGCCGTCTTATCAGCAAATCCTCCCGCAGAGCCGCCGGGACGCAGGGGAGGGAGTTATTGAAACACCCAGAATTTTGGCAAACTGAGCGGCATCCACTCATAAGGCTTTCCTGAAAATAGGATAATACGCGGGACTCCAAAATTTCTCGGCGAATTGACTGCACTCTCCCCGCGAATTGAAAAGGCGTGTCATGGCTTTGGCTTCTTGAGTGCCTTTTTTGCCTTGGATTCCAGCTTTTTGATGCTCCCCACTGTGGGCAGTCCCTCTGGCATCGTGCCGCCGAGTTCCTTGATGGTTTGGCGCACCTTGGCACCGACTTCGCGGTGGGCTTTGTTGGCATTGGCTTTGCCTGTGATCTTTTCGCGGCGGAGTTTTTCCTCGGCTTGGGTGGCGCGAAAGAGATTGGCGGCCAGTTCGGTGCTGCCCATGTGATCGAGGATTTGCTCGCCCTTTTTCAGCCCCTTTCGGGAGTGAATGTCCTGCGCGCCCAGGCCACCGTAGAGGCCGATGTAGCCGTGATTTTGGAAAATGGCGTAGTCACGCGGTTCGATGACTCCTGCATCTTTCGCAGCATCGGCAAGCTGGCTGTTGTGGTTTCGCAACTCCGAGCGGATGGCGAGGCGGCGTTGATCTTCCATCTCCTCATCGCTCAACTCCTGCCGACGCGTCTGGATGGCAAAATAGGTCTGGCCCTGGGCGACGATTTCTTTCGAGGGATCAGCGTTCTGGATGACGAGGTAGCAGGCATAGCGCGACATCATCACGGATTTCGCAGGGCGCTTTGCTCCCTTGCCGACTTCGATCATATCGGTGACCTCAACGAAATGATCCTCTACTCGCTGGCCACTGTTGAAACAGGCGGTGCGGGCCGATTCGATGACGGATTGGAAATTCCGGTAATCCGCGTAGCCGAGAACCTTGGCGAAGTCCCGGCTGGAGCAGAATTCATTGCCCGCTGGGTTGGTGCGGCGGATGGATTCAAAGGGTGTGATTTGCCCGCTATTTTGGCGAGGATTGGGCGGGCTATCTTCGCTGCGCTTCGGTTCGTTGCTCATAACTCTGGCGGCGGCGGTGGGAGTTGCTGAATGGCTCGATCAAAGTCGGACTCCAGCGTGTGATCTTCCACACGGTGATATTCCGTAAATTCTCTCTCCGCATGCTCCTTGGCTAGCTCGGCGGAGACCTTGCCTGCGTTTGTCAATACCTCGCGGTCATTTAGCCTGAGAAAGCCTTCCAGCTTCGTGATCCAGTCCTGCATGGTCATCGGGATGCGGCGCTCCGCCTGGGATTGGGCAAAGATGAGATATTGCTCCACGAGATTGCCGAGGGCGCGGAGTTCCGGCTCGCTCAGGTAGTTTTTGGCAATGCTGACATCGGCTCTGCGGATGCGGACACCTTCCCAGTTCGTCAGGCCCATGTTCGGCTGGGTGCGGTCAGCACGGGAGGTGATGACCTCGGCGGCGGTCTGGCCGTGGATGGCGTAGTGGACTTTGTTTTGGACGGTGGCGAAGAAGGTCTGAGTCAGCGCGGCGTCCTTGTTGTAGTCGATGCTGGTGGCGTAGATGTCCGTGATCTTCTGGTAAAAGCGCCGCTCGCTGGTGCGGATGTCCTGAATGCGGCGGCTCAGTTCCTCAAAGTAGTCGTTACCCGCCTGCGGATTTTTCAGCCGTTCATCATCCAGCACGAAGCCCTTGACGATGTATTCCTTCAGCTTGTCCGCCGCCCACTGGCGGAAGCGCACCGCCATGGGGCTGCGCACCCGGAAACCGAGCGCCAGCACCATGTCCAGGTTGTAGTGAGCGACCTCATACTGCTTGCCATCGGCCGCAGTTGTTCGGAAAAGCCGAACAACTGAAACCTCCTCCAACTCTCCGTCCTCGAAGATGTGTTTGATGTGCTCGCTTATGGTCCCCTTGGCTTTGCCAAACAGCTCCGTGAGCTGCTTCTGGCTGAGCCAGACGGTCTGCCCCTCCAGCCGCACATCCAGCTTGGTGCGACCGTCTTCGCTTTGGTAGAGGATGACTTGGCTCATGCTACACTTTTCCCTCTTGTTTCATGATGGCGAGGATGGGGCGGGCTATCTTCGCTGCGCTTCGGTTCGTTGCTCATGGTTCCAAGTATCGAAATTCAGCGTTCGTTAGTCCCCACCGTCACCTGCCCGTTCATCAGCATCGGCAGCAGCCACTCGCGGAGTTGGGTGAGTTCTTGGTTATGTTGGTTGTTTGCGCCGCCAAGTTTCCAAAGAGGAAGAACAAAAGCGTTAAAGTCTTTTAGTAGCGCATCCGGTGGGAGGGGTAGCTGGAACTCCTTCATCCTGCTCCAATCTGCTCTTGGCATCTGAGCGCCGCCCCATTGCTTTGAGGTGGATTCGACAAATTGGTCCGAGAAGACGACGGAGCCCAGCAGTGCCTCAAACTTTAGGTGTCTCGGACGCAGGACGAGAAGCTCTGAGGTGCAGATCCCTTCCATCTCGACTCTAACGACTTTATGAAAATAGGGCCTTAGTTTACCGAAGAGAACATCCCCTTTGATAAAGCGGCTTTTCAGACTTTTCACGGATGCGGCTGACTCCCATGCATCAAGGAAAAATTGACGCCTTGGAACATGCTCCAGGCCCACATAAGGAGTATCGGGATCAACATTGGCTGGGTCCACCGAATCACGAGCACTCTGGCAAATGTCGTTTAGGGCGCCTACCGTCCACCCCTCGGGGATGTCGCGTTTGAGGGTTTCGTTGTAGATCATCTTGCCGCCGGAGGCGCGGTAGGGGTGGCCGGTGAGGTGGGGCTTGCCCAGCAGGGCACAGTTCATGGATTTTCGATCTCCGAGCGGATAATTTCGGCGAGTTGTTTTTGGGTGGGGAGTTTGCCTTTGAACTCTCCGGGGAGTTTGGATTGGAGCATGTAGGTGGCGACTCCAATGGGGTTCGCTTTGCTGCGAAGGGCGTATTCGACTTCGATGTCGTCTTTTTCCGCGCAGAGGATGATGCCGATGGCGGGTTGGTCTTCCGGGCCGCGTTCCTTTTCATTCAGGATGTTCAGGTAGAAATCCATCTTGCCGGCGAATTCGGGCTCGAAGGGGCCAACCTTGAGGTCGAAGGCGATGAGGGCTTTGAGGAATCGGTGATAAAATAGTAAGTCGATGAAGTATTCCTTTTTGCCCGCTACGATCCGGTATTGGCGGCCGACAAAGCAAAAGCCGTAGCCGAGTTCGAGGAGAAATGCCTGGAGCCGGGAGATCAGCCGATCTTCGAGTTCGCGTTCCCGGACGGCTTGTCGGATGCCAAGAAACTCCAGGCTGTAGGAGCTTTTGATCATCTCGTCGGCCTGCTCGGCGAGATGCTCTGGCAGAGCGAGGCTGAAATTATGGGACTTCTTGTCGGTAACGGATCTCTCGTAGGCGCCGGCCTTGATTTGGTTGAGCAGAACATTTCGCGACCAGCCGAATCGGGCTGTGGCGCGAAGATACCAGAGGCGGGCGGCGGGGTCGGTTGGTTTGTTGATGATCAGCAAGTTCTGGCCCCAGGGGATTTCTGCGACAAGCTGCTGCAGAATTTGAACCTGGGTATGGCATGGGACGGAACCTCGATGTTTGCCCGGACTTTCTGCAGCAGGCTGTCGCAGATTTCGATCCCCCTTGGAAAGCGCCAATTTTCTTACAACTTGTGAGAGAAAGTCGGCATCGGTGTAGGAAAGATAAAAACGACGCATGTCCCAGACATTCCGTGCCGAAAACCCCTTGACTCCGGGGAAGGCGCGACGCAAGTCGGCCGCCACAAACTCCACGACCGACTCCCCCCATCCGAGGTTTTGCTGCTTCTCCACAATCCCTCGGCCAATATCCCAATAGAGCAGGATGAGTTCGTAGTTAACCGAGCGGGCGGCGGAAATCCGAGCACTGAGAACGCGAGCTTTCAAAGTGGCGATAAATTCGCAGTAGTCGGGCGAGGCGAGGACCTCGCGTGCGGATTCCGTGATTTTCTTGGACTTACTCATGCTTCTCGTTCGTCTTGCCAGTTTTCGAGCCTGACGGCCGGTTTGACACCTTGAGTCGGGCGAAATCAAGCGGACTGCTGCTCAAAAAATAACCCTGCCCATGTCGGCTCGAGATCGACGCCGATTTATGAAAACGGCGTTTGGTTGATTCAAGTTGCGGCGGCGGAATTTTCATAGGACAGGATCATCGAAGTTTTTGGGCCTCGATTCAGTTCGAGGCTGGGCGTTCGGAACCGGTAGTGGCATCTCCGAGGAAATCGTCAGGCGACGACAGTATTTGACGGAAATTCTCCACGCAACATTCGCGGTGGGATTCTGATTGCCGCATGAAATTGCTGGAGGATGAAGGTGCCGATGGCCCCTCGATTGATGAGGGAATTTGTAATCATTTTGGCGGTTCGCTCCCAAACGGCAGAGGACTTCCGTTGCTACAATGGATTTTCTCCGTGGCTCTGTGCCACCGTGAGAGTCCTTGTTTTTCAAAACGGCCGAGACGACCGTTCTGCCCTCTTTGCGGCTTTGCGTGAGGAATTGAGTTCGGGGAAACGGCGTGTTCGCGCCTGAAACTTGGGTCCGCTCGGCGAGCCGCCCCTGCCGTTTTTTCGAATCGCGGGGATGAGTGGAAGTCGCCGGCAGGGCTCCCTACTTCACCCGCTTTTCGAATTCGTCGGGGAATTTGGCGAGGAAGCTTTGGGTCGGCCAGGAGCAGGCTTCGCCGAAGGCGCAGACGGTGCGGCCGGCGATGTTGTCGGCGATGTTTTTCAGGTTCTTCGCGTCGTCGGGGCGGGCTCCCTCGTCCATGATGCGGGTAGTGACCTTCGACATCCACAAGCTGCCCTCGCGGCAGGGGGTGCATTGGCCGCAGCTCTCGTGCGCGTAGAATTGATTGAGGTTGTTGAGCGCCCAGACCATGTCGCGGGTGTCGTCCATGATCATCACGCCGCCGCTGCCGACCATTGTGCCGGCGGCTTGGAGTGTGGAGGCGTCCATCACCAAATCCAGGAGCGGGACTTCTTTTTCCACCATCTGGCCATCGGCGCCTTTGACCTTCATTTTGAAGGTTTCGCCGGCGCGGAGGACTTTGGCGGAACTGCCGCCAGGGATGACCGCCTTGAGGGTGCGTCCGGGTTTGAGGCCGCCGCAGACATCGTTGATGAGTTCGCCGAGGGTGACGCCGCCGCAGGGGATTTCGTAAAAACCGGGACGCTGGACATCGCCGCTCACGCACATGGTGCGGGTGCCGCCGTCGCCGGGGGTTCCCATTTTAGCGTATTCCTCGGGGCCCATCGCGAGGATGTGCTTCACATGGCAGATCGTCTCCACATTGTTGACGATTGTGGGCTTCATGTAGAGGCCGAGGACGGCGGGGAAATATGGTGGCTTGATGCGGGGGTAGGGGCGTTTGCCCTCGAGGGATTCGAGGAGGCTGGTCTCCTCGCCGCAAATGTAGGCGCCGGCGCCTTGGTGGACATAAATGTCGAGGTCGAAGCCGGTGCCGAGGATGTTTTTTCCAAGGAAGCCCTTGGCTTTTGCCTCCTTGATGGCTTCCCAGACGATCTTCGCCGCCTTCGGAAATTCGCAGCGGATGTAGATGTAGGAGAGGTGGACATTCGTGGCGAAGGCGGCGATGGCGAGGCCTTCGATCAACTGGTGCGGATCCTGGTGCAGGATGTAGCGGTCCTTGAAAGTGCCGGGCTCGGATTCGTCGGCGTTGACGACGATGTAGTGGGGTTTGCCGTCATCGTATTTGATGAAGCTCCACTTGGCCCCGGCGGGAAAGCCTGCGCCGCCGCGTCCGCGGAGGTTGGCGGCTTTGACCATGTCGATGATCTCATTGGGCTTCATGCCGAGCGCCTTTTTCAGGGACTCGTAGCCGCCGTGGGCGAGGTAGGTCTCGATGTCGGGCGCGTAGCCGGGTTTGGAAATGTTGCCGAAGATGATGCGGCGTTCCTTCGGGTGTGGAGTGGGCAGGAGCGAGACCATATTATTTGTAGGATTCCACGAGGGAGGGAATCTCGGAGGTTTTGATGTTTTCCACGAGGTCGTCGTTGATCAGGGCGACGGGAGCGGAGCCGCAGCTGGCGAGGCACTCGACGAATTCGACGCTGAATTTTCCATCGGCGGTGGTCGGTGGCGCGTGGCCGAATCCGTGGTGTTCGCAATCGGGGTTGAGGCCGACGGCTTGGCAGAATTTATCCTTCACCTCATAACTTCCGGCGAGGGCGCAGGCGAGGGTGCGGCAGACGCGGATGATGGTTTTTCCTGCCTGCTCGCGGCGGAACCAAGGGTAAAATGTGACGAGCTCGATGATATTCACCGGCGTGAGGTCGAGCCGAGCGGCGATCCACTCCATGGCGGAGTCGTCAATGAATCCAAAGTGGTTTTGCCACAAATGGAGGAGTGGCAGGGACGCACTGCGTTTGGAAACAGGATAGTGGGAAACCAGTTCATCGGCCTCGGCAATGAACTCGGGTGTGAGAGAGTCCGCCTGGCGCGTCGTCGATTCGATCATGGGGCGCATTTATCGGCGGTCGGGCGCGTGGCCTCAATGAAAAAACACAGCCTCGATGCCTGCATGTTTCAAAAAATCGGCTTGTCGGCTTGAGAGGACGGTCTCATTTTTGCCGACATGATTCCCTTTTTGATCGCTGGTGGATCCGTTCTCACCACTCTCGTCGCTCCGGAGCCAGTCGATTTAACCAACCACACACTCCTTGGTGTGAAAGTGAAGGCCAAGGAAGTCGTGGCCCGCAACATGTGGGGCACGCCGATGATGCCCGATGGCAAGGGGAGCTACAGCCTCATCGCGCCGCCCGATCCGGTCTTGATCGAGCGCAGCCTGATCCAGCCACCCAAGACGGATGCCCCGATTTATCATCCGGACAAACCCTATCCGCTGGCCTCGCAGGTCAAAGCTGTCGAAGAAATTCCCGTGCCGGTCGTGGAGCCTTCGATCCCCGTCATCGAATCTGCCCCGATCGAAGAGGTGGCGCCTCCCGAGGAGCCAGCCGCCGTGGAAGAGCCCGCCGCAGAAACCGCATCCGAGCCTGCCCCGGCGCCTTAGTGTTTTCCTCGCCTCGGATGACGCCATCCGACGGGAAAGCTAAAAATCCGTGAGTTCGAAAACCTGTCCAGCGGGATCGTTCAATATCCATTGGTTCAATCTGATGAACGCCGTGTCGTTCCAGATCATCCTGGGAGCGCCGTTGATTCTTTATGCGAAAAGCATCGGGGCGAGTTCCACCATCATCGGAGTCCTTGCCGCGTTCACGCCGATCATGACGATGCTCCAATGGCCTGCGGCGAAATACCTCCATGTTTACGGCTACAAAAGATTCGTCCTCACCGGTTGGAGCCTGCGCTTGGTCTTTGTGTTTGTCGTGTCGCTGGTGCCGTTGTTGGGGTTCCTCGACTCCGCGAGCAAGCTCGTCCTGCTGGTCCTCGCCCTCTTTGTTTTTAATACCCTTCGTGGCATCGCTTCGGCGGCGTGGATGCCGTGGATTACGGGGCTGATTCCTGACGAGGCCCGCGCGGCGTTTCTCTCCCGGGATCAAGTCGCGATGTTTGTCGGCTCGCTGATTTCGCTTTTTCTCTCCTCGCTCCTGCTCAGCGGCGAGGTGTCTCCCGGGGAGTATTCGTTGGTTTTTTTCGTGAGTGCGCTGGCGGGGCTCGCCTCTTTGGTTTTCATCAAAAAAATCCCGGAGGTGTCGGCGGGGGAGGATTTGGCCATGACCTCGCACGCGGTGCCGTGGCGCGAGATTTTTTCCTATCCGCCGTTCTTTGCGCTGATGATTTTCAATCTCCTGTTCGTTCTGGTGGTCGGGAGTCTTGGGGTTTTTACGGTCGAATATCTCCACGAATTTCCCGACTTCAATGTCTCGCAGGTCCTGACGCTCACGGGGATTTCTTTTATCGGTTCGCTGACGGCTCTGAGTTTTGTGAGTTATCTCGTGGATCGCCATGGAGCGAAGCCGGTGCTGGCTCTCTCGCTGTGCGTGATCAGCCTGGTCATCGCCGGTTGGTTTCTTGTGGCGGCCGGGGTGCTGCCTTGCTCGAAGAGGCTGATCGGCGGTCTGAATTTCGTCTCCGGCATGGCGGGGGCCGCCTTCAATGTCGCGAATGGCCGGCTCGCCATGGCGACGATGCCCGTGATGGGGCGCAATCATTTCTTCGCTCTCTTTTCGGTGATCACCAGCTTGGGGCTCGGTGCGGCGCCGGTCGCGTGGGGGATCTCGCTCGATATGATCGGAACCTTCGAGGTGATCACCGGCGACTTCCACTGGAAGCGCCACAGCATCTACTTCGCGGTGCTTTTCGCTCTAAACATTTTCACCATCCTGCAAACGCGCCGCCTGCACGAAAAGCCGATCGAAAACCTGGGCAACAAGTAGCGGGCTTTAGCCCAGACCCTTCGCCACTTGAGCGCCGGCGTAGGCGAATCCCACGCACCACGGAATGGCTCCGAGCGAGAGGGTCAGAGCCGCTTTCCAGGATTTCTCGCCGAGCGCGATAGCCAGCACACAACCGGCCTGCGGACCGATCGTCACCGGAGCCAGCAATCCGAGGCCGGGCAGACCGAAGCGCGACCAGACTTTCCAGATGAAGAGGTCGGGATTGCGCTCGAGGGGAATTTTGAGTTTCCGAGCCACCCAATTTCGCAGGGGTTCCCCGGCAAAAATCATGACCCACGCGCCGGCGGAGTAGCCGCACCAGGCGATGAATGCCGAGGTCGAGGCGGACAACCCGGCGGCCATCCCGGCGGGGACGGCCCCGATGACATAGAAGAATCCGAAGCCCAGAACGGTGCCGATCGCGAGGGGGTTCATTTCGCAGAATTTTCAGGTGGCCAGGCGGCGAGGAATTCCAGGACTTGGGCTGGAGATTCGAAAAGATAATCCGGCGCGGCCTCCTCGAGGGCGGATCGGCTGTTGTAGCCCCAAGTCACCGCCGCGATGTGGACCCCCGTCTCCTGGGCCGCCTCGATGTCGCGGATCTCATCACCGATCATCAAAATCTCGCGGGGCTGGAGCTGGCGCTTTTTCATCAGCTTTCGCAACACCGAGCTTTTGCCGAGGAGCTTGGAGGAACTCTCGATGAAATCGAATAACTCGAGCTGATGTTTTTTCAGGAATGCGCGGACATTTTCCTCGGAGTTGGAGGTGAGGACGCCGAGGCGGAATCCGGCGGCGTGGAGCTGGCGGACCATTTCGGGCACTCCCTCGAAGCTTTGCACGGAATCGATCCGCTTACCGATTTCCTCGGTGCCGCGCTTCGAGATTTTGTGGAGTTTCATGCGCGAGATTCCCAGGTGCTTCATGAGCCCGGAGGTGGAGAGGTCGCGGGCGTATTGCAAGTCGCCGTGCGGGAGGGGACGGAAGCCGAATTCCCCGGCGAGGATGTTTAAAATCTCGAAGCCCTGCAGGAAGGTGTCGCCGAGCGTGCCATCGAAATCGAACAGCACATAGCGCGGGGAGTTTTGCAATGGCCCGGCGGCTCCCACGCGGCGGCGGCCACCCCGAAGAACAAAGCGCGCGAGGCGTTTAACTCGAGAGCGCTTTTTCATGGGCAAAAACCAAAAACGGAGGGCGTTGGGTCATGAGTCGCCATGCGATGATGTCGGATCGTAGGGCAGTGCCCAACAAAGGCCAACTTTTCGTTTGCCGGGTGATTCCCCACCCTGCGATGAAGAGGGAGTGATTCTTTGGGAGCACCACACGGAGCCTCTCGCCTCGCACCGGGTTTTTCTCGGGCGGATGGCTCGGCAAATCCTCTTCACCCTCGCGTTGGTCCTGACCACTCTCGGCCTCGGGGTGTATGGTTACATGACGATTGAGGGTCTGGATTTCGTGGATGCCTTTTTAGAATCCAGCATGCTGCTGAGCGGGGCGGGGCCGCTTTTCACGGAGCGAAATTCCACCAACGCGCTGAAAATGTTCTCCAGCCTCTACGCGCTCTTTTCGACTCTGGTGGTCGTCGCGATGGTGGGTTTGCTTGCGACGCCTGTGGTGCATCGAGTTCTCCACCGTCTCCACGAGCGGCACCAGCTGCCGAAATAGCGCCCCGATCGAGATCAGGCGTTTCGGATCGAAAAAAAAGTCACGATGGCTCCGGCGCGGGCCGAGTCCTTGCGAATGTAGGGTCTGGCGCGGAGGTGCATGGTTTCGCCCTCTTCCGAAGGGAAGCTGGTTTCGACCAAATCGCTGCCTCGAAGGATTTCGCGCGCGGCCTCGGTGGCTTTGAGCAGGAGGGGGTGGGAGAGTTCGGTGATGGCGCGGCCGTGATCGTGCGGGAGCAATCCGGTGCGACGGGCGGCACAGGGTGTGAAGCGCTGGATGCGGAGATCGGAATCGAGAAAGATATTGGCGATGTCGGCGCTCGAAATGAAATTATCCAATTCCTCGTTCGCCTTGCTGAGTTCCTGGATTTTCGTCTGGTGCTCGTTGTTGAGGGTCTGGAGTTCCTCGTTGACGCTCTCGAGTTCTTCATTCGCGCTTTGGAGTTCCTCGTTGGAGGCGTGCAATTCCTCGTTCGATGTCTGGAGTTCCTCGTTGGAAGCCTCCAATTCCTCGACGGCGGCCTTGAGGCGTGAGCGGCTGTCGCGGAGTTCCTCCTCCAGCACGCTGATGCGTTGCATGCTCTCGCGGAGGCCGACCTCGTCCTCCTCGTTGCTGTTTTTTTTGTCGGTATCCTCCAGATACACGAGGAGGTAAACCCGGTCATCCTGCGAGGGGCGGAAACTCTCCACGGAGAGCATGAAAACGGAAGAGGTTTGCTCGGTGTGTTCGTGAATCGGGCCGAAATGGCAGGGCTTTTCTTCGGTGAGGACTTTGGCGGCGACGGTGGTGAGGGCGGCTGAGACGCTTTTGGGCAAAAGCTCGGAGAGGTTGATGCTGGCGCGGCCTTGTTTGAAACCAATATGGCGGCGGGTTTGGCCGAAGCTGTAGAGGATCTCCAAGCGGCTGTTGAGCACGAAGCAGGTCTGGTGCATCCGGCCGAGGATTTTGTTGGTAAAAGCTTCGAGGAGTCGAGTGGGGTGGGCGTCCACAAGCGAAGGGATGGGGGCGGGGATAAAGTAGTTCGTGGTGAGTCCGCCGCTGGCGGCGAGCGGGAGGGCCTCGGGAAGAATCGAGGCGGCGGGGGTTTTCTTAAAGTAAATATGGTTCTTGGGATCGACCGGGCCGAAATTCTCGGTGATTTCGCCGGTGGATTCGCTGAGGCCGAGCATCAGCGCCCCGCCCATGCGGAGGGCGAAATTCAGGATCGAGAGGACGCGCTGCTGGCTGAAGGATTGGAGGTAGATGAGGAGATTCCGGCAGCTGATGAGATCGAGCCGATTGAAGGGCGGATCTTTGAGGATGTTGTGTTTCGCGAAAATCATATTTTCGCGGATGGATCGCCGGATTTGGTAGGTATCCCCCTCGAGGGTGAAATATTTGTCGAGCAGGTGCGGGGGGATATCCGCCGCGACGCTGGAGGGATAGACTCCCTGGCCGGCGACTTGGAGGGCGTCACGGTCCAGATCGGTGGCGAAGATTTTATAGGTCATCCCGGCATCGCCATGCTCGGCGATCGCCTCGGCGATCAGAATGGCGATCGTGTAGGCCTCCTCGCCACTGGCGCAGGCGGGCACCCAAACTCGTAATTGCCGACTGTGGCATTCTTTCACCAGGCCGGGCAGGATCGTCTCGCGCAATCGAGCGAAAGCCTCTGGATCGCGGAAAAACGAGGTCACGCTGATGAGCATGTCTTTGGCCAGATTCTCGCACTCGGCGGGGTTGTTTTGCAGATAGGCGAGATACTCATCGAAAACAGGGAGGTGGCAGAGGCCCATCCGGCGCTCGAGGCGGCGGTGCACGCTCTCCTGCTTGTAGTCGGCGATATTGAAACCGGCATGGCGCTTCAGGAGGTTCTCCAGAGTGCGCATGCGGAGCTGGGCTTTTTCATCTCGCGAGACGAGGGGAGGGGGAGTCTGGGTCTCGGGTCGCCGGGCGAGGCGCACGACTTCGCGGGCCAGCGTCTCGGGATCGGCGACCATGTCGGCCGCCTTGGCGAGAATGACACTTTGCGGCATTCCGGGGAATTGGGCGGTCTCCGGGCTTTGGGCGAGGACCATGCCGCCGGCGTCGTTCAAGGCACGGGCCCCGATCGCGCCGTCGGTTCCAGAACCGGAGAGGATGACGGCCATGGAATACTCCGAGTAATTCTTCGCCATCGATCGAAGAAGCGTATCGAAAATCAACTGCGGTCCGGCTTCGGGATCGGCGGCTTTGGCAACGAGTTTGCCATTTTGGATTTCAAACAAATGGTCGTTGGGAAGAACGAGGATTTCGCCTGCGGTCGGCCGGTCACCTTCGTTGGCCATGCGGACGGGCAACGCGAGATGCGGGGCGAGGATTTCGGGGAGGTGGGTTTTGTCGTCGGCAGGAAAATGTTGGACGACGAGGAATGCCGCATGAAGCCCCTTGGGGATCGTCTCCAGAAATTGCTGCAAAGGCGGGAGGCCTCCGGCGGAGCAGCCGATGGCTATGAGAGGAGTCACTGCGGAACGATCTGGTTTAACCTGATCCCAAGGAATCAACATTCCTCAGGTTGTAGGCGCATCGATCGGCCGTGTCATGCATTGTTCCGCGATCCAGGCCGAGGCGACGCTGATGAGCTGGCTGGAGGTTTCCACGCCCAGCTTGATTTTGATCCGCTCGCGGTGGGTATCCACGGTCTTGGAGCTGAGATTGAGTTGCTTGGCGATGATGCTCGAGGGGAATCCTTTTCCGAGGAGGCTGAAAATCTCGAATTCCCTCGGGGTGAGGGCCTCGACCCCGGTTCGTTTTTTGCGGGATCTGCCGTTCATGTATTCCAACATCTTGGCCGAGGCGGCCGGGCTGAGATAAATGCTTCCGCTCAGGATGGTGTGGATCGCTTGGAGCAACTCGTCCCCGTCTGCGGATTTCATGATGTAGCCTCGGGCTCCGATCTCCAGGGCACGGCGGGCGTAGGTGAATTCCGAATGCATCGAGAGCATGAGCACCGGAACTTGGGGACAGCGGGCGGCGAGATCTTGCACGAGTTCGAACCCGCTCCGCCCCGGCAGCGTGACATCAGAAATAACCAGGTCCGGTGAGTGGGCGATGGCGGCCGAGAGGCCCTCTCCCGCCGTGCCAGCCTCGCCACAGACCTCGAATTTCGGGTCTGTCTCGATCATTTGGCGCACGCCCACCCGGGCGAGGGGATGGTCATCCACAAGCAGGATGCCGCTTTTGAGTTTCCTTCGTTTGGTCTTCTTCATTTTTTAAAAACGCAATGAACGCTGGTGCCGCTTCCATTGTGGGAGTTGATGCTGACGCTTCCGTGGATGAGGGCGGCGCGGTGTCTCATGATCGTGAGCCCCATGCCGTTCCCTTCGCCTTTCACAGAATTCTTGTTTTCGATTCCAGAGCCGTTGTCGGTGATGGTGAGCATGCCTTCGCGTTTCTTAAAATGCAGGGCCACCCGGATGCGGGTGGCATGGCCGTGCTTGATGGCATTTTGGATCGCCTCTTGGGTAATGCGGAAGAGGTTCGAGGAAACCTCCGGGGAGAACTTGGTGGAGGGTTCCGGGCAATCGAATTCACAATCGACCTCGAAAAGCGAGGCGGTATCGGCGACGAGTTGCTCCAGGGCGGTGGGAAGCTCGCCGTTTTCGAGTTCGATCGGGGCGAGGCCTCGCGAGAGCAAGCGGGTGTGGTGGATGGAACGCTGCACGGCTTGGACGATGGCATGGAGCGAGGCCTGAACGGGGGAGCTTTTGCCGAGGCGCTTGGCGATGGCTTGGATCGAGTAGAAAATCCCGGCGAGTTCCTGGCAAATGCCGTCGTGCAAATCGTGGCCGAGCCGTCGGTGCTCCCGCTCGCTGACTTTCACCAACTCGCGCTCGAGGTGCTTTCGTGTCGAGATCTCGTTTCCGAGGTCCTCGTTGATGCGGCGGAGGGTCGTCGTGCGGCTCACGACCATCTCCTCGAGATCCTCCTTGCTGCGAAGGAGGGCTTGTTCGGCCTTGTCACGCACACTCACATCATTGAGGAAGCACAGGATCGATCGGCAGGTGACATTCTCATCGACGAGGCCGGAGAGATACCACTCGCCGTGCGACACATTTCCATTCCGGTGGATGAACCGGGTGGTCACGAATCCACTCATCTGGGTGCAGTTTGCCACGGATTCGTAGGCTTCCTCAAAACGCTCACGGTCCTCGGGGTAAACCAGAGGCATGGGGGCTGTGAGGGGTTGGCCGTCGCGGAATTTCGGCGGACCGAAAAACTCCTCCGCCTTGTGATTCCACGAAAGGCAATGCCCGTCGGAATCAAACTCGATCACGGCGAGGGGGGAGTTGTTCATATGATAAAGCAAGCGCTGTCCGGCCTCGGCGAGTCCGCTTTCACAGATCCGGTGGCGGGTTAAATCCCGCACGGTGGCGATGATGGATAGCGCTTCGATGGTGTCCTCGGATTCCGGGCACGCCCGCACCTCGTAGTGCCTCGCTCCATGGGGCGTCTGGATGGTGAACTCCCGGGAGGTTGTCGTTCGCCCGTTGATCGTGCTTGCGATGAGTTTTTTCCAGAAATCGCACATGGCCTCGGGCAAGCCGATCTCGCGACAATTCTTCCCAATAAGAAACTCCGGCTTCGTGCCAAGAATTTCCTCGCTCCGAGGGTTGGCGTAGAGCAGGCAACCGTCCGCGCCGATTCTCAGGATGATGTCGGGCGAATGATCGAGGATCGATCGGTGATTGGTTTTCTTGTGAGTTGGGGCCAGGACGTCTGCTGAGGTGACATCGACTGGCCGAAGAATCTCCCCTGGGTGTAAGTCGATCATGCAACGAGGAGCGGTATGAGGAGTGATAGGATGAGTTTGGGAGGGGGCGGGGGATATTGATCCCATGCGTGTGGAATGCATGGCCCTCCTTTATTTCCTAAAAAAATGAATCAACAAGTTAATACTCATGAGAAGACTTGGTGGGTGTAGCTCGACTTCCAAGATTCCTTGCTCCGCTCCCCGTCGTGAGTGGCGAGGGCGACAAAGCGAGCACGCAGGTCGGCCGCGAAATCCTCAACCAACTCGAAGGCCGAAGGCGCTATGAGGGGTTGCTTTTCCTCGCCTGGCCGCCATTCGTCGGGATTCTGGGATGAAGAAGGGCGGAGGGCGCGCTGCAAATCGGAGGCGGCACTGAGTCGGTGGCTGCCGATCGGGGGATGGCAGAAAAAATCCAGGCCGTTGAGGATGGTCTTTTGCCGAAGGTAGGCGGCCACCGAGATCGCGCCTGGCCCGACATGGTCGCTGAAAAGAGCGAAGAGCGCGGCGCGTCCGCATGGTTCGAGTTGCATCCAAGCCTCCACCCATTGACGGAACGAGGTAGGGATCGGCTCGCGACCGGAGGCCGAGACGATCACCACATCGGCGAGCGATGAGGCATGGACGGCGGCGCGGCGCGAGTCGCCATCTTGGAGGAGGTCCATTTTCCAGATGTTGACCCCGAGCGAGACCGACTCGCCGACTTCAGCGCGCAGAAACTCGCAGGCCCGGAGTGCCCGGGCGGCGGAAACGAGGTTTTCATAAACGATGACGATTTGAAATTTCCGGTGGCCGGGCTTCACGCCGGCGATGTCGCTGCATTGTTCGATCAGGTGGTCCATTGGGATGATGAATTTTTTGAGTGAATGGTTGGTCGGGAATTCCGCCGGCCCCGTGCCAGCATTTCCCGGGGAGAGTTATCTTTTCCCGAGGGCCGACGATCTATGGGGTGTTGGCCCTAGCCTCGTGCGGGAAGGCTCTGCCAAGCGGATCTGAAGGGGATTTGAGGCGATCACCCTATAGAGGCAGGAAGCAGGTGGGCTTATCGATGCCCGCCTATGAAACAAAACCAATTCTTCGACCTCGAAGCGGAAGAGCAGTTGGAACTCTTCGATGTCATCCCCGACCTGCCGCTGCCGGGTCTCCTCGATGATCCAGCCAATGAACCGCACATGGAATGGCTGAAGCGCCAGTCCAATGACGGGCTCCGGATTTTCCTCCAAATCCTCGAAAACACCCAGGGGTTCCGCCGCTCATGAGCACCGCCACCGCACCCGCACCTGCTCCGCGTCCCAAACGCGGCGCCTCACCCGCCAAAGTCGCCCGCGCCGAAAAGATCGTCACGGATCTCTTCGCCGAGGCGGATATTCAAATCAATGGAGTCCGTCCCTGTGACATCCGCGTGAATGATTCGCGGTTTTTCGCGAGGGTTCTGGCGGAGGGAACGCTCGGATTCGGCGAGTCCTATATGGAATCCTGGTGGGACTGTGACGACATCGAGGAGCTTTGCTACCGATCGATCCGCAGCCGCATTTACGACCGCATCCTGCCCAGCTTCGGAGCGATCGTGGAGGTCGCCCTCTCGATTCTGCTGAACCTCCAAAGCAAATCCCGCGCCCGGGTGGTGGCTCGGAAGCACTACGAACTCGGGAATGATTTTTTCGGATCAATGCTCGACCCCTCGATGCAATACTCCTGTGCGTATTTCCATGGCACGGCGGACCTCGCCACCGCGCAGGAAATGAAGATCGAACTCATCTGCCGCAAGCTGGGTCTGAGCCCCGGAATGCGGGTGCTCGATATTGGTTGCGGCTGGGGTGGCCTCGCCCAACACATGGCCGCGAACTACGGCTGCGAGGTGGTGGGGCTGACCATTTCGGAGGAGCAGCGCCGCTACGCCGACAACCTCTGTGCGGACCTGCCGGTGGATATTCGATTGCAGGACTACCGCGATGTGGATGGCGTCTATGACCGCATCGTGAGCGTCGGAATGTTCGAGCATGTGGGGCCAAAAAATCACCTGACCTACATGAAAAAAGTCCGCCGTTGCCTCAAGCCAGACGGGCTTTTTCTCCTCCACACGATCACCGCGAATGAAATCCGGCGGACATGCGACCGGTGGATTTCGAAATACATCTTCGCGAATTCCATGGTCCCAACCGCCTCGGAAGTGCTCCAGGCGTCGGAGGGATTATTCGTCACCGAGGACCTTCACAACCTGGGATTATACTATGTGCCGACGCTCCGCGCGTGGGAGTCGGCGTTCATGAAATCCCGCGAGGAATTCCGTTTCCGCTACGGCGAGGAATTCATCCGGATGTGGAGACTTTACCTACTGAGTTGCTCTGGCGCTTTCCGCGCACGAAGCCTGCAAGTTTTTCAATTCCTCCTTTCTCCAGAGGGCATGGAGGGCCACGAGCCCCTTCGCTTCTCCTAAACCCAAACCCGCCGGTGGCGTGCCGAGGGGGATCACCCCATACCGCGCTGCCGGCAATTTTTTAAAATACCAACCGTGAAAATCAAAAATCCTGAATTCCGAATCCTCGCGATCGCCACAGCGGTCGCTTTCTCCATGCTCCCCGTCCAATCCGCTCCGCCCGATCCGGGACAGAGCAAGGCCACATTTGAACTCCCCTTGCTGCAATCCGGCGATGGCCGGCTCGAGGGAGTTCTTGCCGAGCGGGAATTTTCCTTCCGCCTGCCCGAGCATGTTCAGCTGGATCCGGGCAGCGAGATGGTTCTGGGCTTCCGCTCCTCTCCGCTCCTCCTCGATGTCTCGACTTTTACTGTCACCATCAATGAGCGCCAAATCGCCAGCGTCCGTCTCGGGCATGAGGCCGACGGGATCGAGAAACAAACCGAGAACAAGCTCGTCGTTCCGATTCCCGAGGGAGTCCTCCAAGCGGGGTGGAATCGACTCGTGGTTCGCTGTCTTCTGCAAACCACCCAAACCCTCTGCCGCGATGTGGACAATCCCGCCGCCTGGATGGAATTCGGGCCGGAGTCAGTCGTTCGGGTGGCCTACACCAACCTGCCGCTCTTTACAGAAATCCAGCGTTTCCCGGACTCGATCACCGAGCCCGTCCTCATGCAACTCCCGGAGTTCCGCTCCCCCGATAAAAAAGCCAAGGCCGCACCCGTTGTCTCACTTTTGCTGCCGGAAGAGTCGGGGGACCCCGAACTCCGGTCCTTCCTCATCGCCGCGGCCCGGCTTGGGCAGACGGTTTACACCCCGCCGGAGGCCGTTTCTGTCGGTGACATTGGCGAATTTTCGGAAGTCTGCGAACGCCGCAACGGAGTGCTGATCGGCGCCCGCGACCAGTTGGCGGAGCAACCTCTCCCGGGCCATATCAAGAAAGCCCTCTCGGAACTCCAACCGGGTCAGGGATTCCTCGCCGAGTTGATCTACGGCCCGCCGGAAACCACCCAGCGCCGCTGGATCATTCTCAGTGGTGCCGACGGCGCCGGCTTGGAAAAAGCCGCCCTCACACTCGGCAGTGCCGTCGCCCTGCGGAGCGTGCCATCGAATCCCTGGATCATCGCCAAGGAGCCGGAGATTTCCCCGTTGGTGGAAAAAATCTCCCAGCCCGAGGTCGGGCCGCTGAAGCTCTCCTCGCTGGTAAACGGTGAAATCCTCCTTCGCGGAATTTTCCGAAATAGCACCTCGCGCCGAATCTCGTTTCCGCCAGGTTTTGAAACCACTGGCGCGGGCTATGTGGAATTCGATTTCACCCACGCCGACCAACTCGAGAAAGCCTCGGCATTCGAGGCGCGCCTGAACGATGCGGTTCTGGGCAGCGTAGCCCTCGCTCCCAATAATTCAGGCGCGGTCAAACAGCGTCTCTCGATCCCGGCTGGAATCGTTGGTCGAGACCCTTCGTTGATGACGGTATCGAGCTATCTGGACATCGGGAGCGTGGATTGCGCCCACCGAAACGCGGAGCGGGCCTGGTTGAATATCTCGGGCGAGACCGTGGTGGACCTCCGCACGACTCCCTTGAAGATCGACGACCTCTCGCGCTTGAACCTGCTCTGCCTGCGGGATGCTTTCCTTCGCCGAGCGGCTCTGCTGGTGCCTGAGGATTCGGATTCCACGCGCAATGATCTGATCAAAACGATCGGCATGCACTTGGGGTCTCGCCTTCCGGACATGCCGGTTCTTTGGCCGCAAGTCGCGACCTTTGGCCCCGAAATTCCTCCCGAGCCGCATCGCGTCGAAAAACGCTCCGGCTTGGTGCTGGGGTCCGCCTTCCAGTGGCCCGAAGCCTTCGCAGAAAACAGCCGACTCATCGTTCAGGGTGGGGGAATCAACCGCGACCAAATCATCCTTCGCGGAGAGAAAGTGCCGGTCACCGATTTCGATCCCAATCTCAGCTTTGTGCAACTCGTGGCCTCGCCATGGACCGATGGGGAGTTTTTTGCGGCGATCGGGGGACTCGAGAACTACGGCGGCGATGCCACGATCGCCCTGATCAACAATCCCGGGATTTTCGAGCGCCTTCGAGGAACCGTCTCGGCGCTGGATGGCGACTCGCGCCTTCTCACTTACGATGTGAGGTCGGTTCAGGAGGTTTCGCTTTCCCAAACGATGCGGTTGGCCTTTTCGCCTGACCGTCGCGTGGAGGACTTGGAAGCCAAAGAAATCAAGATCACCGAGGCGGGCTTGGCGGCCACGGCCTTGAATATCGGCATTGGCACGGGGGCCATGGCGCTTCTGGCGGGTCTGTTTCTCATTCAGCGGTTCGTTGTTCGTCGCCGCCACAAAAATCATTCCGCCGAGAAGGGAGACGAGCTGTGAGGCTTGCCGCGTTGTTTCTAGGTTTTGCGTTAGCGGGAACGGCCTTGGCTGGCGGGAGCACTCTGCTGATCTACGATTCGCCTTCCAAACCGTTCTCGTTGCAGAACGAGATCGAGCCGATTGCGATCCTGCTGGCGCGCTTTGACCCCGCCATCGAACGCCGCATGGGGAGTGAGGTTCGTCTGGCGGATATGGAAAAAGCCGCCCGCATCGTGGTGGCGGGCATTGGAGGGTTTCCCGCTATGTCGCCTCCGTGTCTCGAGTATCTCGAGAAAACCCAAAAGCCAGTCGTGGGAGTTGGAGCGGCGGCGATGCTGGCCATTCCAAATTCCCCTCGTCCATCCAAACCCTCCGTGTCGTTGCCCAAGGGACAACTCGTTTACCTCGGCAGGGAATGGCCCGCCCAGGTCGATCCGTATTTTCCGGCGGCCGTCGATTCCTCGCTGATCCTTGCTCGAATTCATACGGCGGATGGCGAGAAGGCGATTTGCTGGAGGTCTGGCAATCGTCTGGGATTTGCCGCGCTTCCTGCGGCGACTCCGCTCTCGATGGTTTTCTCGGATGCGGTGATGGACCTCTTCTCCCCGGGAGTCAGCACCGCACCGGGGATTCTTTTCATCGTTCGGGATTTCAATCCCTCGTGCTCGCCCGAGTCCTTTCGGAGGTTGGTGGATTATTTTGCCCACGACCGAATTCCCTTCGCGGTGACGGCGCAGATGCGAGACCTCCCCGAGGGAACGACTCCGATGCCGCGTGAGGAATTTCTCGCGGCGCTTCAATATGCCGAATTGCACGGCGGAAGGGTTTTCGTCCGGGGAGGCGAGGGGCTCAAGGAGGCCGGAAAATTCGCTCCCGTGAAGCCCTGCGGAATCGAGGAGCCCGCCCAGCCGGACCCGACGGCCATTCAAATTGGGCGCCCGACTTTGGCCCGAACGCCGGACGATCCAAGTAGTCCTTTTTTCATCCATGCCCCGATGCGTCTCGCGGGCGGGGGGTGGTTGTGGCCGGCCAATGTGCGTGGGGGGCTGGACGGGGACCTTGTCTCCTCCATCCGCACGCAAGTCCGGGACATCATTCCATTCCGTGGGGCTGTGGCGGGCATCGTGATCCCTGCCTGGCTTCCCTTCCAATCCATGCGCGCCCTAGCCGATGCCGCCCGATCTTTTGGCATCGCCCCCATCGACCCTCTCACCGCAGTTCCTGAACCCCTTTCGCAACATCATCCATGAAATTCTTCCTTCCCTGCATTCTGGCTGCCGCCAGCCTTCACGCCCAACCGCTCGAACTCCTCGAGCAGGCCAACATTCTCTCCAACGAGGGATCGCACGCCGCCGCCGCGGATCTTCTCAAGCAAGCCAGCTCAGCCGATCCTGGCAATGAGGCGTTATCATTCCGATTGGCGAGTGCCTTGGTTTTCAGTCGCCGCCACACCGAGGCGAGGGTCCTTTTGGATCGTCTCTCGAAATCTTGGAATCCGGAAATGGCAGCGATGGCTGCAACGAGTCTGACGGCTCTGGATCGTGCCGAAGAGGTGGAGCGTGCGGCCAAGACGAAACCACCGAGCGCCGCGCAGTTGCAGGCCCAGCGCGACTATCTCGAAAGGAAAGCCCGGATGGAACGCCGGCAGACTGTTTATGATCTCCTTGCCAGCGGAGAGGATGAAAAAGCTCTGACATCGATTGAGTCTTTGGAGCGGAAAAACGAGGCAACACCCGATCTGCTGCGGGAAAAAGCAGGCATCCTGGGTCGGATGGGGCGCACCGCCGAGGCCATCGCGATTTTGAGTCGATTGGCGGAGTCCGGAAATTCCTCCAAGGAAACCCAACTCCAACTCGCCTCCCTGCTCATGAAGGAGGGAAAGACTCGGGAGGCATTTCAAATTTGGAGCGGCCTCCGCGAGCAATACGGTGACGCCCCGGAGGGCCGGCAAGCGGCTATGGAGATCGACGCCCTGGCCGCTCCCTACAATCTCGATCGCTGGTCGTGGGGGGAACTCGATCTCTACGCGAGCTATCTCCAGCGGTTTAACATCGGGGTGGCCAATGGACGCCTTCGCCAAGGAACCTTTGTGCCCGGAGCGCGGTGGATCGAGCCCTTCGTGCAGGCGGATTTTAGTTTGGACTCCGATCCCTACGGCAACGGAGCCGAGGGATTATCGACGATCTACAACGAAAACCTCGCGGGCTTCCATGCCGGCGCGAGGATTCGGCCATTCGCCACGCAGTCGTTCACCCTTTATGCGCTGGGGGGAATTCAAAAAGACCTTCGAGGCACCGAGCAACATCGGGGGCAGTGGTTTTGGGAACTCATCACGGGTGTGAATGGATTCTGGGCGTGGGGTCCCGGAAAGGAATGGGCATTTTCCGACCTGCAAGCCATCAGCCCGGGAGGTCTTCCGGTGATTCCCCGATCCGTCGCCAACTGGATGCCAAATACCTGGAGTCCCGCCCAACTTAGGTGGGATTGGTTCGTCGAGGCTGGAGGCGACGCGGCCTACTACACGCGGCTTGCCGACTGCATTGCCTACGGGCAATCGCGGCAAGGATTCCGCTTCGCGCAGTTCGGCAAGGCGGCGGCCCTCGATGCCTATGCCTTCGAAAACCTGACGATGGATACCGAAGGAAACTACTACGATAACTACTTCGAGGTCGGGCCGGGAATGCGCTTCGTCACCTCGCCGGTGGGCGCGGCGATTTTCACCACCAGCGTCGAATATGTCGTCGGCAGTTATCTGGGCAGGAATGAGGGGGACACGCGAGGTGACCTCGACACCGCCTACTCGGATTTCCGAATCACCGCCTCGTTATCCCTTCGCTGGTAATCACGCCATGGACCTCATCAATTCACTCTTTCTCATGATGGCCTACACGGCCGCCGTTGGTTTTTTCCTTTTTGGAATCGACGATTTATTTTTCGACCTTCAAATCCTCCGACGGCTGCGAGGCCGACGCGGAGAGCCTCCGGTGCCCATCGAGACTCTCCGCAATGAACCGGAAAAACTCATCGCGATCTTCATTCCAGCATGGAACGAAGGGGGAATCGTCAACCGCATGGCGGACTATGCGAGGAAGACACTCCTCTATGAGAACTATGATCTTTTTATCGGCGTCTATGCCAATGATCCGGAAACCAACCGGTGCGTCGATGAGTTGGTGAAAATCTCCCCGCGTGTGCACAAGGCGGTGGTGCCGCACGCCGGGCCGACCTCGAAGGCGGATTGCCTGAACCATATTTTCAACACCATGCGGGCCTGCGAAATCCCGGGCCGGCGCGAATACGCGATCATCGCCCTCCACGACGCCGAGGACATCCTGCACCCGCTCACGCTGAAAGTTTACAATCACTATGTCCCCGATATTTTGGACATGGGTCAGATTCCTGTTTTTCCCCTTGAGCTGCCCCCATTGACGAATTGGATTGGAAATACCTACCTCGATGAGTTTGCGGAGCTGCATGTGAAGGACATGTATGCCCGCGAAGCGATCGGTGGCGTTGTGCCCTCGGCGGGCGTCGGGACAGCCTTTTCACGCAAATCGCTCGATCAGCTCGCGGAGGAGAATAACGGTGTGCCATTTCCCGATGGAAGTCTGGCGGAGGATTACTTTGTGGGAATGAAACTCGCTGGGATGGGCTTTCGGACGGGTTTCATTGAAAATCCGGTCGAGAGACAAGTGGTGCGTCGCGACGCGAAGGGTCGTGAGATTTCCCGAAAAAACATCACGGAACGCGTCGCAGTGAGGGAGAATTTTCCCCGACGCTTCTTTCAGGCTGTTCGGCAAAAAGCCCGCTGGATTATTGGCACGGCGTTTCAAAGCTGGGAGCATCAAGGGTGGAAGGGTGGGCTCGCTGCGAAATACACCCTCGTTCGCGATCGCCGGGCTCCAGTCGTCCACACCATCAACGCGGCCGGATACTGCGCGGTGGCCTACATGATCGCGGATATCGGAATCCGCCACACGGTGTTGGCCAACTCGTTTTATCTGCCGCCACTCTTCGAAGCGAACGGCCTTCTTTGGAAGCTCGTTCTCGTGGACACCGCCCTGCTTTGCTACCGGGTCGGGCAGAAGGTTTACCATGTCACCGATGTTTATGGCTGGAAGCAGGGCATCTTTTCGATCCCGCGCTATCCGGTTGTGAATTTCATCAACATGGGCGCCACCTTCTGGGCCGTCGTCCTCTATGCGCGCCATCGGCTTCTCGGAAAACCTCTCGCTTGGTCCAAGACGACACATACTTTCCCCGGAAGCGCGGAACTTGGGGAGTTTAACCGCTCGGTGGAAGATCTGCTGATCGACGAAGGCTATGTCCTTCGCAACGACCTGGAGAACATTCTGGTAAAAAACCGGGATCGCTCGGCTCCGCGGGCGCTTCTCGAGATGGGGCTGATCGATGAGGGGCAATTCTGCGATATCTGGTCGAAACATTCCGGCCTCGATGTCGGCGATGTCGATGTCGCCATCATCGACCTGAGCCTCCTCGATTCGTGGCCTGAAAAAAAGGCCCTTCGCCACGAGGCCATGCCCTTGCACCGCCGTGATGATGGACGCACGGTCTTCGCCTTTGCGGAGCCTCCCACTGAGCGGGATTTGAATCGTGTGGTGGAAACAGCAGGAACCCCGGTGGAGCCTGTTCTGACGGCACCAACTCAAATCACGCATCTTCGCAACCACACCTATCCGCGACGCATTTTAAAGCCACGCGCTTTTCCTCTCTCACTGTCCGAGTCGGCCGCTGGCCTATCCAATGCCGCTCCGAGCATTTCGATCATTCGCGCTCTTGGGCCGTTCTTTTGCGAACTTCATGGGCTACTGCCGATGCTGGATGGCTCAATCGCCGCGCGCTCCCCCGTTCATCCCGGCATTGCGGCCAGGATGAGCAAAATCCTTGGCACGGATGCACCGCTCGTTTCCGACAAATCAAGGGGCTTCAAACAAGCATGGCGAAAATTTCAGAGGCTCCGAATGCCCCAAGCTTCGCTTCTGCAGGAACTCGCCGAGGCCGGCATTCTCACCAAGGAAAATACCGAGCGTATCCAAAATATGGCCCGTCTCGTCAGCACGCCGATGGATCGCATGCTCGTCCAACTCGGCCTCGCAAACCGCAAACAAGTTTACAACGCCCTGCGTCGTTGCGGGGGCGTGGATGTCGCCGCGGATCATGACCACCAAGTCGCTCGCGGTTGTGAGGACCTTCTGGCTCCGGGATTCAGCGCCAAGACCGGAGTCGTCGTCCACCATCTCGATGAGGACGGCTTGGTCCTTCGTCTGAGCGGCATGCTGTCCCCCGGCGAACTGCGGGAAATCTTTGATCGCTGCGAGGGTTGGCCCCTCCGCTTTGAACTTCTCGCTCCCTGATTTCTTATCATGAAAAAAACGATCGCCGTTATTGTCGGAACCCGTCCGGAAGCCATCAAGCTCGCTCCCGTGATCCGTGCCCTCGGGTTTTCCGACCACCTCCAACCCGTCACCATTTCGACCTCCCAACACGGCGAGATGGTGGAGCAAATCTTCGAGAATTTCGGCATCACGGCCGATGTGGATCTTCAAGTCATGCGTCCACGCCAGAAGCTCTGGGACCTCACCGCGATACTCTCCACAGAACTCGGCGCGTATTTTTCCGATCATCCCGTGGATGCCGTGCTTGTCCAAGGCGACACGACCTCCGCTCTCATCGGGGGGCTCTCCGCTTTCTACCACAAAATTCCAGTCGGCCATGTCGAGGCCGGTCTGCGCTCGCATGATCGCTACTCGCCATTTCCCGAGGAATTGAATCGCACCCTCCTCTCCCGCATCGCGCAATGGCACTTCGCTCCGACCGCCCACGCCGCGGATTTGCTGCGAAGCGAGAACATCGACAACGCCTCGATTTATATCACCGGCAATACCGTCGTGGACGCCCTGCATTGGATGTCTCGACACCTCCGCCACCGCGAAATTCGTCCCGGCATTCTGAATGGGCAGCGAAAACTCGTCCTCGTCACCTGCCATCGCCGCGAAAACATCGGGCTCCCCATGCGCTCCGTGGCTCTCGCCATCAAGCATCTCGCCGACTCGCACCCCGAGGCCCACTTTCTTTTTCCAATGCACCCGAACCCCGGAGTCCGTGAGTTGATCCAGCCCATTCTTTCCAAGCAAAACGGCGTCACGCTTTGCGAGCCTCTGAACTACGAGGAATTCCTCTCCGCCTTGCACCAATCCTATTTTGTGATCTCCGACTCCGGTGGGGTCCAAGAAGAAGCCACCGCTCTCGGCAAGCCCGTCCTCGTCCTGCGCCGCGAAACCGAGCGCCCCGAAGGCGTCGAGGCCGGCACGCTTCGTCTCGTTGGAACCGATGTCCAAGAAATCCTCCGCGCAGGCCACGAGCTCTTGGTAAACCCCGAAAGCCACGGAGCGATGTCCAACGGATCCGGAGTTTTCGGAGACGGGAAAGCCGCTCAAAAAATCCAAAAAATCCTCGAGCAAAACCTCACCACCGCCAACCGCATCCTGCCCTTCAAGAAACCAACAGGTGAACTGGTTTTGATGGAGTAGGGAAGAATGGCGGAAGGGGCGGCGAGCGGCCTTTGGAATGGAAGGATGCAGTGGCTCAATGTCTGCGCACTATTTCAGGTTGGGGGATCGTCTTTCTTATTTTTTGGAATGGGAGCGCCGAGGGCCCAACCCTTCGGATTGGCCGATGATGGTTTTCGGACTGGCCAGTTTTGGGGGATCGGAAATTCCTCTGAGGAGGTTTTCGTTTTGAGGTTGAGAAAGGGAATAATGGCGTTTGTCTCGGAGTGTCTGAATGCCCTCGCCCCATGCCAGAAGTATGTGTTTTCCAAGATCGCGAAACTCGGCGTGTTGTTGCATTGATTCACGGACATGTGGGGCGGTGTCGGTGATGGCCTCGCAGATGGATTCGATCATGGGAATTTGCTCCCGAAGGGGGATTCCGAATTCCAAAGCAATGAAGTTTTTGAGGTTTTTTCCAGGGCCCCATGTCTTCTTGCCCATAAAGGCAATGCCCGGCGGCTGGTTTTGATAGCCAGGGTAGACCACTGTGGTCAGCAGATCGTAGGCCGGCGAGAGGCGCACATCGGCCTTGCTGGAGTAGAGGAGTGCCAGATTTTTCGCATGGCAGTCCGCATTGCGCAGGGCATAGGTCAGGAGAAGCATGAGGGTGAGTTGACGGAAGGCCTCGCGCTGGGTTGGTCCGGGAACATGGTGGCGGATTGCTTTCGCGATACGCTCCCAAGTGGTGTCGTATTTTTTTTCCGGGGCGAGCCCCAGAAGACAGCAAAAGTCCTCCATGCCTAAATGGGGGCGGCACCCCTCATCGACATCGAAGCGGTGCGCAATGAGGGCTTTGCCATCCCTGGAAATCTCGGTTTTGGCAGCTGGGAGAACTTTGGCCGCGACCTGCATGCAGAGGTGTTCATTGAGTGCCGCGAAGGGCAGATTGCGGGTGGAGCCTTTGATGATGTGCTTGCCAGTGAAAAGGGTGGTTTTGTTGAAGGCTTCGATGCCCGTATCACGCCCGTCGAGAAATTTGGGGATCACTCCTGAAACCCCGCTTGTGGCGTGCTGATAGACAAGTTCCGCAAAGGCTTCCTCGGAGTTGTCTCCCTCCAGGACTTCAGCGACTTCAAAGGGCTGGGGAAGGGTGGTCAGGTCAGCTCCGGGAGCCGAGACCTGAATGCGACCGACCATGTGCCGTCCCACCACGGAAAGCAGCGCAGTGGGGTCCGAGCCTATAAAAGGTCCGAACCGCTCCTGAAGCACCTTGAGCAGATAGCCTTCGGGAAGGTTCATCTGGAAGATGGGATGCAGCGGGGCATCCCAGCCATAGGATTCCGTCCTCACGGGCATGGTGAGTGAAACAAAGTCCTCTGCAGCTACATTCGGGTGGTAGGTCATCACCGACTTGAATGCACCGACCGACTCCAGCGTTCCGACTTCGCGGCCGAGCGTGTGGACAGAAAGTTTCATGAGCCTCCGAGTTCCTTGCGGAGTTCATCCAGATTGCCGGCCGCGTTCGCGGGGCGGACATCCAGTTCGAGTCCCAGCACGGTTAATAGAGATATCAACTTGCGGACGCCAAATTCGGGGAGGTGTCCGTTCTCAAGTCGTGACAGCGAAGCTCCAGGGATTCCGGCGGATGCGGCCAAATCTTTCTGCTTGATGGCGAGTTTTTTCCTTCGGAGCGCAAGAAGGCGGCCTATTTCAGCAGTAGTCTTCATAATTGACAAATAAGGCATATAAATTACCCGTAAAGACAAATTTTACAAATAACTCAAAAATAGACTTCGACTAATGGCATGATAACCCTACGAAACGCCAACTGAAATCGCCTAAAGTGTATTTGCGCGATTCCGGTCGCACTTCACCGCAATCCCAAATCCGCAATCAATCAGCCCCGTCGCAGGCTGACAACGGTGGCGCGGAATTCGCTGGTGAGGTCGAGTTGCAGGGATTTGCCTTTGAGGGTTGCCGACAGGCCTTGTTTTTCGGGCCAGGCCTCATCGATTTTCCAACCGCTTTCGGCGAGTGGGATCTGCGCCAACTTGGGAAATGCTTTGCCGAAGGTGTGGGCGACGAGCAGGGCGCGTTTGCCGTTTTTCGAGGTGCGCAGGACGGCTTGCCAGCCTTGCGGGTGACGCCAACTTTTGCCGGTCTCGCCGTGGAAGGTGGAGTGGCCATCGCGGATGATCGGATAGACGCGGCGGTAGAGTTCCATGGCGGAAACGCTGAGCTTCCACTGCGCCGGTGAAAGGTCATGGACCTCGCCCGAAAGGCACATGCGGCCGAGGAAGGTGGCGGCGAGCGAGTAGGCAAGGCGCTGCGCGGTGTCGTTCTTGCGAAGCACGGCCCAAACCTGCGACTGGCGAGGCAGGATGAGGCGCTGGAGGTTGGCGGCGATGATCGGAATCTCGCGGGTCTCGTGCGCGTCGGAAAAGGATCCCATCGCGCAGAGGCCCATCATCGAAGGTTCGAGACGATGACCGCCGGAGGAACAATTCTCGATGACGAGATCGGGAATCTCCTCGCGCATCTTGCGGAAGAATTTCTGCATCCCTTCGAGGTGCTGACGCAGCCCTTCGCCGGGTGATTCGGCCCCATCGACACCAAAGCCGATGGTTTCATTGTAATCGACCTTGAGATAGCCGAGTCCGTTGTCGCGGAGGAGATGGATCAGCTTTTTGGTGAGATAATCGAAGGTGAAGGGATCGCGGAAATCCCAGTAGTGGCGGCTACCGACCTGCAGCACCCGTCCATCGCGATGAAGGTGGTGATCGGTAAGCGAAAAGGCTTTTGATCCAGGATTACAAACCTCGAACTCGAACCAGATGCCTGGGATGAGTCCGTGGTCGCGGATCGCTTGGCAGGTTGCGGCGAGACCGTCGGGAAAGGCCTTGCGGTTGATGTTCCAGTCGCCGTTTTGCTGGATGCCTCCGCCGGGCCTCTCGGCCCAGCCATCGTCGATGACGAGATACTTCGCCGGAGTTCCTTGCAGTCGTTTGGCCAGCGCGAGCAGATTTTCCTGCGTCGGATTTCCCCAACTCGTGCACCACTCGTTCACCACGATGGGCAGTTCGTTTTCAATCTTCGGCAAATTTGCCAGCGAGCCTTCCTGTGCGGAACTGAGGCGCTGCGCGAGTTGATCGATATTGCCTTTGATGCAGCCGATCGTGGCCACAGGCGTGTCGTAGGTTTCGCCTGCTTTCAATGTTTTGAACCAATGTCCGAACTCGCGGTCGGCCTGGCCACCCGAGAGAGCGACGAAATCATCCTTGCGGAACACTTCCATCTGCCACGAGCCGGGACAGGCGAGTTGTGCGCCCCAGAGCACGCCGGCCTCGCGATCCTCCAGCGCGACGAAGGGGAAAAATCCCCGCACCGGCATCGAGCCGACCTGGCCGAAGCGTTCGCAGGCGATGCCGTGTCCGGTCCACGAACGCTCGAGTTGCAGATCCTCGATGCCTTGCGTGTCGAGGCGGCCCTCAGCGCTCCAAGTGGAGCGATAGCGATGCACAAGCAACCTGTTCGGCGCGTCGTCAGGGGCGTATGGCGTCATGCCACCGAGCGAGAAGCTGCTGAGCATTTCGAGGGTCACCGGTTTCTTGCCGGCGTTGCGCACACTCACGTGACTGGAAAAAACCGGCACATTCCCCTGCCAGGAAAGTTGATGTTCGCAGTGCAGTCCCGAGGGATGCTGGAGCGTGGTGACGACGCTGGTGCCGCCGTTTTTCTTCTGAACCTTCTGGCTGACGAATTCGAGAACGGCCGTCGAGTGCCCTGAGCGCATCGTGCGACCCTGGGAAAAGGATCCGCCGTAGATGTCCTCTATGCACTTGAGCTGCACGAGTGAGTCCAATGCCCACGCGCGCCTCGGTTGCCACATGGCCGGCAGGCCTACGATCTCGACATCCGGCGGCAGAAACTCGCGGTGTTTCACCGGTGCGAGCGACTTGGGATGAAGCGAGAGTTGCGGCGCGCCCTTGCCTTCGGCGGGTGCGTCGAAGCGGATAACCGTGTCGCCGACGGTGAATTTGGAAAGCAGTTTGGTCATGGGAAAATGTGCGTCTTGCTGGGGTGAATCCTTGGCACTTTTAAGGATTCGGTCAAAGGGTAAAGGCGAGATTAAGGAATCGCGCAAAATCCCTCTTCATCGGAACCACTAGTTTTTGTGAGTGTTCAAGATGCGGAAACGAGATCGGCGGCAAGCGCATCGCTGATGCCCGATTCGCAATCAGCGATGCGCGATAATTTGAAAGCCGAAGATGAGGAACTCGCCAGCAATGCCTGAAAGCGAATTCCATCCCCTGTGACAACCCTTTCAAGTGATCAATGCGTGCCGCCTTCCCAATAGGCACCATCCTGCCAGGAATTGCCGCAGGCGCCGCCGCCGGAGTTGGCTTCGATCATCACATCCTGGCCTTCGGGAGTTAGCAGGGGGAGATAGAACTTGCTGATGCGCTGCGTGGATTTGGGCACATAGTGGCAGATGAAGGAACGGCGGAAGCGGTCCTTGGAGCGGTTGGGGCCGGATCCATGGATGGAGCTGCCATTGAAAAACAGGGTGTCGCCCGCCTTCATGACGCAGGGAACCGCCTTCTTGCCTTTTGGCGTGGGAACAAAGTGCGTGGTGAAGGATTCTGCAGCATTGGCCTTCTCCGGGCAGGCAATCTCCTCCTCGGCCGTATCGGCGACGAGATACATGCCGCCATTTTCGGGATCGGCATCGTCGATGGCGGTCCATGCGGCCACGCAGGTTTGAGGCTCGACCAAGAGGTAGAAATTGTCCTGGTGCATTGCCTGACCGCGTGAACCCGGCGGCTTGTAGTAGAACATGCTCTGGGCCGCCAGCACCTCATCCTGCATGAGTTCCTGAAGGCAGGTCATGACGCCGGGATGGCCCAAGTTCTTGCGAGAAAGGGGGTCGAATCGGTGCGGGTGCATGACGCGTGGAAATTCCTTCAAAGGATCGCCGCCGGATTCCTCCTTGGAAACAGGCTCGAAGTGCCCCCGGACGGGGCCTTTCTCCGCGATGCGGGCGAAGGTGGATTTGATCTCCTCGACTTCTGCTTCGGAAAAGAGGCCGCGTGCGACGGCGTAGCCGTGTTGGGCGAACGAGGCTTTCATTTCATCCAAATCAACGGAGGAGGGGAGTGATGGAGAGGTGGTAGTGCTCATAGGACTGCAAGACTCGTTTTCATTCCGTAAAATGACAATGGACGAACTTTCCAAAAAGATGGACTATCTTACCGTCCATGAAAGCCAAGACAAAGGGGTTCCCAGGCCAGATCATTCATTTTCTACCTGCCAATTTGCTCAACCAGGTTGGTCGCCATCCGCTCGGTGTCGGTCTGCATATCAAATGTCTCGGATGGTATCCCAAGGCGCATTCGCACGGGATCAGCAGGCTTCAGGGGCTTGATGAATGCATTTTGATCCTTTGCACCAAAGGAAATGGCTGGGCCGAAATTGATGGACGCCGATTTTCCGTCGGGGCCGGTGAAGTGCTTTTTATCCCGGCGAACAAACCGCATGCCTACGGTGCCGATGATCATGATCCTTGGTCGATCCACTGGGCCCATTTTGCGGGAACGGCTACAGCTTCCTACGCGAGCCAGATGCCAGCCCACGAATATGTGCTCTCGATCACGAGCGCTGATGCCAAAGAAGTCGCACGCATGTTTCGGGAATCCTACAGATTGGCATCCACTGGTCTCACCGAGCGCACACTGCTGCTTGTGTCCCACATTTTGAGATATGTGCTGGGGCTTCTGTTTTTTCAGACTGGCAGAAGCCTGGGAGGTGCTTCGCGCGCTATCGTGCATGATCTGACGAAGAGCATTGAATTCATGTGCGCCAATGTCGCGCGATCAATCACCCTTCAGGAACTCTCGCGGCAAGCCGGACTCTCGCCGACCCGCTACTCCACGCTCTTTCGCGACCAGACTGGCACCTCTCCTGTCGAGCATCACATCCGCCTCCGGATGCAGGCCGCATGCCACTATCTGGACGCTACGGCACTTAGCATCAAGGAAGTGGCGGCCAAGCTCGGCTACGACGACCCGTATTACTTCTCGCGCATCTTCCAGAAAACCCTCGGCTGCTCGCCGCTGGCTTACCGGCGATCGGTGAAGGGCTGATCTCAAGCTCGCGTGAATTCGGTTTTCAGTGCGAATGACTGCAATACTCCGCTCCAAAGTCGCAGGCGATAGATCGGGCGGAATTCCGAATCGACGAGATGTTCGGCCCGGGTTTTGTCTGTGCAAGAGCCGTGAGGTAATCCGGCACTTTTGCAAAAGCGCCCGGCGCTATGAGGCTTGGGTATTAGTCGTGATGGAAGAGTTCTTCCATGTCGGCCCACCACTCGCCCGGTTGGCGTGATTCGAGCGGTTCCTGGCAGGGCTTGCAGACGGCCCACCATTCTTGCGTGCGCGGGTCGGCGGCCATCAGTGCCATGTCGGCTTCGAAGTTGCTTCCCACATACTCGAAGTAGGAAAACAGGAATCCGTCCTTGTGGTAGATCGAGTAGTTGCGAATCCCGCACTCGGTGATTTTGGCGAGAATCTCAGGCCAAGCGGCGGCGTGCAGCCTTTTGTATTCCTCATATTTTTCCGGGCGGAGCCGGATCATGGAGCCGTAGCGTTTCATGGGATTAGTGGATTTGGGGTGGGCTATTTCTCAGGCTAAGCCAAGCTTGTCGAGATTGGCACGGAGGCGTTGCAGGGCTCCTGCATATTTCTGTGGGATAAGGCCGTGCTTGTCGGGGCCGACATCGAGCAGGAGGTTGGTGCCGCGGCTGATGCTGACCAGATACATGCCGAGTAACTCCTCGTCGCTGCGGGGGACATCTTCCTCGGTGAAGAACCACTCGCGTCCGATCGGATCGCAGACTTCGCCGGGCATGTAATATTTTTTGCCCTCGATCTCGCGCCATTTCACATGGCCGGTGTGGCTGTTGGGCAGGAATCGCTCGATGGCGATGATGTCGGCTGGCCAGGCTTTGTCGATCGGGTAGTTCGATCCGTCGCTGATGCCATTGTTCATCATGATCACCGCCTCAGGCTGGAGACTGGAAATCTGGTTGTAGAGTTCCTGGCGGTAGAAGCGCGGCAGAACGACGGGAATATCAATCCAGACTTCGGCGACCTTGCCGTAGCTGGTCAGCAGTTCCTCGATCTGCGCGGTTTGAAAATCCTGATACTCGCGGGTGGTGAAGGCCAGGGATACGCGCTCGGGATACAAGGCGCGCTCATCGGCGGCGGTGTCGGAATAGGTCCGTGAACCGAATTTGTTGTGGTTGTCCCACGAGCAGTAATAGAAGCCCGGCAGCACGCCGCGTTTTTCACAGGCATTCACGAAAGCCTCAACGACATCGGTTTTGTTGCCGCTGGTGCCGACATGGTAGTCGTTGTGCTTCGTCGGCCAGAGGCAGTGACCGGCGACATGCTTGGTGGTGAGCACGGCATATTTCATGCCGGCGTCGCGGGCGACCGAGACCCACTGGTCCACATCGAGCTTGTCGGGCGCGTAGAGCGTGGAGGGGTGGCTTCCGTCGGGCAGTTCCGATCCAGTGTAGGTGCTCATACCGTAATGGATGAACATGCCGTATTTGAGGGCTTCCCATTTCTGGAGTTGTTCGAGGCTCAGGCGCTGGGCGCCGCGTTCATTGGTGGGTTCGGAGTTCATGGTGCATGAGCCTAATCAAAAGACTTCAACACGCTATGTCGGCCAGTGCCCTTGCTGTATCGGATCGTGCCAATTGTTTTTTCAGGGTGTCGGGCTCGCTCGGCGGAATGCGGCGGGCCCCATGCCGGTCACAGCGTTGAAGGCGCGCGTGAAGTGGTAGCGGTTGGCAAAGCCGGTTGCCTCCGCGATCTCATCCACCGATTGGTTTCCGAAGCGCAGCAGGCGGCAGGCCTCGCGGATCCTGAGGCGCCGCAGGTAAGTCACGGGCGTCTCACCGGTTTCACTTAGAAACCAACGCAAAAAGGAACGGCGGGACATGGCGGCATGGGCCGCCATTTCATCCAACGAGGGCGGCATGCGAATCCCGCTTTCCATCCACGCATGAATCCGTCTCAACTTTTCCGAGCGGGCAGTAGGAAGGGACGCCTCCATTTTTCCGAACTCTTGCATTAGCGCCCCGGCACAGGCGTGGCGAAGCCTGTGGGGAGGGGATTTTTTATCTGTCAGTTCATACAAAGAGTGCCAGAGCGCCTGCTCGGATGCGTTCAGTTTTCCAGACCAGACGGGTGGCGGATCCCCCGCAAGCGGATAGGAAAAGTGAACCCAGAAATGACGGGTGGGCTCCTGGCATTTGCAATCGAAGAGGGTGTCCTCGGGGACGATCACCACATGCGATGGACCGAGCGGAATCCATTTTTCCGCGACGCGCACCGCAGCGCCCTTGTCGGGATTGTAGTAGGCCCTCCAGAATGGACTGCGCACGCCATGGTGAATCCAGTGCCTGTCCATCACCTTGGCCCCGCATTCATGAATCTTCAGAGCAGGGACCTCGACACTGCCCAGCAAAACACCGGAACCGGTATGGGGATCAAAATAAGGGCCATCCTTTGCGGATGCCATCGATGTTCCGCGAGGCATAATCGAAGAATAGGGAACGCCGAAGGCGATCGTCAAATCCCGGCGCCTCGGTCGGTAAGATGAATGGCGCCGCGCTACCGCTTACGCATCAACAGAGGGAACAACCATGCATGAGACTCGGGACTTCACAAGCAGGCAGAAGACTCAGAATTTTCAAGCTCGGCTCGTCTCGATCGAGTAGAAGTATTCTGCGGGTTGGTTGATGCGGTAGATCTCATCTTCAATCGCCTGCATTCGCGCGCGCATGGACTGCTCGTTATCAATCTCCTTCAAGTAGGTCCGGGCGAGCAGCATGTAGTATTCCGTGCGCTCCGGGGGATCGTCCTTCTGTGAAAGCATTTTCGCAACGAAGGCATCCAGCCCTGCTTTCACGGCTTCCCTGTCCTTCAGATTCACGCCGACGAGATCTTTCATTTCAACCCGGCGAAGCATCCGGATCGTGTTGCCGAGCGAGTGGTGCTCCGCGCAAAGTTTGCCGATCTTCCGCGCGAGGACATTCTGCGGTGTGGCGAGCTTTTCGGCCAGGTTCACCCCTTTCTCGAAGGCGCTGTGGGAGTAGGTTCCGAATTCGCTGCCGTTGATTTTAAGCGTGTGGTTGCCCGCAGGCAGATTGTGGATCCGCAGCAATTGTTGGTTGAGTCGCTCGATGAAGGGAACGAGATTTAAGACCTCCTTGGCGTCTTCGATGAGCGGAAAAGGCAGAGCCATTTCCTTGCTTGAAAATGTAAGCCCGGCCGGTGTCGTCACAAGATCGGTGACCTCTGCGTTCTTTTGTTCCAAAACCACATTGGGCTTCGCATCCATTGAGATCCGCCAGACATCCTGCTCGGCGTTTGTTTGATCCAAGAACAGATAGGCCATCACCAGATGCCCGATCGGCCCGGGATGAACGCGGTCCTTGCCGACCAAGGTGAAAGAGGCATCCTCTTGCTGGCGCGTCCGGTTGATCTCATTCATCGGATGCCAGAAATCGACAACCGGGATATTCCGGGCTTCTCCGAATTCCAAGACAAAGTCCCTGCACTTGCCCAAGGCCGCATTCGCACCGCGCATGCTTTCGTCCCTTGATTCCACATGCTCGTCGTAGATGGTCGGGGTGATGAGAATCTGTCTCACACCCTTTTCGGTGAGTGCGTCGGATATTCTTTCGATGTTTTGTTTGAATGCATCGATCGCATTCCGTTTCCGGCTTTCGGCATCATCGGGAGGCTTGATCAACGAGTAGAGACCGAGACCCACATCATTCATCCCCGCGCTCAACGTCACGACCGTGGCGTTGTTTGAAAACACATCCTGATTCAAGCGCCCGAGCATCCCGGATGACGAGTCGCCGGAGATGCCGCAGTTCACGAATCGGAGGCGCATCAGCGGGTGCCTCGTCGCATGATAAAGGAAAATATGGGAATGGTAAGTTCCGCTGTGCGTGATGCTGTCGCCAATCAGGCAGATGGTATCGTCGTTTTGAAAAGGCGTCATTTTGAAGAATGTCTTTATGGAAAATTGTCAAAAAGGACATCCGTTTTCCAAAGCCGGATGCCTTGACCAGGAAAATGGAATTCGGCTACTGCGCTGCAAGTCATCAACTGCGATGAGGCTGCCGCTTTCCCTGATGATCCGTGGAGGCGAATCCCATGCATATTTGCCGCAAGAGGATGTTGGGTCGGGCAACCATCATGTTTCCACCTTCAGAAGAAAGTCTCCGGGGCGCGGGTTGGTTCCTTGTGGTTTCAGCGACATGGCGGCGATGATGGAGTCATGCCGGTCGGCACGCGGTTTCACGGCGCAGAAGAAGATCTCCGGCCCGTCCTCCGTGCCATAAAGGAACGGCCGTTCCAGCCGGTGCACCTCCTCGCGCCGGCCATCCTCATGGATGAGGGCCTTCTCCTGGAACATCGGATCTTCCGCCACCGCCCAGTGAAGTCCGTCCTCCGACTCGAAGCGCACGATCGCCTTGTGTGAAGGCGAATAGTAGGTGCCCTGGTCTTTGAGGAGGGCGTGGTAGCGTCCGTCCTGACACCAGACGAAGGGGTCTTCTCCGGGGAAGGCGGCATCCTCGCTGGCGAAGATCGGTTCGGGGTGTTTCACGAAGGGACCCTCGGGACGGTCGGCAAAAGCGACGCCATGCAGCACAGGGCCATATTTCGGGAGCGGCAATCTGTCGCCGACCCCTTTGTAGAGAAGGATATACCGACCGTCCGGTGCCTGCGCGCACACGGCGTTGTTCGTGCACATGGCATCCCAAGCACCGGGCGTCACATCGAGTAACGGCTTGTCGAACCGGGTCCATGGTCCCTCCGGCCGGTCCGCAATGGCCACCCCCACGCGCTGGTTGTTCCGGTGGTCCCACCACCCGCCGTCGCTCTGGTTGCCGTTGTAGTAAAGGTAATACCGGTCTCCGAACCGGCGGATGCTCGGATTGTGGGTGACATCTCCGTCCCAGTAACCGGGACGCTTCGGCAGCACGACCTCCGCGAAGTGGTAGGGCCCGAAGGGTGTCTCCGCCGTCGCGCGACAGACCTCGGAATGGGTTACCCATGACTCGAAGCCCCTGGACCACGCCTCGCCCTCCTTCATCGCGTCGATCGGCCAGCGCGAAAAGAAGAGGTGGTGTCTGCCTTGCGCGTCCGTGACCAGCGACGGGTCCCAGACGCAGTAGCCCTCCATGCTGAAAATGGCGCGGGTGATTTCTGGTTTCATCGTCTCTCGGGCATATTGTCTCATGCTTACAGGGTGTTTGTCAGGGCCAGTGCCGAGAGAAGGAGGACTGCGGGGAGTCGATGCATGGTTTTGCGGCAAGGTTGGCTTCGGGATCCGAATCCCCAGCCTGATTCTCAATCAGTTCTTTGGTTCGAGGAGCACCTTCGTTTCCAGGCTTCCAGATTTCGCATCACTGCGGAAACGAATGGTCGAGAGATCCCTCATGCCGAGCTTGCGGCTTGGGGTGATTTCCACAGTGGTTCCGGTTGGCGGGGTGATGACCGCCCGACCGCGTGCGCCGGTGATGATGATTTGGCCGTTTTCGTTTTTGACCGGCAGCGGTGTGTGCCAGAGGAATTCAACGCCGTCGCCTTTGGTCAGCTCATAATCATCCTTGATGGTGATTTCACCCGCTGAAGGTGAAGTGAAACTGCGTTTCCATGATTTGTAGAAATCTGGCCAGAGGACTCCGGCATTGATCGTCGCGCTGAAGGCTGTGTCATCGCCGGTGGCTTCGGGGATCACCGCGACGGATGCAGGGTTTTTAGCTGCCGGGCGGCTGCCAGATTTCACCACCGGAACGAGCATGTTGTGGTTCTGCGCATGTTTCATCGTCTGCGCCATGGCGTCGGAATAGGTCATTCCACCTGGATCGGTCGCGAAGGTTTCGCCGGCAAACTCGAGCACAAAGCTACCGCGATCCTCGTGGTTGTGTCCGGCTTTCGCAGGTCCGCCGATGACGAGTAGTTTGGTCAAAAGTTCGCCGCTCTTGCGGGTCGATGCGACAATGCCGTTGTCGGGGAGAAAAACAAAGGGCTCGAAGGCATTTGGATCGACACCAGTCAGATCAGGGGCAGGCAAGGCCCAGAGTTTCATGCCTTGCCGTTGCGCCGGAGTCATGGCTGCCAGGATGCGCGCGGAAGCCCCGCCAGGGCGAATTTTGGTCATCACGCTAAGAACGGATGCACTCACCGGAGCGAACGGGCCACTCTGCGCGTCACTCACGAGAATAAGTTGGGTGGGTCGTTCCGTGCTGCGGAGCGCCTCGATGTAATCGTCGGTCTTGGCGAGCAAAGGCGGGAGCAGTTCGGCAAAAGGCTTGTTGCGGGCATTGGCATAGATCGCCAGCGCAGGCAGCGCGTTGTCGAGGGTGTAGGCCAGATATCCGCTTCCCTCGGGGAATCCGCCATCGGGAAGAAAGTTGTGCGCGAGGCTTTCATTCAACTCGGCGAAGGCGAGATCGGTGTAGGGTTTCAAATGTCCCCACCCGCTTTGCTTCTCCAGCAATGAATAGACGGCGAGACGGCCGACGGAGAAGACCGGGAGCTGATTGCAGGTGAAAATGTAGGGATGTTTCCAGACTTCGAAGTTGATGTTGCCAAGGCCGTCTTCGGCGAGGCGGCGGAGAATGAGTTCGCGCGCGGCGGGTGTCATGAAGGAACCGGCCAGATCGAATGCCACGGCCAATGCTTCGCAAACCTGCGCCTGCGAGAAGCAGCGTTGAGTGACTGCGCTGTCGGGATACTCCGTGATGAAATCAATATCCCAGTGCGGAATGAGCGCGATCTGCACGGCTGCCTTGGCAACCTCGCGAAGTGCCTCTTGATCCCCCGCGAGCGAAGCTTTTTGCGCGGCATCGATCAGCCCGATGCTTCCCTTGGATCCACCGTCTTTGGTGAAGGCGAAGGTCTGTGACACCCGATTCACGTTCTTGGTTCGGCGGCCCCAGAGATTTTGGTTGGCGGCTCCCGTAAGGTGCGGCTCTAAGGTGACGCGAGACTCAAGCTGTAGCGGCTTCGTTCTGGAAGCGACCGCCTCTTTTTTCGCCTGTTCGTAGCCCTCCTTCAAACTCAGCAAATGATAAAGCGGCGCGGCATTGGAAGGCTCGGGAGTTTGCCTGATGAAAAGATCCATCGGCTGTTCGGTGAAGTTTTTCCAGCGAGTCGCTTCGATCTCCGCCAACTGCGGGTCTCGCAGGCCGAGCCAGACCAGATTGCCCTCCACCGAACCGGGAGCGGCGGCACCTATAGCAATGCCGACCTTGTTAAGAAATTTTGCCCCTGGCAGCGGCAGCACGAACTGGTCGGTGTGCCCGACCTCGCACACAAAGTCCTTGGTCAATGGACCTGCATCGGTTTCGGCCTTCAGCGTCACTTTTGATCCTTTGGGAAATCCGGCGCTCAGCACGAGTTGCGAATAGGGTTCCAAGACCACACCACTCCCGGCATAGATGCGCTCCACCGCTGGCCCCTCGCCGGCGGCTGCCGCATTCCACTTCAAAGTGACCATTCTCGAGCCCTGTTTGGCTTCAGCGTTCGTTTGACCGCCCGTAAATTTCCACTTCAGCCAGGCACCGAGACTCTGATCCCAAAGTTCAATAATCGCATCGCCGCCGGAAACAGGAACGATGCGGGTATCCGTGGGGCCGGACGGTGTGGGGGATGGCGTTGGTGTCGCGGAGGCGATTGGCGTTGATGATGGTTCCGTGCTTGGGATCGGAGGAGTGGTTGCTTTTTTGCAACCTGCACCAAAAAGCGCGAGAGCCATTGCGGCGACAAGCGTGGAGTGTTTCAACGATGGTTTTTTCATTTGGAGTGATGGGGGATAGTTTTATAGCCACAAGTTTTTGCGAGCTGATTTTTATCGCACTTCATGGTGGGAGATATCTCTTGAGAAATTATCAGGCCTGATCCGGATTTTCATATGATGCAGTGGCTTACAAAGGACACCCGTTTTCCAAGGCCGGATGCCTTGACCAGGAAAATGGAATTCGCATGTTTCGTTGCGAGGTATCAACCGCGATGAGGCTGTCGCCTTCCCGGATGATTCTTGGAGGCGAATCCCATGCATAGTCGCCGGAGGACGATGGCGGTTGACCCAGCACGGCGCAGGCCAACCAAGTTTCACCGGGTTGAATCGGCCCCACCAGACTGGGAATCAGACTTTGGGGATAGAGCAAATTGGTGTTGGGGGCCGCCACCACGGTCTTGCCCTGACGATCTCCGTAAAGGTTGACCAGTCCGCTCAGTCCATACCGGTTGCGGACCATGGCCGGATCGCTCGATGGGCTTTCGGGAAACTCACGCTTGATGGCAAAGCCACCTTCGGATGCGGTCAGCGTCCGTGAGCTGACGATGCGGTGGATGCGCACATGCCAAGGGACCAGAGGGATGAGCCAGGTTTCGATTTCCACATCGTGCCACGGTTTCCATCGGCTGTAGTGGCAAGCGTCCTCCACGCGGACCTCCTCGCAGTTTCGGCGGGGCCGGTAGTAGTTGTCGTCCTCGGCCAAGGCGAGGCATGAGTCGAAGGCACCTTGCTCCAGCCCCCACTCCCCTGCCGGAACGCTGAAACCGAACGCTGTGGAGTAGGCAAACTTCGCATACTTGGCGGCTTTGAAAGTTGGCTCCCATGCGGGAAATTGTCCTCCCGCCAAGGCGAAGACATGTTCGCGGTCGCGTTCCCTGCACAAGACCATGAACGGATGTTTCTGGGTGACCACTTCGGGGATCGACGGCAGTGGTTCCTCGGCGGCGGTCCAGAAGGGATGGTCGTCGGCAAGCGCGAGTGGGAGAAAAGCCTTCATCGCCCAAGCAGGGCTGCCCGGAGCGTTGTAAAACTCGGCCATCTTGAGGTTGGGATAGCAGTAACCCACCGTGAGGATTCCCTCCGCATCCAGAATCGGTTGATCCATCCACCAGCGCAGATGACGGAGCACCAGGCCCTTCATCACGCCCCATGAAACGGCTTCGACACCGGCGTAGGCCATGGCACCCCAGAACGCTACCATGGCGAAGCGGTAGGTGAGGCTACGACCGAAAGGCAGCGCACTGCCATCCTGCGCAAACCAAGCCAGGAAGTCGGTGGCAAATAAGCGGGCCCGTTCCCGGTAGATTTCCGAGCGCCGCGGATCCTCATCCTTCATGAGCACCGAATACACCAGACCATAAAAGTGCATGGCGAAGGGGATGTAGTAATCCCGCTGGAGCGTCGGGCCGTCGGAATACCAACCATCGGTGAGGGTGGAATTTTCAATTTTATCGAGCGCCGCTTCCATGACCTCGCGGCTGTAATGAGCCCCGACCTTCCGCAGGCCGAGATTCACGAATACTTGGAAGAAGAGCCAGTTGTTGGCAGGCAGGTCGCACTGGTTGATTTGGTTCAACCAGTTCACCAGGTTATCGCGTTGCCCTTGGTTCAGCGGCTCCCACACTTGTTCGGGCACCATCGCCAGACCGAGACCCAGAAGGGTCATCTCGACCATGATCTGATCGCCGGAGGGAACCGGCCCCCAGTATTCTGCGTGCCCGGGGTCGGTGCCGTGGATGATTCCCTCCCGGTATCGCGGCCACAGGTCGGTCTTGCCGCCGCCGACGGTCAGGGGAATGAGGCCAAACAAGGGGCGCAGCAGAGCCTCGATGCTCATGCCAACCGGGCTGTAGTGGGCGGCGGTGTGACCCAACTGCATGCTAGCGCAGCCCGGCGTAAAGTGCGACTTGAGCGGCTCGGTCAGTCGGATGGCGAGGGCCTGCAGATCATGTTTACTCTCGAGTGGCGACTTCATGCATTTTGATCAGTCTCAAAATGCATCGGGCTTCGTCCAGACTTTCAAATTTCTAAAGACGATGTCGGAGTCCCACATGCAGCGGATGGCCAGGGTGCCGCTGCGCATGACCGGGCCAAAACCGGAAAAGGGATCGTCCACCACATCGAGCACCTGCACGCCATCAATCGCTCCGTGCAGGCGATTGCCCTCGTGGACGAATTGCAGGCGATGCCACTCGCCCACGGCCAGACTTTTGGGAGCGTCCTGATAGCCAATCGGGTGCAGGTAGGGATTCTTGACCAGCACATGCGAGGCGGTGTCGTTGCGGCAGTCCTCCATCTGCCGGTAATACTCCCAGTGATAGTTGCGGATGTTTTCCCAGCAGACCGAGCGCATCGCCCCGGAAACCCGGCGCGGATGAGTCTTGAGAAAATCCTCGCCGTGCAATCCAGCGGCGCGCGTCATCAGCAGGCTCAGCCCGTGCTTCTGCATGGATTTGAATTCATACTCCACCGCGAAGTCGCCGGTGAAATAATCCTCCAGCCAGAGGTAAACCTGCGTCGGATCCCAAACCTCCTCGCTGGTCCAGTTCTCCGGTTGTTTGAGCTGACTCTTGTGAATCGCGGAGGTGCGGACGCGGATGCCTTCCGGTGTGAGCGATGGGGCCTCTGTCATGCCTTGGACATAAAAGCGCGCGAAATCCTCATCGCGGTTGAGCGGGAGCTTCAGCCGCTCGAACCAATCCGCCGATGGCTTCCAATCGAAGGCGCTCAGGCTCTTGCCGGTGTGGATGCGTGCGATCGAGGCGTCGATGGCGGCGTTCTCCTTGGGGGCATCGTAGCTTGCCGCAAACTCACCCGCTTCGAGTGGTCGATCGTAAAATGCCAACTCGCCACAGGCAAACAACGGGTGACCCACGTAAAGGGTGCCGCTGTTTTTTTCGCGCAGCATCGGATGATCCAGTGTGGTGGTGGCGGTTTGAACGAGCACACCGTTGAGATACATCCGGTAGTCGTTGGCCGTCTCATCCCAGGAAAGGCCGATCTGCATCCAATGGCCGCGATGCAGGTTCAGATGCCCCAATCCCACATAGGCTTTCTCCCTTCCGGTTTGGAACATGGATGAGCCGCCCAACTCCTCCACCCCGTCATAGATGCCGCCGCGATGCCATTTGGCCTGGAGTTGCTGATACCAATGGCGGGAATAATTGAGTGCGAAACGCTGCAGTCGCCAATCTTTGCGCGCCTCGTCATCCACCCGGTCGCCCAAGAGCGTGTAGATGTAGTGGTGTGGTTCAAACTTTGACATCCACGGGCTGTTCACGCTGGTGGCAAAATCTTCGCGCGGCAGAAACCACCAGGTCAGCGACCCGCGCGGCTCGTTGAGCTGAGGCGCCGGAATCGCAACACGAGTCTCCAGCGACTCCGTGCGCCAGCCCTTGCGGCCATGATGGGAAACCGGCGTCACCGGATTGTCGTTCAAGTCCCGCACGGCGGCGGGGTCGTTCCAGAAGCTCTGAGCGGGCATGGGTGTATTCATGATGGGATAAACCTTTGCCTTGGCGAATGGCTTCGTCGAGGGTTTGTTTTCTTAATCAGTTAAGAATTGATACGAAAGAATCTTCATCGCAGGGGCTGCCTCACTTTCTTCAGACCCGGCTCATCTCGAGCGAGTAGGCGTATGTCGCGGGTTGGTTGATGCGGTAAATCTCGTCTTCGATCGCCTGAATTCGAGCGCGCATGGCCTGCTCGTTATCGATCTCCTTCAAGTAGGTCCGGGCGAGCAGCATGTAGTATTCCGTGCGCTCCGGGGGATCGTCCTTCTGTGAAAGCATTTTCGCAACGAAGGCATCCAGCCCCTTTTTCACAGCCTCCCTGTCCTTCAGATCCACGCCGACGATATCTTTGATTTCAACCCGGCGAAGCATCCGGATCGTGTTGCCGAGCGAGTGGTGCTCTTTGCAAAGTTTGCCGATCTCCTGCGCGAGGACATTCTGCGGGGTGGCTGGGTTTTCGGCCAGATTCACCCCTTTCTCGAAGGCGCTGTGGGAGTAGGTTCCGACTTCGGTTCCGTTGATTTTGAGCGTGTGGTTGCCGGCAGGCAGATTGTGAATTTGCAGCACTTGTTGGTTCAGGCGCTCGATGAAGGGAACGAGGTTCAATGCCTCCTTGGCCTCTTCGATGAGCGGGAAAGGCAGAGCCATTTCCTTGCTTGAGAATGTGAGTCCGGCCGGCGTCGTCACAAGATCAGCGACCTCTGTGTTCTTTTGTTCCAAAACCACATTGGCCTTCGCATCCATTGAGATCCGCCAGACATCCTGCTCGGCGTTTGTTTGATCCAAAAACAAATAGGCCATCACCAGATGTCCAATCGGGCCGGGATGAACGCGGTCTTTGCCGACCAAGGTGAAAGACGCATCCGCTTGCTGGCGAGTCCGGTTGATCTCATTCATCGGATGCCAGAAATCGACAACCGGGATATTCCGGGCTTCTCCGAATTCCAAGACAAAGTCCCTGCACTTGCCCAAGGCCGCATTCGCACCGCGCATGCTTTCGTCCC
>JBILML010000007.1:0-95521 GCA_044375555.1 Terrimicrobiaceae bacterium
CGCCTCACTTCCAAAGGCAAACCTCCCAAAGTCGCCCTCACCGCCCTCATGCGCAAACTCGTCGTCCACCTCAATTCCTCCCTCAAAACCCTCCAATCCACCACCGCGTGAAAAGACAGTTGCTACCCCATTTTTTCGATTCGCGCGGATTCGTCATTCGCGGGCCTGTCTGAAACGGCAGAGGACTGCCGTTGCTACAACTCTTCTTCTTCGTGGCTTCGCGCCTTCGTGTGAGGTCTGGTCTGGCCCAACCAGCGCGAAATTAGTAGCCGGTGCTTTTTTCCAGAGCGGTGTAGGCGACGCTAAAAAGTTCCATCAATTTTCAGAATTCTGCTCATCCACGCGCAGCATGACTTCGTTGCGACGGAGGAAAGGCGGCGTCCAAGGCGGGTCGAAGTAGCCGAAGAGAGGTTCGCCGCTCGAAACGAGACCGGATTTTTTCATCCAGGCTTCGAGTTGAGTGTGGGCATTGGACTCGGCTTCCGCGCTTCGTGAGCCGGAAAAACCAAATACGGCGAAGCGGCCGGCGGGGATGGTTGTCACGCGGAGGGCTGGATCTTTTGGCCCAGGAGCGGATTTCATGTTCGCCGGCATGACGAATGACATCGAGCGACTCGGCTCCTCGCCTGCCATGAAAACCGGCGTGGTCATTGGGATTTTCTCACCATCAGAATTGGCACCACTGATGTATCGGAAGAGTCGTTGGAAGCTCGTGCCGGAGTCGCCGTCCATCGAGGTTTCGACAATCGTGAGGCTCGGATAGTCGCGGAGTTCGAAGTTGCTGTCGCGCGAGATCACACGGTTGGGGGCGGATTCGCTGCCCTTGCGCGAGGTTTTGCATGCGGCGAGGAAAATGGCGGCGGCAAATACCGAGAGAAAAACGGCAACGAGGGTTTTCATTGAAAAAGGGTAGGCCGGAATTCTCTGTTGGCCAACTTAGACAAATGCCTGAAGAGTCAAAAAGATGTCAGCCTCACATATTCACATATCAAAACAATGTAGGCGCTAGCCGAACCCTGCGCCCCAAAGGAGTGGGGCGGCTACAATTGCTTGTTCTCTCGGCGCCTTGGCGGCTCTGCGGGAGGATTTGGGTTTGTGGGGGAGACGGCGCATTCGCGCCTGAATCTTGGGTCCCCTCGGCGAGGCGACCCTACCCTGTTTTTTCGATTCGCGGTTTGTTTCCGAACGGCAGAGGACTGCCGTTGCTACAACTCTTCTTCGTGGCTTCGTGCCTTCGTGTGGGGTCTGGTCTGGTTCAACCAGCGCCGATTTACACTCCAGAGCTTTTTTCGAGGGCGGTGTAGGCGGCGCCGAGGAGGGCGGCTTGGTCGTTGAGGATCACGAAGACGGGGGTGTTTTCCATCAAACTACTCAGGCGGCCTTTGTCGTTGAAGGCGTGGAGGAAGGCGACGCTTTGGATGTGGGGCAGGAGCTTCACGGGGATGCCGCCACCGAGGAAGACGCCGCCGGTGGCCATGGTTTTGAGGACCATGTTTGAGGCTTCGGCGCCGAGGCAACTCACGAAAATATCGAGCGTCTTGGCGCACATCGGGCATTGGCCCGCATCGGCGAATCGCGAGATCACGACGCCGGCGTTCTCTGTTTTCATCGCTTGGGCAACGGCGGGCAGTTCAGTGCCGCGGCCGGTATCGCGGAGGAATTTGTAGATGTTTTCAATGCCCATGCCGGAGGCGACGCGCTCGGCGCTGACATGGCCAAATTGCTTGATGAGGTATTCGAGGAGGGCGATCTCGAGTTCATTGCGCGGGGCGAAGTCGGTGTGGCCGCCCTCGCAGGCCCAGACATGGTGGCGGTGGCCGTCCCAGAAAAGCCCCGCTTCGCCGAGACCGGTGCCGGGGGAGACGACGCAACGGTTGCCGGTGGCATGAGGGGCGCCGCGCTGGACGATGGCAAAATCCCCGGCGGGCAGGTGCGCGATGCCGCAGGCGTTGGCGGCGAGGTCATTGAGGACTCGGACATGCGGGATGCCAAATTCCACGGAGATTTCCTCAGCGTCCACACCCCACGAGAGGTTGGTGGGCTTGGCGCGGCCGTTCGAGACGACGCCGGGAATTCCGAATCCGGCGGCAAGGATGGGCTGGTGTTCGTCGGCGAGGAATTCGCGGAGGATGGCGTTGAGGCCGGGGTAGCCCGCGCTGGGATAGCGCTGCTCACGGACGAGGGAGAGTTTGCGCCCGACGACATGGAAGAGGGCGATGTTCGCCTTCGTGCCGCCGATGTCGCCAGCGAGGATCAAGTGAGGGCGCGCGGGCATTTTCAGCGGTCCAGTTTGTAGTAGTGCCACTGGTGGCCGGCTTTTTCGATGAGCTTGTCGGCGGCCTCGGGGCCCCAGGTGCCTGCGGCGTAGTTGGGGAAATCGCGGGGATGCAGGGCCTGCCAGACATCGAGGATGGGATTCACGATGCGCCAGGAGGCGTCCACGCTGTCGTAGCGGTGGAAGAGCGTCATGTCGCCGATCATGCAATCGTAGAGGAGCGTCTCGTAGCCGGTGGCGGCGGTGGTTTCGCCGAATTCGGCGTAGCTGAAATCGAGCGGGACATTGGCGATGGAAACACCGGGGCCGGGCTTTTTCGCGTGGATGTCCATGGTGATGCCTTCGTCGGGCTGCACATGGATCACGAGGCGGTTCGGAGTGACATCGGCGTCGGCATTTTTTCCGAAAAGCAGGAGAGGGCTGCGCTTGAAGCCGATGACGATCTGTGTGGTGTGCTCGGCGAGACGCTTGCCGCTGCGGATGAAGAAAGGCACATCGGCCCAACGCCAGTTTTCCACCATGAGCTTCATGGCAACGAAAGTCTCGGTGTTCGACTGCGGATCGACATCCTTCTCGGTGCGGTAGGCGGGGACATTTTTGCCATCGATGAGGCCGGCGCCGTATTGGCCGCGGACGGTGTTCATGAGGACCTCCTCGGGTTCCATCGGGCGGATTGCTTCGAGGACTTTGACCTTCTCGTTGCGCACGCTGTCGCCGGAGATCGAGGCGGGAGGCTCCATGGCGATGAGCGAGAGCACGGAGAGGATGTGGTTTTGCACCATGTCGCGGGTGACGCCGGAGTGGTCGTAGTAGCCACCGCGCAGTTCGACTCCGAGTTTTTCGGCGACGGTGATCTGGACATAGTCGATGTAGCGGCGGTTCCAGATCGGCTCGTAGACGCTGTTGCCGAAGCGGAAGACCATGATGTTTTGGACGGTCTCTTTGCCGAGGTAGTGGTCGATGCGGTAGATTTGCGACTCGTCCACATGGGTGGTGAGCTCTTTGTTGAGGTCCCGCGCAGACTGGAGGTCGTGACCGAACGGCTTCTCGATGATGATGCGACGCCAGGCGCCGGGGTTTTCCTTGGTCAGGCCGGCGGTGTCGAGTTGCTCGACGACCTTGCCGAAGAATGTCGGCGAGATGGCGAGGTAAAAAAGGACATTGCCGGTGAGGTTCCAGGTCTTTTGGACTTCCGCGATCTTGTTGCCGAGGTGGGCGAAGGTGTCGGCGCTGTTGAAGTCGCCCGAGATGTAGTAGGAGCGCTTCGCGAAGTCGTCCCACTCGTCCTGGTCAACCGGGCGGGTGGCGAATTGCTTGATGTCGTCGGTGATTTTCGCACGGTAGAGTTCGTCGTTGCTGTCCGTGACCGCCACGCCGATGACGGCGAAGTTTTCGGGAAGGAGTTTGAGGGCCTTCAGATTGTAGAGGGCCGGCATCAACTTGCGTTTCGTGAGGTCGCCCGAGGCTCCGAAGATGACAATCGTGCAGGGGTCGCCGGGGCATTCGTGGCCGGTGAGAGGTTTGGTGGTCATGATTATTTTTTGGCGGGTGTTTTGAGTTGTTCGATTTTGGCGGAAAGGTCGGCGTTCGGTGAGATTTCGAGGGCGGCGTTATATTTTTCGAGGGCGGCGGGGATGTTGCCGGCTTTTTCTTCGGTATCGCCCTCGGCGCGGAGCTTGGAGAAAAGATCGACCTTTTTGGTGGCGGCGACTTGGAGGGCGAGGATGACCCGCTGCGTGGCGGGACCGATGTTGGCGGCCTGAGCATTGAGGTTGGTCAAAAGCGTGGCGGCCTCGACATAGTTGCGCTGCTCGAACAGCGAGGTGGTTTTGGGCAGGCCACTGGAAATCTCGGTGATGGCACGAGCGGTGGTATCGGAAATTCGAATGCCGACCGGCGGCGAGGTCATGCGGAATGTCGAGATTTGGCCCGCGAGGATTTGGGTTTCGAGTTCCAAATTGACGGGCAGTTTAGGGGGCGTCTCGCTCGGAGACTGGCCTGCAAAGTAGGATTCCAAGGCCGTTTTGATTTTTTGGATTTCCTGATCGAGAAGCCCAGCAGTAACCGCCTGCTGCAGGATGGCCTTGGTTTTTTCGTCCGGATTCTTGAATGCATCCAGCTCCTTGAGGAGCGATTGGGCCTCGGATTCGGTCGTGTGCGGATTGGTTAATTGGTCGATGATTTTGTGCTGACGCTCCGAGAGGGCTTTCTTTTGGAAATCATCACGGATGGCTTGGACCTTGGCTGCCAAACTGGCGTCGTTCTTCGAGAGTTCGATGAGTTGCTTGAAATTGGAATTCTCCTCGAGGTCAAATTTGGATTTATCGACTTCCTGATCGATCGACTTCTGGAGAGCAACTTGTGCATTGTAAAACTGACTCGCGCGATACTTCGAAGCCGGTTCCCAAGTGCCATTCACCCGCACCTCGCCGGCGTCGTAGCGCTGGAGTGCCTCGATGAAAGGCTTCGCATATTGCCCAAGCTCTATGGCGGCAGAGGGCGCTTGGGCGATGAGGCGCTTCAATTCGACGACTTGGGCTTGGAGGACATTGCGCTGGGCGGCATCGAGGATTTCGGAGGGAATTTCCGGCTCGAGAATCGGCTTACTTCCCACAATTTGATCGACCCAGACTTGACGCTCCTGGCCGCTCGGCGTGCGAAAGACAAAGTATCCTCCGCGGTTTGTGTAGGCGGTGAAGCGCATCGGCACAGCCTCACTCGCCTTCGACCATTTCTGGGGCTTGACCAGGGCGATACCGGATTTTTCGACAGCTTGTCGGCCGTCTCCGGAGAGTTGAGATTGCGCTGAAAGGGTGGCGGCGGTCACCAAAGCGAGGAACAAACCAATGAGACGGCTGATCATGTCGGCAAATGTGGCACTGCTCGCCAGAGAGGGGCAAGCCTTTGGATGCTATGATTTCAGTGGATGCGGTGAGCGCCCTGCTGGAGTTCCGGTTCGGCTTCCTTGCGGCGGAAAGGGATTTTTTTCATCCAAAGCCTCAGGGCCTCCCAGTGAATCAGAACAATCACCTTCAGCGTGATCAGCGGATAGCGGATCGAAAACCTCGCGAGGTTCGTGGCGGTGAGTTCTTCGCGTGCGCCGGTGACGGTGCTGACTAAAACCCGCTCGCCGCCGCGGTAGTCGTCGATCGCCAATCGAAGCCGCTGGCCGGGCGCGTCGAAGCGGAAGTCGAACTCCAGATCGAGCTCGGAGAAGGGCGAGACATAGTAGTTCTTTGGCACGCGGATATGAAACCCCGTGCCGGCGGGATCGCACGGCACGAGGTAGGGTTTCAGCTCGCCGAAGGTGTTGCCGACCTGGATCACCGAGGTCAGCGGTCGGTCGTTTTCATCGAAACAAAAAAAGACCGAGACGGGATTGAAGGTGTAGCCGAGGAGTTGGGGAAGGGTGAGAAGTTGGATGCGCGCCGGGCGGACGGAGAGGTTTTGGGTGGCGAGAAAGGTCTCGAGGTTTTGGCGGATGCCGCGCGAGTGGAACTGGAAATAATCCTCGTTGCGGAGCGAGTAGAGATTCGGCGTGTTGACGCTGAAAAACGGAACGCGGCGCTCGATTTCAGGCAACTCGTCGAGGTCGAAGAGAAAGAGAAAAATGCGGTAGACGAACTCGTGCTTTTTGGGCGCGAGGCGGCGGTGCATCACAGTGCACTCGTAGAGGCAGGAGTTCATTGCCCGAGGTTCGGCCGAAGAACGCGGGCGAGGTCCACCGCCGAGGCGTAGGCGTCCTCGTGAAATCCGTGCCGGAAGTAGCTGCCGCAAAAAAACAGGCGCTGCTGGGCCGAGCGGGTGTTGAGCGAGGGAAGCTCCCTCTGCGCCCGCATGGCCTCGAGAGTGAAAACCGGATGGTGGTAAACTGTGCGATAAAGCACGGCCGCGTCGGCAATGCCCTCCGCGCCGTTGATCGAAACGAAGTAGTCCCGTTTTTTTGAAACCCCCTGCAGCGCGTTCATCCAATAATGCGTCGTCGCGCTCGATTCTCCGCCGGGCTGGCGCTCCACGCGGTAGTTCCACGCGGCCCAAGCGCGGCGGGTGCGGGGCATCACCGAGGAGTCGGTGTGGAGCGTAGCGGTATTTTCCTGATAGCGAAACGCCGCAAGGAGCCTTTGCTGGTCCGAGTCCGGCGCGGCGAGCATCTCCAACGCCTCATCGGCGTGGGCGGCGATGATCACGCGGTCGAATTCCAGCTCCGCGCCATCTTCAAGACGAACCTTGGCGCTCCCCGACCCCTCCGAAACAGCCACCACCTTGGCGGGCAGGCGCACTGGATCAAATGCAGCGAGAATTTTGTCGCGGTAAGTTTGCGAGCCGCCACTGACCGTGAACCACGGATGGTGCGTGGTGACACCGAGGAAACCGTGGTTTTGAAAAAACCGGATCAGGCTGAGCGCTGGAAAATCCAGCATCCGCTGCGGCTCGGTGGACCACACGGCCGAACTCATCGGCACAAGGTAGAACTCGAGGAAGTCACGCCCGAGGCGGTGCCGCTCGACGAATTCCGCCACCGTGCATTCCAGCGACGCAGGGTTCTCCAGCGCCTTCCGTGCGATGCGAAAAAACCGCATGATCGTCAGCACCAGCACATGAAAGCGCGGCCGCAGAATGTTGCGCCGCTGGGCAAAAAGTTTGTCCAGCCCCATGCCATTGTATTCGAGGTCGGCCGGTTCGTGGCGGACGCTGAAGGACATTTCGGCGGGCTTGGTTTCCACACCGAGTTCGCGGAAAAGCTCCACGAGGTTCGGGTAGGTGGCGTGATTGAAAACGATGAATCCCGTGTCGATCGGCACCGGTGTTCCCTCCTCATCGATCGTGACGGTGTTCGTGTGTCCTCCCGGCCGGGCGTCGCGCTCGATCAGCGTGATATCGGCCGCGTGGCGGAGTTGCCAGGCCGCTCCCATGCCGGCGACGCCGGTTCCGACGATGGCGACCCGCTCCCTCACTTCGGAGAGGAATCCGCTTTGGCGTAAACTCCGGCTGGAACCTGTTTGATATTCCAAACGATGCCGAAGACCCCCATCAACCGAATGATGTAGTAAGAAATATCGACCTCCCACCAGTAGAAGCCCTGGCGAGCAGAGGCCTGGTATTGATGGTGGTTGTTGTGCCAGCCCTCACCCAGCGTGACGAGCGCGATGAGCAGGCTATTGCGGCTGTCATCGCCATTGTCGAAGCGCTTGTTTCCAAAACAGTGCGCGAGCGAGTTCACCAAGCAGGTCCCATGAAAAAGCACCGTCGTGCTGATGAAGAAACCCCAGACGACCATTTGCCATCCGGAGGTGCTGAGTCCCGGCGCGAAGGCTTCCAGTGCGGCGCCGAACCCATAGAGCCCGGCTAACAAAATCAATGGTCCGATGAGGTCGAAGCGATTCAAAAAAACCAGCTCGGGGTATTTCGTGAGGTCCTTCACGAGACGGTAGTCCGTGGGGAAATTCCGGCTGCTGGTGAGCCAGCCAATGTGCGCCCAGAGAAATCCCTTCACGCCCGGCGAGTGGACATCGTGCTCGTCGTCGGAATGCGCGTGGTGGTGGCGATGCACCGCCGCCCACCAAAGCGGCCCGCGCTGGACAGCGGTAAGACCGATGAGCCCGAAGACAAACTGCATCGCCCTCGAAGTGTGGAAGGCGCGATGGCAGAAATACCGGTGATAAAGTCCCGTAATCGCGAACATCCTCGCGAAATACAAAAACACCGCCGTTGCCACCGCGGCCCAACTCCAGCCGAACCAGATAACGCCGAGGCAACCGAGGTGCAGGATGAGAAATGGCACGGCGCGCTTGAACTCGAAGCGCTCGGGAAGTTCGCGCGTTTTTTCGACGCCCTCGGGAAAATAATCCGAGTCGATGAAGCGCACGGCGGGTGTGAGGATTTTACCAAGAGCAGACACAGGCTATTCTTCTACGACCCCGATCAGGCCAAGGATGCGGTTGAGGTCATCGCTGCCGTAATACTCGATCTGGATGTGGCCCTTTTTCTCGCCGTGCTGGATCGAGACGCGCGTGGAGAGGCGGTGGGTAAGGAGGTTTTGCACGCGCTGGATGGCGGCGACGGGCTCCTGTGGGCGGTTTTTGGCGCGGCCCTTGCGTGGCTGGCCGCTCTCCGCCATCAGCTGCGCCGCCATTTTTTCAGCGATCCGCACGGAATGGCCAGAACGCACGATCTGGTCGGCGAGGAGTTTTTGCTCCTCGTGGTTGCGGAGCGAGAGGAGGACCTTCGCGTGGCCCACGGAGATGCGGCTGTGCTTCAGGAGCGCTTGCACATCGCTGGCGAGGTCGAGGAGCCGCATGGCATTTGCCACAGCGGCGCGGCTCTTGCCGACACGGCGCGCGATTTCCTCCTGCGTGAGGCTGAAATCCTGGTGCAACTTCGAGTAGGCGGAGGCTTCTTCGATCGGGTTCAGGCCCTCGCGCTGGAGATTCTCAATGAGCGCCAACTCCAAAACCTCGCGGTCGCTGGCCTCGCGCACGATGGCGGGCGCATCGGCGAGGCCGAGTTCCTTCGCCGCACGCCAACGGCGTTCCCCGGCGATGAGTTCGTAGGTGCCATCGACCAGGCGGACGATAAGGGGCTGGATGATCCCGCGATCGCGGATGCTCTCCACGAGTTCATTCAAATGCTCGACGGGGAAATCCAGACGCGGCTGGAGCGGGCTGGGCGCGATGCTGGTGAGGGGGAGCTTTTGGATTTTCTCTCCGTGCTCCTCCAAGGGGGCGGGGCTCGCGACGCGTTTGTTGATCAGCGCGCCGAGGCCTTTGCCGAGTGCTTGCTTTGCCATGACCCGTGAAACTAAACAGGCCCTCCACCGCAAACCATGAAAAAAACCTTCGCCCGAATTCTCTTTTGGGATGACCCGTGCCTGCGGACCCCGGCCGAGCAGATGGCTTGCGACGAGGCTTTGCCTAGAGTCACGGAGGCACCGGTCCTTCGCACCTATCGCTGGGCGGAACCAGCGGTGACTTTTGGTTACTCCCAGCGCCTCCAAAATGTCCAAACCCTCGCCCACGGCCGGCCTGTCATGCGCCGCTGGACGGGTGGCGGGACGGTTTTTCATGGGGGCGAACTCACACTCGGGTTGGCGATTCCCGCCAGCGGGGCCTTCACCCACCTCACCTCCGCGCAAATCTACCAAGCGATCCACGAGGCACTTCTGCCAGCGGTCCGGGAAATTCTCCCCGAGGCCAAGTTGGTCGCGCTGGAGGATTGCCGCTGCGGGCCGGTGTGCTTCGAAAGCCCTGTTGCCTACGATATCGTGGCAGGTTCGCGCAAAATCCTCGGGGGCGCACTCCGCCGCTCGCGGTTGGGTATTCTCTACCAAGGCTCGCTTCACGCCGACATCCCCCCGCTCGCCCTCGCCGAAGCGTTGGCGGATTGCGTTTCTCCCTTCGGAAACCTCCCCACTCTTGAAAATGCCGCCGCCAAACTCGCCCGCGAACGCTACAGCGACCCCGCCTGGTTGAACCTGCGCTAGCTTTCGAGCGAGCGTCTCATTATTTCTAAAAAACATGGCGGTCATCGGAGTCACCGGCGGCATCGGATCAGGCAAGTCGACTTTCTCAAAAATGTTGGCCGACCACCTCTCCGCGCGCCTGTTCGACGCCGACTCCGCCGCGCGCGAACTCCTCGAGTCCGACCCCGCCGTGTGCCAAGAGATCACCACCGAGATTTTCGCCGAAGCCTACACCCCCGACGGCAAGCCCGACCGCGCCGCGATCCGGCGCTTGGTCTTTCACGACCCCGCCGCCAAGGCCCGCCTCGAATCCATCCTCCACCCCCGCATCCGCGAGCGTTGGACGCAACTCGCCGCCGAATGCCGTCAAAACGCCACGCCGCTCGTCGTGGAAATCCCCCTGCTTTTCGAGATAGGCGCCGAGCGTTTCTTCGACCGGATCGTCACAGTCGCCTGCTCGCACGAGACCCAACTCGCCCGCACCGCCGCCCGCGGCCTGCCCCGCGACGAGGCCGAGTCGATCATTCGCAGCCAGCTCCCCCTCGAGCGCAAAACCTCCCGCGCGCATTTTGTGGTCTGGAACGACGGCTCGCATGCCAATCTCGAAAACCAAGCCGCCGAACTCGCCAAAATCCTCCAAAAACCCCTGTCATAATCCCCCAAAAGAAAAAGTGGACTCCCTTCGCGCGAACCTGTTATCAGTCCGCCTCGTTCACGAAACCTCGAGAATATAGACGCCCAGCCGCACGGCCTGGGTGTCGCAACCAAAAAAACCACCCAACATGCCAACAGCAGCCAAACCTAAACGCAAAGCCAATCCCGCCCTCCTCAAACCCGTTCAACCTGACGCCGTTCTTGCGGCCGTCGTCGGCTCCACCCCGGTCTCCCGCGGCGAGCTCACCAAAAAAGTCTGGGACTACATCAAGAAACACGGTCTCCAAGACGCCAAGAACAAGCGCAACATCAACGCCGACGCGCTCCTCAAGCCCGTCTTCGGCGGCAAGGCCCAAGTCACCATGTTCGAGATGACCAAGCTCGTCTCGACCCATGTGAAGTAAGACCTCTCCGGTTTTCTCAAAAACCCCTCCCTGCCTCGCGCGGGAGGGGTTTTTTATTGCCTCAGACCCGCGCTCCCCCACCCGCTCTAGAAAAAATGCTGGCATCCCCGTCTGGAAAAACCACCCTGTGACCATACTTCCCATTTCATGAAAAGGTCGCTGGTCCTCACTTTAATTTTCGCCTCGGGATTTTGCGCGGGCTACCTGCTGGGTGTTCCATTTTTTAAAACCCAGCCTCTGCCGTCTTCGACCCGCCAACCGGAGAAAGTCGAAAATCTCGGCCAGAAATTCTCCACCTTGGCTTCCTCCGAAAAAAAACAAGCAACCTCTCCACCAAAAGGCCAAAAGCCCACGCCAAAGCCCGCCACGCCTCCCAATCTTGCCGCCGAAATCGCGAGCCTCTCGCTTGCTGAAGTCCACTCTCGCCTCCAAGCCATGAATGGAATGCAGGCCACCGCAGCCACCGATGAGATGGATCAACTGCTCGTGAGTCGCTGGTCGAAGTTGGACCCGATCGGCGCGTCAGAGTTTGCCGCCGCAGCCGTCGCCGAGGGCGGCAATCCCCGACTTTTGCAAACAGCCACGGCGGCTTGGGCAAAAACCGACCCGGTCGGCGCAGCGAAGTGGGCCTCAAAACTCGACTCCCTGCTCGCAAGGGACACGGCGATAGGCCAGATTTTCACCACTTGGTCATCAACCGACCCTCTGTCGGCTTCCACAGCGATCGATGCGCTCCGCTTTTTAAATCATCCCTCAAAACCGGTTGCCCTGCCATTGGGCTCGGCACAGACGGTGGCGACCGCCGCCGTAGCAAAAAATTTTATCAAAGCAAACCCATATGCCGCTTTGAAATGGGCCGAGAGGCTTACAGGCCCGCTCCAAGTCGCCGCAACGCGGGAGATTGTGACCCTCTGGTCCGTTACAGATCCTGCGGCAACCGGGGCCTGGATTTTGAAACAGCCATCCCAGCAGATACGCAACGAAGCATTGGGCCAGCTCGCGAGAAATTGGGTGGTTCGCGATCCCGGCACCGCCTTCGACTACGCGCCGATCATTTCCGATCCCAGCCTGCGAAATCGGTTTATGCAATCCGCCATGCAAAGGTTTTCTAGCATGGATCCAGTGGCTGCAGCCAATTGGCTGTTCACGGAGGCGGCCACTCCGCACGCCGACTCCTTGGTGAGCGGCGTGTCCTCAAGCCTGGCGGCCTTCGATCCCGGCGCTGCTTCAGTTTGGGCAACATCCATCACTGATTCCAATATCCGCAACAAGGCCGTCTCGGCAGTCTCAACATCTTGGGCACAAAACAATCTCAAGGCCGCAGCGGGTTGGATTTCCTCCTTGCGGGACCCCAAAACGAGAGATGTTGCCACGGCGGCCTTCAGCGTCCAAATGGCCAAAACGGACCCCGCCGCAGCGGCTCAATGGGCCTCCCGAATTTCCGATCCAGCCCAACTCAAAGGCTCCCTGCAAAGGATCGTGGGCGACTGGAAAAAAATCGACCCAAATTCCGCGCGGCTCTTCGTGCAGTCCTCGACCGCTCTGCCAGCAGAGTTCAAACAAAAGCTGCTGCGCTGAACGAAACTCTCTCCCGTCACTTCTAACTCCGGCTCTTTTTTTGTGTTCTGATCACCGCGTGATCCGTATTGTTTTCCGCTTCACGAAATGATCTCCGCCACCGAAAAATCCCTTCGAGCCCTGCTCGCCGAACGCATCGTCCTCCTCGACGGCGCGATGGGCACGATGATCCAGCAATACAAATTGCAGGAGGCCGACTACCGAGGCGACCGCTTCGCCGATTGGACCGGTCAAGACCTCAAGGGAAACAACGACCTCCTCGTGCTCACCAAGCCGGAGATCGTTCGCGAGGTTCACTCGAAATACATCGCCGCCGGCTCCGACATCATCGAGACGAACACCTTCAACGCCACCACGATCTCGCAAGAGGACTACGGCCTCGGCCATCTCGTCGCCGAACTCAACCTCGCCGCCGCCCGCCTCGCCCGCGAAGCCGCCGACGCCTGCACCGAACGCCGCGTCTATGTCGCCGGTGCCATCGGCCCGCTCAACCGCACACTCACGATCTCGCGCGATGTCAACGACCCCGGCAAACGCGAAGTCACCTTCGAGCAAGTCGCCGCCGCCTACACCGAGCAGATCGAAAACCTCGTCGCCGGCGGAGCGGACATCCTTCTTGTCGAAACCATCTTCGACACCCTCAACGCCAAGGCCGCCCTCTTCGCCATCCGCCGCTTTTTCGAAAAGACCGGAAAAAACCTCCCCGTCATGGCTTCGGGAACGATCACCGACCTGAGCGGCCGCACCCTCACGGGCCAAACCGTCGAGGCGTTCCTGAATTCCCTCGCCCACTTTCCGCTCGTCTCCATCGGCCTCAACTGCGCGCTCGGCCCGAACGAAATGCGCCCCTACATCGAGGAACTCTCAAACCTCGCACCCTTCTTCGTCAGTGCCTACCCGAATGCCGGCCTGCCCGATCCCCTCTCGCCCACCGGCTTTCCCGAAACTCCCGAATCGCTCGCCCCGCAACTCCGCGAATGGGCCGAACAAGGCTGGCTCAACATCATCGGCGGTTGCTGCGGCACCACGCCCGCCCACATCCAAGCCATGGCCGATGCGGTGCGCGATCTCCCGCCGCGCCGCATTCCCGCCCGCACCACCACCCTCCGCCTCAGTGGACTCGAGCCGTTCACCGCCCGCCCCGAGATTCCGTTCATCAACATCGGCGAGCGCGCCAATGTCGCAGGCTCCAAGATTTTTAAAAAACTCATCCTCTCCGAGGACTACACCGCCGCCCTCTCTGTCGCCCGCCAGCAGGTCGAGGCCGGCGCGCAGATCATCGATGTGAACATGGATGACGGCATGCTCGATGGTGCCGCCGCGATGACGAAATACCTGAACCTCGTCGCCGCCGAGCCCGATATTTCCAAAGTTCCCATCATGATCGACTCGTCGAAATGGGAAGTCCTCGAAGCCGGCCTGCGCTGCGTCCAGGGCAAGTGCGTTGTGAATTCGATCAGCCTCAAGGAAGGTCCCGAAAAATTCAAAGAGCAGGCCCGACTCGTTCGCGCCTACGGAGCCGCCGTGATCGTCATGGCCTTCGACGAACAAGGCCAGGCCGACTCCTTCCAGCGCAAAACCGAAATCTGCGAACGCGCCTACCGCACCCTTGTCGACGAAGTCGGCTTCCCGCCCGAAGACATCATTTTCGACCCGAACATCCTCACCGTCGGCACCGGTATCGAGGAGCACAACGAATACGCCAAGGCCTTCATCGACGCCACCCGCTGGATCAAGGAAAACCTCCCGCACGCCCGCGTGAGCGGCGGCGTGAGCAACATTTCATTTTCCTTCCAAGGCAACAACCCGATCCGCGAAGCCATCCACGCCGCGTTCCTCTACCACGCCATCAAAGCCGGCCTCGACATGGGCATTGTCAACGCGGGCCAGCTCGCCATCTACGAGGAAGTCCCGAAGGACCTCCTCACCCTCATCGAGGATGTCCTCTTCAACCGCTCGCCAGATGCCACCGAGCGGCTCGTCGCCTTCGCCCAAGGCTTCAAATCCGAAAAATCCGGCAGCACCGGCCCCACCCAAGATCTCGCTTGGCGCGACGAGCCCGTCGAAAAACGCCTCGCCCACTCGCTCATCAAAGGCATCACCGATTTCGTCGAAGCCGACACCGAGGAGGCCCTCGCAAAATACGGCAAGCCGCTGAGCGTCATCGAAGGCCCGCTCATGGACGGCATGAAAACCGTCGGCGACCTCTTCGGAGCGGGAAAAATGTTCCTGCCCCAAGTCGTCAAAAGCGCCCGCGTGATGAAAAAATCCGTCGCCTGGCTCACCCCGCTCATGGAAGCCGAGCGCGCCGCCAACCCCAATGCCCGCACCCAAGGCCGCATCCTCATGGCCACCGTCAAAGGCGATGTCCATGACATCGGCAAGAACATCGTCGGCGTCGTCCTGGCCTGTAATAATTACGAAGTCATCGACATCGGCGTCATGGTTCCTTGCGAGAAAATCCTCGCCACCGCGAAGGAGAAAAACTGCGACATCATCGGCCTCTCCGGCCTCATCACTCCCTCGCTCGACGAGATGATGCATGTCGCCAAGGAAATGGAGCGCCTGGGTTTCACCGTCCCTCTCATGATCGGCGGCGCCACCACCAGCCGCGCCCACACCGCCGTAAAAATGGCCCACTACTACAGCGGCGGCGTCGTCCATGTCCTCGATGCCTCCCGCTCCGTGAATGTCGCCAGCGCGTTGCTCAACCCCGAGCAAAAACCCGAGTTCCTGAAACAACTCGCCGCCGACTACGAAAAGCTCCGCACCGACCACGCGAATCGCCAAACCACCAAAGCGATGCTCCCCCTCGCCGAAGCCATCGCCAACGCCCCCAAACTCTCCCACGAAAACATCGCCACCCCCGCGCAAACCGGCGTCGTTGTTTTTAAATCAGGAAAAAACATCGCCCTCCGCGACCTCGTTCCCTTCATCGACTGGTCGCCGTTTTTCCACACGTGGGAACTTCGCGGCCGCTACCCGGCGATCTTTGAAGATCCCAACTGCGGCTCGGAGGCGAAAAAACTTTTCGACGATGCCCAGGCTCTCCTCGCCGAAATCCTCGCCAACGACTCGCTCCAACTCCGCGGCGTCTGCGGCCTCTTCCCCGCCAATCGCGAGGGCGAGGACATCGTGCTTTTCACCGACGACACCCGCACCGAAGTCGCCGCCCGTCTCCACGGCCTGCGCCAGCAGATGAAAAAGCCCACCGGCCAGTTCAATACCTCCATCGCCGACTTCGTCGCCCCCGCGCCCGCGAAGGATTTTGTCGGCGCATTCGCCGTCACCTCCGGCCATGGGCTGCACGCCATCGTGGAGAAATTCAAGGCCCAGCATGACGACTACAACGCCATCATGGCCGAGGCCCTCGCCGACCGCTTCGCCGAGGCTTTTGCCGAATACATGCACAAATTTGCCCGCGACCTCTGGGGCTTCGGCAAGGACGAAAACCTCACACCCGAAGAACTCATCCGCGAAAAATACCGAGGGATCCGCCCCGCCCCCGGCTACCCCGCCCAACCCGACCACACCGAGAAACACCAAATCTGGAAACTCCTCGATGTGGACAACACCGCCGGCATCACGCTCACCGAAAGCCTCGCGATGTTCCCCGGCAGCAGCGTGAGCGGACTCTATTTCGCCCACCCCGAATCCAAATATTTCGCCGTCGGAAAAATCGAGCGCGACCAACTCGAAGACTACGCCCGCCGCAAGGGAATGTCCGTCGCCGAAGCCGAGAAATGGCTCATGCCCTATCTCAACTACGACCCTGACAGCGCCCTCGTCCGCCCCTGCCAGCCCGGTGCCACCGTCGCGGCATAAGCTGACATGAAAACCAAGCGGCCATGGATTTTTATCGGGCTGTTGGTGCTTGCCGTGGCGGCTTTGTTTTTGTGGAGCCGGGTGCGGGGGTTTTTGGAGGGGGAGGAGTTTCGGCGATTGGTCGAGGAATTCGCCGGAGGGACGGTGCGCGGTCAGGCGGCGATTGAGCCGTTGCGGTGGGATGGCGCGCATGTGGAAACCGGCTCGCTGCGGTTGACGGGTGGCGAGGGCTCGAAAGTTCGCTCGATCCATGTGGAAAATCTGCGCGCCAAAATGGACTGGGCAGCGGTGCTTTCGGGGGCTTGGCGGGTGGAGAAATTTTTGGCGAAGAGCTTGCGGGCGGAGTTTGGCGAGGCAGCCGCCGCGCAAACCTCGAATGGATCAAGCCCCACGGCGGCGCTGGCGATTTTGCCGTCGCGTTTTGAAATGGGGGTCGTTGTGATCGATCGCGCGGATTTGGATTTTGGCGAGACGGAGATTCAGAAGACCGCTCTGGAGGTTCGGCCCGAGGGACGCGGCTGGAAATTTAAGGGATCGGGCGGGAGGTTTGTTTGTCCCTGGCTGCCGCCGCTGGCGATCGAGTCGTTTCTCGCCGATTGGAGCGAGGGTCGAGTTTCGGTGGATGCGTCATCGCTCAAGTTGGGCACGAGTGGCAAAATCTCGGCGGTTGGAAAATGGCCGGGTGCGATGGAGGTCAAATGGTCTGATGTTTCGCCCTCCGATTACCCCGGCGGGAAATGGGGTGCCAATCTGGAGGGAAAGCTTGCTGGTTCGGCCCTAGTCGAGGCGGGGCGGGTGACGGGTAATTTCGATTGGAGTGGCAGCAGCCTGCGGGGTGTGCCGATTTTGGAGAAGGCCGCCGATTTCACAGGGCGCGCGGAATTTCGCAGATTGCCGATCTCAAAATCGACAGCGGACTTCGAAATTCAGCACGGAAATTTTGCTTTTCGGAATGTCGTTCTCGAATCCGCTGGATTGCTGCGCGTGGAAGGGAGCTTTTCGGTTTCGAAAAACAAGGAGCTGCTCGGCGAATTGCAGGTCGGCGTGGCACCGGCGCTCCTCAATGGAATTCCCGGGGCGCGCTCGAGGGTTTTCACGCGCGAGGCTGATGGCTTGGTTTGGACGCCGGTGACTGTCGGGGGCTCGATTGACGCGCCGACGGAAAATCTCTCTTCACGCCTTGTCGCCGCTGCTGGCGGGGCGGCTTTGGAGGCGATGGATCCGGTTCTGCAAACGGTTCCGGAGCCTGCGCGCAAGGCGGTGGATGAGACGATCAACACCCTTTTCGACATCCTCGGGCGCTGATAGGTTTCTTTTGTGTCCACCGATAATGCCCATCTTGCCGACCGTGCGGTCCGCGCCGAAAAAATCATCGCCGCGCCGGGGAAGTTCAAGGTTTGCGAAGGCTGCGATTCCATCGTCACCGAGCGGGTGGTGAATTGCCCGAACTGCCATGGCTACCGCTTCGATGAAGCTCCCGAGCGCGTCGTGGAGCAGGCGCGCCTCCTCGCCGCAAGGCCCCAGCAAAGCGTGACGGCTCAGGATTTGTCCTGAGTCCTCGCCTGAAGTTGCTCCGACAATCTCCTCCACGCAGAAGCCGCGGCTTGGCGTGCCGCCTCAGGTTTTTGCGAAGCCAAAAGCCGGTCGGCTTTCGCGAACGCGGCCGCCGTGGCCGAATACTCCGAGGCGGATCCGCCATAGAGCATGGCGAGGATTTCGGAGATTGCGGCGGGGAGTTGGTTCTGGCGGTTGCCATCCGCCGCGAGCATCCACCGGTGCAGTTGGAGTCGCGCGACCACCACCGGATCGAATCGCGCATCGGTCTGGCGGCGGAGAATTTCAAAAGTCCGCTCCAGATACGGCAGGGCCCGCTCGCGGTCGGCATTGTCGGCCGACTCGAGGAAATTCTCCAGAGCCTGCGAAGAATTCCACGCCGCCTGTGCGGCAGCCATCGGCGCGAGGCGGAACTCCTCTTGGAAAATTCGGTAGAGCCTGACGAGCAGCGCCGCTGATCGCTGGGCTTTTGCGTTTTCAAAAGCTTCACATTCCAGCACGGCCATCTTCGGCGGCCTAAAACCCTCGAGTGCGGGAAAGCGCGGCCAAAAGACATATCCCGCCACCATCACCAGCAGGAACAGCAGCCCCTTTATGAACAACCTTCGCACCCAAGAAGTCTGAGCGAGGCGACTAGAATCCAAAATCCCTTTTTGCCCAGCCCCACATTTCACCCGATAGCCAAGCCCGCGCGAGGACGGGAGACTTCCTTCGCGGTGGGAGGGATGTGACTTTGCGCTCTAAGATTCCTTCTCGAGGCGAACTTGGATGGGCTTTGAGGGGATGAGCCGGATGTCGCGTTGCGGGAAGGCCATTTCGATTTCGCGTTCCTTAAACAGCCGCGCGATGAGAACTCGCAGGTGGGTGCCGATATCCCTGGCGTTGTGGGTGCGGACCTCGAGCCAGTAGTAAACATGGAAGTCGAGCGTGCTCTCGCCGAAATTTTCAAAGGAAACCTCCGGCACGGGATCGCGGAGGATTTCGGGTTGTGCATCGAGGGCCTCTTTGAGGGTGCGCATGACGAGGTCCACATCCGACCCGTAGGACACACCCACGGGAAAATCGTAACGATGCATGGGATCGGAGAGAGTCCAGTTGATCACATTTTTTTCCAGAAGAGAGCTGTTCGGAACCAGCACCTCGACGCCATCGAACTTGCGGATCGCAGAACAAAGGCTGCCGAGATCTGTGACGCGTCCGAAATTCCCGTCCACTTCGACGAGGTCTCCGACATTGATTTTTTGTTCGAGGAGAAGGAGCAAGCCGCTGATGAAATTATTGATGAGGTTCTGGCTGCCGAAGCCGATTCCCACGGCCAGCGCACCGCCGAGAAAGGCGAAGATCGTGAGAGGGATTTGGAGCCATTGGAGGACTATCAAAACGAAAATCACTGAGAGCGCGTAGAAGCTCAGTTTTTGGATGAGATGGTTGCGCGACCCAGGAAGTTTGGTGTGACGCTCGACTGTCGCGGAAATCCGCCGCGCCAAGATGTGAGCGAGGATTAATGCCGTGGCAAGGGCGAGGACCGCCGTGGTGATAGCCCCAAGGGTGACTGCCCGGTCGCCTTGATTAGTGATTTGGAAATTCCAGAAACCCTGGATGCTTTTCCAGAGGTTGTGAACGATCGCATTGGCGCGCCGCTGCGATACGAGGGCGGAGATTTCGGTTTCGATCTCGCCGAGAAGGCGGGTTTGAAGGGCCAGAAGCGAGGCGGTCTCGTCCCTAACATGCAGTAATTGCTCCGCGAGGGTTTGGTTCTTTTTGATCTGATCCTGAAGCGCCGCGCGCTCCGGCTGGGTGGTGCCGGGCACGCGGAGGTCCTGACGCCAATTTTCGGACTCGGCCTGTTTTTCGGCGAGGAGGCGATCAACGCGGTCCAACAGGTCGCGGGTCGTGAGAAGCTGGCTCGAAAGGTCATTGCGGGCTTTTTCGAAGCTATCGAGATTGGTGTTTTTAAGAATTTCCAGAACGCGGTTCCAAAGGTCGAGCGTATGGCGAGCGGTGAAGGCTCTGGCACGCGCCGCGCTGCAGAGTGATTCGAGGTGGGAATACTCCGCGAGGGAGGTCTGGGCTTCTTTTTGAAGATCCTCCGGCGGTGCGGAGCCGTTCGCGGTGGCGGCGGCGAGCTTTGAGCGCGAGTCGGCGAGTCGGGCGGCGGCAGCGTCGAAGGCTTGGGAGGACTGCTCGTCGAATTTTATGAGTTCGGGGAGGGTTTTTTCGATTTGGGAAATCTCCGCCGTGGCGCGCTGGGCGGCGAGGAGTCGGCCGTAACCGGAATCGGCAAGCAGCTTCGAGATCGTGTCGATGCGGGCTTGGATCTCGGTGGATTCGAGTTCGAGGCGATAGCCGAGCCACTTCTGGAAGAAGACTTGGGCGTTGGCGTTGTCCTCGCGGATGGTGCCAATGAGGATGTCCACATCCGACCGGTCGCGGGCGTTTGCGGCGAGCTGGGATTGCGCCTCGACACGGAGTTCCGCGAGATTGTGGCGGGCAGAGCGGCTTTCCTGCTCCGCACTGGCGACTCCAGCGGGATGGGCCTTCAGATTGGCCTCGAAGCGGGCGAGTTGATTTTTGAGATCCTCCGAATCCCGCTCGAGTGCGAGGGCCTCGGTGTTGTTCGAGGGTGGGGAGGGTTTCGCATCCTCGACATCGCCGACCGTTTCACGGACGACAATCCATTCGAGGAGGTTCTTGGCAGAGTTCCACGAGTCCACCGCACCGGCCGCATCACGCTCAATTTCGGCGGGGCGGCTATCGGGAAACCCAGCGGCCTGGACTTTGGATTGGAAGCCCTCGGACTTCGCGAGCCCGAGGCGGCCCGACGCCTCTTGGATTTTCTCCTGCACCCAGGGAATCTGTGCAGAGGCGCCTTTTTGGGATTGTTCGGAGGATCCGGCGGCCGCAGGTGGGGAGGTGAGGGATTCGATGACTTGATTGATCGTCTGTGCCTGAATGGAAGCGCTCAACAAGATCACGAGAGCGACATGCAGAAAGGGCGCGCGGAATAATCGAAATCGCCGGGACATTGGAGGCGAATTTAGTCCTGCCCGAGCAGAGGCCAAGTTTGAAAAAGAAATCTGGAATTTGGGGTGATCACCTCGGTTCCGCGAAGCACGCCTGCAGCTAGCCTTGTTCACGAATCATGAAAACATTTTTTGTCCTAAAAAAAATGGGGCTTCCGTTGCTCGCAGCGGTAGTTGTTTTGCTGGCGGCCGGTTGCGACTTGGAAAAATCCCCGCGAGGCTTCCGCCTACCCGACGGCAATGTCGATAAAGGCCGGGAGGCTTTTGTTTCCCTGCAATGCAACTCGTGCCACACCGTTTATGAGGAAAATTTCCCGGCTCCCACGAGCTTTAACATCCCCCTCGGCGGCGAGAGTCCGCGCATCCGCACCTACGGCGAACTCGTCACCTCAATCATTAACCCCTCGCATGTCATCAGCGCCCGATACCGCGAGGAACTTCGACAGGCGACGCAATCCCCGATGACGAATTTTAACGAAACCATGACCGTCGCTCAGATGATCGACCTCGTCGCATTTCTTCAATCCCGCTACAAACTGATCTATCCCGACCAACGCCCGCCTTATTATCCGTGGTGACCGGAGGCTGAGGTCGCCTATCGCAGCGGCCGGTCGCCTGTTTCTTGCAGAGAAAAAGCTGCCGCTAGTGAGATGAGAGAGGTTCCGATCACAAGTGCCGCCGGAGCGAGAAGGTTGCCGGTAAATTGCACGATCGCCGTGGCAAAAAGCGGCGCGGTTCCGCCAAAAACTCCGGCGGCGACATTGTAGGAAATGCCGAACCCGCTGGCGCGAAGGTCGGAAGGGAATTGCTCCGCGAGCCAGACCTGAAAGGGACTGAAACCCACGCCCAGCAAAACCGCGAAAGTGCCGATGGCCAGCAAGTCTACCGCCTGGCTCCCGCGCTCAAGGAGAAGGAACAACGGAAGGCCAAACAGAGCCGTCGCCGCCAGCGAGACCAACACTAATTTCCGGCGTCCAACCTGATCGGCCAGAAACCCGGCGATTGGCATGCAAAGAAAGATCACGAAAATCGCAAGCGTTTGCGTAATGAGGGCGTCCCGTTGGTCGAGCAAGTGTCCGTCTGTAAGAAACGACGAGATAAAAACAGCCGTCAGATAAAAAGCCGCCGATGGCCCCCATCCCAACAGCGCGCCACGAACGATGAGGCCGGGATGGTTCCGAAAGACACGCACGAGTGGCAGGGATTTCGAATGGTCAGTTTCAGGTGGCACATCCGCAGGCAGCACGCGCCGCAGGAGAACGATGAGAATTCCCATGGGCAGTGATAACAAAAACGGCCCGCGCCAGGCCCATTGCAGGATTTGCTCCTCACTGAAGATCGAGAAAAGCAGGCTGCCGGTTCCCGAGCCGAGCAGGATACCCGCTGTGGCACTCATCGCAGCGAAACTCCCATGCAGCGCACGCCTTTTCCTCGGAGCGTGCTCGATGGTGTAAGTCAGCGAGGCAGCGCATTCTCCCCCGGCCGAGAGACCTTGAAACAACCGGAAAAGCGTAAGCAGCACGGGCGCGGCCAACCCGACAGACGCGTAGGTCGGCAGGCAGCCCACGAGAAATGTGGCCACCGCCATGACAAGAGCGGAAAGCAGGAGCGCACTCCGCCGCCCCACGAGGTCGCCCACATGACCGAAAACCGTCCCGCCCGCAACGCGCGCAATGTAGCCGGCAGCAAAGACGCCATAAACAGAAAGCAATCCGAGAAAGCCGTCGGCATTTGGAAAAAATAAACGGCCGAGCGTGGGTGCCAGCACGCCATAGAGCCCGAAATCATACCATTCCATCAGATTCCCCGAGACCCCCGCCAGGAGAGGAAGGGAGCTTTTCCGCTCATCGCGCACAAAATTTTTATCGGCCATGCTCGCCACGGGATGACCGCAAAGGCCTCGCGCAGGCAATCTCAAAGTTCGAGTTTTGAGAGCGCCTCGGGAGCAGGGATCGCAACATGGGAAAGTGCTTTTCTGTTTGCCACACTGTGCGGGCGGGTGCAGGTTCTTCCGCAACGGGGCGTAGCTTAGCCTGGTAGAGCGCCTGGTTTGGGACCAGGAGGCCGGAGGTTCGAATCCTCTCGCCCCGATTTTTCTTCTTCAGCATTGCCGATAGGCCCGCTTAGGGTTCGCCCGTGGAATCAACCCGCCTGCAGGAAATCCCGCCCGACGAGCGGCCGCGTGAGAAAGCGGAGCGGCACGGGTGTGAGACTCTCGCCGATGCCGAGCTGCTGGCGATCTTCATCCGCACCGGAGTGCCAGGAAAAAACGCCCTCCAAGTCGCCCGCGACCTTCTCCGCGATTGCGGCGGATTCGCCGAATTGGCGCGATGCACGCCGAAGGAAATCCGCCGGCTCGGCAAAGGAATCGGCCCCGCAAAATCTCTGGAAATGGCGGCCGCTTTCGAGATCGGCAAGCGCCTCGCGAAGGGAAAATCCATCGCGCCATTGCTCGACACGCCCGAAAGAGTTTTTGACGCCTTCGGAAAAGAATTCATGGCGCTGCGACAAGAATCCCTTCGCGTGCTTTTGCTCGACGCCCGCCTGCGGCTCATCCGCGCCGAAGAGATCACCCGCGGCTCGGTGAGCGAGTGCATGGCCCATCCGCGCGAGATTTTCCGCCAAGCCATGATCCACAGCGCCTATGCCGTCGTGGTCCTCCACAACCACCCCAGTGGCGACCCGGCTCCGAGCGCAGCCGATATCCGGATCACCCGTTCGCTCCGCGAGGCAGCCGCCCTCCTCCAGATCAACCTCATCGACCACATCATCCTCGGCTCGCCCGATGGAGGCCGCGTGCCATATTACAGCTTCAAAGAAGCCGGACACCTATGACCATTCATCCCACAGCGATCATTTCCCCTCATGCAAAATTGGCCGATGACATCATTATCGGCCCAGGGGTTGTCATCGGCGAGCGGGTGGAAATCGGCTCGGGGTGCGTGCTCCAAGCCCACTCGGTGATCGAAAGCGACACGACCATCGGATCCGATAACACCATCGGCTACGGCGCTGTGATTGGCGCGGCTCCGCAGGATTACGCGCACTCAGCTGAGATCCGCAGCTCGGTCGTCATCGGAAACAACAACCGCATCCGTGAATACGCCACCATCCACCGAGGAACGAAAGACGGCACGGTCACTCGCATTGGCGACAAATGTTTTCTCATGGTCGGCGTGCATGTCGGGCACAACTGCGAGATCAGCGACGGCGCCATCATCACGAACAATGTCCTCCTCGCCGGATATGTGCATGTTGGTGAGGCGGCGGTTCTCGGAGGCGGCGCCGTTTTCCACCAATTTATGCGAATCGGCGCGCGCGCGATGGTCGCCGGCGGGTCTCGCTTCAACAAAGACATCCCCCCCTACACGATCGCCGACAGCTACAACAAAATTCATGGCATTAATGCGGTCGGCTTGAAGCGTGCCGGCTTGAACGCCATCCAGCGCCTGGAGATCAAGCGTGCCTTTTTAGCAATCTACCGCAGCAACCACCCCTTCCGCATCGCCGCCGTGGAGGCCCTGAAATCCGAGTGGGGACCCGAAGCGCGCGAGTTTTTTGAATTCATCGTCTCCTCCAAACGAGGAATCTGCGGCCGCTCGGTTCCCAGAGGAGATTCCGGGGAAACCGAATGAGTCGATTGGCCGGACTTCACACGGCTCCAGAGTGGATGTCTCCATATCTTGAGGGCTCCAATTTGTTTCACCCGCTCGGGCTTTTGCCGGAATGAGGCCCGAGCCCCCTACCTTACTCTCGATTGTTATTCCCGCCCGCAATGAGGAGGCGTCCATCGCTTCGACCGTTCAGCATCTCCACCTCGAATTGAAACTCAAAAGGGTGCCCCATCAAATCATCGTGGTGGATGACGGAAGCACCGATCGAACTTGGGAAATTCTCATCCAAGAGAGTCAAAGAATTTCCGAGCTCAAGCCCCTTCAAAACCTAGGTCCGCACGGTTTCGGCCGGGCGATTTTGATGGGTTTGGACGCCATGTCCGGCGACGCGGTAGTGATCATGATGGCCGACGAATCAGACGACTGCCGGGATGTGGTGCGTTATTGGGAAAAACTCTGCGAGGGCTTTGATTGCATCTTTGGAAGTCGATTCATCAAGGGCGGCGGGGTTGTGGATTATCCGTTGGCAAAATGGCTGCTCAACCGACTGGCGAATCTTTTTATCTCCGTCCTTTTTCGGCATGGGTTGAATGACACCACAAACGCCTTCAAGGCCTACCGCAAAAATACCATCGACGGGCTGCGTCCGATTCTTTCGCCGCACTTCAACATCACCGTGGAGTTGCCTCTCAAGGCGATTGTGAGGGGATTTTCCCACACGACCATTCCCATCACATGGAGAAATCGGCGCTCTGGCGTGGCCAAGTTCAAGATTAAGGAAATGGGCAGCCGGTATCTCTTCATCGTCCTCTACATATGGCTGGAGAAGTATTTCTCGAAGGGCGATTACCAAAAAAGAACACCTCCTCCTTCTCCGGGCCTCACAGAATGAAACTCCTGATTTCCGATGCGAAATGGAAACCGGACATCGCGATGTTGGTGACCGTTGTTGTCGTTTGGGGATTGCTGTATTTGCCATGCCTTCGGACCTCTCCGAGTTGGTATGGGGACGAGGGATTGGCGCTAACGGCTGGGCTGAATCTCATGCGAGGCATTCCAGCTCATGGCTCATTTTGGAATACTTTTTGGAATCCCTACGCGCCCTACCAGCCGGCTTATGAGATTTTGATCGGCATCGGAGCCAACTTGGCTGGAGGGGATATCCTAGGTGGTCGGCTCATCAACACGCTCTTCGCGCTGGGTATCGGGCTAACGCTGTGCTTTGGAGGCCGACGGGTCATGACACCCCTCGCCGCATTCGGCGCATCCCTCATCTTTCTCGGATATGAACAATCCGTGATCCATTTCCGTTGGATTTTTACCCACAACCTCGTGGCGCTCGGGTTTGCCATCGCCTTTCTGTGGCTTTGTGGAAAGCCGACCATCCGCAGGGATTGGATCGCGGGAATGGGGCTGTCGCTTGGAGCCTTAGCTCTTCCTCTCGGCATCTATGGCTGCGTGGCGGCCTTTTTGGTGCGGATTCGGCATCCAAGATCTTGGGTTCGTGTGTTGGGGCCCTATGCGATCGCGACCGCGGCTTCGATGGCCATCGGTTGGCTTATGTTTCATCGAAAAGGCTTCCTTTGGTCAGACCTTTCCGCGATGGCCGAATTTTACAGTGATGCGAGCCGTGAAAACGGGGGCGGTCTGAAGATTTTTCACAATTTCTTCCGCTTCTTCACGCAAGATGCCTTTCATCTGGCAGGATTGGTCATGGTGCTGGTTTGTCTAGCCGGTCGAGCCCGCGCCTTGGCTGTCGCCACTCTCGTCGTCTCCTTGCTTCTATTGCAAAATCGGCAAAACCTGCCCGTGTTTTACTATCAGGCTGTTATTCTTCTCCCCTTGATTGCTGCTTGCTATGGAGCGGGATTTGAGACGCTGGCTGAGTTTTTGAAACGGCGCAGAGACATCAGGCCCTCCATTCCGCACTTTTTGAAATCAGCGCCTGCCCTGATCGGCACAGTTTTCTGTCTTGGCATGCTACCCCACTCCCTATCCGGAACACTCAAAACTCGCATCGACTATTGGTGCACTCAATCCATTCCGGAGGTCGAGGCTGCTGCGGAATGGCTCAATAAGCGGACTACTCCGGAAGACTTCGTGCTGTGCCACCAAAATATCGCTTGGCTTCTACACGCTCGGACAGGCGATTACCTTCAGGCCACGACATGGCTAGATTATCCAACCTGGCCCTTTAAAAAGCCTCTTCGAAAAGACCAGTTCCGTTTCGCCCCTGACATTTCAACCGCCCGTTTTGCGGTCATTGCCGATATCGACAGGCGCTGGACTTTTGCCCAACCGAATGTCGAAAAGACGATCAGGATTTTCGAGAGTGAGAAATGGCCGATTGTATGGGCTGGTGAAAATTATCTGGTTTTGGAAAACCCACGGTATTCCGAACGGAAATAGACTGGGCGTCGGGCATTTTTCGGGTCAAGGGGCGTTGGCTTGTGCTACCAAATCGGTCGCATGAATCGATTCGCCGGACTTCGCTCGCCGATGGCGGCCTACACGGTGCCGTTTTTTGTTTTCATGGGCGGCTTGGTTTTGACCTCCGCCCTGCAGGCGACGGGTAGCGAGGTCTTCTGGCTCAAACATCCGGAATACTGGGTTTATCCGCTCCAAACTGCCCTTTGCGCGACGGCGCTGGTTTTTTATTGGAGGCAATACGACTTCTCGAAACGCGGCGGTCTTTTAACAGCGACGCTCGCTGGGCTGGTCGTCCTCGGAGTGTGGGTCGCGCCGCAAGCTGTGTTCGGCTTTACCGAGCGGATGGACGGTTTCGACCCGACCGTCTTTGGCGAGGGCTCGGTGCTTTATTGGACGACGCTGGTCGCCCGCTTCGCCCGGCTCGTGGTGATCGTCCCGCTGGTGGAGGAGATTTTCTGGCGGGGTTTTTTGATGCGTTTCCTCGTGAGGGAGGATTTCGAAAAAGTCCGCATCGGCGAGTTTCAGTGGAAGGCGTTCCTTCTCGTCGCCGTGTTTTTCATGCTCGTCCACTCGATGGCGGATTGGCCGGCGGCGTTCCTTTGTGGGCTCATTTACAATTTAGTCGCTGTGAAAACCGGTAGCCTCGCGGCTTGCGTGGTGGCCCATGGTCTGACGAATCTCGGCCTCGGAGCCTACATCATGGCCACGCGCCAGTGGGGGTTTTGGTAAATGAACATCGGCCTCGCCCAACTTAACCCGACCGTCGGCGATCTCGCTGGCAACGCCCGCAAGATCATCGACGCCTGCCGCGCCCTGGAAAAACGCGGCGCGACGATTGTTCTCACACCCGAACTCGTTCTCACCGGCTACCCGCCGCAGGACCTTCTTTTCAAATCCGACTTCGTTCCAGCGAGCCTTCGGGCGCTTGAGGAAATCCATGCTGAGGTCGGCCCGGCCGCATGGATTGTCGGCTGCGTGCACCCAAATCCCTCGGAGCACGGCCGCCCGTTTTTCAATGCCGCCGCGATCCTCGAAAAAGGCCGCCTCGCGCGCTTCGTTTTTAAGTCGCTGCTTCCGACCTACGATGTCTTCAACGAGACGCGCTACTTCGAGCCCAATTCCTCCCCCGCGCCTGTGGAGATCGGCGGGAGGCTTTTTGGGGTGACGATTTGCGAGGACATCTGGACGCCCGAGCATTTGCCGCGTCGGCTTTACTCGACGAATCCGGTGGAAACTCTCGTCGCCGCGGGAGCCACGACGATCCTGAACCTGAGCGCCTCGCCATTTCAGATCGGCAAGCCGCGCATCCGTGAGGAAATGATCGCCGCTCAGGCGAAAAAACACGGCGTTCCGTTTTTCTACTGCAATGCTGTCGGCGGGAACGACCAACTCGTCTTCGACGGAAATTCTCTGGCCATCGACTCCGCCGGAAAAACCCTTTGCCGCTGGCCGGGCTTCCGTGAGTCAGTTGCCATGGTGGACGACCTCGAATCCGCCGCACCCGTCTCTGACATCGAATCACTTCGTCAGGCGCTCGTTCTGGGAATCCGCGACTACGCCGCAAAGTGCGGCTTCCGCTCCGCCGTGCTGGGCTTGAGCGGCGGGATCGACAGCGCCGTGGTCGCCTGCCTCGCCGTCGAGGCCCTCGGCGCCGACAAGGTCACCGGCGTCGCCATGCCCTCGCCCTTTTCCTCCAGCCACAGCGTCGAAGACGCCCTCCAGCTTGCCCAAAACCTCGGAATGCCCTGCCTTAAAATTCCGATCGCGGAGAGCTTCGAGGTTTTCAAAGCCCAGATGCGCCCCGCGTTTGGCGACCGCCCCGAGGATGCCACGGAGGAGAACATGCAGGCCCGACTGCGTGGCCTCACGCTGATGTCGCTCTCGAATAAATTCGGCCACCTCCTGCTCACCACGGGCAACAAAAGCGAACTCGCCGTCGGCTACTGCACGCTCTACGGCGACATGTGCGGCGGCCTCGCGGCGATCTCCGATGTGCCAAAGACGATGGTCTACGATCTCGCCCGGCATCTCAACGCAACGCGCGAGTTGATCCCGCTCCGCACCATCGAAAAAGTGCCCAGCGCTGAGTTGCGTCCCAACCAGACCGACCAAGACACGCTCCCGCCCTACGAAATCCTCGATGCCATCCTCCGGCTTTATGTGGAGGAAAACCTCGGCGTTGCCGAGATTGCGGCGCGGGGTTTCGATGCCGAGACCGTCCGCTGGGTCGCGCGGAAGGTGGACTTCAATGAATACAAGCGTGAGCAAGCCGCACCGGGGCTGAAAGTCACCAGCCGAGCTTTTGGCATGGGCCGCCGGATGCCGATTGCGCAGCGGTATTCCGCTGATTGATCTCTTCGCATCGGAAAACTCAGGAGGGACCTGCTTGTCAGGTCCGGCGCGATTTTCGCAAACACGCCAACCCGGCTCTGACAAGCAGAGCCCTCCTCGCAAAATCAGGTTCCGGCATCATTCCAGCGCGAGCAACATCACGCGACCGTCCTCGTGGCCGATGGCGAGGAGCGGCAGCGAGGGATGCCACGCCAGCGCGCTGATGCCGGATTCGAGCTTCGAGCGTTTGCGTCGGAATTGGCCTTTTTCAAAGGTGATCACGAGCAGGGTTCCCGCTCCGTCGCCGATGGCCAGCTGACCCTTTGAGGAAAAATCCAGCGCCTGTGCGGACGATTCGCATCCATCGATCTGGATCGGCGTCGCGCCGTCCGGGCCTTTTTTCCCCGTCATGGGCCACACGGTTACCACCGCACTGCCGGCGGTCGCGAGTTGGCGGGAGTCTTTGGAAAATGCGAGGGCCTGAACTTTGCCTTCGAACCCTTGGATGTGGAGCGGATGGTCGCGCGGGATGTCGTAAACATGCACGCTCGGCGTCTGGTCGCCCGTCGCGAGCCAGCGTCCATCGGCACTCCAGCCGACACGCAGGCTGGCGCCACCCCAGTCGAAACGCGCAAATGGCTTTTTCTGGCCCAGCCGCCAAAGCGTCGCCCCGCCAGCGCCGACGGTGGCGACTTCGCGGATGCGCGAGGGATTCCAGGCGAAATCCACCACCGAGGCCTCAAGGTCACGCAGGCTGAGCACGTCGTTTCCCTCAGCATCGAAAATGTGGAGCGCCTTGCCCTGCGCGGATCCGAGGAACTTCCCGTCGGCGCTGGCTTTCACCCGTTCAATCAAGCCACGCCCGAGACTCCACTCGCGCGAACCGGCCCGCACTTTTCCATCGAATCCACAGGTCACCGGCTGGTCGAGGAACCACGCGGATTCGCCATTGCCCATGCCGTGGCCGGGAAGCGTTTCGAGGATTTGGGCATCGGCTCCGGCGACCAAAATCGAACCGGATGTCGGCGTGGCGAGAAGTCGCGTGCCGTCGGCGCTCCAAGCCAGATGGAGGATGTGATCCTCTGCCGAGAAGGTGCCGAGGTTTTTCAAGCGAGGCAGGCGCGGAAGCCGCTGTTGAGCGCCTCGCGGTCGAGATTGCGTCCGATAAAGACCAAGCTGTTCTTGCGCGGGCGACCGGCCCAAGGCCCGCCGCTGGCGGCGTCGATGAGCATGTGGACGCCTTGGAAAACCACGCGGTCGGCCTGGTTTTTCACGGCAAAAACTCCCTTCATCCGGAAAATGTCCTGACCCTGCTCTTGCACGAGTTTCGAGAGCCAGTCGTTGAGTTTTTTCCCATCGCAATCTCCCTCCGCCTCGATGCCCACGCTCGAGATGTCCGAGTGGTGGTGATGGTGGTGCGCGTCGGGTTCGAGGAAATGGGGATTCAGCTCGGTGGCACGGTCGAGATTGAAGCCGCCGACCTCGAGGATTTTGGCGATGTCGATTTCGGCGCGCGTCGTGCGGTGGATCGTCGCCAGCGCATTCACCTCGCGGACGATTTTTTCCAATCCCTCGAGTTTTTCAGCGGGGACGAGATCGCATTTGTTGAGGAGGATCACATCGGCGAAGGCGATTTGCTCCTCGGCCTCGTGCGTGTCCTCCATATGCCGAGCGATGTGGTGGGCATCGACCACCGTCACCACGCCGTTGACGAAGGTTTTATCTCGAATGTCCTCATCCACGAAAAAGGTCTGCACTACCGGCCCGGGATCGGCGAGGCCAGTCGTCTCGACGAGGATGTGGTCGAACTTGTCGCGGCGCTTGAGAAGGTTGCCGAGGATTCGGATCAGGTCGCCACGGACGGTGCAGCAGATGCAGCCGTTGTTCATTTCGAAAAGCTCCTCGTCGGTGCTGATCACCAGTTCGTGATCGATTCCGACCTCGCCGAATTCATTTTCGATCACGGCGATTCGGAGGCCGTGTTTCTCGGTGAGGATGCGGTTGAGGAGCGTGGTTTTCCCGGCTCCGAGGAAGCCGGTGAGGATCGTGACGGGAATGCGCGACATTTGCTGATTCTAACTCGAAAAAGTCACCGTCTGGAATGCTGAAATCCGTTCCGCAGCGGATCTTCGTGAGTGAGCGCGCGGCCGACCATTTCGTAAACCAAATCGATCGCTCTTGCATGCCCGTAAACCTCCTGATGATCCCGCACAGCAAGGCGCCTGAGGAGCTGATCGCGAATATCTTCCGGAAGACCCTCGTAAAAAATACCCCACTAGGGCTTTAGCTGGATTCAAAGGGCTTGCCCAGTTTGTCACTAAACTTGTTACGAGATTAAAAGCCGGTTGCTCGCTTTGTAACGACAAAGTCATAAAAATGTCGTTACAGAAGCGCTCGAGAGTTGCCGAAAATCGCAGGCGGTTCGGATGATAGGATCGTGCGGGTTTGGCATCAGGATTTCGCCTTGATGTGTGAATTTGAGGGACGTTTTTTTGCCTCTTTTTCGCCTTGAGTTTTGGTTCTGCATAGAACGATTTTGCGAGTAGGAACGAAGCCATCCGAATGAAAAAACTGTGCGACTCCGATATTGAGGAGATGTTCTCACGCTCGAGCGGACCTGGCGGTCAGCATGTGAACAAGGTCTCGACGGCTGTCACTTTGCGCCATGTTCCGACGGGGTTGAGTGTGACGGTTTCGGATTCGCGTTCGCAGGCGATGAACAGGGAGACCGCGCGGCGCAGGCTGCTGCAAAAAATCAATGAAGCGGCGGAGGCGAAAAAGCTGGCGCAGTTGGCGGAGGCCTCGAGGGAACGGCGTCGAAAGGCCAAGCGCTCGCGGGGCACAAAGGCGAAGCTGGTTGAATCAAAGCGCCGCCGCTCGGAAACGAAAAAATTGCGTGGCAAGGTCGCCTGATATGCGATGAACGACTCCGATTTTTCGGAATCCGCCGCAAGGCTGGGCGAGGGTCAGTCCCACACATTTACATATTTGATAACGAATTTTGCGCGAATTTTGGATGGGGGCATGCGGAATAGCGGAGTTTTTTCGGGCCGCGCCGAGGGTTTTAGTTTTTACGAGGGACTGGGAGCGCCAACGTCCTCGTTGGCCGAGGAGTGCGTCGATGCCGACGGGGACGTCGGCGTTCCGGCGCTGGACCACGGCCATTCCTCGGCGCGCTCGCACAGGCCGGCTTTGACGGGGTTTTGGTGGATGTAGAGCACGACATTCTCGAGATGTGTGTCGTTGCGGATAAAACGGTCCCAGTATTCCCGCATCCAAAGGTGCTTTGGGTCAGGGATGCCAAGTTGGAACTCCTCGTTGTGGGTCAATGCCCATCGCGCGGTGATGGACTTCCAACCTTGGACGATCTTTGCTAGCGGCGTGAGGGTTTCCAGGAGGACATGAACATGGTTCGGCATGATGCACCATGCGAGGAGTCGATAGCGTTGACCGTCGAAGTGCTGGAGGGAATCGCGCATTTGCTCGGCCAATTTCGGATGGCGCAGGGCGCAACAGCCCATGCCGGCATCGAGCCATTGTTCGATTTTTTCACGCCGATGAGCGGAGCGTTGGTTTTCGGGAAGCTCCAGCAATTCCTCTTCCAGTTGCGTGAGTTTTTCCTGTGGCAGGCTGTCGGCGAGGCGGAAGGTGACGGCTTGGAGGAGTTGCTTCGCATCCCGGTGGGGGAGGTAGCCGCGGGAATACCACTCTTTGGGAGCGCCGACGTCCCCGTCGGCTTCTTCGGTTTGATTTGTATTCACGGGGGTTGGTGGGCCGACGAGGACGTCGGCGCGCCTACTATTTTTCCCAACTCATTAGCGAAGGGATCGTGCTCTCGAATGGGGTGCGGAGTTTCGCGACGGGCCAGGCGAAGGTTTTGCTGGTGGCTTCGATGGTGAGGGTGGGGTCTTTGGTGACTTCGCCGAGGCGGGTGTGGGGGACGCTTCGGGATTTGAGGAAGTCGAGGATTTCGCTGGCGTGGCGTGGGGCGAAGGTGATGACGATGCGGGATTGCGACTCGTTGAAGAGGGCGACATCGGCGCGGGTGCCGGGGATTTCGGTTTTGGCTCCGAGGTTTCCGCTCATGCAGGACTCGGCGAGGTTAACGGCGAGGCCGCCTTCGGAGCAGTCGTGTGCACTTTTGACGAGGCCTTGGCGGATGAGGTCGCGGACGGCATTTTGGACGGCGAGTTCCTTGGCGTAGTCGAGTTGCGGTGGGGCGCCGGCTTTGCGGCCGTGGACGGCGAGGAGGTAGTGGGACGCGCCGAGTTCGTTGCCGGGTTCGCCGATGAGGAGGATGATGTCACCTGCGGCTTTGAAGGCTTGGGTGGTGATGTGCTCGGGTTTTTCAACGAGTCCGACCATGCCGACGGTGGGCGTGGGGTCGATGGCACCGGCGGGGGATTCGTTGTAGAGGCTCACATTGCCGCCGGTGACGGGTGTGTCGAACGCGCGGCAGGCTTCGGCGAGGCCTTCGATGGCTTCGCGGAGTTGGAGGAAATTTTCGGGTTTGTGGGGATTTCCGAAATTCAGGTTGTCCGTGACGGCGAGCGGGGTTGCGCCGGTGCAGGCGATGTTGCGCGCGGCTTCGGCGACAGCGATACGGCCGCCTTCGCGGGGATCTTGTTTGCAATAGATCGCGTTACAATCGGTGGATGCGGCGAGGATTTTATTGGCCTCGCGGACGATGAAGACGGCGGCATCCGAGCCAGGCAGGACGGTGGCGCCGAGGCGGACCATGTGGTCGTATTGCTGCCAGACCCATTGCTTGGAGGCGATGCTCGGATGGGCGAGGAGGGTTTCGAGAGCGGTGAGAGGGTCGGCTTCAGGCACGCTGGCGAGGTCGAGAGGCTCGGGAGCTTTTTTCGGAGCGGCTTCACGGGAGTAGAGCGGGGCTTCGTCGGCGAGTTGGCGGGCGGGGATTTCGACGGCGATGTCGTTGCCTTCGCGGACTCGCATCATGCCGTCGTCGTTGACCACGCCGACATGGGCGTAGGGGAGATCCCATTTTTCAAAGATGGCGCGGACTTTGTCTTCCTCGCCTTTTTTGACGATGACGAGCATGCGTTCCTGGGACTCGGAGAGCAGGATTTCATAGGGCGTCATGCCGGTCTCGCGTTTCGGCACGAGGTTGACATCGATTTCGACGCCGGTGCCGCCACGGCTGGCGGTTTCGCAGGTCGAGCAGGTGAGGCCTGCTGCGCCCATATCCTGGATGCCCGCGACGCAGCCGCTGGCGAGGAGTTCGAGGCAGGCTTCGAGGAGGAGTTTTTCGCGGAAAGGGTCGCCGACTTGCACGGCGGGGCGGTCTTCCTTGGATTCCTCGGTGAGTTCGCGCGAGGCGAACGCAGCGCCGGCGAGGCCGTCACGGCCGGTTTCGGCACCGACATAGAAAACGGGATTGCCCACGCCCTTGGCGGCTCCGCGGGCGATTTGCTCGTGCTTGAGGATGCCGAGGCAGAAGACATTGACGAGCGGATTTCCCGAGTAGCTGTCGTCGAAATAGACCTCGCCGCCGATCGTCGGGATGCCGATGCAGTTTCCGTAGTGGGCAATGCCATTCACCACGCCGGCGAAGAGTCGGCGGTTGGTGGCGGATTGTTGGGAGTCGCCGCGAATGTCGCCGAAGCGGAGGGAATTCATCGAAAACACAGGGCGAGCGCCCATGGTGAAGATGTCACGAATGATGCCGCCGACGCCTGTGGCGGCGCCTTGGAAGGGCTCGATGGCGCTCGGGTGGTTGTGGCTCTCCATCTTGAATGCGATGGCCCATCCGTCGCCGATGTCGATAACGCCTGCGTTTTCCTCGCCCGCCTTCACGAGCACGCGTGAGCCGGTGACGGGGAATTTTTTCAGCTCGAGCTTCGAATTTTTGTAGGAGCAATGCTCACTCCACATGACGGAGAAAACGCCGAGTTCGGTGAGGTTCGGCTCGCGTCCGAGGATGGATTTGATGCGTTCGTATTCGTCGGGCGTGATGCCGTGTTTGGAGATGATTTCGGGTGTGATGGCGGACATATTGGAAGAATTTTTAACCACGGAGGACACGGAGAGCACGGAGGTGAAGAAGAGGGTTTTTACAGGGAAAGGCGTTTGATGCCGTTTTTTAGGAGTTGGACGTTGAAGTTGATGAGGAGGGCCGTTCGGAGGCCGGTGAGTTTCAGGTAGGTGAGGACTTGGGCGGTGTGAACGGGGAGTAGTTGGTCGACGGATTTAAGCTCGATGAGGACTTTGTTTTCGACGATAAGGTCGGCGCGGAAACCGCTTTCGAGAGCCAGACCTTTGTAGGTGAGTGGGATTTCTTTTTGAGAGGAAACCTGAAGACCCGATTTGGTTAATTCGAGGGCGAGGCACTTCTCGTAGACCGATTCGAGCAGTCCCGGCCCAAGTTCCCGATGCACAGTGATCGCCGCGCTGATGATGGCTTCCGTGAGCGAGTTATTTTCAAACTCCTCCGTGCTCTCCGTGGTTAACATTTCAGAATTTATTCGGAAGGACGGTGAGGACTTGTTGGGAGCCGGTGCGTTCGAAGGCGTCGGCGATGCCGAGGAGGCGGGTTTCGTCCATCGCTTTGCCGAGGAATTGCAGGCCGACGGGGAGTTTTTTGCCTTCCTCTTCCACCAAACCGCAGGGGACGCTGATGCCGCAGATGCCAGCGAGGTTCGTGGCGATGGTGAAAATGTCCGCGAGATACATGCGGAGGGGGTCGTCCACGCGCTCACCGATTTTGAATGCGAGGTCGGGTGAGGTCGGGCAGATGATGGCGTCCACTTTTTCGAACGCCTTGGCGAAATCCTGCCGGATAAGCGTGCGGACCTTCTGGGCGCGGAGGTAGTAGGCGTCGTAGTAGCCGCTCGAGAGCACATAGGTGCCGAGAATGATGCGGCGCTTCACCTCGCTGCCGAAGCCCTCCTCGCGGGTGCGCATGTAGTGGTCGAGGAGGTCGCGGGGGTTCTTGGCGCGGTGGCCGTAGCGAACACCGTCGAAGCGCGCGAGGTTCGCGGAGGCCTCGGCGGTGGCGATGATGTAGTAAACGCCGACCGCGTATTGCGTGTGGGGAAGCGAGACGGGCACGGCCTCGGCGCCGAGTTGCTCGCAGAGCTTTATGGCGGACTCGACTTTTTCGCGGACACGCTGGTCCATGCCATCGACGAAATACTCGGAGGGGATGCCGAGTTTCACACCCTTCAAATCCCGCCCGAGATTCGCGGTGAAATCCTCGGCCGGCGCGTCGAGCGAGGTCGAGTCGTGTGGATCTTTGCCGGAAATGGCGTTGAGGATCGCGGCGCAATCACGAGTGCTGCGGGCGATGGGGCCGATCTGGTCGAGCGACGAAGCAAAAGCCACAAGGCCGTATCGCGAGACGCGGCCGTAACTGGGCTTGAGACCCACCACACCGCAGAGTGAGGCGGGCTGGCGGATCGAACCACCGGTGTCGCTGCCAAGTGTGGCGAACGCCTCGCAGGCCGCGACAGAGGCCGCCGAGCCGCCGCTGGAGCCGCCGGGGATGCGCGAGGTGTCCCAGGGGTTGCGGGTTTTTTGATAGGCGGAATTCTCGGTCGAGGAACCCATCGCGAACTCGTCCATGTTCAGCCGGCCGAAGGGAATCGCGCCTGCGGATTTCAGCTTGGCGATGACAGTGGCATCGTAGGGCGAGCGGAAGCCGGCGAGGATTTTCGAGGAGCAGGTGCAGGGTTCGCCGAGGACATTGATGGCATCTTTGATGCCGATCGGCACGCCGCCGAGGGGGAGTGAGATGTCGGCTTTTTCGGCCGCCGCGAGCGCGGTCTGCACATCGCGGGAGAGGTAGGCTCCGATGGCGGGATCAACTTTGGAAATTTTCTCCTCGAGGGCGCGGACGGCATCGACGGGCGTGAAGTCGCCTTGGCGGAAGCCGGCTTGGAGTTCGGAAATGGAAAAGGTGGTGAGATCGCTCATGTTATTCGATGACTTTGGTCACCACGACGAGGTTGTTGGCGGAGTGCGGCGCGTTGGCGAGGGCGTCCTTGCGGTCGAGGCCGTGCTTCGCCACATCCTCGCGGAAGACATTGAAGACAGGGTTTGCGTGGGCGGTCGGCTCGACGGCGGAAACATCGAGGGCCTTCAGTTGCTCGACATATTCCAGCACCTTGCCGAGCTGGGATTGGAAGGTGGCGACCTCCTCGTCGGTGAGTTCGATGCGGGCCAGCCGGGCCACATCACGGACATCAAGAATGGGACTGCTCATGCGGCGGGTATTGGTAGAAGTTGGCGCGGCGTTTGTCCAAAATTTTGATCTGTTCAGCCCTCGAGCTCGCGGAGGCGCTCAACGGTTGGGTGTTCGACGAGGAAACCCGAGCCGGTTTGCTCGAGGAGTTGCAGGTGGCCGTTTGGGGCGAGGCCTAGAAAGGACCCCCGCACCGTGCCTCCACTGGACAGGGAAATTTCGACGGGCATGGGATCGGTCCAGTGGGCGTTGAGCTCCTCGATCGCGGCGCGCATCCCGCCGGCGAGCATTTGGGTATGGGCCTCGGAAAGCGCGCCAAGGATGCCAGTGGTAAGCGTTTCCAGATCTGGCACGGGCGAAATCCAATCAGCCAAGCGTGTGGCTGTGTCGCGCAGTTCTGGCGAATCGGTCCACGGCTCGTTGAGGACATTCATGCCGAAGCCGACGATGAGTTGGCCGGAGGCGGGCTGCTCGATGATCAGGCCTGCGAGTTTGCGGGATCCACACAGGATGTCGTTTGGCCAGCGAAGCCGTGCGGCAGTGAGGCCGATCGATTTCAAATGCGTGAGCAGTGACGCCCCCACACGCAGCGAGAATCCCGCCCAAACCTCCGCCGGCCCGGTGGCGGGGAGCGAGGCTGAAAGCCAAAGCCCGCCTTTTTGCGAAGCGAAGGCCCGCCCGAAACGCCCGCGTCCGCGAGTTTGCGAATCGGCGCGCACAGCCGTCCAAACGGGCAGATCGCGGCAGATGTCATTCGTCGATGTCGTTTCCGCCAGATGGATGAGATCCCAATTCACGCAAAGATTTTTACGGAAACCGCGTTGACACTCACGCTCGGATTTTATGGCATGGGTCACTCAATCCTTAATCCACTATGAAAAAACTCCTCATCACCCTCACCGCATCCGCCATCGCCCTCACCGCCAACGCGGGAACCACGAAGCCAGCTAAAACCGAAGCCGCTCCCAGCAAAACTGCGGAAGCTGCCAAGGCCACTGGCAAAGACGCCGCCGGCACCGTGAAAGGCACCGCGAAAAACGCGGCGACCACAACTGGGAATGCCGCCGTCGGCACCGCCGCCACTGCCGGATCCGCTGTTGGAACCGTCGTCAACACAGCGAAGACCGCTGGCGAGACGGTTGTCGATACTGGCAAGGCTGCCATCAACAAGAACCCAATCAAAGGCGCGGCGAACGCTGTGGAAACTGCCGCCGAGGGCGCTCTCAAAACAACCGGCGCGGCCGTGGGCGGAACGCTCAAGACGGCTGCCGACGCGACCGAAACCGCTCTCGGAGCCGCCGCCGACACCACCGTCACCGGCGCTGGCGCCGTGAAGGGTGCCGTGAAAACCACCGAAGGCGCTGCCAAGACCGCCGGAAGCGCCGCGGTCGAAGCCGGCAAGAAAGCTGCCGACACCGTCGCTCCCAAAAAAGCGAACTAACCCGGAACGCTGTTCCTTTTCAAAAAACCGCCGCCAACGACCTTGGCGGCGGTTTTTATTTTTTAGTAAAGCCGCGCCGGGATTTTGTAGCCTCCGGGCTGCGTGAGGCGCTCGACGAGGCGGGTCCAAGTTTCCTGACCGGCGAGGATTTCGATCTCCACACGCATGTAGAGGATCGGCACCTCGGGATTCATGATGCGAGGAATGCGGACGGCGTCCTTCTCGGTGGTAATGACGGCATCGACATTGCGGCGGGCGCAGCGGCGGACGAAGCGCTCGATTTCCTTGAGCGAATAGCGGTGGTGGTCGGCGTAGCTCTGGGTGAGTTCGATCTCGGCGCCGAGCGCGGCGAGGGCTTGCTCGAAACTCTCGGGAACCGCGATGCCGCTGAGAGCGCCGATTTTGAGGCCCTTGAGATAATCCAGCGGGCGAACCTCGCCGGTGACGAAATCCTTCAGGTGCTTCGGGCGGTGGGTGCACTCGATGATGTCGGCGGTGCGGTTGTAGCGGCGGATGCGGCTGATGATCTCGGAGTTGTCCGAGCCGTCGCACTTGGTGAGGAAAATGTGGGTGGCGCGGCGGAGGTTCGCGGGCGGCTCGCGGAGGGTTCCGCGCGGGAGCATGTGCTCGTTGCCGAACGGCGCCTGCCGGTCGATGAGCGTGATCTCGAGGCCGTGGCGCATTTTCACATACTGGAAGCCGTCATCGAGGATCAGCACATCGGACCCGAATTCCTCGATCGCGTGGATGCCACTGCGCACGCGGTCGCGGTCCACCAACACGACGACGCCGCGGAGGTTGTTCGCCAGCATGAACGGCTCGTCGCCCGCCGTGCGCGAATCGAGCAGGAGCGAGACGCCATCGGAGACGACGCGGGGGGTGAAAACTTTCTTCCGGCGCGTGAAGCGCTCGATGAGTCGGAGGAGGATAGGTTTGGGAACGCTTTTGTAGCCGCGGCTGAGGATCGCAACACGGCGCCCGCCTTGCTGGAGGGCGCGGGCGAGCATTTCGACGACGGGAGTTTTTCCCGTGCCGCCGACGGTGAGGTTGCCCACGCTGATGACGAGCACGCCGTGGGAGTGGCTGCGGAAAATGCGGTGGCGATAAAGCGCGAGTCGGGTTTGGACGATGGCCCGGTAAATTTTGGCGAGACCTGCGAGGAAGAGCCGCAGGATGCCGGCACGCTTGCCCGCGCGACGCTCAAGGATGACATCGATGGCGAAGGTTTCGAGGCCCTCGATCCAGCGTCTCATTTTAGGATTCGCACGCCTTGGTTGTCGGCGCGGAGGACGATCGCGCAGGCCGCGTCGAGGTCGCAGGCGGAGACCATGGCGTTGGCCACGCGGTCTGGTCGCGCGAGCGTGGCGCAGGCGACGGCGGAACCCGCGCCGCTGAGCCAGCCGCCGAGCGCGCCGGCGGCGCATCCCGCCTCGATCACGCGGTCGAGGAACGGCAGGACCTTCGCGCGGTAGGGCTGGTGGAAGCGGTCGCCGAAGCAGCCAGCGAGTTTTTTGTAGTCGCCGCTGGCGAAGGCTCCCGCGATGGCGGCGGCGTTGCCGGCGGAAAGAACGGCGTCGGCGAGTGGGAGGGTTTTTGGCAGGAGGTTGCGGGCTTTTTCGGTCTCGAGTTCGTGAGCAGGGATCAGAAAAACGAATGCCAAATCCTCCCCGACGACATAGCTCTGCACGGGGCCTTTTGCGGGAGCGATGCAGAAACCGCCGAAGGCGCCAGGCGCGGCGTTGTCGGGATGGCCCTCGAGTTCCGCGCACAGCTCGAATACCCCGTGGCGTTTCAGGGGCCGGCCGGCGAGTTCGTTGAGCCCGTGCAAAACGCCGAGACGCACGGTGACGCTGCTGCCGAGGCCGCGCGAGCGGGGGACATCACCCTCGACGCTCCAGTGGAACGCAAAGGGTTTCGCTTGGGTTTTCCCGAAAAACAAATCCGCCGCTGCGCTGGCCATGTCGCCAAGGGCGGGGCCGCGTCCGCGAACGACGGTGGTCGTGTTGTAGAGCCGCAGGGCGACACCAAGGCTATCGAAGCCCGGTCCCAAATTCGCCGAAGTCGCCGGCACCCGCACGCGCACGCTGTTCATCAGGGCGGTTTTTCCAGAATTCGACCGCGCCCGCAACGACATCTTTGGAATCCATGCGCGGTTGGGGACTTCACCCCATGGGAAAATCTCGCCCGGCTTGCGAAAACCTCGGCATGTCGGAACGCCAAGCCAGCAAGGTCGCCATCGTCGGCAACTACCCACCGCGAAAGTGCGGCATCGCCACCTTCACCAGCGATCTGCGGAGCGCGCTCGAGGAAATGGAAAACGGCTGGCCCTGCCCGGTGGTGGCGGTTACCGAGCCCGGCGGCGACTACGCTTACCCGCCCGAGGTGCGATTCGAAATTCCCGAGGACGACGCCCCTTCCTACCTGCGCGCGGCGGAGTTTTTGAAAGTCTCCCACGCCGATGTGATTTGCCTGCAACACGAGTTCGGCATCTTCGGCGGACCCGCCGGAAGTTATATCAACACCCTCCTGCGCCGCGCAGGGATTCCCACGGTCACCACGCTCCACACGGTGCTCGCAAAGCCGGAGCCCGATCAGAAGCGGGCGTTCGAGGAATTGGTGGATTGCTCGAGCAAGCTGGTCGTGATGACGGAAAAAGGCGCGTCGCTGCTGCGCGAAGTCCACGGCATTTCAGAGGAAAAAATCTCCGTCATCCCGCACGGCATTCCCGACATCCCCTTCGTGGATCCGAATTTTTACAAGGACCAGTTCGGCGTGGCCGGACGGCCGGTTTTGCTGACCTTCGGCCTGCTCTCGCCCGGCAAGGGCATCGAATACGGCATCCGCGCCCTGCCGCGCATCGCTATGGAGCATCCCGGGGTGGTTTACATCATCCTCGGCGCCACGCATCCGAACCTCCTGCGGCGCGAGGGCGAGCGCTACCGGCATTCGCTCGAGGACCTCGCCCGCGAACTCGGGGTGGAGAAAAATGTCATGTTCGTGAACCGCTATGTGGAGTCGGCGGAGTTGTGCGAGTTCATCGGCGCGGCGGACATCTACCTCACGCCCTACTTGAACGAATCGCAAATCACCTCGGGCACTCTCTCTTACTGCTTTGGAGCGGGAAAGGCCGTGGTCTCGACGCCCTATTGGCACGCTGCCGAACTCCTGCGCGACGGCCGCGGCGAGCTGGTGCCATTCCGCGACGCGGAGGCGATCGCCACGGCGGTGCTGGGGATTTTCGAGGACCAGCCACGCCTCCACGCGATGAGGAAACAAGCCTACCTCGCCGGGCGCGAAATGGTTTGGCCGGAGGTCGGCCGCGCCTACGCGCGGGTTTTCGATGAGGCGCGCCAGCTTTTCCAAATCCGCAGCCGCCCACGCGGGCGCACCCCAAATCCTCGCGCCTCCGGAGAAAGCCTCCCGCCGTGGAGCTTCGGACACCTTTTTCGAATGAGCGATTCCACCGGGATTTTCCAGCACGCCATCCACACCGTGCCGTGGTTCGATCACGGGTATTGCACCGATGACAACGCGCGCGCGCTGATCCTTGCCACGCTCCTCGAGGAACTCGGCGAGGGCGGGGAGGAAATCCAGTGCCTGCAAACCGCCGCCGCCGCGTTTCTCCAGCACGCCTTCTCTCCGGAGCTGGGCCGTTTCCGGAACTTCATGGGATTCGACCGTCGATGGATCGAGGAGAGCGGCTCCGAGGACAGCCACGGTCGCGCTCTCTGGGCGCTCGGCACGATGGTCGGCCGCGCCGCCAACCCGGACCTCCGCACCTGGGCGGCCTCGTTGATGGAACGCGCGCTCCCTGCTGTCAGCGACTTCACCTCGCCGCGCGCGTGGGCGTTTACCCTGCTCGGCCTGCACGAATATTTCCGCACGCTCCACGGCGATCTTCTCGCCGACCGCCAAAGGGAGGATTTGTCGGGAAAACTTCTCGCGTTGTTTGAGGGCAACGCGGCCCCGGACTGGCCATGGGGCGAGGACATCGTGGCCTACGACAACGCGCGCCTGCCGCAGGCGTTGATCCTCGCCGGCCGCTTCACAGGGAACGACCGCATGAAAAAACGCGGCCTCGAGGCGCTCGATTGGCTCATGGAAATCCAATCCGCCGGCCCGGGTCACTTCCGCCCCGTGGGATCGAATGGATTCCTGCTTCGTGGCGGCCAGCCTGCTCTCCACGACCAGCAACCGCTCGAGGCCGCCGCCTCCGTGGGAGCCTGCATCGAGGCGTTCAACGCCACGGGCGATCCGCGCTGGAAACACTCCGCGCAACGCGCTTTCGAGTGGTTCCTCGGCGCGAATGATCTCCGGCTTTCACTCTACGACCACGAGACAGGCGGTTGCCGCGATGGCCTCCACGAAAGCCGCGCGAACCGCAACCAAGGCGCGGAATCCACCCTGTCGTTCCTTCTCGCCCGCGCCGAAATCCAAACCCTCCACACCGCCGCGCCTGCCGTGTGCCTCTTGTAAAAACCATGTCTCTCGAATCCAAAATCCGCCGCCTCCCCATCACCATCGATCCCGACCCGCGCCGCGTTCTTTTGCGGCCGTTCATCCCCTCGCTCATCGTCAAACCCTTCTCCGTCCCCGAACCAAATCCTCGCGTGGTCAGCCTCTTTTCCCGGGTCATGCACATGGATGAGGCCTCGGTGAAAGCCAAGCTCGACGAGGTTTTCTCCGACTTCCTCGGCCGTCACGGGCGGCTCCACGACATCTTCGCCGAGCGCTTCGAGCAAGTCCGCCATCTACTGCCCACCGACCAGGAGCTCACCGAGCCACGCCGTATTTTGCTCGGCTCGTATTTTACGAACGAATACTCGCTGGAATCCACCGCACTCTTCAATCCCGGCATCTTCCCCTCCCCCGACCAAAGCGGCCTCCAGCCTGGCGAGTGCCGTGTGATCCTCAGCCTCCGCGCCACCGGCGAGGGCCACATTTCCTCGATCACTTTCCGCTGCGGCATCCTCGATTCCGAGGCGAACCTGCGGCTCGATCCCGTCTCGCGCTATGTCCAGCAACCCCGCCCCCAGCCTGCCGCGCGCTACGATCTCGCGACCTTCCGGCGGAAACTCCAAGAGCTTGGCGTGGAATTCGAGGCCGTGGGCCTGGCCACGCAGGGTCTGGCTCCGGGGTTTTTGATGAGCGATCTCGTGAACCTCGTCCGCCGCATTCGCTCCGGCGCCGACGAGCCCGGCGTGAAGCGAGCCGCCGAGCGGGCGTTGCTGCTCGCGCAGTCGAACTACACCGTAGTTTTTCCCGAGGGGCTGGATATTTCCGAGAAAATCCTCTTCCCCTACTCGCAAGGTGAGATGAACGGCATCGAGGACGCCCGCTTCGTGCCCTTCCGCGAGGACGACGGTTCGACCACCTACATGGCCACCTACACCGCCTACGACGGAAATGTCGTCCTCCCGCAAATGGTCCACACGCGCGACTTTCGGGAGTTTTCCATCTGCACCCTCAACGGCCCCGCCATCCGCAACAAAGGCCTCGCGCTTTTCCCCAGAAAAATCCACGGCCAATACGCCATGCTCGGCCGACAGGACGGCGAAAATATCCACCTCATGTTTTCGGACCACCTGCACTTTTGGTATGAGTCCCAAGTGTTGATCCGGCCCACGCACCCGTGGGAATTCGTGCAACTCGGCAACTGCGGCTCGCCGATCGAAACCAGCGCTGGCTGGCTCGTCATCACGCACGGCGTCGGCCCCATGCGCAAATACTGCCTCGGCGCCGTCCTCCTCGATCTCCACGACCCCTCGCGCGTCATCGGCCGCCTGCGCGAACCCCTCCTCCGCCCCGCCCCCGACGAACGCGAAGGCTATGTGCCCAATGTCGTCTACAGTTGCGGCGCCATGATCCACGGCCCAAACCTCATCCTCCCCTACGCCCGCTCCGACACCTCCTCCCGCATCGCCATCATCCCCCTGGCCGATGTGCTCGAGGGGCTGACTGGCCGCTCGGGGTAGAGATCAAACCAAAAGCAGCCTGATTTAGGACTTTTGAATGTAGCGCGGGCGTCTTGCCTGCGAGCGCAAGTCGTTCGATGTCAATCGAATTTCTGCCTCAACTCCATACGAACACTGTGCCAGTCCTCGGAAACGGATTCCCGCGCCAGCCATTCGCCGCCGCGAGATGCAAGTTCCTCGTCGTGCCAAGTTGGCGGCCCTTGCTTTTCCAATTCCCCGCTCATGGAACACCACAAACGCTCCATCAACCGGAGCCGTTGCGAGATATCTAACTGAGAAATGTCAATTTGCTCGGCAACCATGAAAAAATGCTCATCCACCCAACTCAGCCGGTCAACGGCAAAGTTGGACCGTTTTTAATATACCTCGTCAGCTCCGCGCCTTTGACCAATTCAAATATGTCAATATGTGGGACTCTTTAATTGCGTAAGAAAAAGATCGGTGGCTGATAGTTTCCGAAATGCTTGACGAAATGGGGCAGAAGATGTTTCTGGAACTCGTGAAAATCGAATCATCCCTCAAACTAGCAGCAGGTATTTTTTTGATTGTCTTGGTAGCAGGCTGCACATACGGCAATAAAGTTGCCTATGACAGCGTAAAGCGCACCAAAAAGTCTCCTGATCAGATACAAGTTTTTGAGGCTAGAGATGTGAAGCGTGCTTACAGGGTTATTGGATTAGTATCATCTGACTCATATTACATGCACTCCGCTTTGAAGGCGATTCGCAAGGAAGCTGGTGAGCTCGGAGCCGATGCTATCATCGACTTTGGACCCAACGGAAACCAAACTGGAATGGGATACGGTTATGGCTCAGGCATGGGAGTTATGGGAATTGGAGCCTCCTACAATACTGGGTTTGCTGCTAAAGCCATTGTTTGGGAATAATAATACCAAAGTCTCCAAGATGATGGATTTTCGATGGCTGTTTTGTAGGTCAGGCGTCTCGCCTGACATCGAACGATTTAAGCCAGCAGGCGGGACGCCCGCGCTACAATTCAAATATGTGAATATGTGGGACTGACCCCGGTAGGGACGCTACCATTAAGCGAGGCGCGTTTGGAGGGACGACCTCCGTGTCGTCCGGGATTTTGGCGTGGTTTGATAGGGCCGCGCTGGGGCGCGGGGGAGTAGGCGCCGACGGAGCAGCGCCCTCCAGTTCGGTTTCGAGGGGCGCTGACGCGCCAAATTGAGATGGGATTCAATTCCCGCGAGGAGGGACCATCTACAAGCCAGATTTATCAAGAAACTGCCTCGCTGCCGCCTGAAGCTCATTCCATCGCGGAAAGAGTGGATCGGCGGCGTGAAGAATGTGTCGGAGCAGGCTTTTCCACTCCAGGATGGCACGCTCGATATCCCCACGACGGATCAAGTCGGTTTCTTTTTCCAGAGCGCGCATTCCGCCGCGGCGGTTGCTTCGGCCACGACTTGCCCTCGGTAGCCTAGCCTGACGCGCTACTCGCCCTTCGGGTCGAGGAAAATCGAGGCGACACCGGTCTCGTCCGGCATGGCTCGCACCTCGGGAATGTGCAGCGGCAAGTCAGGTGCCCCATGAACATAGAACATCTCCATCGCTCCCTTGCCCTTGACCTCCATGATACCGCGAGGCTCAACTTCAAAGCCATCGCCGAGGAGGGCACGGGTGGCTGCGGAGATGTTGATTTGCATCGGCTCGGCTCGGCTTTCCATCCGGCTGGCGGTGTTCACTCCGTCGCCGAAGATGTCGTAGATGTATTTCAAGCGACCGATCACCCCTGCGGTGACCGCACCAGAGTGGACGCCGATGCGGCATGACCATGCGTGCCGCGAGGACTGGTTGCGTCGTTCGACAAAGGCCCGCATCGCCAACGCGGCCTGCACGATCGCCTTGGCATGATCGGGATTGCGGTCGGGCATGCCACACACTGCGAGGTAGGCGTCGCCGATCGTCTTGATGCGCTCGCAGGCATGGCGAGTGATGATGTCATCGAAGGCGGAAAATATCTCATTGAGCTCGCTAAAAAGCTCGTCGGGCGTGAGCTCCTGCGCGATCGCGGTGAACCCCACAAAATCAAGGAACAGCACGCTCACATTATCAAAGCGCTCAGGCACCGTGCGCCCGAACTGCCGCAGTTCTTCGACAGATTTGCGCGGCAGAATGTTGAGCAAGAGCTTCTCGACACGGGTCTTCTCGACCTCGATCTGGCGCTTCTGCTTCTCGATGAGGAGGCTATAGGATGATACCATCGCCTCAGCTTCCTCAAGGGCGGCTCCGCTGCGCCCCTCTACCAGGAGCTCGCCGCCGGGGAGCGGGCGGAAGAAATACTGCGCCATGAAAGACGGGGCAGTCTGGGAGCGTTGCTCGTGGCGGGCCTCCTTTCCCCGCGCAAGCTTCGATTGCAGGCGGGTAAAATCAGCCTTGGGCATGAGCTCGGTAAGCGACATCCCTGGGGCGGCTCCCAGCCACATCCCCGCGCAGCGGTTGGCCTCGCGGACCGTCCAATCATCCGGAGAAACCACAAGCACCGGAACTTCGAGAGTCTCGAACACCCCAAGGTAGCTCGCACTCACGCCGTAACCACGCTCCCCCGCGCGCCGGCGACAATGCCCATGACCTTGGCCACATCCTCGGCCTCCATTCCTGCGTCCTCAAAAGTCTCCTGCAGGATCTCTGCGACCTCGTCAAAGGCGGAGCCTGTGACTTTAAGCGAGCTATGAGCGATGCCGAGCTCGCGGCCGCTGTATTCCGCCGGGCCGCCGAGCAAATGCGCGATCAACTTCGTCTGATGGTCGATGATACGCTCCATGTTTGCGCCCTCGAAGTAAGGCCGAAGCGTCGGGCTCTGGAGGACTCCGCTGTAAAACTCCCTCACGATCTTGCTGACGGTTGCAAAACCACCATACTTGTCGAATAAAGATTGCATCCGGTGAGACTGCCCGATCAGACAAACCTGTCAAGCAGGTGCATGGGCGAAAGCTGCTCAGGCAGGGTTTTCGATTTTGAAACCGGTGTCCATTTGCTCGGCAACCAAGAAAAAATGCTCATCCACCCAACTGAACCGGTCAACGGCAATGTGGTGTAGTTTTTAGAAATACCGCACCAGCTCCGCGCCCTTCCCAATTCAAATATGTGAATATGTGGGACTGACCCCGGCACGTTACGGTAGCGAGGCGCGTTTGGAGGGACGACCTCCGTGTCGTCCGGGATTTTGGCGTGGTTTGATAGGGCCGCGCTGGCGCGCGCGGGGAGTAGGCGCCAGAAGATTACTTTAAATTTAAAGGGGATTTGCCGCGCTGGCGCGCGCGGGGAGTAGGCGCCGACGGAGCAGCGCCCTCCAGTTCGGTTTCGAGGGGCGCTGACGCGCCAAATTGAGATGGGATTCAATTCCCGCGATGAGTGACCATCTACAAGCTAGTTTTATCAAGAACCTGCCTCGCTGCCGCCTGAAGGTCATTCCATCGCGGAAAGACCGGATCGGCGGCGTGAAGAATGTGTCGGAGCAGGCTTTTCCACTCCAGTGTGGCGCGCTCGATATCCCCTCGGCGGATCAAGTCGGTTTCTTTTTCCAAAGCGCGCATTCCGCCGCTCCGATGCAGCGATAAGGCTTCGCAGGTTCCCTCGCCGAATCCCGGACACAGTCCGCCCTCGAGGTAGCCTTCATGATCCACATGGCCGTAAATTTCCCGCGCCACGGCGGCCAGTCGATGGCTCGGACCATCCGCGAAATCCAGGAATCGCGGGCCGCCCCGCAGGTTGGCCAAGTGGGCGACGATATCCTCGATCGGATAAGTTGCGTCCTCCAGAGCGGCGGCGACCATGAGACCCTCGCCTCCCTGAAAACGGCTGAAGAGCCGCCCGCGTGGAGTCGGTGCGCCGCTGTCATCCACCAGACCGAGTTTTCGCCATGCGTAGGCTGCGGATCCCGGAGGCGGGTTGAACACCGGTGACTCGCCAACCTCGAAGGACGAACTCACCCGTCGCCGGGGAGGATCGAGGAGCGCTGTGCCGTCGGGGAGGATGAGTGCGCTAACGGGAATATTTTCCAGTGAAAGGCGCGCCATGAGGTTCGGGCCATGGAACGCGGTGGATTGGAAAACTCCGGGCGACCAGTGGGATTCCAAGAGAGGGATGATATCGCGGATCAATTCGTCTTCCGTGAAGATCTCCGTTTTGCGCAGGCCGAGGAGTTTTTGAATCCAAGGCAGTGGCTGGAAATGAGACCCAAGTCCGCTTTCGTTTGGACTTCTGAAATGTAGCGCAGGCGTCCCGCCTGCGGGCGTCAATTGTTCGATGGCAGGCGGGACGCCCGCCCTACAAAAAATCGCCCTGGAGTCCGGTTTAGGAGTGGTTTTTGTATGAGGGCCCGCGAGGCGCGCGATGGAGACTTCCTTTCCATAGGCAAAACTTCGTCCATCGCGGATTTTGCAGGCTCTGCCGTGGGGCAGTAGATCGAGGCTGCGAGGGGCGCGCAGCGCGGGAATCCACCTTTCCTTGTGCCGTGCGAGACACTGACCCAGAGGTCGGATTTGCTCCACGGCGGTTTTGAGCGGATGCCAGCAATCGTCGAGTCCGAGAAACTCGACTCTCGTTGGTCCATGACGCTCGCTGGATTTCGAGATTTCCAAGGCGTTTGCCAAATCGGGGGCGATCTTTTGGCGGCTGAAAAGCCTTTCGCAGATGAGAGCTGCCCGGGCGAGGGGGCTTTTGCCATCGGGGGAGTCGACTTCCATGACGCGCAGCAAGGTTGGCCAATCCATTTGGTTCACCCGCCGGAGTTGGCGCGGGGAGGCGTCCAGAAGACTGGGGAGATTTTGGGCCGTGAGAACAAATCCCCGTTCATCCAAGCCTCTGCGTCCAGCTCGGCCAAACATCTGCAGCAACTCGTCGGAGCGGAGTTCGCGCTGGAATCTGGCGTCTCCGTAGCTGGTCGAGGTGACCATGACAGAACGCACAGAAAAATTGATCCCCGCCGCGAGGCCGGTGGTGGCGACGATGACATGGAGCTTCCCGGCTTTGCCAAGCGGTTCGATCCAATCGGCGCGGGCAGAATAGGGGAGGCCGCTGTGATGATAGGCCACGCGGTGTTGCAGGAGCCGGGCCAGGTCGCGGCCGAGGAGGCTTTGATCTTCCGGCGTCATGCGCAGCGGGCTTTCCACAGGTAGGGCGGCGGCGATTTGAGTGGCCATTTTTTCTGCATCGCGGCGACGCGGGGCAAACAGCAGAAGCGGCGTCAGTCCAGCCTGGAGTGCGGCAATAGCCACCCGTGGCCAGAAGCCATGCACGGAATCCGGCACGCGTGGCAGATTCTCGATCGGCACTTGATCCAAGGGAACCGGACGCTCTTTCACTTGGATCAACTCCACACGCCGTCCGAGCCTTTTGAGCCACTCCACGATGTCCGCAGGGTTCCGCACGCTGCCACTCAAGAGCAGGAAGCGGGTGGATGCCGGAGGAAGGGCCATGGCCATTTCGTAGTTCAATCCCCGCTGGGCATCGGCGAGCATTTGGTATTCGTCGAGAATGAGAAACCCTGGGGCATTTCCACTGAGAATGCGCTCACGCTGGGTCTCGAGTGTCGCGACCAAGACGGGGGCATGCAGATTCTCCGCGAGATCGCCTGTGGCAATGCCGACATTCCATCCGAGGGATTTCCACTCTCTCCATTTGTCGTTCGCCAGAGCGCGCGTCGGCACGGTGTAAACGGCCTGTCCGAGGCGGGCGGCTTCTGGTGTTTTCAGAAAAAGCTCAAAGACCCGCGTCTTGCCGGCCCCTGTCGGCGCATCAATGATCACATCCGCGCCGCTCTTGAGGTGACGCACCGCATCCTGCTGCCAGAGATCGGGCAAATTCAAGGGAGCGAACGGAACCTGGGAGCTTGTGGAGTTCAAAATCCGCGAACCTCAGGCTGGGGCGGAGTTGGTTGTTGGAATTCACCAAGCGGGTCCTTGGCATCGATGGCCACTGGGTCTTTGCTCATAAAATTCGAGTGATGGTCCACAAGGAAACCGGGATTCGGAAAAAATCACCCTCCTATTGCAGCACACGAGCGTCAAGGATCCAAAGGACGACATGATCGCGAATCATGGCATCCGGGATTTTGGGAGTTTTGCGGAAACCAGAACTTCCTAATCGCAATTCCTGCGGGCGCTGAATTCGGGCCAACTGCTGCATGGCCACCTCATTCAAATATGTGAATATGTGGGACTGACCCCGATGATTAGTTGCAAGGTCTTGGGTCTAGGCTAAACTGGCCTCCCTATGGATCAAATGTCTTCCAACCTCGCCAAAATCCTTGCACCCCTTGTCATTCTCCTCGTTGCCGCGTTCGCGATCCTTTCGAGCATGACAGTCATCGTCGAGAGCGGCCATGTCGGAGTGGTGCGAACCCTCGGTGCCGTTCAGCCCGAGGCGCTGCGCGAGGGATTTCATTTCAAGAAGCCCTTCATCGACAAAGTCGAGCAGATGGACATCCGCCTCACGGCCAGCCGCGAGCAGTCCACAGCCGCTTCGAAGGATCTCCAAACCGTCACCACGCAGGTCACCACCCAGTTTTCCCTCAACGGCGACATGGCTCCGCAGATCTACCAGAAAATCGGAACGCTCCCGAAGGTGGCCGTCTCCCTCGTTCAGCCGGCCATTCAGGAATGCGTGAAGGGCGTCACCGCCAAATTCACCGCCGAGGAACTCGTGACCAAGCGCGAGTTCGTGAAACAGCAAATTCAGGAGGCCCTTACCAACTTCCTCAACAACACGCTTCGCGAAAAAGAACTCCTGAACTCGATCAATATCGCCAACCTTGCCATCACCGATTTCAATTTCTCCGACGAGTTCAACCGCGCCATTGAGGCGAAGGTGAAGGCCGAGCAGATGGCCCTCCAGGCGAAGAACGAAAAAATCATGCGCGTCACTCAGGCCGAAGCCGCTTCCGAGGAACGCAAACTCGCCGCTTCCGCGGAGGCCTTCTCCACCGAGGTCCAATCCAAGGCCCGCGCCGACGCCATTCAGCGCGAATCCGAAGCTCTGCAGCAAAGCCCCCAAATCATCCGTCTCCGAGCCATCGAGAAATGGGACGGCACACTTCCCCGCATCACAGGCCAATCCGCAGTTCCCTTCCTGAACATCGAGGAGGTCGCCCGCGACACCCCGCCCAGCCCGACTCCCTAGGGCAAGGGTCAGTCCCACATATTGACATATTTTCAGTTTCAGCGAGGCTTTTTTCCATGGCCAGACAACTGAGAGTCGAATACGCGGGGGCGATTTACCATGTGATGAGCCGGGGGGACCGGCAGGAGTCGATCTTTTGGGATGATGAGGATCGGCGGCGGTTTTTGGGGACGCTCGGGGAGGCTTGCGCGCGGGGCGGTTGGCAGGTGCATGCGTATTGCCTGATGGGAAATCATTTTCATCTGGTGCTGGAAACTCCCCAACCGACGCTGGTGGCGGGAATGAAGTGGTTTTTGGGAACCTACACGCAGCGTTTCAATGCGCGGCACCGGTTGCGCGGGCATCTCTTTGCGGGGCGCTACAAGTCGCTGCTCGTGGATGGCTCGGACGACATGTATTTGCGGGTGGTCTGCGACTATGTGCATTTGAATCCAGTGCGCGCGGGGTTGATCGCGGCGGATGGGAAATTGGCAGACTACGCGTGGAGCAGTTTCCCCGAGTATTTGAAGGAGCCCGCGCAACGGCCTGAGTGGTTGAGGGTGGATCGTCTACTAGGGGAGATGGGTATCCGGCAGGACGATACGACGGGTCGGCGGGAGTTTCAGGACACTATGGATGCGCGGTGTCGTGCGGAGGGTCATGCGGACGAGGAACTCTGGAGCGGCATCCGGCGGGGATGGAGATTTGGCGCGGAGGATTTTCTGGGGAGGTTGATGGAGACCGGAGCAGCGGCGGGCGCGAACACTGAGATTCACGGCGGTAAGGCGGTGACGGAAACGATGGAGGAAAAAGCGCGGCGTCTCATCGGGGAGTTTTTGGAAAAAAGGGGGACGGGGCTTGAGGAGTTGCGCGCACGAAGCAAGAGCGATGCGCTGAAAATCGAGCTCGCCGGCGAACTGCGAAAAAACACGGCGATGCCGATGGCGTGGATCGCGAATGAACTCCGCGCCGGTGTTCCGAACAGCGTGTGGAATGCGCTGGCGAAGCGGCGGACGAGCCAGGAAGTGTGAATCTGTGGGACTGACCCCCGGCTGGAGAATCGCGTAGATGCTCAGGCGGGGTTGTGAGATTCTGCCGCGCATGAACCGCTCCGACCGCGCGAAGGAATTGCTGAAACGACTGCCGAAAATTTATCCCGATGCGCATTGCGAGCTCGTCCACTCGAATCCGCTGGAACTCCTCGTCGCCACGATCCTCAGCGCGCAATGCACCGACAAGCGCGTGAATCTCGTGACGCGCGAGCTATTCCATCGTTGTCGCACAGCCCAAGATTACGCCGCGATTTCGCAGGAGGAACTCGAGAGCCTCGTCCGCTCCACGGGATTCTATCGGAACAAGGCGAAAAACATTCGCGCCATGGGCCAAGTGCTCGTCGAGCGGCATTCGGGCGAGGTTCCGAATACCCTGGCAGAACTCGCCGCCATTCCCGGCGCGGGACGCAAAACGGCCAATGTCGTCCTCGGAAATGCCTTTTCTAAAAATGAAGGCGTCGTCGTGGATACCCATGTCGGCCGCCTCTCTCAACGGCTCGGCCTCACCAAATTCAGCGACCCGATCCGCATCGAGCAGGACTTGATGAAACTCTTCCCGCAGGCGTGTTGGACCGACCTGAGCCACTGGCTGATCTTCCACGGCCGCCGGCGCTGTGCCGCGCGCAAGCCGGATTGCGCGAATTGCGAGCTGAGCGATTTCTGCCCCTCGGCGAAAGGCTGAAAAAATAAAAAATTGCGTAAACCAAAATGGAGGGATGGTCTCCGTGCCATCCCATTCTCGCGGCGCAGCCGCGCATATCCCGCCCCCGAGCATTTGGTAACCCACCTCAGCGACTGACTTTACCCGCCGGCGCCGGCGCCTTCGGACGACACGGAGGTCGTCCCTCCACAACAGCGAATCAAGCGCCCAAGACGACGCGGGCCGCTTCCAAGCCAGACTGAATCGCGGCTTGAATGCTCGCGCCATTTTTCCAATCCCCACACGCGAGAACGCCGTTTGGCAAATGAGGCTTGGGTTTTGAGGCGAAGCCGGGCGGTTGGTCAGGGACAGCGTTTGGCACAAAAAGGGTCTCCAAGGGAATGAGAGATTCTCGCGCATGGGGAAAAATGGCGGCGATTTCCTCCGCGGCGTGGGAGACAAGTTCGGCGCGGTCCAATCCCTCAAAATTCAGAATGGAAGCCGAGACAAGATGCCAACCGGCCGAGGCAAATTCCGGCGCGATGTTGGTGATCTGAACGAAGTGCCGAACGAGACGGTGGGCGCCTGCGGGAAGAACGAGGCACGGGCGGTCGTAGAGGGAGGTTTTGGATTTAAAATAAACGACCGCCACGCCACGCGGCGCAGGGGGCGGTGGCTGGTGGAGGAGTTGATGCAGCGAGGATTCATCGAGTGCCAGAACGAGCCGCGAGAAAGGGAGGATTTCGCCAGACTCGAGAATCACGCGGGCGCCATCGATCGCGGTGACTTTGGAATTCAGCCGGATTTTTTGCGGGGGCAATTGAGCAGCGATAGCCTCGGGGAGGGCTTGGATACCTCCAGCGGGAATCCACGCGCGGCCGGTAGAGAATTTTTTGAGGTAGTAACGGAATAGCGCAGAGCTGGTGGAGAGCTCGTTGTCGAGCAGCACGCCGCCGAAAAACGGCTGGGCGAAGCAAGAGAGGAATTCGTCGGAAAATCCGCATTGGAGCAGAAACTCGCGAGTGGAAAGATCGCTTGTGGAAGCGCAGGCACCGAGGAGTGCGCGGTCCGAGGACAGCAAGACCTCCGCTCCCAATCTCGCGAGGCGAAGTTTGTCACCGAACGACAAGGCATCACCCGCGATGGCAATGATGGGATTTTCAAGCGGGCTGGCGAGGCGGGAGAATTTGCCGGAATGATGAATCAGCGCGCCGGACTCGAACCAGCGAGGCCGAAGCGCCGCAACATCCACAACCTCCCCGACCGCGCGGTAGGAACTCAGAACGACCTGGAAGCCATGATCGAGCGTGAACCCCTCGCGGCGCGCGGTGCGTTGGCGTCCCCCAACCTGCGGTGCGGCCTCGAGCAAAAGAAAATCCCGCCCGACGCGGTGGAGTGCGAGCGCGCAGGACAACCCGGCCAAGCCTGCACCAACGATGAGAATCATGGGGTCAGGCGAGAGCGCGGTTGAGGGCGCTGATGATCGCGTGGATCGAGGCGAGTTCGATGTTGGTGTCGCTGCCGACGCCGTAGAGGACGCGGTTGCCGGGGACTTTGATTTCGATGTAGCTCACCGCGCGGGCGTCGGCACCGGCGCCGAGGGAGTGCTCGGAGTAGTTGAGGATTTCGACGCGTGGGAGTTCGGTTTTCGCGAGGCAATCGACGAATGCGGCGATCGGGCCGTTGCCTGTGCCGCGGACGGTTTGGGTTTTTCCCAAAATCTCGAGGTCGGCTTCGACCGTGACCTGCTCGGCGCGCTCGATGGCGCGGAATTCCCCGAGGCGGACAGAACCGGAGCGGACGACGAAGGTTTTTTGGAACAACTCAAAAATCTCCTCTGGCTCGAGCTCGGTGCCTTTTTCGTCGGAGACGGTGTTGACGAGACGGCCGAGGTCCTTTTGGAGGCCCTTGGGGAGCTGGTAGCCGAATTCCTTCTCGAGCACATAGGCGACGCCGCCTTTGCCGGACTGGGAGTTGATGCGGACGATCGCCTTGTAGCTGCGGCCGACATCGGCGGGGTCGATCGGAATGTAGAGCACATCCCAAGGCTGGCCGGGACTTTGGCGGGCCCAGGATTTTTTGATGGCATCCTGATGCGATCCACTGAAGGCCGTGAACGCGAGGTCGCCGGCGTAGGGGTGGCGCGGGTGGACCTCCATGCGGGTGCAGCGCTCGTAGATTTCGCGGATGGCGTTGAGCTTTCCAAAATCCAGGCCGGGGTGGATGCCGTGCGTGTAGAGGTTCAGCGCGACGGTGACGATGTCGAGATTGCCGGTGCGCTCGCCCACGCCGAAGAGTGTTCCTTCGACGCGGTCGGCTCCGGCGAGCAGGCCGAGTTCCGTGGCGGCGGTGCCGGTGCCGCGGTCGTTGTGGGTGTGGAGCGAGAGGATCGTCAGGTCGCGGCGGGTGAGGTGGCGCGACATCCACTCGATCTGGTCGGCGTGGATATTCGGCGTGGCGTATTCGACGGTGGCGGGGAGGTTGAGGATGATTTTGTTGTCGGGCGTCGGCTGCCAGACATCGGTGACGGCCTCGCAGATTTGGAAGGCGAAATCGAGTTCCGTGCTCGTGAAGCTCTCGGGCGAGTATTCGAGCTGGATGCGCGAGCCGGAGTCCACGTGCGGCTGCATCGTTTTTTTCAAAAACGAAACGGCGTGTGTGGCGATGCCGACGATTTGCTCGCGGGTGGAGGCGAAGACATAGTCGCGCTGCTTCGGCGAGGTCGAGTTGTAGAGGTGGAAAATGATGTTTTGCGCTCCGCTCAGGGCCTCGAGCGAGCGGGTGATGAGATCCTCGCGGCACTGGCAGAGGATTTGGATCGAGACATCGGCGGGGATGCGGTCCTCCTCGATCAGGCGGCGGCAAAAATCGAACTCGATCTGCGAGGCGGAGGGGAAGCCGATCTCGATTTGTTTGAAGCCGATGCCGACGAGCATTTCGAAATACTCGAGCTTCTCCTCGACGCTCATCGGCTGGGCGAGGGCCTGGTTGCCATCGCGCAAATCCACGCTGCACCAGATCGGCGCGCGGCTCAGCACGCGGCTCGGCCATTGGCGGTCTGGCAGATCGACCTGAGGGAACGGCCGGTATTTCGTGACGGGCTGTGCTTGCATGGGCTGAAAACCTAGCACCGCCCCGCGCGACGCGCCAAGAGTGGAACTCATTGGCCGGAAAACGCCCCTCCCTTTTTTCAAAAGAACCTCGCCGGGCCATGAGCGATTTGCTTGCTTGGGTCTGTGAAGAAAATCCTTCTCGTCGAGGACAACGAAATGAACCGCGACATGCTCTCGCGCCGCCTGGCGAAGCGGGGCTACGCGGTGGTCATGGCAGTCGACGGCGCGGAGGGAGTGACCATGGCGCGCTCGGAATCGCCCGACCTTGTGCTGATGGACATGGGCCTGCCGGTGATGGACGGCTGGACCGCGACACGCCACATCAAAGCCGACCCAGCCACGGCGCGAATTCCTGTGGTTGCCCTGACCGCCGAGACAACGGAAGGCGACCGAGAAAAATGCCTCTCGGCAGGTTGCGATGATTACGACACCAAGCCGGTCGATCTCGTGCGGTTGATCGGAAAAATCGAGGCGCTTCTCGGGGGATTGCCGCCCGCGCCTGAAAAGCCATCACCCGCGAGTTTGAGCCACGATCTCCTCACCCCGCTCAACGCTATTATTGGTTATACCGAAATCCTCTCCGAGCGTTCCCAAGCCCGACCCGAGGATTTGGCTGACCTGCAAAAAATCCTCTCCGCCGCGCGGGAGCTTCACGGCCGAATCCAGAAAATTTTGGCGACCCAAGCGCCATAGTTGGATTCGGTTTCGCTGGCATTGAGGAAATTGGATTCCATGCCGTCTCGGACGCGGCATACTCCGCGCCGCATGAATCCGCTTCCGCTCGTGATCGCTGGAACCGCTCTCGCCATGGCGATGATGGTGGTCGTTTGGTTTTTTGCCAAGCGGATGGATAACGCGGGGATCGTTGATATCTGGTGGTCATTCGGTTTCACGCCCGTGGCGCTTTTTTATGGAATCTTTGGCAGCGGCCACATGATTCGCAACGGCCTCATCGCGGCGATGGTCTGCGCGTGGAGCCTGCGACTCGGCATGCATCTCTACAAACGCGTGATGTCCCACCACCCGGAGGAGGACCCGCGCTACGCCGCCCTTCGAAAGCAATTTCCTAAACGCACCTGGTTGATGTTTTTTGGATTCTTTCAGCTCCAGGGATTGCTGATCGGGTTGTTGTCTCTGCCCATCGCCCTCGCTTGCGCGAACCCCTCGCCGGGCGTCGGTTTTTTCGAAATCGCGGGCGTCCTGCTCTGGCTCGTCGCGATTGGAGGCGAAGCGATCGCCGACATGCAGCTCGCACTCTTCAAGGCTCAGCCTGCGGCGAAAGGCCGCGTGTGCGATTTCGGCCTCTGGAAATACTCGCGCCACCCGAACTACTTTTTCGAGTGGCTCGTCTGGATTGCGTATTTCGTCTTTGCGCTCGGCTCTCCGTGGGCATGGGTTGGACTGGCGAGCCCGCTTCTGATGCTGTTTTTCTTAACCCGAATGACCGGAATTCCCCCAGCCGAAGCCCGTGCCCTCGCCTCCCGCGGCGACGCCTACCGCGACTACCAACGCCGCACCAGCGCCTTCATCCCTTGGTTTCCAAAATCATGAACTCGCGCAGAGGCGCAGGGACGCAGAGAGTTTTGAAATGAGCGAAAACGAGATTGGGACAATTGTGATTGAGGAAGCTATCCAGCTTCACCGGGAGCTTGGCCCGGGTTTGCTCGAGTCCGTTTATGAAGTCGTCCTTGCGGATTCTCTCAAAAAACGCGGCTTGGATGTGCGCAGGCAAGTGCCCGTGCCAATCCATTATCAGGGCATCAAATTCGATGAGGGATTTCGCGCCGATCTCATCGCGGAAAACAAAGTGCTTCTCGAACTCAAATCCGTGGAGGCAGTCAATCCAGCGCATAAGAAACAGGTGCAGACCTATCTGCGGCTGACTGGATTGAAGCTCGGCTACTTGCTCAACTTCGGTGAGGCTGTTCTGAAAACCGGCATCACCCGATGCGTCAACGGCCTTGAAGAATCTCCTCTGCGTCCCAGCGTCTCTGCGGGATAAACCATTTTTCACATGATCCAACTCGACGACCTACTCGCCCGAAATCTCCTGCCCGATGCTGCCATCCGGCTTGGCATCCGCAATCTTCTCTCCAAAAAACTCCGCGAGGAAACCCGCGAGAACGCCATTGCCCAATCCGAGGCGCTGGCTGCTTTTGTGGAGGAACTCAAACGCAGCCCGATCGCCATTAAGACCGCCGCCGCGAATGAGCAGCACTACGAAGTTCCTACCGATTTCTTCAAACTCGTCCTCGGCCCCCGCATGAAATACAGCTCGGGCTACTGGCCGCGCGAGGACACGACTTTCGCCGAATCCGAAGAGGCGATGCTCGCGCTCACCTGCGAACGCGCGGAACTCACCGACGGCCTCGACATCCTCGAGCTCGGTTGCGGCTGGGGCAGTCTCACGCTTTGGATGGCGGAGAAATTCCCCGCCGCTCGCATCACTGGCGTCTCAAATTCTTCGACCCAAAAACTCCACATCGAAGCCGAAGCCGCACGGCGTGGTTTGGGCAATGTCCGCATCGTCACCGCGGACATGAACGACTTCGAGGCCGGCGACTCGGCATTCGACCGCGTTGTCTCCGTGGAAATGTTCGAGCACATGAAAAACTACCAGCGCCTCATGGCAAAGGTCGCCCGCTGGCTCCGCCCGGGCGGCAAGCTGTTCGTTCACATCTTTACCCACCGCGAATTCGCCTACCACTTTGAGGGCAAAGATCCCTCGGACTGGATCACACGCTATTTTTTCGACGGCGGCACGATGCCTTCCGACGACCTCCTGCTCTACTTCCAGGAAGATCTCGCGATCGAAAAACACTGGCGCGTCTCCGGCACCCATTACCAACGAACCTCCGAGGCTTGGCTGGAAAAAATGGATGCGAACGAGACGACGATCACTCCAATCCTCGAAAAAACCTATGGCGGCGAGAACACCGCCAAGTGGCGTGCCTACTGGCGCGTCTTCTTCATGTCCTGCGCGGAACTCTGGGGCTTCCGTGGTGGCAACGAATGGCTCGTGAGCCATTACCGGTTTGTGAAGCTTCGCAGCTGACTTCCGCCTTTTCTGTGATGGAGTTTTGTCAGGCCCGACACTAGTTTTTCAACCATGAGCCGCCGGGGCAGAATTCTAGACCAACCTTTGCCGCGCCATCGAGACGCTTGGGCGAGGTGGATTCTCCCCGCCTTGATCGCCTCGATCCTCATCCACCTCCTTCTTTGGAATTGGAGCCGCCATGTGCCCATCGACCGCATGAGCGATGCGTTCTACGACAAAATCGTCCCCCGCACCTTCAACATCGAGCGCGCCGATATCGACCCGCGTTTGCTCGAGCCCGAGCCGGAGGAAAAAAAGCCCGACCCCGTGGACTTCAAAATTCCCGAGGAGAAAATCTCCCTCGACCGCCAGACTGCCAAGGCGCCGGATCAAAAAACCACGCCTCCCCTCGACCAGGCGATCGTGAATGAGAAGCCCCAAATCCCCGATCTTCCGAAATCCGACGCCACCTCGCCTTCGAGCCACCTCGTTCCCGTGGACGACTCGCTCGTCAAGGATCTCACGCGTGACATGCCGTTGGTTTCAGAAACCACGACCACAGATCCGATCCTGGCCCTGCGCGCCTCAGAGGCCACACCCGGCCTGCCAGGCGGCGGAGCCGGATTTTCCAATCTCGACGAACTCCTCGCTCAGACCGGCCCGCTCACCCAGGACACAGCCCCCATCTTGCTCCCCGGCGATTTGCTTTTTGAATACGACGACCACCGCCTCCAGCCCGGCGCCTTGGCGAGCTTGGAAAAACTCGGCCAACTCCTGAAGCGCAATCCCAAGGCCCGCTTTGTCATCGAAGGCCACTCCGATTCCTTCGGCACCGACGAATACAACCTCACACTCAGCCGACTCCGCGCGGACTCCGTTCGCATCTGGCTCATCGACATGGTGGGCATTCCCGCCGAGTCGATTTCTACAATCGGCCATGGAAAATCCCGACTGGCCGTTCCCTCCACAGGCACCATCGAAGAACAGAAAATCAACCGCCGCGTGGAAATCCTGATCAAGGACGGCCCGCCATGAGTCTCCTCACAGAGCCAAAGGCCCTTGAGGCCTCCGCCATCGAACTTTCGAAAAAAGCGCGTGCGGAAAACGGCTCTCCGATTGCCCTGTTTAAAAATTTCCTGCAAGTCGAGGAGGAGCGGCTTCGCGAGTGGCATCGCGACGGAGGTGGAGGCCGAGAAATCGCCCGTCACCGCGCCGACACCGTGGACATTTTGCTCCGCGAGCTTTTCGATGGAATCGTGAGAGAGGTCGCCACCGCCCCTCTCGCCGGACGCCTCTGCGTGACGGCCTTTGGCGGCTACGGCCGTCGCGAACTCACTCCGATGAGCGACATCGATGTGCTTTTTCTCCAAGATAAAAGCACCCGCGACAAGGAGGCCGAGGAGATCATTCGCCGCACGGTCGTCGCCCTCTGGGACATTGGCTTCAAGGTCGGGCAAGCCACCCGCAACATCTCTGAAGCGATCGAAAAATCGAACGAGGACATGGTGACAAAAACCTCCATGCTCGAGTCGCGATACCTCGCAGGAGACCGGGAGATTTTCAACCGCTTCAAGGAGCGTTTCCAGCGCGAGTGCATCGTCGGGCGCGAGCAGGAATACATCGGCTGGCGCCTCGCCAACCAAGGCGAGATGAGGGCCAAATACGGCCTGAGCGTTTTCATGCAGGAGCCGAATATCAAGAATGGCACCGGCAGCCTGCGCGACTACCAGAGCCTTCTGTGGATTTCCCAATTCAAACTCGGGCTGAATTCCACCGCGAAACTGGTGGAGGGCAAAATCCTCCGCGATGCCGACCGCAAGCGTCTGGATAAAAGCTACGACTTCCTCCTGCGCACCCGCGCCGAGATGCAATATCTCAACGGCCGTTCGGCCGATCAGCTCACCCTCCAACTCCAAGGCCGCGTCGCTCAAGCCTTCGACTACCCGCAGAAAAATATCCTCCGCAAAGTCGAGGCCTTCATGCGCGATTACTACGGGCATGCGCGCACCATCTTTCTCGTCACCGAAGCCGCCCTTGGAAAAATGGAGGCGCGCTCCGCGCCAGAGCCGTCCCGCTTGATGCGTCTCCTTGGCTCCCGCCCGAAGTCCGAGAAATTCGACAGCTTCATCGCCCGCGGCGGGCAATTGATTCCGGAGTCCCGCGAGATTTTTAACGACGATCCCTACCGACTCCTGCGCGCCTTCCACTACGCCCAAGTGCGCCAACTCGAATTCCACCCCGAGCTGATGGATCTTGTGTCGCGTCGCCTGCACCTCATCGACCGCACCTTCCAATACGCGGCCTCCGCCCGGGAGACCTTCTTTGCGATTCTTTCGCGCAAGGGCGAGGTGGGCCGCATCCTCCGCCTCATGCACAACCTCGGCGTGCTCGGTCGATATATCCCCGAATTCGGCGCGCTCGATTGCCTCGTTCAACACGAATTCTACCATCGCTACACCGCTGACGAACACACCCTCGTGTGCATTGAAAAACTCGACTCGGTTCTTTTATCCGACCAACGCCGGCTCCAAGGCTACCGGACGATTTTCCAAAAGCTCGAAGACCCCGCCATCCTCTATCTCTCCGTCCTGCTCCACGACACCGGCAAGGCTGCGAATTCGCGTCATCACGAAGAAGCTGGCGCCTTGATCGCCCACAAGGTCGCTCGTCGCCTGCAACTCCCTCCCGAGCGGCGGCGCATGCTGATCACTCTCGTCGATTCGCACTACACGCTCTCGAAGATGTCGCAGACCCGCAACCTCGAGGACCACTCAACCACCGAGGAATTCGCCCGCATTGTCGGGAACAGGAAAAACCTCGATGCTCTCATGCTCCTCACGCTCGCCGATGGCATGGGAACCAGTGATGAAAATTGGTCGGACTGGAAAGAGGGCCTTGTCTGGACGCTCTATCGCCGATGCGCCCGCTACCTCGAAGGCGGCGTGGATGCGATGGAGGAAACTCGTCGCAACCGCCTTCTCCAGAAAAAACTCGTTCTTGAAAAACTCGACGACTCTTTTGGGGACGAGTGCGAGGCCCATTTTCAATTCATGCCGGACCGGTATTTCCAAATGTTCGAGCCGGAGGAAATCGCCCAGCACCTGCGCCATTTCCGCGAATTTTTCCTGAGCCGCCTCTCCAGCGACTCGCTCGCCGCCGCGCCAGCCCTGCGCTGGATTCCGAAGCCCGACAAAGGCCACACCGAAGTCTGGGTCTCCAGCTGGGACCGTCCCCGGCTCCTGGAGCGCATCGCGGGCGCGTTCGTCTCCGCACGACTCAACATCCTTGGCGCCGACATTTTCACCCGCACTGACAGCCTAGCCCTCGACATCTTCCGGGTCTGCGGCGGGAATTTCGAGCCCGTGCCATCGCCGCGCGAGATTGCCTCCATCGAAAAACGCCTCGCTGAGGCCCTCTCTGTCGAGGAATTCGATTTCACTCCGCTCATGGATAAGGACAGCCGACTCCGAAGCTACAAGCTTTCCCAGGAGTTCGACCTCCCCACGGGCATCACGATCGATAACGATTCGCACCCCGTCTACACGCTCATCGAGATTCAAACCCCCGACCGCCTCGGCCTGCTCTACGACCTGCTCCGAGCCATGAGCGGCGAGGGCGTGTTGATCGAGATCTCCCGCATCACCACCGAGATGGATGTGGCGATGGATTCCTTCTATGTCTACGGCCGCGACGGCGGCAAAATCACCTCGCGCACCGCAATCAGGAATCTTCAGAAAGTCCTGCACAACGCGGCGGTGAAAACATCCGAATGACCCCTGGCTTTTTGCGTCTTTTCTGGCGCCAGATCGTCCGGCCGGGCTTGGCCCATCCTCTGTTTCCAGCCCTCAACATCCTCGGCATCGCGGCGGGCGTGACGGTTTTTCTCGCGATTCAGATGGCGAATCGAGGGGCACTCGCAAGCTTCCAAAACGCCGTCGGACTCGTCGCGGGCCACGCCCATCTTGAAATCAGAGGCGATCTGCCGGAGGGAATTTTTCCTGCGGTCCAAAACACCGAAGGCGTCGCCTCCGCCACACCGCTCGTGGAGGGTATCGCCACGCTGCCGGAGGAGCCCGGCGAGTATTTGCGGATTCTCGGCATCGATCCCTTCACCGGCGTGGACATGCGTGTATTCGAACTCACCGCTCGCGGTGGAGGCGATCCGGATCTCGAGCAATGGCTCCGAGATCCCGATGTGCTCGCTGTCGCAGGGAAAAAAACGGAACCCTTCCGCGTCCTTGCGGGGGGCGCCTCGAAAACTCTCCGCCCGCTCTTTGAATTGAAAACCGACGATGTCGGCGTGGCCTCCGATCCCCGCTTGGCAGCCATGGATATCGGTTGGGCCCAGCAACTCCTCGGCCTGCCGGGACGCCTCACCTCGATTCAGTTGCTCGCGGAAAACCCGCTCGATCTCGACCCTCTCATCGAAAAACTTCGCCTCATCGCCCCGCCGGATGCCGTCATCGGACCTCCCTCCCGCCGAGGGGGCGAGGCCGAGCGGATGCTCGCCGCGTTTCAGCTCAACCTCACCGCCCTGAGCCTCGTCTCGATGGTGGTCGGCGTTTATCTGATCTACAACAGCCTCTCCGCCTCCGTGGTTCGGCGGCGCCACGAGATTGGAGTCCTTCGAGCCTGTGGGGCCACGAAGGTGGAGGTCACCGCCCTTTTTCTTGGCGAAAGTTTCGTCTGCGGATTCCTCGGCACCATTCTTGGAATCCTGCTGGCAGGTCCCCTCGCCGCCGTGCTGTCCGCTCCGGTGGGCCAGACGGTATCCTCTCTTTACGCGCTCGTGAGCATTGACCGGATCGAGATCACGCCGCTGCAAATCACTCTCGCTTTCGCCTGCGGATTGGGCGCCTCGCTCCTCGCCGCTTGGCGACCCGCCCGCGAGGCGGCTTCGTGCGATCCAGCGCTGGTTTTGCGCCAAGGGTCCATGGGAGACGGCGCGGATTCGGCACGCGGTTGGGCTCCGTGGGGAGTTGCGTGTCTTCTTCTGGCATTTGTCCTTTCTTGGCTGGCCCTCCGACAAGGCGGCCGGCTTCTCGGCTTCGCAGCGGTTGGATTTCTCATCGCGGGCTTTTCTCTTCTTGTCCCATTCGTCGTCCGGCTTTTCGCACGAGTCGCCAACGGACCGGGTTGGATGGTGCGGTTGGCTTCCCAACACCTCGTCCGTTCCCTGCATCGCAACGCCGTGACGATCGCCGCTCTTGCCGTGGCGGCGGCCATGACGGTGAGCGTTTCGGTGATGATCCATTCCTTCCGCGCGAGCGTGGAGCGTTGGCTTGGGAACACCCTCGCGGCAGATCTTTTCATCGCGCCCGCAGCCAATGAAACAGCCGGCCTTCAAAGTTTCCTCCCGGCTGCGGCTTTGGATTGGATTCGCCAGGATCCGCGAGTTGCTGAAGTCGGCACCTTCCGCGAGATGGTGGTTCCTTGGGGCGAGCGCACGGCTAATCTCGCCGTGGTCGATGGCCAGGCGCGCGGCGAGTTGGAATTTCTGAGTGGTGGACCAAACGCGGCGGCTGATTTTTTTAAAAAGAGAAAGGTGGTGGTCTCTGAAAGTTTCTCGAATCGTCATGGGACCAAACTCGGCGAGGTTTTGGAATTTGCGTCGCCCAAAGGCCCCGCTCTCTTCGAGGTGGTGGGCGTGATCCGCGATTTCACACGCGACAGTGGACTTGTGATGATCGAACGCTCGAATTTTTCGCGTTATTGGAGCGACGACCGCCTGCACTCTCTCTCGATCACGCTGAAAAATCCTGCAGAGTCCACCCTGCTGGCGGAGGATTTCCGGCAAGCGCTCGGACGCCAGGGGGAGTTTGCGATTTATACAAATTCCGACCTTCGACGCCGCGTGCTCGAGATTTTCGACCAAACCTTTGCCGTGACTTCCGTGTTGCGAACCATCGCCGTGGTCGTGGCTGTCGCGGGCGTTTTGCTTTCCCTTTCCACGCTCGTTCTCGAGCGCGAACGCGAAATCGGCGTCCTCCGCTCCCAAGGCGCTTCCAGCGGGCAAATCCGCAGCCTCGTCCTCACCGAGGCCTCGATGGTTGGCCTCCTCTCCTCCGCTGTGGGAATCGTCTGCGGTGCCGCCATGGCGATGATTCTTACTTGGGTCATCAACAAAGCGTTTTTCGGGTGGACCATCGACCTCCGCTATCCGTGGGGTGTCATTGCCGCAACGCCCTTGTGGATTCTCCCCGCCGCTCTCCTCGCCGCGTGGCTCCCCGCCTCCCGCGCCTCGCGCATTCCCCCCGCCCGCGCCATCCGTTTCGAATAGTCACAACTGCCCGGACGGGTTTTCAGGCGCATAGGAAGATTGTCTTGCCCTGCTTGGGGAGCTTTTGGTTTTTTGAGAAATATCCCATCTCCCCGTGCTTAAAAAACTGCTGCTTCTTTCGATCCTCTCCTTGCTTGGTTTTTTCGCTTGGAAGCATTTCACAGCACCTCCACCGGAACCTCCGCCCGCACCATCTCCCGAGCAGGAAGTTGCTGCGCTTGTGGAGCAATCCGTGATGCCTGCCAAGGACCTTGCGGCTCTTTGTGCCAAATACCCGAAACTCGTCACCCAAGCGCTCAAGCATAAACCCGTGGCTGTTTCGGGCGTTCTTTCGAAGGGGCTGGTGAGCGGCGTCAACTCCAACGACCTCTCCCTTGAGTTGGAGGGAACGCCAAAACTTAAAATTTCCTTTCAATCCCATTTCGGAAAAAAGGAGCGCTGGGGCGGCCCCGCGAGCTTTAGGTTTCAAAAAAGAGGGAAGGAAATCTATGCGGTTTCAGTGGTGAAACCGGCTCCACGGAGTGGAACTCAAGATAATCCCAAAATAGTCACCACCAGCGAGGGGGCCGCGCTCCAAAGCATCGTTGGCGCCCTCGCCAAAGCCTACGGCGGCAACTCCGCTAAAGGCGGCCCAAAAAAATCCGAATCCAGCACATCCCCTGCCGAACCATCTCAGCGAGTGCTCTGCAAAGAAGGGACTTCGCTGACACTTCGCGGCGAATTCCGGCATATCGGAGCGGGTTGGATCAAATGCGATTTGCTCGAACTGCCCTAGGCGCTCACCTCTTTACCAAGAAGTGACATAGCGGCGGGTTTTTTCTGAAGCAGTCCCCGTGGGGTTGTTCCAGACAGCCACTTTCTTTGTGATGTTGGTGGAGTTGGTTCCTGCGGTAACCAGATTGTCGTAATTGGTATCCAGTGCGATTTGATAGACAGAAGCGCTATCCCATGGATCGCAAAAACCGGAACTGTTCGTTCCTCCTCGTCCTTTTTTCCATTCGGAAGCCTCCAGAAAGACAATTTTACGAGGATTGTCTGTGCTGTTGCCCGTTAGCGTAGCCATCAGCGTCGAATTCACGGCGCTGCCCGTGTGGGTCGGCAACCTTCCATATTCCACCTCATAGGCCACGACGGCTGTGGCGATTTGAGCGACATCGCTACCGGCCCTTGCTTTTCGGGCGGAATCGATCGCTCCATTTACAGCTGGAAAAGCCAGCGACGCTAGGATGGCAATGATGCTGATGACAACCAATAATTCGATCAAGGTGAATGCTTGCTTGTCGGTGCGGGTTCGGATGGCAGGAGGGTTTGTCATAAGCATGGATCGGAGATTGGAGAGAATTCGGTTGTCTTGAAAAGTATTTCTCCATCGATAGAAGAAAAGTGCGAATTTTTTTCTGTCGGTTGTTTTTTTGAAAATGAAAGAGGCATTGGTTCTGCTACTGAGCTGCGAGGCGTCTGAATCGCGGCTTCTTCAGGAAACGCTTGATTCGTCCAGCATCCGGATCACGACGATGGATGATGTTTCTGCGGCGCTTGCGAAGATGGAGGCGCTTGGCCCTCATCTCGTCTTGATCGGATCGGGTATTTCGAGGCCGCACGCGCAGTGGCTTCTCGAGCGGATGATGTCGAGCGCCACGCTGCGAGGGATTCCCGTGGTGCTGATTTTCTTCGAGCCCAACCGCTCGTGGGTGCTGGATATGATTAAGCTGGGGCTGCGGGCCTTTATTCAACTTCCACGAGAGAAAGAGGATTTTCGCCGGCGGCTAGCGCATCATTTGCCGAATGGAATTTTCCCAGCGCGATCGAATACTCGTTCTCCGCTCTCTCGCGAGAGTGTGGGCGAGAGGCTCCGACAGCGCATCGCCAAGAAGCAGGTGGAATCTGCCGTGGTCCAATCAGGCTCACAATCCGACGCGGACCTCGCGAAGCCGATCGTTTTGCTCGAGCAGCAATTCGCTGAGGAAAGCGGGCTGACGGTAAGAACCTCATCCCGAGAAATCTCGTTGTTTGAAAAAATCGATGACTACCTCTTGCGCTTCGGCGGGGGCAATTCCCATGTCGTCGGCATTTTCATGGGCCTTCTCGTTGATGGCAAAATCCGGGTCGCGTTAAGGGATAAGACCGAGCGTCTTTCCTTGGCCTCTTTATCGGATAAAAAAACACCCGAGGCGGCGATTCGGCTTATCGACACCTATCTTCGCCAGGCTGAATCCTCGCAGTTGCTGGATACGAGAACGCAAAAAATCATTCTCTGATTTTTCGCTTTCGTTTCACTGGCCGGGCGGGCGGGCCGGGGACTTCCTTAGAAAAACAAATTGGGAGAAGCCCGAAGACTTCTCCCAACTTGTTTTTAAAACCTGTCTGGGACAGGAGTGATTACTTTTTCTTAACCGCTTTTTTGGCGGCTGGCTTTTTAGCGGCGGCTTTTTTGGCCGGGGCCTTAGTCACCGCTTTTTTGGCGGCTGGCTTTTTGGCGGCGGCTTTTTTGGCCGGGGCCTTAGTCACCGCTTTTTTGGCGGCTGGCTTCTTGGCGGCGGCTTTCTTTGCTGGGGCCTTTTTGGCCGGAGCTTTCTTCTTGGCAGTAGGCATTAATCTCCCCCCTTTCTTTCCGCAAATGCGGGAAAGTTGTTGTGAAAAAGTTGTGAATAACTCACAGGGCGTGTGAATAAGTTCCGCCTTGAAATGCGTCAACAACTATTTTCATTTTCGCGAATTTTTTTCGGAAAAATTTTCTGAACGGCGGAATTTCTTAGTCGGCAGAGAGAAGTTTTTTGACTGCCTCGACGATGCCGGAGACCTCCCAAAGGCGCCCAGTGCCCTCGTAGCCGCAGGCGAGCAAACCCTCGCCGGGGCCGATAAACAGGGCTCCTCGGGACTTCAGGCGCTCGACATTTTCTTGAGTGGCGGGGTGGAGCCACATCTTGCCGTTCATCGCCGGAGCGATGACGAGCGGCGCGCGAGTGGCGAGTGCGATGGAGGTGAGCGCATCATCGGCAATTCCGCACGCGAGCTTGGCGATGAGGTTCGCTGTGGCGGGCGCGATGAGCAGCAAATCGGCGTCGTCCGCGAGCGCGATGTGGCCGGGATGCCAGGATTCCTTTTCGTCGAAAATTCCCGTCGTCACCGGATTTCGCGAGAGAGTTTGGAAAGTGAGCGGGGCGACGAACTCCGTGGCCGAGCGGGTCATCACGACATGGACCTCGAAGCCGTCTTGCGCGAGGCGGCTTGTGAGGTCAGCGGCTTTGTAGCAAGCGATCGAGCCGCCGACGCCGAGCACGATATTTTTTTTTCTCATCAAAAAGAAAGGTGGAGGCGGTGGCTCAGGTAACGCTCGGCGCGCATGATCGCGCGGAATTTTTCGATGTCTTCTTCCATCGATCCGCTGATGAGCGTGTAGCGGTATTCGCGCCATTTTTCCATTTCGGAGGCGGCGTTGCGGAGGCGCGTGGCGATTTGATCTTCGCTCTCGGTGCCGCGCTTGCGGAGGCGGCGACTGAGTTCATCCAACCCGGGCGGCATGATGAAAACATCGGCGAGCGCGTCCTGGATGAATCCGTCAGGGCATTGGCGGATGCTGGCGGCGCCGAGCGTATCGACATCGAGCAAGACATCGATGCCATGCTCGAGTTGAGAGACGACGGTGGACTTGAGCGTGCCGTAATGGTGGCCGTGGACCTCGGCGTATTCCAGAAAATCTCCGGCCTCGATGTGGGCCTGAAAGTTTTCCTCGGAGAGAAAATGGTAATCCTCGCCATCGACCTCTCCGGGGCGCGGAGAGCGGGTCGTGCACGAGACGGAGTAAACAAAATCCGGCTTCTGGCGGAGCGAGGAAATGAGCGTGGTTTTTCCCGCGCCGGAGGGGGCGGAGATGACGAAAAGAATGCCGGTGCGTTGGATGTCGAGGTTACTCAATGTTGGCAAGTTGTTCGCGGATGCGGTCGAGTTCGGCCTTCGCTTCGATGACGAGGCGGGCGATGGCGGTGGTGGAGGATTTGGAGCCGATGGTGTTGAATTCGCGGCCGAGTTCCTGCGCGAGGAATTCCAGCGTGCGGCCGACGGGGCCCTTGGAATCGAGCTTGTCGCGGAATTGCGCGATGTGGCTGGCGGCGCGCTCGAGTTCCTCGGTGATGTCGCAGCGCTCGGCAAAAAACGCGACTTCCGAGGCGAGACGGGCGTCATCGGGCTGGAGGGAAATGCCCGCTCGCTCGATGCGTTTGTGAAGTGCTTCACGGTGGAGTTGCGCCACGCGGCCGGCGTGGGGGGCGATTTTTTTGGCGAGGGATTCGAGTTTTTCGGCGCTGCGGAGGAGGGCTTTCTTGAGAGCGGCGCCTTCGCGATTGCGTGTGGACTCCAACCCGCGGATCGCCTCCTCGAGCGCCTTCATCACGGGTTCACGGGCATCGTCACCGCCTGGCTCCGCGGCCCGCATCACACCGGGAGCGCTTAACACATCAGCCAGTGTGACACCGCCCTCGAGGCCGAGTTTTTTTTGGAGCTTCCGGGCTTGTTCGACAAAAACGGCGGCGCGTTTCTCATCGAAAAAATTCTTCGTTCCGGCGTCCGCCCTTTCGAGGTGGAGATTCACCTGCACACGGCCGCGGGAAATTCTCTCGAGCACTTTCTCACGCACGGAGGGCTCGAGCCAAGTGGCATCGCGGTCGGCGTGGAAGACGACCTCAGCCGTCTTGCGGTTCACGGAATGGCATTCCACCACGGCGGACCAGACTTTCGTCCTCGCCTCGCCTCGTCCGTGACCGGTCATACTTGTCATGCGCGACTATGTATCTGGCGGCGGCTCGGAGTGTCGAGACGAACAACCGCCGACCTCCTGAACCATGCCGGCTACGAGTTTTCAGGGAATTCCATTGACGCGTCGGGGGCACTGGATCAGCATCTGCCCCCTTTTCATCGCATGCGCCACACCATCTCGATCCTCGTGGAAAACAAATTCGGCGTTCTGACCCGCGTGGCTGGAATGTTCAGCGGACGCGGCTTCAACATCGACTCGCTCAATGTCGGACCGACCCTCGACCCCTCCGCTTCCCGCATGACGATTGTCGTCCGGGGCGACGACAAAATCCTCGAGCAGGTCACCAAGCAGCTCGAAAAATTAATCGATGTGATCGATGTGGAGGATTTCCGCGACGAGGAATATGTGGACCGCGAGCTCGTTCTGCTCCGCGTGAATGCCAACTCCAAGAGCCGCGCCGAGGTGATGCAGATTTGCGACATCTTCCGCGCAAAGATCATTGATGTGCAGCCCGAGAAGCTGGCCATCGAAATCACCGGCACCGAGGCGAAGATCAGCAAATTCCTCAGCCTGATGGAGACTTTTGGCATCAGTGACCTCACCCGCACCGGCAAGGTCGCCCTCGCCCGCTCCAAGTAATCCCACCTTTTTTACAAACCCAACCAACACCACCATGCCTGCCAAAATCCACACCGACAAAGACGCCGACCTGAAAGTTTTCAAGGGAAAGACCCTTGCTGTTCTTGGCTTCGGCTCCCAGGGCCACGCCCACGCGCTGAACCTCAAAGAGAGCGGTTGCAAAGTCATCATCGGCCTCTATCCCAAATCCAAGAGCCGCGAAGTCGCGAAGAAGGCCGGCTTTGAAGTGTTCGACACCGACGAGGCCGTGCGCCGCGCCGAGGTGATCATGGTCGCCATCCCCGACACCAAGCAGGCCGCTGCCTACAAAAAAGACATCGAGCCGAATCTCAAGGCCGGCAAGACACTCCTTTTCTCCCACGGCTTCAGCATTCTTTATAAGACAATCGTTCCGCCGAAGAATGTGAATGTGATCATGGTCGCCCCGAAAGGCCCAGGCCACATCGTTCGCCGCCAATACACCGAAGGCAAAGGCGTTCCCACGCTCATCGCGATCCACCAAAACCCCGGCAAGGACGCGAAAAAAATCGCGCTCGCTTGGGCCAAAGGCATCGGCGGCACCCGCGGCGGCGTGCTGGAGACCACCTTCAAGGAAGAAACCGAAACCGATCTCTTCGGCGAGCAGACCGTTCTCTGCGGTGGCGCCTCGGCGCTCGTCCAAGCAGGTTTCGAGACTCTCATCGAGGCTGGCTACTCGCCCGAGATGGCTTATTTCGAGTGCTTGCATGAGCTCAAACTCATCGTCGATCTCATGAATGAAGCCGGCATCGCAGGAATGCGTTTCTCGATCTCCGAGACCGCCAAGTGGGGCGATGTGCATGTCGGCCCGAAGATTGTCGACGCCTCCGTGAAGAAGCGGATGAAGGCCGCGCTCAAAGACATTCAGAGTGGCAAATTTGCCAAGGAGTGGATCAAGGAATACGAAGGCGGCTACAAAAAATACAACGCCCTCCTAAAAGCCGGCGAGCAGCACCCGATCGAGAAGACCGGCGAGCGCCTTCGCGGCCTGATGCCTTGGATCAAAAAGCGCAACCTCAAGGGCACCCAAGCTTCCTACTCGAACTAAACCGGATATCCCCGCCATGTCCTCAAACATCACGAAGCCCGTCAGTGTCGTCACCGGCGGAGCCGGGTTTTTGGGATCCCATCTCACGGACCGATTGCTCAAGGAAGGCCACCGCGTCATCGCGGTCGACAACCTCATCACGGGCAATGTCGCGAACATCGAGCACCTCGCGGGGAATAAGGACTACAAGTTCATCAACCACGATGTCACCGACTTCATCTACATCCCCGGTCAGGTGGACTATGTGTGGCATTTCGCCTCGCCCGCGAGCCCGATCGATTATTTGAGGATTCCGATCCCGACCCTGAAAGTCGGCTCGCTCGGCACGCACAACGCGCTTGGGTTGGCGAAGGACAAGGGCGCTGCCTTCTTCCTTGCTTCCACCTCCGAGTGCTACGGTGATCCACTGATTCACCCGCAGACCGAGGATTATTGGGGCAATGTGAACCCCATCGGGCCGCGCGGCGTTTACGATGAGGCCAAGCGTTTCGCCGAGGCGATCACGATGGCCTACCATCGCTACCACGGGATGAATACCCACATCGTCCGAATTTTTAACACCTACGGCCCCCGCATGCGTCTCGACGATGGTCGCGTGGTGCCGGCCTTCATCGGGCAGGCTCTGAGGGGCCAGCCGCTGACGATTTTTGGTGATGGCTCGCAGACGCGGAGTTTCTGCTATGTCTCCGACCTCATCGATGGAATTTTCCGCCTCATGATGTCGGATTTCCATGAGCCAGTAAACATCGGCAACCCGCGCGAGATGACGATCCGCCAATTCGCCGAGGAAATCCTTCGCATCACCGGAGCGAACTGCCCGATCGAACAAAAGCCGCTTCCCGTGGACGACCCCAAAGTTCGCCAACCCGACATCACCCGCGCCAAGAAAATCCTCGGCTGGGAGCCAAAGGTGGATTTCGACCAAGGCATCCGCGAAACGATCGAGTTTTTCCGCGGACGGGTTTAATCCCTCTTAGCGGTTTACTTGGTCGATCCGTTTCGCTAGAGAACTTCTTCCTATGACAAAACCCCTCGCCCCTGTGTTGCTCCTCGCCTCTGCCCTTTTCCTTGCGTTGGCTTCCGGACCCGCCCTCGCGCAGTCCGCAGCGGAGTGTGAAATCAAAAAACTCGAGGCAGCGCTGATCCCCTCCCCGCAGATTAATTCCAGCTACTCGAAAAAGAGCGCTCAAGGCCAGCCTTCCCCTTGGCTCGAGATCGATGTGGAGATCGACATTCCGCAGCCCGACAAAAATGGCCCGAAACTCGGGGAGGATTTGACGGTGAATTACTACATTCTTCTCAACAACAAGAGCCTCACCGAGGATGGCAAGGCGACGCTTTTGACGGGTTCGGTGTCGCATGCCGAATATCTCTTTGGAAAAGGCCTGCATGTCGGCGCCTTCGTGGCTCCGCAGACTTTGTTGAAATTTTTTGATGGGGAAGCTCCTCGCAACATCAATCAAGCCATTATAGATATCGGCGTGACGATCAGCGACAGCACCGGCGTCATCGCCCGCAAAGCCTCCAAAAGCCAAGTGCGCGACGACAAAGGCTGGTGGGACAGCACCGAAAAATACACCGAAGTCACCGGCCGCGTGCTGGCCAAGAGCGTCACGCCTTTTGCTGATTTGGCTTGGGACTACTTCCTGCCCGAGAAGCCCAAGTCGGGCCTCTGAGTTTTTCGCCTAGCGACCCATGGCCCGACCCGAACGCATCCTCAGCCTCAATCTCGGAATGCAAACCGTCAGTTTGGCGGAGTTCGAGGTGTTGCCCGGAGGTGGACTCCAATTGCTGGGATTCGCGAAGTCCGAGTTGATTCTGGATTCCGCGGCCGATGCGACCCGGCCATTGCAAATCGAGACGGTGGCGAAGGAACTCCGCGAGACGCTGAAAGCCAAGGCCGGCGCGCCCGTTTTCGCCTGTCTGCCATCGCAGGCGGTTTTTTCGCGTTTCCTGAAATTGCCCGGCGCGACGCCCGAGGATGTCGAATCCATCGTCGGCTTCGAAGCCCAGCAGAATATTCCTTTTCCCATCGAGGAGGTCGTCTGGAACCACCAAATCATGGGCGACCGCCGCGACGAGTCGTGGGATGTCGCCCTCGTGGCGATCAAGACCGAGCAACTCACCGAGGTGCTGGATGCCACCACGCGCGGAGGACTCTCGGCGCGGAATGTGGATGTGGCGCCGATGGCTCTCTACAACTCGTTTCGATACAATTACCCCGAGGTGGAAGAGAGCGCCCTTCTCATTGATCTCGGCGCGCGGACGACGAATCTGATTTTTTCGGAAAATGGTCGTGCGTTTAGCCGTAGTATTCCGATTGGCGGACATGCCATCAGTGCTGCGATCGCCAAGGAGTTCGAGCAAGACATCACGCTGGCCGAGAAATTGAAGATCGAAAAAGGCCTCGTCGGCCTTGGTGGCGCTTATGCCGATCCCGAGGACCCCATCGAAGCTCGCCTCTCGAAGGTCATTCGCAACACGATGACCCGCCTCCATGCCGAGATCGCGAGGTCGGTGAATTTCTACCGCTCCACGCACGGCGGCACGACACCGAAGCGGGTTTTCCTCTGCGGCGGCAGCACTCCGCTGCGCTATATCGCGGAATTTTTCGTCGAGAAACTCCAGGCACGAGTGGAGTTTTTCAACCCGCTCAAAAATGTCGTCGTCGCCGAAGGAGCTCTCCCCGAAGAGACGCCTCCCAGTTCCTACGGGCTCGGGGAGCTTGTCGGATGCGCCCTGCGTGGCCTCGGAAATTGCCCGATGGAAATCGCCCTCACGCCCCCGGCGGTTGTCCAAGCACGAATCATGGCTCGGAGGATTCCAAACCTCGCCCTCGCCGCCGCCCTGCTCATCGCCATTCCCATCCTGTGGTGGTTCAACACCTCGCGCCGATCCGCTCTTCTCGAGGAAGCAACGGCCCCATTTATTGCACAGGCGGGAGCCCTCGAGGCTGCATCCAGAGGGATCGATGCGAGCTTGAAGGAGAAAAAAGCCCTCGACACCGAGATTGCCCCCTTTCTTCTGGCCACCGCCGAGCGCTCCGCGTGGTCCAACATTCTCAACGAACTCTCGACCAAACTCCCGGAGCGCTTCATTTGGGTCACCAGCCTCGCCCCGGTCGAAACCGAAGAGGCTCCCGCTGCACCGAACCGACCCAACCAACAAAATCCGGCGCCCACCAATAAGTCGGCTTTCAAAAAATCCATCACCCACATCGAAGTGAAGGGCCTTTATTTGGACAACCCGCCGAACGAAAAAGGCACCGCCCTCGTCGATGAATTTTACGACAAACTGGCCGGCTCGCCGGTTTTTGGGATTAACGAAACCTCCGACCGGGCATCTGTGATCACCGAGCGCACGACACCCACTGGTGAAGCTTGGGCTTACGGCTTCACGATGCGCCTACCGCTCAAAAAACCCATTATCCTGCCATGAATTGGTTCAAGGAAAACCCCGTGGTTCTTGCGATTGCCGCGATAGCGCTCGTTGGCACGCTCGTGGCTGGTTTTTTTGCTATGGAAGCCGCCGTCAGGCAAGAGCAGGCCGTCGCGGGTTACACTTCGGCGATCACAAACTTGCGGCGCTTGGAGGGAAAGCAGCCTTTCCCCGATGATGCCCACCTCAAAGAAGTCCAAGCCAATGTCGAGGCCTACAAAAAATCCATCACGGACTTTGTCACCTCGTTGAATAAAATGGAGGTTCCTGTTGCGGAAATCTCCCCGCAGAAATTCCAAGACAATCTCCGCGTCGCCGCCGACAACCTCCGAAAAGCCACCGCGAACAAAACCGCTCTCCCAGAGAATTTCTTTTTCGGCTTCGATGCTTTCCGCACCCAACTCCCGCCGCGGGGTGAAACCCAGGAACTCAACAGGGAGTTTCTCGCCATCAAGAGCCTCATCGACGCCATTGTCCCCCTCGGCATCACCAGCATTGATACCTTGGTTCGACACGCCGGTGCCGCTCCTGCCGCTCCCGATCCCAAGGCCGCTCCGCCAAAACCCAATGAGGCCGTTGCGAAGCCCTTGCCTTTCGATTCCTTCACTCTCGGCATCACCGCGCCCCAAAACTCCTTTATTTCGGCCTTCGACAAAATTCCCGCCAATCCCGGCTTCCTCGTGGTCCGCTCCATGACCATCGAGAACACCAGCCCGACCGCCCCCCTCAAAGCCGACACCGGCAAGCCCAAGCCAGCCACAGCTCCGGCGCCGACGTCTCCTGGAGCTTCGGAAAAATTGCCCATGATTTTCGGCTCTGAACTCGTCAAGGCCACGGTGGTTTTTGAAATTCTCGAATTCCCCGAACGGAATGTTGAGGAAAAGAAACCCCAACCACCAACCCAGCCGACTCCGGCACAATAGCCATCATGGATTGGTTCAAAAAACATTACGATCTGGCGATTCTGGCTCTGGCCACCTTGCTCTTGGCAGCGAATGCCGCATGGATCGCCTTACTTCCAAAACTTGAGATTGAGGGTATTCAGCCGAAGCCTGCTAGGTCCGACGAGTTCGAAAAACCAAATCTCCAAGCCGTCCAAGATGCCAGCGCCGCCGCGTCCGCGCCAGTCAGATGGCAACCTGATACCACCGGAGCGAAGGGCTCGCTTTTCGTCTCACGCAAATACCTTTTGAAGGATGGCAAACTTTTAGACCCCATCGAGGGCGGCGAGAACCTTCACCACCCCGTTCCGAATGCTTGGTTTGTCGAAAACGATTTGGATTTATCCAACAACAACATTTTGAAACTCGACAACGACGGGGATGGATTCAGCAACCTCGAGGAGTTCAACGCCAAAACCAACCCGAAGGACAAAACCTCCACACCCCCCTCTTTCACAAAAATGCAACTCGTGGCCTTCAAGCCCGAGCCATTCCGCATCATTTTCAAAGGCGATGGAGGAACGGATGGAAAAGAATTCCAGATCAATTTCAAAGATTTGAAAGGAACCGGACGCACCCAATACAAGAAGTTGAACGAGCAGATCGCGGAGGCGCCCTACAAGATTGTTGGCTACACCGCCAAGCCCGGCCCCTACGGCGTGAATGTGAAGGGCGACCTCTCCGAGTTGAAGATCGAAAACACCAACACCCGCGAGACTTTGGTTCTTAAATACAACGAGGAAATCAACGATCCGACCTCCTACGGAGAATTCCGCAATCTTCTGACCAATGAGGTGAAGACTTATAAAAAAGGCGAGGAATTCGATATCCCGCCCGATCCGGCGAAGTTCAAGCTCATTGACATTCAAGCTGACTCCGCCCAAATACAGGACATCGCCACCGGAAAAACTCTAAAAATTTCCACTCCTGCCGCTTCATCTCCCTAGCCCATGTTGAACAGAAAGACCCTGACGCTTGCGATGGCTGCCACCTTTGGATTGGTGGCGGTTTCCACCGCTCAATTCCCCGGAGTTCAAGGCTCCGTCGAGCGTCAAATCCAACTCCTCGAGCAAAAAAAACAATTCGCTGCGGGTCAGATTTCCAAGGCCGATGAGGCGATGGCGGATTTGGATTACGAATCGGCCTACGCCTACTTCAAGAGTGCGGTGGATATCCTGCCGCAGGGTGGCGCCGCCATGGCCGATGTGAAGCAACAGGCACTGGATGGATTTTGCGATGCCGCCGTGAAGCTTGCCCGCCAACGCGTCTCCGAGGGCCGCTACGCCGATGCTCGAACGATCGTCGAGGTGCCTCTTGAGGCTTCCTATAATCCCAACTACGGCCCAGCCCTTGCTCTCCGTTCACAGCTCATGAATCCTACGGGCTTCGTAGATCGCGGCACACTGACCCCGGGGCATGTCGCCAAGGTCGAAGAGGTCAAAAAACTCATCAAGGAAAGCGAGGGATTTTTTGCGACAGGGCGCTACGACCTCGCCTTCAAGCGGTGCGAGCAGGTTTTGAATGTTGATAAATACAACATCTCCGCTCGGAAATTGATGGAACGCATCAACGGGGCCCGCCAAAAATATGCAGACGCCGCCTACAACGAAACCCGCGGCGATATGCTCATGCAGGTGCAAAAAGCCTGGGAACTTCCGGTTCGGAAATTCAATGAGGGCGTGACCTCCATCATCGAGCAGCCAGACATCGCCCAGAGCGGCTCGGAATTCATTGGCGACAAACTCGACACAATCATTATTCCGAAGCTCGATTTCACAGATTCCTCCATTGTCGAAGCCATTGGCTTCCTTCGCAAGCGCGCGGCGGAGTTGGATGACACCGAACCAGATCCGAAGAATAAGGGTGTTAATATCGTTCTCAAACTTCCTCCCGACTCTCCGGATGCCTCCTATCCGATCACCCTCTCGCTACAGGATGTGCCCCTCCGCTCGGCTCTCGATTATGTCTCTCGCGCGGCAAACCTAAAAATCAAGATCGAGCGCCATGCCGTGGTCGTGGTTCCGCAAACTGAAAATACCGATGTGCTGATCACCAAGGAATACAAGGTTCCTCCAGGATTTGTTGAGTCCGTGCCTGGCAGCGCTCCCGAAACCGGCGCAGACGGCCAGCCCGTCGCGGCCACCTCGAAAGCTGTGAACTTTCTCGTTTCCCAAGGCGTAGAATTCCCCCCCGGAGCAAGCGCCAATTACATCCCCAGCTCCAGCCGATTGATTGTCAAAAACACCCAACCCAATTTGGATTTTATTGATGGCTTGGTAGAAATAGCCGTCGCCGCCCGGCCGACCCAGGTCGAGATCGAGGCGAAGTTTTTGGAGGTCACTCAAAACAACCTCAACGAACTCGGTTTTGATTGGCTGCTCGGTCAATTTGCATTAGCCGGAGGGTCTGGAGTTTATGGCGGAGGCGGCACGATGGGCTTTGGGCGCGACATCAATAATTCGAGCTATCCCTTGATCAATCCCGGCTCGGGAGTTCCCGTGGGAGCTTCTTCCTCGACTTCGGGCCCGATCACTGCCGGCAACCGAGGCGGCGCCGGTGGCTCAGGGTTTGATACCGCCATTCAACTCAATGCCGTGGATGCTCTCCTTTTAGGATCTCCGGCCGGAGCCGCCCCTGGTATTTTGAGTGTGGCGGGTGTGTTTACAAACCCTCAGTTTCAAGTCGTTCTGCGCGCTTTGAGCCAAAAGAAAGGCATCGACCTCGTCAGCGCTCCACGCGTCACCTCCAAGAGCGGCCAGCGGGCCTTGATCGAAATCATTCGTGACTTCCGCTACCCAACCGAGTTCGAGCCGCCCCAAGTTTCCGCAAGCAATGGATCCCAATTCACCCCCGCAATTCCAAATACTCCCGCCGGTTGGGAGACCAAGCATACCGGAATTACGCTGGAAGTAGAACCCACCGTTGGCCCGGATAATTACACCATCGAGTTGGTTTTGGCTCCGCGAGTCATTGAATTTGAAGGTTTTATTAATTATGGAAACCCCATTAACGCAACGGTTCAGTATGTCGACCCTTTAGCCATTATTCCACGCCCCTCTGGAACATTTGAAGTCACTCCAAATACTATGAATCAGCCTGTCTTCTCCACTCGCGAGGTGATCACCCAGGTTTCCATTTATGATGGACAAACCGTGGTCTTGGGCGGCCTCATGCGAGAGGATGTGCAAAAGGTTCAAGATAAAGTCCCTATTCTTGGAGATATTCCCCTGGCAGGAAGATTATTTCGAAGCAATGTCGATCAACATATCAAGCGGAATTTGGTGATGTTTGTCACGGCAGGTTTAATGGATCCCGCAGGCCAGCCGATCATTAAAGCCGAGGAAGAAGATGCCATTGTGGCAGAGCCAAGCGTGGCCGAAATGATTGAGGAGTCTATTCCGGGCGATATTTTGTCCGCTCCGCTGCCTGAATAAATCGCATCATGAAAAAGTTTTCCTCAATTCTTCTTCTCTCGACCTTCTGGATTCCGATGGCGCTTCAGGCGACCGACCTCGTCCGCTTGGCGGAACGCGAAGAAATCCGTCGCCAAGAAAAAGTCAAACAAGGCGAACATCTTGTGGTCCGAGCGGAGCGGGCTTTGAAGGACAAAAATCTCAAACAAGCCTACGACGATTATCTCGCCGCCTTAAAGCTTATTCCAGCCGGCACCGCGACCGCGAATAACCGGCAAGTCGTTCTTAACGAATTCAGTAAAACCGCTGTGGACTACGCTCGCAGCCTCATCGCCCGTGGCAACTATGCCGAGGCGGAAAATGTCGCCAAGACCGTTCTCGATCCCCAAATCAATCCCACCTACAAGCCGGCCGCTCAGATTCTTTCGCAGCTCGAGAAGCAAAATTACAACACCACAATCGATCCGAAATTTGCCGCCAAACGGGATGAGATAAATAAACTGCTCAACGAAGCAGTGGGTTACTTTGCCACTGGACGGAACGATCTCGCCATCAAGCGATACGAGCAGGTTTTAAATCTTGATCCCTACAACATCGCTGCTCGCCAAGGCATGGAGCAAGTGAACCAGCAACGCACGGGATATTACAACGAGGCCTACAATGAAACCCGAAGCGAGATGCTCTGGCTGGCCGATCGCGCTTGGGAAAAGCCGGTTCGGAGGATCAGTAAAGATCGCTCGACGGAGGGCGCCTCGAGCGGCGGTTCCGCATCCACGAAGGATGAAATGATGCGAAAGCTCAATGGCATCGTCATCGATAGCCTCAGCCTCAACGATGTCACCATTCGTGAAGCCGTGGAAATTTTGAAACAGAAAAGTCGGCAATTCGATTCCTTCAGCGCGGATTCCAAAACAAAAGGAGTTAATATCGTGCTAAAACTCCCCCCTCCCGCCGCACCCGTCAATGAAGGCGAGACTCCGGAACCCGGATCAGAGGAGCCAGCCTCCCCTGTTGTCACCGAGAATTCTCGCGTCAACCTAGACCTCAAGAATGTTCCCCTCATCGAAGCCATCCGCTACCTCACGGAACTCACTGGTTTAAAACAAAAAATTGAGCCTTTTGCTGTCTCTCTCATTCCTGCAACGGAAAGCACCGAAGAATTGCTGGTCAAAGAGTATCGTGTCTCCCCAAACTTAATCCCCTCCACATCGCCCTCGGAATCCGAAGGGGAGCCTGAAGCGGGCCAATCCTCCGCCGACAGCAACAAAAAGCTCAAAGGCATGAAGAATGCAACGGATTACCTCAAGCAACAAGGTATCCCTTTTCCACCCGGGGCCTTCGCCAATTATGTCTCCTCAGGCAGCAAACTCATCGTTCGCAACACCCAAGGCGCTTTGGATCTTGTGGACACGCTGGTGGAGAGCGATGTCGGCGTCAAACCCACCCAAGTCGAGATCGAGTCCAAGTTCATTGAAATTTCACAAAACAATGTCAATGAACTGGGTTTTGATTGGCTGCTCGGGCCCTTTTCCATCGGAGGAGGAGTCTATGGTGACGGCGGAACGCCTGGGGGCGACTCAACTACCAGCTACAATAACTTTCCTTTCGGTCAGGTTGGGGGAAATCCCGTCACCGCCGGAAACCGGTCCGGGATTGGAACGAGTGTGAATTCTGCCATCACGGCCAATAGCTTGGATGCTTTGGTGGCTGGAATTCCTCAAGGAGCCAATGTGGCCTCGCCCGGCATCTTTGGCCTTGCCGGCGTTTTCACAAACCCCCAATTCCAATTAGTCATCCGCGCTCTCAGTCAACAAAAGGGCGTGGACCTGATGTCTGCACCCAAAGTCACCACCAAAAGCGGGAATTCTGCCACCATCAAAATTATTCGGGAGTTTCCTTTCCCCACGGAGTTCGACCCGCCGGAACTTCCGGGCGGTGGTGGCGGTGGTGGTGGTGGTGGCGGAGGAGGCGGTAATAATAATGATAATGGAGGGACGGGCCTTCAAATTACGGGCGGAATTGTTACCCCTTCCACGCCGACGGGATTTGAAAAACGCGACTTGGGCGTCCTGCTTGAGGTGGAACCCCAGGTCGGAGCTGATAATTATACCATAGACCTTAATTTGCGGCCTGAGGTTGTTGAATTCGATGGTTTTATAAATTTTGGGTCCCCTATCGTGGGGCCTCGATTTGACCCTTTAGCTAATCCGTTATCTAATCCCTCAGGCATCATACCTTACACAATCACAGAAAATGTGATGAACCAGCCCGTTTTCTCTATCCGAAGAGTCGAATCCAGCGTGAGCATTTGGGATGGCCAAACCGTGGCCATGGGCGGTCTGATCCGCGAGGATGTGCAAAAGGTTGATGACAAGGTGCCATTCCTTGGCGACATCCCCCTTGCCGGTCGCTTGTTCCGCTCGAGTGTGGATCAAAAAATCAAAAAGAACCTCATCATCTTTGTGACGGCTCGCCTTTTGGATGCATCCGGCCAACCCCTCATCCAAGATGATGAAGCCGAGGAAATCGTCGAGCCCCTTGGCGTGCCGGAAAACCTCCCCGCCCCGCGCCTCGAAGCCCGCTCCGCCGGAAAGTAGAATCCCGCGCTTTTCAGCGGCTCCGCGCGGCGAGCCACTCTTCAATATCACTCATCACCATCTCGCGATCCCAATCGTGCCAGAGAAGGTGGTAGGCGTCGGAATACAGTCGATGGGTTTTGTCAGCCGACGGGATGCGGTCAAACCACGATGAAATTTGCTCCGGTTTCACGAAGCAATCCTTCCCTGCGGAAAGCACCAACGCCGGCCGCCGTAGTCGCTCGGCCAAGCGGTGGCTGCCATCGATCAACTCTCCCAGCTCGGCTAGAAACCCCAGACTGAAGCCCCGCAAGTGGTGAGGTTTTTTGCGCAGCGATTCTTGATACTCCGTATCGCGTGTGAGCGGAGGGGCGATTTTTTTGCCATTCACAAATCGACTCGGTGACAAGCGCGCCTTGGGAAAATGACGGGCTAAAAAGGCGAGCGCCGTTTTGAGAAATCGCGGCACCTCCCTTTGCAATCCCACCACAGGAACAGAGAGCACCACGCCATCGATTTCTGCCTCGCGCGGCAGGGTGTCGCGCGCGGCATAAGCCGTGGACAGCAAGGCCCCCATGCTCTCTCCCATCAGAAAAACAGGCCGCCCCTCATGCGCCCGGCGCAGAGCCGCCACAAATCGGTCGATGTCGAGGAGTTGGGTTTCCAGGTCCAGCGTCATCCCCCGCCGCGCCACCACGGGATCGCTCCCCTGCCCCCTCAGATCCAGTGCGTAAAAGGAATACCGGCCCAACCGCGCCGGAAGCGGATGGAATTGCTCACCAGATCCACTCAAGCCATGAATGCAGGCCACCACCGCACGCGGGTTCTCGACCCGCCACGAATGCGCCTCTCGATTCTCTCCGTCATGTGTCCGCCATGGAAATCTCATTGTCATTTTCCAGCGACGCGATAGACCCGCGCCCATGAAGCTCTTCGCCGCCGTTTTCCTATTTCAAGCCGTTGCCGCATTCGCGACCGAAATTGATCTCGCCCTGATCCAATTTCCAGAACCAAAAACCGCCGAAGCCCTCAACGAGGCCTTGGCCAAAGTAAATCTCGCCGAGATCACAAACTCCAACCGCACGATGACCAAAGAGCGCGCTTTGCAAAACGGTTCCGTCCTCTTTGCCCAAAGCACCGCCGCATCGAATCTCGTCTCCTCCACTCGCTTGGAAAACCTCCGCGCCGATGTCTCGGGTTCTTACAAAAACGGGCGCCTCGAAGTTCAAATCACCCTTTCCGAAGGCGTGGACTCTGGCCTGCGAAACTTCACGAAGCGCACCTACCAAGGCGCCGCCGAACTCCCGCCCGGCTCCACCCGCGTGATCTCCCTCCGCCTTATCACCACTAAAAAAACCGCCGCCGAGAAAGGCCGTATCGAGGTCCGCGAATTGGAAACCACCACCGCGATCATCGCCCGCGCCCGTTGATTCGACCCTCCGCACAACTTGTGAGCAACTTGTCGATCGCTTGCGGTTCTTGCCAAAAACTCGGTTGCCGCCGTGGTTTCTCCACATCGTTTCTCGCCGGATCATCTTTTCTTCACAGGTTGTCACAGGCGTGGAACGCAGACTGGTTCTGCGAGGAACAGGTATTCTCCGGCTTGTTCACATCCTTAAGAAGAAGATTCTGGGTTCCCTAAAAATTATTTTCTTAATACAGCGTGTGAACAACCCCTCCACGCGTTCCGTAAACGAAAGACTTTTTCTCCCGCAAGATCACTCCTAGGATTCCTCGCCATGCAACCCGGTCCCGTCTCGCAATTCATCGATCTCCACTACCGCCACTTCAATGCCGCCGCACTCAAAGACGCCGCGGAAGCCTACTCGCGCCACCTCGATCAGGGCGGCATCATGCTCATGACCCTCGCCGGCGCCATGAGCACGGCCGAGCTCGGCATTTCCCTCGCAGAAATGATCCGCCAAGGAAAAGTCCACGGCATCGTCTGCACCGGCGCCAACCTCGAAGAAGACATCTTCAATCTCGTCGCCCACGATTTCTACGAACGCATTCCGCACTACCGCGACCTCACCGCCGCCGACGAGCAAGCCCTCCTCGAGCGCCACATGAACCGCGTCACCGACACATGCATTCCCGAAATGGAAGCCATGCGCCGCATCGAAAATGTCATCCTCAAAGAGTGGATGGACGCCGACGCCAAGGGGGAGCGTCTCTTCCCGCACGAATTCTTCTGGCGCATCCTCGACTCGCCCGAACTCCAAAAAAGTTTCCAGATCGATCCCAAGAACAGCTGGATGATCGCCGCCAAGGAGAAAAACATCCCCATGTTCGTCCCCGGCTGGGAAGACTCCACGCTCGGCAACATGTATGCCGGCCATTGCATCGAAGGGGATGTGAAAAATGTCCACACCGTCCGCTCCGGCATCGAATACATGATCGCCCTCGCCGACTGGTATGCCCCCACCAGTTTCAAAACCCCCATCGGCTTCTTCCAAATCGGCGGCGGCATCGCCGGTGACTTCCCCATTTGCGTCGTCCCCATGCTCCACCAGGACCTCCGCAAGACCGATGTCCCCCTCTGGGCTTACTTCTGCCAAATCAGCGATTCGACGACCAGCTACGGCAGTTACTCCGGCGCCGTCCCCAACGAAAAAATCACCTGGGGCAAACTCGGCGAAAAAACCCCGAAATTCATCATCGAATCCGACGCCACCATCGTCGCGCCGCTCATCTTCGCGAAGATTCTAGGGTGGTAAAAAATGATTAACCACAGAGGACACAGAGGGCTATAAAACATGAACTCCCAACACCTCTTCTTCTCCGTGTCCTCCGTGCTCTCCGTGGTTAAAAAATCCTCACAGGACTAACCATGCACATCCGCGACATTCTCCAGCCCGGCAAGCCGACCGTATCCTTCGAGTTCTTTCCACCGAAGACGACGGAGTCGCAGGAACAGCTCTACACCACGATTCGGGATCTCGAAAAAATCCATCCGAACTTTGTCAGCGTCACCTACGGTGCGGGCGGCTCGACGCGCGAACTCACCCACGAACTCGTCCTGCGGCTCAAGAATTCCTCGACGCTCGACCCCATCCCTCACCTCACTTGTGTCGGCCACACGGAGTCCGAAATCGCCGCGATTCTTGAACGCTACGCCGCCGCTGGAGTAAGCAACATCCTCGCCCTCCGCGGGGACCCACCCCGCGACCAACCCGACTACGACCACTCGCGCGATATGTTTCCTCAAGCCGTTGATCTGGTTCGTTTCATCAAAAAATTCACCGGCCACCCGGACAAACGAGGATTTGGTATCGGCGTCGCGGGATTTCCTGAAGGCCACCCGGCCACCCCCAACCGCCTGCTCGAAATGGACCACCTCAAAGCCAAGGTGGATGCCGGCGCGGACTACATCTGCACCCAGCTTTTCTTTGACAACCACGATTTCTATGACTTTCGCGACCGATGTGCCCTCGCGAGTATCGAAGCGCCGATCATCGCCGGAATCATGCCGGTCACCAGCCTCTCTTCGATGAAGCGCATGGCGGAACTCGCCGGCGGCTCGCGCTTTCCCGCCAAACTCCTCAAAGCCCTCCAACGCGCCAACGGCACCCCCGAAGCCGTCCGCGAAATCGGCCTTCACTACGCGACGGAGCAATGCGCCGACCTCCTCGACAATGGCGTTGCCGGCATCCACCTCTACACCCTCAATCAATCCACGGCGACCCGCGAAATCTGCCAGCGTCTCGGGCTCGTTCGGGAGTAGGTTTTGTGCCACGCGGCACAATTATTGCGCCAAAATGTGACATTATGTCACGAATCTGCGGGTGTCGTGATTCCACGCTGGCAACACAACCCGCTTTCATACAAAATATAGTAAAAAACACACCCTCACGGCCCGATTCCTGCTTTTCCCGAGGCCACAACAAAACTTCTTATGGGAAAAATTTTAGGAATTGATTTAGGAACCACAAACTCCTGCATGTCTGTGATGGAAGCCGGCGAGCCGGTTGTGTTGGAGAACTCCGAGGGAGCCCGCACCACACCATCCGTCGTCGCGTTCACGAAATCCGGCGAGCGCCTCGTCGGCCAAGCCGCGAAACGCCAAGCCATCACGAACCCGGCGAACACCATTTTTTCGGTGAAGCGCTTCATGGGCCGTAAATTCGACGAAGTCCGCGCCGAAGAGCACCGCGTGCCCTACAAGCTCGTCAAGGCCGCCAACGGCGATGCTCACATCCAAGTCGAGATCGACGGCAAGCCGAAGACCTTCTCGCCGCCCGAAATCTCCGCGATGATCCTCGCGAAGCTCAAGGCCGACGCCGAGGCCAAGCTCGGTGAAAAAATCACCGAAGCCGTCATCACGGTCCCCGCTTACTTCAACGACTCCCAGCGCAACGCGACCAAGGACGCCGGCAAGATCGCCGGTCTCGAAGTCAAACGCATCATCAACGAGCCCACTGCTGCCTCACTGGCCTACGGACTCGACAAGATGAAGGACGAAAAAATCGCCGTCTATGACCTCGGCGGCGGCACATTCGACATCTCCGCGCTCGAAATCGGTGACGGCGTATTCGAAGTCAAAGCCACCAATGGCGACACCCACCTCGGTGGTGACGATTGGGATAACCGCATCATGGATTGGATCATTGACGAGTTCAAAAAAGACTCCGGCATCGACCTCTCCAAGCAGCCCGACGCCGTTCAGCGCATCAAAGAAGAAGGCGAAAAAGCCAAGATCGCCCTCTCATCCACCCAGGAATTCGAAATCAATCTGCCCTTCGTCACCGCCGACGCCACCGGCCCGAAGCACATTCAGAAAAAACTCACCCGCTCCAAACTCGAGCAACTCACCGATGACCTCTTCGAGCGCACCATCAAGCCAGTCCGCGACTGCCTCGGCGATGCCAAGTGGACCAAGTCGGATGTGAATGAACTCGTCCTCGTCGGCGGCATGACCCGCATGCCAAAAGTCGTCGAGACCGCACGCGAACTCATCGGCAAAGAGCCTCACAAGGGCGTGAACCCCGACGAAGTCGTGGCCATCGGCGCAGCCATCCAAGGCGGCGTGCTCAAGGGTGATGTGAAGGATGTCCTCCTGCTGGATGTGACTCCCCTCACCCTCGCGATCGAGACTGCTGGCGGCATCGCCACCCCGATGATCCCGCGCAACACCACGATCCCGACCAAGAAATCGAATGTCTTTTCCACCTACGCCGACAGCCAGCCCGGCGTGGAAATCAAGGTCCTGCAAGGCGAGCGCCCGCTCAGCCGCGACAATAAAAATCTCGGCACCTTCCACCTCGATGGCATCCCACCCGCCCCGCGCGGCGTTCCGCAGATCGAAGTGACTTTCGACATCGATGCAAACGGCATTCTCAATGTCTCCGCGAAAGACCTCGGCACCGGCAAGGAACAGAAAATTTCCATCACCGGCTCCAGCGGACTTTCCAAGGAAGAGGTCGAGAAAATGCAAAAAGAAGCCGAGGTCCATGCTGAAGACGACCGCAAGGCGAAAGAGACCATCGAAATCCGCAACAACGCCGACAACCTCGCCTATCAGTGCGAGAAGCAACTCAAGGAACTCGGCGATAAGGTGGACGGCGCCTCAAAGAAAAATATCGAGGACTCCATCGAGAAAGTCCGCGAGGCCCTCAAAGGCGACGATGCCGATGCGATCAAGGCCGCCTACGACGACCTCCAAGCCAAATTCCAGGAAGTCACCACCGCCGCCTACAAAGCTGCGGCCGCTTCCGCCGGACCCGCTCCCGACGCCGCTTCGGGCGCTTCGACCGACGAACCCCAACCCAAGAAGGACGATGTCGTTGACGCCGAATTCGAGGTTGTGGACGACGATAAGAAAAAGTAGTCCGCGCACCACTTTAACAAAACGCACCGGTCCGCACAGGGCCGGGGCCTGTTAAAAACAGAAACAAAGAAAACAAAACACACACCAACAATGGCAAATCCCAACATCAAACCTCTCTCCGACCGCGTGCTCGTGAAGCCGCTCGAAGCCGAGGAGAAAAGCAAGGGCGGAATCATCATTCCCGACTCCGCTAAAGAAAAACCACAAGAAGCCCAAGTCGTAGCTCTCGGCACAGGCAAACGCGACGAAAACGGCAAACTCATCGAGTTCTCCGTCAAGGCCGGCGACAAAGTCCTCATCTCCAAATACGGCGGAACCGAGGTCAAGGTCGAAGGCGAAAGTTACCTCATCATGCGCGAAGACGACATTCTCGGCGTCATCGGTTAATCGAAACTCAAAACTTAATTCTTAAAACTTAAACACTACTCACATGGCAGCAAAACAACTCCTATTCGACGAAGCAGCACGCCACGCGCTCCTTCGTGGTGTCGAGAAACTCGCCCGCGCCGTCAAGGCCACACTCGGGCCATCGGGTCGCAATGTTATCCTCGATAAAAAATTCGGCAGCCCCACGATCACCAAGGACGGCGTCACCGTCGCCAAGGAAATCGAACTCGAAGACGCTTATGAAAACATGGGCGCTCAACTCATCCGTGAGGTTTCGAGCAAAACCAGCGACATCGCTGGTGACGGCACCACCACAGCCACCGTTCTCGCCGAAGCGATCTATCGCGAAGGCCTCAAGAATGTGACCGCTGGCGCCAACCCGACCAACCTCAAGCGCGGCATCGACAAAGCCGTCGAAGCGCTCGTGGAAGAAATCAAAGCCATCTCCAAGAAAGTCAAAGACAGCTCGGAGATCGCCCAAGTCGCCACCGTTTCCGCAAACTGGGATACCACCATCGGCCAAATCATCGCCGACGCGATGGATAAGGTCGGCAAGGACGGCACGATCACCGTGGAAGAAGCCAAGTCGATCGAGACCTCGCTCGATGTCGTCGAGGGCATGCAGTTCGATAAAGGCTACCTCTCGCCTTACTTCGTGACGAACCCCGACAGCCTCGAAGTCATCCAAGAGAGCGCCTACATCCTCATCCACGAGAAAAAAATCAGCAGCCTCAAAGACCTGCTTCCGATCCTTGAGAAGATTGCCAAAACCGGCAAACCCTTCCTCATTATCTCGGAAGATGTCGAAGGCGAAGCCCTCGCGACCCTCGTCGTCAACAAGCTCCGTGGCACGCTCCAAGTCTGCGCCGTCAAGGCCCCAGGCTTCGGCGACCGCCGCAAAGCCATGCTCGAAGACATCGCTGTCCTCACCGGTGGCAAGTGCATCACCGAGGATCTCGGCATTAAGCTCGAGAACCTCGCCTTGGAAGATCTCGGCCGCGCCAAGCGCCTCGTCATCGACAAGGAAAACACCACCATCATCGAAGGTGAAGGCAAGCCAGGCGACATCCAAGGCCGCGTAGCCCAGATCAAGCGCCAGATCGAAGAAACCACCAGCGATTACGACCGTGAGAAGCTCCAAGAGCGCCTCGCCAAGCTCGCCGGCGGCGTCGCCGTCATCAATGTCGGTGCAGCCACCGAGACTGAGATGAAAGAGAAAAAAGCCCGCGTCGAAGATGCCCTCCACGCCACCCGTGCGGCGGTCGAGGAAGGAATCGTCCCCGGCGGCGGTGTCGCTCTCATCCGCGCTCAGGCCGCTCTGGATAAACTCCAGCTCACTGGCGACGAAGCGATCGGTGCCGGCATCATCCGCCGCGCCATCGAGCAACCGCTCCGCACCCTCGCCGACAACGCCGGCCAGGAAGGCGCACTCATCGTTCAGGAAGTCAAAAAGCGCTCCGGCGCCGAAGGCTACAATGTCGCTACCGGCAAATATGAAGACCTCATCAAAGCCGGCGTCGTTGATCCCGCCAAAGTGACCCGCAGCGCGCTCCAAAACGCCGCATCCATCAGCGGACTCCTCCTCACCACGGAAGCTCTCATCTCCGAGCTCCCCGAGAAGGACAAAGCTCCCGCCATGCCTCAAGGCGGCGGAATGGGTGGAATGGGCGGCATGGACTACTAAGTCCAGCCACTCAGGCACCAAGCCAAACTCAACAACTCAGCCGGGTTCGCAAGAACCCGGCTGTTTTGTTTTCTCTCCTCGTAGCGGAAGTCGGAACGACTTTCGAAGGTGGTCGAGCAACAAAACCAAAATCCGTCGAAAAATCATCGATTTTCCGCTACTGGGGTCCGAAGCCTGCCTGAATGTTGTAGCCGCCCCACTCCGCTGGGGCGCATCGAACAGCTGTGCCGCGATGCGTGGCATGGAATGTGAAAGAACAGTCGTTCAGACATTCCAGTGATTAGCGCAGGCGCTCTTTCGCTAGAACGGCACGCCTTGCCGCTTGCCTTCATGGCGGCTCGGGGTTTTTCTAGCGGCCTTACACCTATGAATCTCGATACCACCTCTCTCGAACTCGCCGCCCGCGATGCCCGTGGACTGTCCATGGATGCCGTCGCCAAATGTAAATCCGGCCACCTCGGCCTGCCTCTCGGAGCCGCCGACATCGGCGCCGCGCTGTTCGGGGCCGCCATGTTGTTCCACCCCGCCGAGCCGCGCTGGCTAAACCGCGACCGCTTCGTCCTCTCCGCTGGCCACGGCAGCATGTTCCTCTACGGCTGGCTCCACCTCGCGGGCTACGGCGTGTCGTTGGATGATCTGAAAAATTTCCGCCAACTCCACAGCATCACGCCGGGTCATCCGGAGTTTCACGAAACGCCAGGCGTCGAGGCGACCACCGGCCCGCTCGGTCAGGGCGTGTCGAACGCTGTCGGCCTCGCGATTTCGGGCAAGATGAGCGAGGCGCGTTTCAACACTCCGACGCACCGCATTTTCGACCATCATGTGATCGCGCTCGCCGGTGACGGATGTTTGCAAGAGGGCGTGGCGCAGGAAGCCAGCGCGCTCGCCGGCCACCTCGGCCTCGACAACCTCATCCTCATTTATGATTCCAACAATGTGACGCTCGACGCCATGGCGCCGGTGTCGCAGAGCGAGGATACCGCCGCGCGCTATGTCGCCTACGGCTGGGATGTCCAACAGATCGATGGCCACAACCTCTCGGAAATCGCCAACGCCGTCGCGAAGGCCAAGGCCGCCACAAGCGGAAAGCCTCAACTCATCGTCGCCAAGACGATCATCGGAAAAGGCATCGCCGAGGTGTGTGGCACGAACAAAGCCCACGGCGAGGCGGGCGTGAAATTCGTCACCGAGTCCCGCAAGGCGCTGGGCCTGCCCGAAGAGACCTTCTTTGTGGCGCCGGAGACGAAAGCCTATTTCGAAAAACACCGCGCAACCCTTGCTGCAGCCCATTCCGCTTGGGAAAAAACCTACTCCGCCTGGCGCTCCGCCAATGCCGAGCTCGCCAAGGAACTCGACGACGCGCTCGCGGGCAAAGCCCCCGACCTGCTCGCGGCCATCCCGCCATTCGATCCCGCGGTGAACATCGCCACCCGCAAAGCCGGCTCCGATGTGCTCCAGCCCATTTGCGCCGCCATGCCGCTCGTCACCAGCGGCAGCGCCGACCTCCACGGCTCGACGCTGAACTACATCAAGGACGGCGGCGACTTCAACCGCCAGAACCGCTCCGGCCGCAACCTGCATTTCGGCATCCGCGAGCACGCCATGTGCGGCATCATGAATGGCATCGCCTATGACGGCATCTTCCGGGCGAGCGGCGCGACATTCCTCGTCTTCAGCGATTACGGCCGCCCGTCGATTCGCGTCGCCGCGTTGTCGAAGCTCCCGACCGTTTACATTTTCACCCACGACTCAGTGGGCGTGGGCGAGGACGGCCCGACCCACGAACCGGTGGAAACTGTTGCCGCTCTCCGCGCCATCCCAGGTCTCGATGTCATTCGCCCCGCCGATCCCGAGGAAACCGCCGGTGCGTTTGCCGCCGCGTTCCAGAAAAATGACGGCCCCACAATGCTGGTTCTCTGCCGCCAAAACATCCCGACGCTCAACGCCATTCCGCTCCAGGAGCGGCGCGAGGGAGTTCTTCGCGGCGCCTACATCGCCAAAAAAGAATCCGCCAAACTCGAAACCATCCTCCTCGCCACCGGCAGCGAACTCCAACACGCCCTCCAAGCCGCCGACGAACTCGGCGCGGGAACTCGTGTTGTCTCGATGCCTTGCCTCGAGCGCTTCGAGCGTCAACCGGCCGACTACAAGGAAAGCATCCTGCCGAAATCCTGCCGCAAGCGTGTCTCGATCGAGGCGGGCATTTCCGATCCATGGTTCCGCTATGTGGGCCTCGATGGAAAAGCCGTCGCCATCGACCGCTTCGGCCTCAGCGCGCCTGGCAATGTCGTGATGGAACAACTCGGCATGACCGCCGCCAAAGTGGTCGAGGCCGCGAAGTCGCTTTGAGAATAGTCCGCCCGACGCTTAGTGAGGAGGGCTCTGCTTGTCAGAGCCGAAACAGTGAGGTTGCGAGAGCCGCCACGGGCCTGACAAGCAGGACCCTCCTGAGTTTTGGCAAAGCCTCTTTTTTGGCATGCCCTCGTTGAACGACCGCGAGATGGTTCGGCGCCAAGCCGAGGAATTCGAGACCGCCAGCTTGCGGGAAATCCTCGCGTGGGCCTGGGAAACCTTCGGCGAGCGCGCTGCCTTTGGAACCAGCTTCCAAGGCGCCGGCCTCGTCGCCATGCATACGGCCTATACGAACGGATTCCGCTTCCCAGTTTTCACCATCGACACCGGTCTGCTTTTTCCCGAAACGCTCGAATTGAAAATGCAGATCGAATCTCGGTTGGGCGTTGCCATCGAATCGCTGCATCCCGAGCAATCCGTCGACGAGCAGGCCGCCGAACTCGGCCCTGAGCTTTGGAAAGCCAAGCCGGACCTGTGCTGTTCGCTCCGAAAGGTCATTCCTCTGCAAAAAAAACTCGCCTCGCTCGATGTCTGGATCACCGGCCTGCGCCGCCAGCAAAATGACACGCGAGAGAACACCCGCATCGTCGAGCTCTACCACTTCGATGTCCTCCGCGACCGCTACATCATCAAATTGAATCCCATGGCTACTTGGTCGCGCGACCAGGTCCAGGACTACATCAAGCAGCACGACCTCCCCGTGAACGCCCTCGCCGCGCGCGGCTACCGCTCCATCGGTTGCCAACCCTGCACCCGTCCCGTGGCCGACGGCGAGAGCGAGCGAGCCGGCCGCTGGACCGGCTTCGACAAAAGCGAATGCGGCATCCACACCTTCCTCGGGAACAACATCTGAAGCCCGCTGTGGGTTTGACCACAATCGAAAAGGCGGGGGCCTTTGAGATAGACCAACGCAGGTTGGCCCGAAGGGCGAGCCGAGCGGGAGCGAGCGAGTCAAAGGACAAAGAGATGTCCATGATTTTCCCCTCCGTGTCCTTTGATTCGCTTAGCTCACCCCTTTGGGGCCGCCATCGGCGGTCTATCTCGCTTCGCTCGATTGTGGTTAAAAATTCTTTCCGATGATCCTCGAGCTACTGGAATGGATCGCGACACCTTGTTCGTGGTCCGCACGCACGAACGGCCTTCTCGCCGCGCAGATTGGCATTCGCCATCGCGCGCGCCGCTGCCGAGCTGCTTGGAAACCGCATCTCGACGCCTGCCGCCAATTCGTCGCCGAATCGGTCGGCCCCTCACCCGCCGATGAAACCCTCACGATTCTCGGCAGCGGACACCTGAATGATTTCGACCTCGAATTTCTCCAGAGGCGTTTCATAAAAATCACGCTCGTCGATGCCCTCCACCCAATCGAAATTCAAATCCGAGCGAGTGTTTCCCGAGGCCGCCTTTGCCTGATCGCGACCGATCTCTCAAGCCCCAACCCCGAGATCGAGGATTTGGTCTCGCGTTCGAGTTGGACCATTTCAAGTTGCCTGCTTTCTCAGCTGCCCCTGTTTTCCAATGAGGACTCCCCCACCCTCCTCGCTCGCCACTTGGCCATCCTCCAAAAATCTCCCCGCGCCATCCTCATTACCGATGTTGCGAAGCGCCGTGGCCCCGGCAGCGATTGGCAATCCCTCCTCGAAAATCACCCCCTCCCCCACCCCGCCGCCGAGTGGACATGGTTCATCGCCCCGCCCGGCGAGTCAGGCCACGAGCCCGAAGAACGCCTCGTCCAAGCCTGCTTGATTAATCCGAATCCAGCTAAATTAACCACAGAGGACACAGAGTTCACAGAGAATCAGCAGCTCATCATTTGATGTGACTGACATGATTTGGTCGGCAACAGGCTGAGATCTTTCTGCGAATCTTTTGAATCCGGCCCTCCTGTCGAAAAATCTGTTTTCGGTTTGGATCAGATTGTTGAGTGTGATTTCGGCGAGGCCGATGAACAGAAGAGAAAGGAGAACCTATGCGCACGATTAAAGATAAACAGGCGGCTCGTGAAGATTCCGCCAGCACGGATCATTTGTATTTGGCACAAGCCGTTCCCGTTTCGACGCCCAACTTGAAGTTTTCGACCGAGACGATGAAGCGCTGCAGACCTTCGCTGGTAAATGCCCGACCGAAAACGGCTATCAACTCCCGGCGCTCTGACATCATCGCCTCGCTGAATGATTGGAACCAAACCCATCGGCGCGAGCACGGGGATTTTCCTGCTGTCTGGAAGCTGCGTGAGGGCAATACCTCAAGCTCTTTGAACGGCTGATGCCCGCGGCCGTCCTCAGCCGTTTGGGAGTGACCCGCGAATGACGGGCATGTAGTCATGCAAGGAAAAAAGTGGGATCGGAGTGATTTTCTTTTATGATCCTGCCGCAGGCAGGGCTTTTTGACCCCCGAACGCCTGCCGCGGCGAGCGGTGCGGGGTTTGGGGGCGCA
>JBILML010000050.1:0-10144 GCA_044375555.1 Terrimicrobiaceae bacterium
CGAACCGGGCGTTGACGGTCCAAACGCCGATCTCTCGCTCGTAGGTGATGCCGATCGTGGGAGCGGCGAAAAAGCTGTTGTTGTCGGCAAAGTCATTCGAGCTGCCAGCGGAGTTTTGCGAGGAGTATTCCCAGCCATTGGAGAGGCCGAGTTGAAAATCCAGCGGGCCGAAGCGCAGGCCGCGTTTCACATTTTCCGCCATGCGGTCCATGCTTTCGACCAAGCTCGGCTCGGTAGGCTCCTCCGTGCTGGACGCCCCCTCGGCTTCCTCGTCCAACCCGCCGCCGGGGGCGAAGTATTGGGGAGTGACGATGCGGTCCTCCTGCTTGCCAGCCCAGCGCGAACGATATTCCGCGTCACGAACCGTCAAGACCGTCTGGGCCGTAGCTTGTGCCGAGAGAGTAAAGACCGCCATACAGGCACAAACCGCCGCGCTGTATTTGCGAACGTCTGAATGGGAATTTGTTCTTAGGGTTGCCAGAGCCATGGGTGTGGTCCGTTCAGAGGGCTTTTGTGAATAAGTGCGCCCTGAATGTCAACCCTCCTAAAAATAAAAATCTCTTACTTTTATGATCATTAAACCTAGGTTTAATGCACGATTTTGCTTGAAAAAAAAGGGGGGGGGTGGGCAGTGAGGGGATCGAACCCCCGACCAATAGTGTGTAAAACTACCGCTCTACCGCTGAGCTAACTGCCCGAAAAGAGAGATCGGAAAACTACACGAAACGCGAAACGCCACACAAGAATTTATCCCGAGAGTTGGTGGGGGCAGCCGGATTCGAACCGACAACCAAGCGGTTATGAGCCGCCTGCTCTAACCGTTGAGCTATGCCCCCGGTGGCTGAGTGGTTTTACAGATACCCGAGCCGGACGCATTGGCAAGCCCTGCCTGAATTTCCAGCAAGCGCGCGTAGAGGGGCTGAAGTCCATCGGGAATGATCCGCGTTCCGCCCGTGACGGCCATGAAATTCGAATCACCAACCCAGCGCGGCACGATGTGAATGTGCAAATAATCCTCGACCCCCGCCCCGGAAGCCTTGCCAAGATTCCAGCCCACATTGAAACCCTGAGCCTTGACGGCCTCGGTCAGCAATTTCTGGGCATGAACCGCCAGATTCCAAAGATCGAGCACCTCCTCCGCGAGGACATCGGACATTTTTACCACCTTGCGACACGGCACCGCCATCAGGTGTCCAGCCGAGTAGGGATATTTGTTCATGATCAGAAATGCCGTCCCCAGACGCTTCACCACCAAGTGCGCGGCGTCGTCAGTCGCATGGGCCGCCTCGGTCAAAAAATCGATCCCGCTCTGGTGCTCGGCCCGGAAATACTCGACACGCCACGGGGCCCAGATCGACTCGAGATGGTTCTTCGGAAATTCCTCGCTCATGGCGTCGAGGATGCCTGACTTTCATTGACCGAGTCGAGCAACGCCTTCGCCGCACGCTTTCCAGCCCCTTCGGCCCTTAGCGTGCGCACGATTCCCTCAAGACGCGCGGCCAAAGCCTCCCTCGCCGCCGAGTCGCCCAGCAACCGCAAAGCCTCCCCCGCGAGGGCCTCCGGCGAGGCATCCGATTGAATGAATTCCCGCACCACATGAGGCGCTCCAGACGCCGGCAGGCGAGGGTCCGACGGGGGATTGACCAAATAGTTATTCAAAATATTCACGATCCCGAGGGCATTCACATCGAGCACCCGCTTGCCGACCTCGAAGGTCAGCCAGGCCGTCTTGTAAACCAGCGCGTAAGGCAGCCCGAAAAACGCCGCCTCCAGCGTCGCCGTGCCCGAACACACCAGCCCCGCCGTAGCCCGTTGCATCAAAGCGTGAGCCCCGCCATCCACCACCGTAACAGGAAAACCCTCCGCCATGCGTCGCATCATCGCAGCCCTCGCCGGCCCGGCGGCAGCGGCCTCAAAGCGCATCCCCGGCATCTTTTCAGCCACAATCCTCGCCGCACCGAGCATGGCTGGAAAATTCCGCTTCACCTCGCGCTCCCGGCTACCGGGGAACAACCCGAGGAGGTTCTCCTCGCGAGCCAGCCCTCCCCGCTCCGCTGCCAGAGCCTCCAGAAGCGGATGCCCCGCGAAAACCGTGTGCAGCCCGCTCGCCTCATACATCGGCGCCTCGAAGGGAAAAACACAGATCATCAAATCAAGAACCCTCGCCATCTTCGGAATTCGCGCGCGGTTCCATGCCCAAACCTGCGGGCTGATATAGTAAAGAATTTTCCCGGGATAGCCCCGAGAACGAAGCGCCTTCGCGAGACGCAAATTAAAACCCGGGTAGTCCACCAGCACCACCGCGTCGGGTTTTTCCGAAAGGATCGCCTCAAGCCCCGCCTCGAACTTCCCGCGAAAATACCCGTAATTTTTTAGAACATCCCACAAGCCGACCACCGCCGCCCGCCCGATCCAGTTGTCAAACGGACCACCGCAAAGCGATTGCATCCTCTCCCCTCCCGCCCCGCCGAACCTCACGGATGGCCGCAACTCGCGGATGGCCCGCATCACCTCGAAGGCACGCGCATCCCCGCTCTCCTCCCCGGCCACAAACCAAAAATACAGATCACGCATGGGATCGGCCTGAGTTTTTTACTCCCCCTCGCCCCGTTGGAAATCCCAGCTCAGTCATTCAAAACCCGCACCGGCAAGGCGACGAGGTTCGCATTGACTGGGTTCACGCTGCCGCTGTCGGAGATCACATCCGAAATCGCCACTCCGTTGACCGACACAAGATCGACTTTCTGGATGCGAACGGCGGCCTCTTGGGCATGCGCTGTGGAAATCACCGGGGCATCCTTGAAAAGATGCGCGATGAGAGCTGCTGCGATAAGGGTCAGAACGATTTTCGTGTAGGCGTCGATTTTCATAGTTTGGATGGGTTGCAAAAGGAGGGAGAGTTGGCTGCCTCGCATGGATTCGAACCATGACAAATTGATCCAGAATCAATTGTGCTACCGTTACACCACGAGGCAGTGGAAATCCCGCAAAACGGGACAAGGAATCTGAGTCGATGCGGCGTTTGCCGCAAGTGAAAAGTCCGTCGCAAAATCGACATCCGATACCCCTTGTGTTCCTCGCACAAATTGGCTTTTGTCGGGGACATGGACTATGGGCAATCCGCATCGATTGGGGATGGACGCTATGTGGTCGAACGACGAATTGGCGTCGGGGGGTGTGGCGCGGTTTATCTTGCTTATGACACGGTTCTGAATCGCTGGATCGCCATCAAACAGATCGAAACCGCCGACGGCATTTCCGACCCCTTCCTCGAAGCCCGCCAACTCGCCAGCCTCCAGCACCCGAACATCGTCACGATCTATGACTTCTTCCGTTCCGAAGGCCAAACCTTCGTCGTGATGGAATATATCCCGGGCCAAAATATCAACGAGCTCACCGACCCGATGGCGCTCGATTTTTTCGCCACCTTCGCCCGCCAATGCCTCGAGGCCCTCGCCGCCGCCCACGCGATTGGATTGGTTCACCGCGACATCAAACCCGCAAACATCATGCTCGCCCCGACCCCGTCCGGCGGCTTCCAAGCCAAATTGCTCGACTTCGGGTTGGCCAAAGTCATGAGCGAACCGAGCCAGCAAACGATGGATCACTCAGGTGCCATCACCGGTTCAATTCACACCATCTCGCCCGAGCAACTCAGCCGACTTCCGATGGATCACCGCGCGGATCTCTACTCGCTGGGTTGTGTTTTCTACAAGGCCCTCACCCTTCAGTTTCCATTCCATGGCGATGATGTCCCCTCGCTCATCGCGGCCCATCTTCAACACGATTTCACCCCGCTCTCGGAAGCCCGACCCGACCTTCCCGCCACCCTCACCACTTGGGTGGAAAAACTTTTCGCCTTCAACAAGGATGACCGCCCGCAATCCGCATCCGAGGCCCTTCAGAGCCTCGGACTCGCCACCAAAACGCCCGCTCCGAACAAGCGCCCCGACCTCCGCGGCAAACCCTCCCTCGCCAATCCCCTCACCTCTCCGACTTCTCCTCCGCCGAAAAAAACCAAACCAAATCCTCCCGCAGAAGTCGACGAGAGCCCGACATCCCAAGCCACCCCATTCCATCGCACGCAGAATTTCATGATCGCCATGGTGGCGGTGATTGCCGTTTGCGCGACTCTCGCGATCCTCGCCCTCACCGGCAATTTCGGGGGAGGCGGTGGCTCCAGCTCGAAATCCAATGACTCCGCCAAGAAAAAAAACGAGCCCGCCCCCGTCAAAAAAACCTCTTTCCGCTTCAACGAAACCGGCGATATCAAAGATCAGGTCGGCAAGCAAATCTCCGTCTCCGGCACCATCGAGCGCTTCGAAGAGGACCTCCAGCAGGATCCCCGCAAGCCCCCGATGAAAGGCCGATTCCTCCTGTTCAAAGGTGCCGGCCCGCGCGATGTCATGCTGTTCTTCGACCCCGCCAAATCCGAAACCTCCGTTTTCGCCCTCAAACGCAAATACGTCGGCAACAAAATCCGCGCCACCGGCACCGTCGTCGTCCAAGGCAATCTCCTCCTCCTCGACCTGACCTCGATGGACAACATCGAACTCACCGGCGAGGACCCTCCTCCCGCCCCCGCCAACTGACCATCCCATGTCTGCCGCTCTCCGCATCCTCGCCTTCGCCTTTTTCCTCGCCCTCCTCTCATGGTGGGCCGCCGCGGGCATGAACCACGGTTGGACCAAAACCTCCGTCTCCACCATGGAAACCGACCCCATCACCGGCATCAACTATCCCGTTTGGAAAAAACAATTCGTCCCAGGCATTGACCTCCTCGCCGTGGGAACCGGTTGCGCTGCGGTCCTGATTGGGATTTCCTTCCTGCCTTTCCTCTCCCGGAACAACAAAAACCAACAACTATGAAAAACACCATCATCCTCCTCGCCGCTGCCTCCGCTTTGGCCGCCACAGCCACAGCGCAGGAAATCGCCTTCGATCTCAAAGATCCGAAGGGAGTCAACAACATCGTCTTCAAACTCGACGCCCCGCTCGAATCGATCAACGGCACAGCCAACGGCATCAGCGGCACAATCGAGGTCGATCCCGCCCAACCCGAGGAAATCGAGGGCAAGATCGTCGTCGAGACGAAATCCCTTACCGTCTCAAATTCCCTCATGCAGGAGCACATGCTCGGTGCCGACTGGCTCGATGCGGCCAACCATCCCGAGATCACCTTCGAGGTGAAAGAAGTTCTCAACCCCGTGAAAAACGGCAACGAAGGCACCGCCGATGTCAAAGGCCTCTTCACCCTCAAAGGCGTTTCGAAAGAAATTACCGCTCCAGCCAAAGTCACCTACCTCCCCGGTCGCCTTGCCGACCGCACGAATGGGAAAACGCAGGGCGACCTCATCGTCATTCGCACGAACTTCCAGATCAAGCGCGGTGACTTCGGCATCAAGGCCGGTGAAAACCTCGACAAGGTCTCCGATACGATTGACATCTCGCTCAGCATCGCCGGTTCGGCCCCGAAATCCTGATCGCCTGCTCGATTTTGTCAGAACACTTCACCGTTGAATCCACCGACGGCGACGCCCGTGCCGCGACTCTCGAGACGCGGCGCGGGCCTGTTCGCACTCCGGTTTTCATGCCCGTCGGCACGCAGGCGACGGTGAAGGCGATGACGCCCGCCGAGCTCGAATCCCTCGGCGCGCAGATCATCCTCGGCAATACCTACCACCTCCATGTCCGCCCGGGCGAAAAACTCATCGCCCGGCTCGGTGGCCTCCACCGCTTCATGGGCTGGAAACGCCCGATCCTTACGGACAGCGGCGGCTACCAGGTTTTCTCCCTCGCGAAGCTCCGCAAAATCACCCCCGAGGGCGTCCGTTTCCAAAACCACCTCGACGGCTCCCCGACCTTCATCGGCCCCGAGACCTCCATGGAAATCCAGCGCGACCTCGGCTCGGACATCGTCATGCTTTTCGACGAGTGCCCGCCGCATCCCTGCTCGCACGCCGATGCCGACAAGAGCCTCGACCTCACCCTCGCTTGGGCGAAACGCTGCCGCGCCTGGTGGGATGCCCAACCCACCGAGGACCGCCCGCTCGTTTTTGGAATCGTCCAAGGCTCCTCCCACGCCGACCTCCGCGAAAAAAGCGCCCGCGCGCTGGTGGAGATTGGATTCGATGGATACGCCGTCGGCGGCGTGAGTGTCGGCGAACCCGAACCCGAGATGTTCGCCGCGGTCGAAAATTCCGTTCCCTTCCTGCCGAAAACCCACCCGCGCTACGCCATGGGCCTCGGCACCCCGCCGCAAATCCTCGAAATGATCGCCCGAGGTGTGGATATGTTCGACTGCGTTCTCCCCACCCGCCTCGCCCGCAACGGCACCGCCTTTACCGCCGGCGGAACCCTCAATCTCAAAAACGCCCCATTCGCCGAGGACCCCTCCCCGATCGAGGAGGGCTGCGAGTGCTACGCCTGCAAAAATTTCACTCGCGCCTACCTGCGCCATTTGGTCAAGGCCGAGGAAATCCTCGGCCTGCGCCTGCTCTCGATCCACAATCTCCATTTCTACCTCGGCCTCACCCGCCAAGCCCGCGAGCACATCCTCGCCGGCACCTTTCAAGAATTCCGCCGCCGCTTCGTCGCAGGCTACAAGACCCGCCCCGACGCGTCATGATCGAGGTCCGGCACGACCGGGCGCTCTATTTGCCGCAGGCGGATCTGTGGCTCGATCCGCGCCTCCCGAAGCCGCTCGCCTTCGTCTCCCACGCCCACAGCGACCACACCGGCCGCCACGAAAAAATCATCGCAACGCCGACCACCCTCCGCCTCATGCAGGCCCGCATGGGCGATTGGGAGGGCGAGAAAATCCCGCTCCCTTTTGGCGAAACCCGCGACTTCAAAAACTTTCGCCTCCGCCTCCTTCCCGCCGGCCATGTCCTCGGCTCCGCGCAAGCTTTCCTCGAAACCGACCACGGCTCGCTCCTCTACACCGGCGACTTCAAACTCCGCCAAGGCGCCAGCGCCGAAACCACCGCCCATTGCCCAGCCGAGACTTTGGTTATGGAAACCACCTACGGCCTCCCGCGCTATGTCTTCCCGCCTTTCGTGGAGGTCATGGCCCAAATCCTCAAATTCTGCATCGAAACCCTCGAGGAAAACTCCGTCCCTGTCCTGCTCGGCTACTCGCTGGGAAAAGCCCAGGAAATCCTCGCCTCCCTGCACGGCGCAGGCCTCCCGGTCATGATCCACGGCACGATCTCGAAACTCGTCCCGATCTACCGCGAGGAGGGAATCGCCTTCCCTGAATTCGCCGAATGGGACCCCTCCAAATCCTCGGGCCATGTCCTCATCTGCCCGCCGACGACCGCCGGAAGCCGCGCCATGGCGGCTGTGAAAAAACGCCGAGTCGCGGCAGTCACCGGTTGGGCGCTGGACCCCGGGGCGATCCACCGCCTGCGCTGCGACGCGGCCTTTCCCCTCTCCGACCATGCGGGCTACGACGACCTCCTTCGCCATGTGGAAAATGTGAACCCCCGCCGCGTCCTCACCCTCCACGGCTTCGCCTCGGAATTCGCCGCCGACCTCCGCGCCCGCGGCATCGAAGCCTGGGCACTCACCGGCCCGAACCAACTCGACCTCGGAATATCCATCACCTCACCCGTCAAAACCCATCCACCCCAAGCGCCCATCGCAGCGAATTCCGATTTCCTCAAATTCTGCGCCATCGCCGAGCGGATCGCCTCGCTCACAGGCAAGCTCGCCAAAATCGACATCCTCTCCGACTACTTCCGCTCGCTCGCCGAATCCGAACTCCGCCTCGCCGCCGGCTGGCTCTCGGGCCACGCCTTCCCCGCCTCCGATGCCGCCCCGCACCAAGTCGGGCGCGCCGTCATCCGCAGCGCTTTGATGCAGGCCTCCGGCATGTCCGAGGCCGAATACCGCCCCCTCTCGCGCGGGCTCAATGACTTAGGCCTCACCACCGAAGCCGTCCTCGCCAACTGCGGCGGATCCTCAAATCCCGCCCTCGCCGAAGTGGCGTTTCTCCTTCGCGAGCTACGCTCCGCCAAAGGCCCGACCGCCAAATCCTCCCTGCTCGAAATCTTCTTCCGCAAAGTTCCAGCCACTGCCTCGAAGTATCTCGTCAAAATCCTCTCCGGCGACCTCCGCATGGGGCTCAAGGAAGGCCTCCTCGAGGAAGCCCTTGCTGCAGCTTTCGAGGCCGATCCCGCGGCCGTGCGGGAGGCCCACATGCTCGAAGGCGACCTCGGCCAAGTCGCCATTCTCGCCCGCGATCAACGCCTCCACGAATCCGCTCTCCGAGTTTTCCAACCTGTGAAATGCATGCTCGCCATCCCCGAACCCGATGCCTCCTCGATTGTCACCCGGCTTGGCGGTGAGGCGTTGTGGGTCGAGCCGAAATTCGACGGCATCCGCGCACAGATTCACACGGACGGCACCAACGCCCGCATTTTCTCCAGAGACCTGAAATGCATCACTGCCACCTTCCCGGAAATCGCCAAAGCGGCTGTCCTTCTGGGCCAGGAGGCCGTCTTCGACGCCGAAATCCTCGCCTGGCACGAAGGCCGTCCCCTCCCCTTTTTCGAACTCCAAAAACGCCTCGGCCGCACCGAGCCAGACCTTTTCCTCGGCAGTGAAATTCCCGTTGTCGCCGTGATCTTCGACATCCTGCGCCTCGACGGCACCACACTCCTGCGCGAACCGCTCCGCCACCGCCGCACCCATCTCGACTCGCTCAATCTCGCCGAACCCCTCCGCCCCGCCGAATTGTTCGAAGCCATCGGTGCCACCGAACTCGACGACCTCTTCAACGCCACCCGCAAACGCGGCCACGAAGGCCTGATGGTCAAAGATCCCGGGAGCCCCTACACGCTAGGCCGACGCGGCGGGAGTTGGGTGAAACTCAAAAAACGCCTCGCCACCCTCGATGTCGTGGTCACCGCCGTGGAATACGGCCACGGCAAACGGCGCGGCGTCCTGAGCGACTACACCTTCGCCCTCCGCGATGAATCCACCGGCCAGCTCGCCACACTCGGCAAAGCCTACACCGGCCTCACCGACGCCGAGATCGCCGAACTCACCGACGAATTCCTCGCCCTGACGATTTCCAAAAAAGGCAACCGCCTCGAAGTCGAGCCCCGCATCGTCCTCGAGATTGCCTTCGACGCCATCCGCGAAAGCCCCCGCCACGCCTCCGGCCTCGCCCTGCGCTTCCCGAGAATCGTCCGCCTCCGCCGCGACAAAACCGAAGCTGACATCGACACCCTCGCCACCGCCCGCCGCCTACTGCCGACTGTCGAGTGACCCCTTGGAACGACTACTGCATTTCGAGTGTTTTCGGCTCGATGAATTGCTCGCACAGAACAACGCGAGCTTCCCGGAAAAGCTTCTCGACCTGACGCCGCTGCGTCGAACCCAACCCACCCCGCGCGGCGGCGAGGAGCTGGATGCGGTAGTTGAATTGCTTGTCGGTCGACTCGCCCGCAAACGGAAGCTGTCGCAGGCGATGCTCGATCCGCGAGGCCCGTTCAAGGCCGGCGATACCGAGGGCGAGGTCATCGAGAGCAACTGGAATGCCGACCGCCTGCGCACCATCGATCGCGATGTGGTGGTCATTCCCGACCCCTCGCTCCTCTCCGGAGAACCCAGCCCCGTCAACGTCACGCCTCTCCACAAAAAAACTTCTCCACATAGAAGGCACCGCCATGAACCAACTCATGCAGCGCCAACCCGGCTTCACCCTCAAGATCAGCCAATTCATCGACGAACGCCGCAAACTCATTCGGAACGCATAAGCCGTCCAACCCTAAGGCGCGGCTGCGCGGCCCTATCACAATGCCCAAAACCCGGACGACACGGAGGTCGTCCCTCCAACGCCCCACGCCATCGGCGCGACAGCGCCCTTCGAAACCCCAACTGGAGGGCGGTGCTCCGTCGCCGCCGACTCTCGTGGCGAGGGGCGCGCGTGGGGAGGTCAGCGCAAGCGCACTTCATCGATCTCCAGATTGAAAGATTCAGCTTTTTTGTTGCCGATCATGATGCGCACTAGCAGCCTGTCGGACTTAGCCAAGCCCTCCTCCGGAAGTTGGCCTAATTCCTGCTATGCAGTTTGATATGGCTAGATTCGTCAACATCGACCGCGACACCCCCATGCTCCTTCCACCTGACCTGC
>JBILML010000008.1:0-91852 GCA_044375555.1 Terrimicrobiaceae bacterium
GGATGTAGTTTTCATGGCATCTTGAAGATGCCATTGGGGCAGCCTCAACGCGCCTCCGAAGCAGTCCGGCGAGCTAGAGCCCTACGGGCTCGCCCGCCTGCTTCGGAAGGCTTGTTGAAAAGATACCGGTCCCACACATTCACATATATTGTAAGAGTTGTGTTGTGTCTTAAGAATGTGTCAACGATTGGTTAAGATTAGATTTTCGTGTTCGGTGGTAAAATTTCAAATTGACTTGGTCAGATGTTGACTAATACTTGAACAATGACCGTGACGATTTACGAAGCCAAAACCCATCTCTCCCGCATTCTGCAACGGGTGGAGCAGGGAGAGGAAGTGGTGGTATGCCGTGGCAAGCAACCGATCGCCCGCATTGTTCCATCCGATTCCGCGAAACCGAAGCGTCCCAGGGTGGGGGAACCCACTTCGCCGCGATTTGAGATACCCGCCGATGCCTTTGCGCCGCTGGGTGCGGGGGAACTCACGGATTGGGGATTGGCGTGACTCTCCTGCTGGATACTTGCGCATTCATTTGGTTAACGAGCGCTCCCGAGTTTTTGGGGGCGAAAGCGGCTAGGGCCCTGGGCGAACCTTCCAATGATCGGGCGTTGAGCCTGGCCTCAATTTGGGAGATCACGCTCAAGCACCACTCAGGCAAGCTCCCGTTGCCATCCCCGCCGGAGGTTTGGATTGAGGAGCAGTTGCGGTTGCAAGATATTGAGGTGCTGCCGATGCAAAGAGTGGTGCTTTATCGCTCGGGAAGCCTGCCGCCAATTCACAAAGACCCTTTCGACCGGGTGATCGCCGCCGAGGCCTTGCATCGCGATCTGCGATTACTTTCCCCGGACGAGCCCTTCGCGAAGTATGGTTGCTCTGTGATCTGGTAGCGCCATAAAATTTGGGATGACAAAGTTCCGCGCAATCATACCAAAGGCAAAAAGCTTTTGGACTTTCCGAGGAGGGCGCTGCTTGTCAGCGCCGGATCAGTCCGTTATCTGAAGCGTTTCCGGACCTGACAAGCAGGTCCCTCCTGCTTGTTCGGTGGAATTCAAAGTTTAGGAATAAATCACTGATCCCGATAATGAATCCAAAAGCAAACAGCCGTTGGTATCACGCATTTTTCCGTGGTTGCTTGCAGTATGAAAGTTGGCTTGGACAGATGTTGTTAAATTCAACAACATTGACCGCTCCGGTTGCGCGATTGGCGATTTCGTGGAGATAGGCCAAAACTTCCGGCGTTTTTTGAGAATGCTGTGTGAAGTGTCGGGAACAGTCATCAACCGCTCCGAGATCGGGAGGTCGCTCGCCGCCAGCGAGGCCGCGGTGAGGGATTATCTCGATCTCGCCGAGGGCACCTTCCTCTGGAGGAGCATTGGCAGCTTGGAAAAGACCGCCTCCAAATCCTTGGTGAAGCTGCCGAGTGGATACATTCGGGACTGCGGGTTGCTTTGCCATTTGAAAGGGGTGAGAAACTTGGAGCAGCTCCTCACATGGCCTGGCGTGGGGTCGGCCTTTGAAGGCCATATCATCGAAGAAATCCTGCTCGGCCTCGCGGCCGTGGAGAGTATTTCCTGGCCTGCCGCCTTCTACCGCACCAGAGGCGGCGCGGAAGTGGACCTCGTTCTCACGCACCCCACGGGCGTGCGAATTCCGATCGAAATCAAATTTGGGATGGCAACAAAACGCTCCGACTTGAATTCTTTGGCGGCATTTATCGAACAGGAAAACTGCCCCTACGGCATCCTCGTCAACAATTCCGAGGAAATCCGATTGCTCACGCCTCAGATCCTGCAAATCCCCGCCGGGTGCTTGTAAGATCCCTAATGGGGAGTTCGGCCCGGTAGAGAGATAGTCGCCCATGTGGCGGCGCGCCTGTCGGAAACGCCAAGACGCGATCGCCAATAGGCGAACGGAAAAGGACGACATTTGTTGGGTATTGAATTCGGTTTCGTCGACGCCTAGCGTTTCGCCCTTCCAAAAATGAAAATTCAAAGAGCGCTGATCTCCGTTTCCGACAAAACCGGTATTGTGGAATTCGCCCGCGGGCTGGCGGCCCAGGGTGTCGAAATCCTCTCCACAGGGGGCACTGCCAAGGAACTCCAAGCGGCCGGCATCGCGACGATCGAGGTATCGCAGTTCACTGGCTCGCCCGAAATCCTCGAGGGTCGCGTGAAGACTCTCCATCCACGCATCCACGGCGGGTTGCTCTACATCCGCGGCAATGCCCACCACGAGGAGCAGGCCAAAGCCAACGGCATTCGTGCCATCGATCTTGTGGTGGTGAATCTTTATCCATTCGAGGCCACGATTGCGCGAGAAGATGTCACCCTCCCCGAAGCCATCGAGCAGATCGATATCGGCGGTCCATCGATGATCCGCAGTGCGTCGAAAAATTACCAATCAGTCTGCGTGGTCACCGATCCCGGCGATTACGCGGCCGTTCTGGAGGACATGAAGGAGGAAAATGGCGGAACGACCCTTGTGCTGCGCGAGCGGCTCGCGATCAAGGCATTCGCCGCCACCTCGGCCTACGATGCGGCCATTTCCTGCTACCTCAACCGCGAGCAACAGACCTGCAGCCGCTTCCGCCTCGAGCTGCCCCTGGAAATGCGACTCCGCTACGGCGAGAACCCCCACCAGCAAGCCGAACTCTACGGCGACTTCGGCTCGTATTTTGAAAAACTCCAGGGCAAGGAACTTTCCTATAACAACATTCTCGATATCAGCGCGGCGGCGGCCCTGATTTCCGAGTTCTCCAAGCCCACGGTCGCGATCCTCAAGCACAACAACCCCTGTGGCGTCGGCACCGATTCCGACCTTCGCGAGGCTTGGGAAAAGGCGTTCACCACCGACAAGCAAGCGCCATTCGGCGGCGTCATCATTTGCAACCAACCGGTCACCCTCGATCTCGCCAAGGCGATCTGTGAGATTTTCAGCGAGGTCATCATCGCGCCCGAGTTCGACTCCGAGGCCCGCTCGCTCCTTCAGAAAAAGAAAAACCTCCGGCTCATGCGTGTGCTCAAGCCGCTCACCCAGAGCGAACGCGACATCCGCAGCGTGCTCGGTGGCCTGCTCGTGCAGGACTGCGACACCGCCGACATTCCGGAACTCGAGCACAAAGTCGTCACCTCCCGCCCGCCCACAAAGGCCGAGATCGAGGCGATGGAATTCGGCTGGCGCGTGGTGAAGCATGTGAAATCGAACGCCATCGTTTACGCTTCCGCCGACCGCACTCTCGGCATCGGCGCCGGACAGATGTCACGGGTGGACTCCTCCCGCATTGCTGTTTGGAAAGCCAAGGAAGCCGGCCTTTCGCTCAAAGGAAGCGTGGTCTGCAGCGACGCCTTTTTTCCGTTTCCCGACGGACTCATCGCCGCCGCCGAAGCGGGCGCCACGGCTGCCATCCAGCCTGGAGGCTCCGTGCGCGACGCCGAGGTCATCCAAGCCGCGAACGACAAAGGCGTGGCGATGGTCTTCACCGGCACGCGCCACTTCCGGCACTAACCGTTTTTTTTCATGGGTCGCCTTGCTGTCATTACCTGCGGGCCGGCCCATGCTCCGATCGACTCGGTGCGGCGCATCACCAATTTCGCCACAGGGGAAATTGGAACGATTCTCTCGCAGGAATTCGCCGCCCGAGGATTCGAGGTTGTGTGCTTCCGAGGGGAGGGGAGCACTACGCCAGCACCTGAGGGGGTCGAAGTGCGTGGTTTCACAACCAATGAATCGCTGGCGCATGGAATTCGAGAATTGCAGCGCACGCCGGATGTGATTTTTCAAGCCGCCGCGCTGTGTGATTTCGAAGTTGCAGACATCGGCGGCGTTGAAATCAAAAATAAACTCACGAGCCGCAGCGACCAACTCGTCCTCACCCTCCGGCCCGCTCCAAAAATCCTCCCGACCCTGCGCGGCATTTTCCCCGCCGCCAAAATTGTCGGCTGGAAATACGAACTCGATGGCACCCAAACCGACGCCCTCGCGTGCGCCTACCGACAACTCGCCGAATGCCGCACTGAGGCCTGTGTGGTCAATGGCGCAGCCTATGGCTCAGGCTTCGGAATTGTATTGGCCGGCGCCGGCGGCATTGAGCATTCCCCCAACAAAAAATCCCTCGCCCGCACACTCGCAGACCACTTCGCCGCATAGCCCCGCCCTTTTCCTGATTGCCTCCGGCGGAGACTCGTTTTAGGTTTTTCTTACAAGCCGGCGTGGCGGAATTGGCAGACGCGCGCGACTCAAAATCGCGTTCCTTACGGAGTGTGGGTTCGATCCCCTCCGCCGGTAGTTTTCTGGGAGAGGATTTTACTCAATCTCCAACTCAGGGGTATCTCTCGCGGCATGCAAATCGCGCTGCGATGTCCGAGACCAGACTATTCGGTAAGCCATGCCGCCATCTGCTTTTTGATTGTTTCGTGCGGAATGGTGTCGCCCCGGTCGAGGTCGTTGATGCCTTTCTGAAGGGCCGCTAAAAACTCCACGCGATCGGCGATTTGATCGATGGAGGAGTCATCGGGAAGTTCTTGGATGGCTTCCAAGACGAGTTCTTTTTGGCTCATGGGCTGGAACCTACCACCATCAAAATAGTCCCGCAATGGCACAGGTGCCGGAGGTTTTTTCTCAAAAACGAATCAAAAGTTCATGGAACGGCCTCGACATTTTCCTCGGGATTTCGTGAGTCTCTTGGCTCCAAACCTCTCACCAATCTCAATCATGCCCACACTTCCCAAAATCGGAATCCGCCCCACGATCGACGGCCGCCTTGGCGGCGTTCGCGAATCTCTCGAAAAACAAACCATGGCGATGGCGAAGAATACCGCCCGCTTCCTCTCCCAAAATCTCCGCCACCACACCGGCGAGGAAGTCGAATGCGTGATTGCCGATACCTGCATCGGCGGCGTGACCGAGGCTGCGGCCTGTGCTGACAAATTCCGCCGCGAGAATGTCGGCGTGTCACTCACCGTGACGCCCTGCTGGTGCTACGGCTCCGAGACGATGGACATGGATCCGCACACGCCGAAGGCCGTTTGGGGCTTCAATGGCACGGAGCGTCCCGGCGCGGTTTATCTCGCTGCCGTTCTCGCCGCGCACACGCAAAAGGGTCTACCCGCTTTTGGAATCTACGGTCGTGATGTGCAGGATGCGGGCGACCAAAAAATCCCCGCCGATGTCGCGGAGAAACTTCTTCGTTTCGCTCGCGCCGGCCTGGCTACTGCGACGATGCGTGGCCGTTCCTATCTCGCGATGGGCGGCACCTCGATGGGCATCGCCGGCTCGATTGTCGATCCCTCGCTCTTTGAAAAATGGCTCGGCATGCGCGTCGAGTCGGTGGACATGACGGAGTTCATTCGCCGCATCGAGCGCGGTATCTACGACAAGGTTGAATTCGCCAAGGCGCTCAAATGGGTGAAAGCGAATTGCAAGGAGGGCAAGGATTGGAATTCGCCCGCCAAAAAACGCTCGCGCAAGCAACTCGACGCCGAGTGGGAGACGAGCGTGAAGATGGCCCTCATCGCCCGCGACCTCATGGTCGGAAATCCCAAGCTCGCGAAGATGGGATTCGGCGAGGAGGCCCAAGGCCACCACTCCATCGCGTCCGGTTTCCAAGGCCAGCGCCAGTGGACCGACCACATGCCGAACGGTGATTTCCTCGAGGCGATCCTCAATTCCTCGTTCGACTGGAACGGCCGCCGCGCGCCCTACATCGTCGCCACGGAAAATGACGCGCTCAACGGCGCGGCGATGCTTTTCGGAAATCTCCTCACCAACACCGCGCAGATTTTTGCCGACCTCCGCACTTACTGGAGCGCCGACGCCATCGCTCGCGTCTCCGGCGAGAAAGTCCCCGAAGCCGCTTCGAACGGTCTTCTGCACCTCATCAACTCCGGCCCCGCCGCCCTCGATGGCTGCGGCGAGCAGACCATCGGCGGTCAGCCCGCGATGAAGCCGTTCTGGGACATCTCCGAGTCCGAGGTGAAAGCCTGCCTCAAGTCCACGAGCTGGCATCCCTCGATCACCGAGTATTTCCCCGGCGGCGGCTGGAGCACCCGCTTTGCAACGAAAGGCGGAATGCCCGCAACGATCTATCGTCTCAACCTCGTCTCCGGCCTCGGGCCAGCCCTGCAGATTGCCGAGGGCGAAACCGTCGAGCTTCCCGAAAAAACCCATCGCATCCTCGAGGAGCGCACCAATCCAACTTGGCCGACCACTTGGTTCGTGCCTCGCTTGAACGGCTCCGGCGCGTTCCGCGACACCTACTCGGTGATGAACAATTGGGGCGCGAACCACTGCGTGATGAGCTACGGCCACATCGGCGCCGACCTCGTTTCGCTCGCCAGCATGCTCCGCATTCCCGTTTACATGCACAATCTCGACGGCGCTCAGCTTTTCCGCCCCGCCGCCTGGACGGCCTTCGGAACCTCCGAGACCGAGAGCGCTGACTTCCGCGCGTGCGCGAACTTCGGCCCGCTCTACCGGTGACATCCATGAAGCGATACGGCTCCGTGATCCGGCTCCGCCCGGAGAAATACGAGGAATACAAAAAACTCCACGCCGCCGCTTGGCCCGAGATTTTGGCAAAAATCACCGAGTGCGGGATTCGCAACTACTCGATCTACCACAAAGACGGCTTCCTGTTTTCCTACTTCGAGTATGTCGGCAAGGACTACGATGCCGACATGGCTTTGATGGCGGCCGATCCGCGCACGCAGGAATGGTGGTCTCATTGCATCCCCTGTCAGGAACCGCTCGAAACCCGCCAGCCCGGCGAGTGGTGGGCCTCGATGGAGGAAATGTTCCACTGCGATTGAGCGCGTCGCGGTTGACACCACCCTGCCGAATCCCTATTGCTCCACCACTAATCTCATGAAGCTCGCGGTCACCAAAGAAGCTCTCCTCGAAGGGTTGCAACGCACCCAAAATGTCGTCAGCAACCGGCCAACTCTCCCGATCCTTACCAACGCTCTTTTAGAAGCGGACGAGGAGGGATTGTGGATCACCACCACCGACCTCGAAGTCGGAATCCGCTGCCGTGTCGAGGCCCGTGTCGAAAAAACCGGCTCCACCACGCTGCCAGCCCGCAAGTTGGTCTCGATCATCCGCGAGCTGCCCAGCTCCGAGATCATCCTCGAGGTGGATTCCAAGAACGCCGCCTCGATCCGCTGTGGCGCGAGCTTTTTCAAAATCTTTGGCCTGCCGAAAGAGGAATTCCCTGCGTTCCCAGCCTTCGAGGAACCCAAATCCCTCAAGATCCGCCAATCGGAACTCAAGGACGGACTCCGCAAAACCTCCTACGCGATCTCCAGCGACGAGGCCCGCTATGTCCTCAATGGAATTCTATTCTCGTTGAAGGATAACAAACTCATGCTCGTCGCGACCGATGGCCGCCGCCTGGCGTTGTTTGACAGCGATCTGGAATTTCCAGAGAGCCACGAGCGCGACTTCATCCTGCCCACCAAGGCCGTTACGGAATTGCAGCGCCTGCTCAATGAGGACGGCGAAGTCGAGATTTCCAGCTCCGAAAACCTCGTCTCTTTCGAACTCAACGGCGCCCGGCTTGTTTCCAAACTCGTCGAGGGCAACTATCCGAACTACCGCCAAGTCATCCCCGGCGAGGCCAAAGAGCGGATCGCTCTCGAGCGCGAGGCGTTTCACAACTGCGTCCGCCGCGTCTCGATCCTGAGCAGCGACAAGACCAGCTCGGTCCGCCTGAATTTCACTAAGAACAACCTCGACATCACGGCCAACACGCCCGAAGTCGGCGAGGCGAAGGAATCGATGTCCATCAACTACAAGGGCCGCGACATCTCGATCGCGTTCAACCCCGAGTTCCTCATGGACCCCCTGCGCAATCTCCCGAACGACGAAGTTTTCCTGGAGCTGATCGATGAAATGAGCCCCGGAGTCATCAAAATCCAGACTCCGTTCCTCTATGTGATCATGCCCATGCGCGTCTCGGCCTGACCGTGGATTCCCTGCTCTGGGGAATCGATCTGGGAGGCACAAAAATCGAGATCGCCTTGTGCGATCCCGCCAAACCGGCTGAGGCATTGCTTCGCCGCCGCTGCGACACCGCCGCTCATCTGGGCTACGACCAAATCCTCGCCCGCATTACCTCCCTCGTCGCCGAGGCGGAGGAAATCTCAGGCTGTCGCCGTCCCGCGCGCGTCGGCATTGGAACTCCCGGCGCGGTCGATCCCGCCACTGGCGAACTCAAAAACTCGAACACCACCTGCCTGAACGGCCGCCCGCTCCGCCAAAACCTCGCCGAAATTTTGGGCTGTGAAATCACGATGGCGAACGATGCGAATTGCTTCACCCTCGCCGAAGCCCTGTGGGGCGCGGGGAAGGGGGAGGATTTGGTTCTCGGCCTGATCCTCGGCACCGGTGTCGGCGGCGGAATTTGCATCGGCGGGAAAGTCCTCAACGGACTCCACGGCATCGCCGGCGAGTGGGGACACAACCCGATTCCCGGCGAGGACCGGCCTTGCTACTGCGGTCGCCGCGGCTGTGTCGAAACCGTCATCGCCGGCCCGTCGCTCGAGCGCTTCTACCGCGAATCGGGCGGGGAGGATTTGCGGTTGCCGCAGATTTGTGAGCGCGCCGGGGCAGGGGAGCCTTTGGCGATCCAAGCCCTCGACCGCTTGCGCGAGAAATTCGCCCAAGCCATCGCCGCTGTAATCAACATCCTCGACCCCGATGCCATCGTCATCGGCGGCGGCGTGGGGAACATCCCGCTCCTTTACGAGCAGCCCACCCGCGAGGCGATCTTGCGGCATCTTTTCAATTCCGAACTCAAAACCCAAATCCTCCGTCCGCTCCTCGGCGACAGCGCGGGAGTTTTTGGTGCGGCGCTCCTCTCGGCTCAGCGCGACTGAGGCGTTCCGGCCGCGAGCAGCAACCCGGCGGCCTTGTGCCAGGTCTCTCGCCACTCACTCTCCTCGTCGGAGTCGGCCACGATTCCCGCGCCGACATGGAAATGCGTTCGCTCCGGCTCGAACACCGCCGTGCGGATCGCCACAGAAAATCGGCTCTCGCCGTTGAATCCAAAATACCCGATCGCTCCCGTGTAAATTCCGCGAGGGAATGGCTCGAGTTCGGCGATGATTTCCATCGCCCGTTTTTTTGGCGCGCCAGAGATCGACCCGCCGGGGAAGCAGGCCCGGAGCGCCTCGACATGCGACACCTCATCGCGCAAACGCCCCTCGACCGTGGAGACAAGATGGAACACCTGCTCGTAGGCTTCGAGGTGCAAAAGCTCGGGAACCCGCACGCTGCCGTATTCGCACACCTGCCCGAGATCGTTGCGCTCCAGATCGGTGATCATGACCAGTTCCGCCGCCTCCTTCGCTGAGGCTTTCAATTCCTCTGAGCTGAGCCGGTCACTGTGCGGATCGGCCTTGCGGGGCCGCGTGCCCTTGATCGGGCGGGTGAGGATTTGGCGGCCGGACATTTGCAGGAAACATTCCGGCGAGGCGGAAACGATTTGCGTGCCGCCGTTATCGAGGTAGGCCGAATAAGGCGCCGGAGAGAGACGGCGTAGCGCCTCGTGGAAATCCCAAGCCCGACTGCTTGGCGGCGCGAAAAACGAATGGCTCAAGCACACTTGGTAGATGTCCCCTGCTGCGATGAATTCCTTCGCGCGTCGCACCATGTCCAGAAAGCACGAGTGTTCCACCTGCGGTTGAAAGTCGATCTGGAGCGGCTCGGCGGGCGGCTGGGATTTTTCGAAATTCTCCGGCGGGTTGATCCAGCGACCCTCGGCATGGAAAAAAACATGAAGCCGCTCGTGGAAGGCGAAGCAATACTCTCCGTCGTAGGTCACATGCCCGATCGCCGCGCCCTCCACGCCCTGCCGCGTTCTTTTTTGGATTTCCTCCGCGAGCGCCGCCCAATTGCTCCCTCTCAGCACGAAGTCCGGCTCGCAAGCGAGGATCGAAACCGCACCGCTCCGCTCCATCGCGGAATCGAGATACGAAAAACCCGGCCGCCGGCGCATGGCCCGCGCGGCTTCCAGCGGGCCGCGATGGACATCGGGTTGCTCGGGATTCATCAGCTTGCCAAGTCTCCCCAAAATTGCTGGTATTTCAAGCCGCGCCGCTGGCGCCACTACGGAATGCGCCACCTCATCACTATCCTTTCTTTCGGCTTTTTTTCCGCCCTCACGGCCCTCGCTCAAGAGTCCTCACCCCAGTCCACACCACCGGCTCCGGAGGCGGTCGAAGTTTCTCCCGCTGCTTCCGCGCCCGCTGAGAGCGGAGCTACAGAGAGCCTCACCATCAGTGATCAGGAATTTTTGCAAATCCCCGGCGAGTCCGGCCAGCCCGCGCAAGATGTCCTCCTCGAACAGGACCTCACCCTCACCGGGGAAATCCCCGAGAACGCGGAAAACGACAGCCAGTTTGTCGATCCGAATGCCATCATTCCCGGCCTTTCCGAAGAAAACATCGCCAGTGATCCCCGCACCGCCGCACCGACTGGCGAGGAGTTGGACCGCAAGCAGAAACTTCTCTACCGCGAAGTCCGCACCAAGGCCGAGAAGGATGCGGCCGTCATTTCCCTCCGCGAGCAGGCCGAGGCCGCCACGACTTTCGAAGGGGAGCGTGCCGCCTACCGCGAATACTACCGCGCCCTCTTCCGCAAAATGAAGCAGCTCGACAATTCGCTCTCGAAAAAATGCGACCTCATGGAAAAGGCCTACCTCACCCGCCTCGCCCAGTCCCGCATCGAACCGACCATTCCTCTCGAACCGCCCCCGAAACCCTAGCCCCGCGCCAACCCAAACACATACCACATACCCGCCGCAGCGTTTGCCCGACCCCATGATACCCACTCACAACTTGGAGATGAAAATCTTCACCGGCAACGCCCATCCCGCGCTGGCCCGTGAAATCTGCGATTGCCTTGGAGTCCCGCTCGGCGATGCCACCGTCAGTTCTTTTCCCGACGGCGAAAGCTTCGTCAAAATCAACGACAATATCCGCGGCCGCGATGTCTTCATCATCCAGCCCACTTGCCCGCCGACGAACCATAATTTGATGGAACTCCTCATCATGGTGGACGCCGCCCGTCGCGCCAGCGCGGCCCGAATCACCACGGTGATTCCGTTCTTCGGCTACGCCCGCCAAGATCGCAAAGACCAGCCCCGCGTGCCGATCACGGCCAAGCTCGTTGCGAATCTCCTCGTGGCCTCCGGCGTTCACCGCGTCCTCACGATGGACCTCCATGCCCAGCAATTGCAGGGCTTTTTCGACATCCCGGTCGATCACCTTCATGCCTTGCCGGTCATGGTGGAATACATCCGCAAGCTCAACATTGAGAACCTCATCGTGGTTTCCCCTGATGTCGGCGGCGTGAAGATGGCTTCCGCTTACGCCACCGCCCTCGGCACCCGCATGGCGATCGTCGTAAAACAACGCAAGAGCGCCACCGAGACCGAGGCCTCGCACATCATCGGCGATGTCGCCGGCAAGAACATTCTCATCGTTGACGACCTCACCGAGACAGCTGGCACGATCGCCAGCGCCGCCCGCATCCTCCGGCAGAATGGCGCCCTCGATATTTATGCTGGCGTTTCCCATTCGGTGCTGACAGATTTGGCGGTCGAGCGTTTGAAGGACTCCGATCTCAAGGAGTTGATTTCGACAAACAGCGTCCCGTTACGCCTGGCGCCCGGCAGCAAAATCACGGCACTTTCCGTCGCCGGTCTGCTCGGCGAGGGAATTCGGCGCATCCACGACGACGAGTCCGTCAGTTCGCTCTTTGAAGTTAAAAAACCCAAGTAATCATCATTATGGCCAAGCAAGTTAAACTCTCCGCGCGTCCCCGCTCCGAAAGCGGTCGCAACTCCGTCAAACGCGTCCGCGCCCGCGGTTCCGTTCCCGCCGTCATTTACGGCAATAAAACCAAGCCCTCCAATCTCGAGGTCTCCCATCGCGAGCTCGCCGCGCTCCTCTCCCACGCCGTCGGCGAAAACATCCTCGTCGAACTCGAAATCCAAGACGGATCGAATAAATCCACCCAGCTTTCCCTCATCCAAGAGGTCCAACACCATCCCGTCGCCCGCGACATCCTGCATGTCGATTTCCAAGCCGTCTCGATGACCGAGGAAATCACCGCCAGCGTGACCGTCGAGGCCGTTGGCGAAGCCGATGGAGTCAAAAACTTCGGCGGCCTGTTCGAGCAAAGCGTTCGCGCCATCTCGGTCCGATGCCTTCCCCAAAATCTTCCAGAGATCATCACCGTCGATGTTTCCGCCCTCAAGATTGGCGAGTCCATTCACATCCGCGATATCAAGCTCCCTGCTGGTGTCACCATTGAGGACAATGCTGATTTGACCGTCTTCATCGTGGCCGAGCCATCGGTTGCTGCAGAGCCTGCCGCTGCCAGTGCCACCTCGCCCGAGGTCATCAAAGAGAAGAAGGCTGCGGGCTCCGAGGAGAAGAAATAACTCCCGTCCTGTGGAGAATCCCGCCGCATTCCGGCTCGTGGCCTGCCTCGGCAATCCCGGGCCCCAATACCGGAACACGCGCCACAACATCGGCTTTCTTGTCGCTGATGAGCTGGCGCGCCGGTCCGTGGCGGATTTTTCCTTTCAGTCCCAGTGGAATTCCGAAACCGCCAAAGTCGGCGGCCGCACACTCATGAAGCCCCAAACCTTCATGAACCTCAGCGGCGAAGCCGTCGGCGATTTCGCCAAATATTACAAAATCCCCGGCGAGCAGGTCCTGGTCATCCTCGATGACACCGCCCTCCCGCTCGGCACGATCCGCCTCCGCAAATCCGGCACCGCCGGCGGCCACAATGGCCTCGACTCCGTTCTCGTCCACCTCGGCACCGAAAAAGTCCCACGCCTCCGCGTCGGGATCGGCCGTCCCGGCGACACCGCCCTGCACGACCATGTTCTCGGAATGTTTGAGAACGACGAGATGCCAGCCGTTACCGAATCCGTCACCCGCGCCTCCGATGCGTTCGAATTTGCGAACGCCCACGGCATGGATGCCGCCATGAATCAATTCAACCAAAGAAACCAGGAACCATGAACCGATACGAAGCACTCCTCGCCCTCAACACGCGTGGAAAAGAAGAAACCGTCAAAGAAACCATCGAGCGCCTCGAAAAAACCATCAAGGCCGCCGGAGCAACCATCGAGCAAGTCCAGCGCCTCGAGAAACGCGAACTCTCCTACGAGACCCGCCACCTCACCAGCGCCTACTTCATCAATGTCGTCTTCAGCGCCCAACCCACCGCGATCGAAGCCATTCGTGCCAAGCTCAGCCTCGACAACGAGGTCTTGCTCCAAAACTACCTGAAACTTTCCGCGAAAAAGGCCGTTGAGGCCGTCGCGGCCTAACCCCTCCCAAGGAGGCCCTCGCCATGGCTAATGTCAATAAAGTCATCCTCATCGGAAATGTCACCCGCGACCCCGAAGTAAAATTCACCTCGAAAGGCAGCGCCGTGACCGATATCGGCCTGGCGATCAACCGCAACTACACCCTCGATAACGGAGAAAAACGCGAAGAGACCACCTTCGTTGATGTCGAGCTTTGGGGCCGCCTCGCTGAAATCGCCGGCGAATACGCCAAAAAAGGCCGTCCGCTTTACATCGAAGGCCGTTTGCGAATGGACACCTGGGAGGACAAAGCCAGTGGCCAAAAACGCAGCCGCATGAAAGTCGTCGGCGAAAACCTCCAACTCCTCGGCGGACGCGCCGAAGGTGGAAGCCGACCTGCTGGCGGCGGAGGCGAGCACGAAAGCCACGAGGCCCCCGCGCCCCGTCGCACGGCCCCGCCATCCCGTCCAGCCCCCTCTTCCTCCTCCGAGCCCGACGACGACATTCCATTCTAAATCCATTCTCCTCGGCGTTTCTCCAATGGAGCGCCGACGTCCCCGTCGGCTCAAAAAGCCGTGAATCAGGAAAGAGCAGAAGCAGCCAACGAGGACGTTGGCGCTCCTAAGGCGTAGCAATTAGCCCGTCTTCCAAATTAGGAAGCGGTGGAGTTTTTCGAAGGCTGAGGGATTTCGGAAAACAGCCGGAGTCCTGTGAACCACACAGCGGCGCAGCCTGTGGCGAGGCCAGCGATGACGGCGCACATGCGTTCGAGGGAACCCCACATGTGGCGTTCGGGTTGGGGGAGGATGGTGCCCATCACGGCGAAGATCGCACCGGCTTGGCGGAAGGCGGCGGCATGGGCGGGAAATCTCCCGGCGCCCCATTCGATCAGGCCCAGACAAACGGCGAGGCCGAGCAGGTAGGTGGCCATGTCGTTGCCCATCGAACTGGCGATGATCACGAAAACCACGGCTGCGGCGCCTCCGATCAGGCCACCGAGAAATTTCCGTCCGATCAGCCCGAGCCCGCTCCCGAGGGACAGCGCGGTCGTAACCGCAGCCACGACCGTAACGGTGAATTCGGTTGGAAGAATGGCGGAGGCGCAGACGAGGGAAGCCACAGCGGCGGTGCCGATGGCGGGTGCGGAGAGTTCGTTCGGGGAGGATTTGGGTTTTTCGGGAAAAGGAAAAAACCATCCGGCGATCGGTGTGCAAACGGCGGCAGTAAGCAGCGCGGCCATGTGCGCGAGGCCGAAAGGCAGGTCCCGCTCGGGATAAACGAAACCCTCGGCGACCATGGAGGCGATTCCCATGGCGAAAAGAATCGCGCTGGCGGGATCGCGGTGGCGGGCGACAAAGGCCGTGCCCCAGCCCGCAGCGGCGAAAAACAACGGCAGGGACAGCCACTGCGAGTTCGGAGCGAAGGTCAAAATCGCGAGTCCACCCAGCGAGCCGGCGGCAGCCGAGGCGAGGCGGGAAAAGAAAACTCCGGCGTTCGGGCAGGGGATGCCGATCAGAAGCTGCGTGGCAAGGAGCGCCAAGAACGGCTGGGGCACATGGAGCGGGCCGACGACCAGCGCGGTGAGACACACCGCGAAGCCGAGGCGCAGAGCGCCGCGCGTGGGCTCACTCATTGCCGACTGGCGGGGTGAATCCCTTCCGCTCGATGGACTCTGATTTTTCGAGGAGTTCGAGTTCCCCTTCCGAGCGGGTGTCGACCACCACGGCGGCGCGTCCGCCCATGCGGAAGTCGCGTTGGCCTTTGAGCAGAATCCTCACCGGGAAGCGCTGGGCGAGCTGGATGAAATCGAAAGTTGGCTGGACGCGGGAGAAGATGCCTTCGCCGCCGGGAGTGGCCTGCGAGGCGGTTCCGAGCGGATAGACCGCCTTGGGAATTCCCTGCACGATGCCCTCGACGGGTTCGCGCCGGTCGGACATCAGAAAAACGCGGGCGGATTGGCCGGGGCGGACGCGTTGAAGATCGGTCTCGCGGAAGTTCGCCAGCACGAACCAAACGGATTCGTCCACCAGCGAAAACACCTGCTCGCCTGTCGCCGCGTAGGTGCCGGGAGCGATCTGGAGGTTGGTCACGGTGCCGTCGCAGGGGGCGTAAATTTTGCAGTAGGAAAATTTCAGCTCCGCATCTCGAAAGGCTGCGGCTGCTTGCTCGATGCGGGTGTTTTTGCCCTCGAACTCGCCGAGTTTGTTGCGGGCGCGTTCGACATCGGCCTCGGCTTCGCGAACGAGCGCGCGGGAGCTTTCGGCCTCCGACTGGGCGCGTTGGACGCGGTCGGCGGAGGTGAAATTTCCCTGGAGCAGGGGCTTGAGGCGCTCGTAGTGGGACTCGGCGTAGGTGGCCCTAGCCTGGCGGTCGCTCACGGTGGCCTCGGCGGCAGAGATGTCGTCGCGGAGGGCCTTGACCTCGAGGCCGACGAGTTCGAGTTGCGCTTTCGAGCGGGCCATCTCGGCCTCGTAGGGGCGCGCGTCTAGTTCGAAAAGCAGGGCGCCGGTTTTGACCTTTTGGTTGTCCACCACATGCAGGCGCACAATCGTTCCGCCGACCTGCGGGGCCACGCCGACGACATTCGCGCGGACCTCGGCGTCCTCGGTGCGCGGGAAGACGCGGAGGTTCGAGGCGACGGAGAGCATCGCAAGAGCGGCGGCGGCGAGGATGACCACCCGCAGGATCCAAACGACAAGGTGGCGACTGGCGGCGAGTGCACTCACGCGGCGGAGAAAAACACGATCCACACGCCGCAGGTGAGCAGCGCGAAGAGAGAGGGAACCATGAGAGCGGCGGGCCGGAGAGCGGCGCCGAGGCCGAGGCGGGCGAGGATTTGGCCGGCGAGCCAAGTGCCCAGGGCGCCCGCAACCATGCAGGCGAGCCAAGCGGGAAAGTAGGCGCCGGCGATGTTGAGCAGTGGATCGCCTGTGGACTTGAACAAGGCGAGCAGGGCGGGCAGGTTGGCGGCGCTCATGGTTGCGCTTACTGATAGGGGCTGGAGTCCCGCATTTACAACGCCAATCGTGGCGCTTGTGGCAGCGGCGTTTGTTTTTTTCCAGCCTGTCGGCGAAATCCTTGCGGCAGATCCGCTGCCGACTTTCGACGCGAAGAAGACCTATGACCTCGGCACGCTGATCGAGTTGGGCATGGCGAACAACCCCAAGACGCGGTCGGCGTTTTTCACGGCCCGTGCGGCGGGGGCGGCGGCGCGCGAGGCGAGGGCGCCGTATTTTCCGAGGGTTTCGGCGGAGTTCCTGGGCGGCGCTGACAAATGGTATACCCCGGCGACGGTGGCGCCCGATGTTTTCAGGCGTCAGCAGGCGACGACTGTGCTTTCGATCGAGTATCTCTTGCTGGATTTCGGCCGGCGGTCGGCAGATGTGCGGCAGGCCGTGGCGATGTTCGAGGCGGCGGGGTTGCTTTACGACCGTAAGGTGCAGGAGGTGGTGTTCGCCGTGCAGAGCCGGTATTTCGCGCACGAGGCGGCGTTGTCGAAGGCGGCGGCAACTGCGTCACTTCTCGAGGCGGCGCGGACGGCGATGGAAACCGTGCGGTTGGAGGTCGAGAACGGACTTTCGGCGAAGCCGGAGTTGCTAAGAGCCCGGCGGAATGTGTTCGATGCGGAATACGAACTCGAGTCCGCCAAGGCGCTCACGCGAAACACGCTCGGCGAACTCTGCGTGGCGGCAGGGTTGCCGGCGAACGCGCCGCTCAAGCTTTCACCAGCCGGACCCTGCGAGTTTTCGGGTGGGCTGCGAGAGGATGCCGATGGCTTGATCAGACGGGCGCTGGAGTTGCGTCCAGATCTCGCCGCCCGCGCGGAGGAGGTGAGGGCCAGCATTGCCGCGACGGATCGCGCGTCGGCGGATTTTTTTCCCGAGGTGAGGCTCGAGGGGAATTACGGCTACTCGGCTTTCCAATACGACTCCGAGACCGGCCCGAAGTCGGGATCGAACGCGGCGGGGATCAACGGCTACGGGGCGTTTCTCAATGTGAAATGGGACCTCTTCGATGGCTTTGAGCGCGTCGAGCGCGTTCGCAAGCGGGCCGACGAGGAAAAGGCGGTGAAGGAAAATCTCGACGCCGCGCGGTTGGATGCGTCGCGCGATGTCTGGACGACCTATCATGACTCTTTGAGCGCGGCGCGGCGGGTGGATTTCGCGGAGGCATTCGTCGCCTCGGCACAGGAAAATTTCTCCGCCATTGAGGCCGCCTCGCAGACCGGATTGAGTCAGGTCGCCGAGGTCACCGAGGCCGCCGCGCAACTCGCCCAAGCGCGATTTGAGCGCGCCGAGGCGCTCGCCGATTACTCGACCACCCTGGCCCGCCTCGCCCTTGCCGTGGGCACGGTGCGGTAGGGGGTTTCCGACAGAACCGATCAGGAACGCGGACAGTTTCCACTTTGCGCTTGCCGCTCTGGACCGCTGGCGAAAGAGTTCGGTGCATTCGCAAACACCCACGCCGGCGTGGCGAAATGGCAGACGCAACGGACTTAAAATCCGTTTTCGCGAAAGCGGAGTGCGGGTTCGAGTCCCGCCGCCGGCAGGCTTAATCGATGATTGTGACGGGAGTTCCCGCCGGGGCGTTGTCGAAGAAGATTTTCACCATCCGCTCGGGCATGCGGATGCAGCCGTGGCTGTCGGGGACGCCGGGAAGGAAGCCTTGATGCAGGCCGACCGCTGTGCGCCCGAGACGCATGAAAAAGGGCATGGGCGAGCCGGCGAAACGCGATCCGGGTGGCATCGGGTCTTTTTTATAGGCCACATTTTTGACCATCACATCGCCTTGGGCATTCACATAATCACCGTAGAGATTCGAGGCGTGGTCGGGATTTTTTTGGGTGATTTTGTATTGGCCCTTGGGCGTGCCAAAGCCTTCGCGGCCACTGGAAATCGCCGAGACGCCGACGAGTTTTCCGCCTTTGTAAAACGAGGCCTGCTGCTCGGAGAGGTCGATCACGATGGAAGGCGCGCCGCCGACTCCGTCGCCATCCCAATAGGAATTCCTGTCAGCGAGGGTGGATGCGCTGGATCGGGAAATGATCGAGCCGTCGGTGCCGAGGTAGCTCGTTTTGGCATCGGTGAGTCGGGTGTCGTAGTTCGCACAGCCTCCGGCAAAAAGGGCGGCGAGAGCGAGTGGGATCAGGACGAAGAGGTTCATTAAGGTTGTCGGGAATAAAACGACCGGCGCTCGTGGCGTCAAGTGGTCACTGGCTTGGCCAGGGCGTCGTAGATCGGTTCGCTGCGAAGGAGGGTCGGCACGAGATACGAGCCCACGCAGGCGGCCAGCATGGGGAGGAACAATTCGTAGCACCCGGTCATCTCCAGGCAGATCACGATTCCGGTGAGAGGAGCGCGGATCGAGGCAGTGAAAAATGCCGCCATTCCCGCAACGGCGAAGGCAAGCGGGGAAGGGAAAACATCCGGAGCGATGGAGTGCAAGCCCAGGCCGCTGGCAGCTCCGAGCAAGGCTCCCAGAGCCACTACGGGAGCAAAAAGCCCGCCGGGCGTGCCGGCGGCGTAGCTGAGGGGTCCAAGAAAAAAACGGGCCAGCGAGAGTGTGAGCAGGAGCCCAATCGAGCCATAGCCTTGCAGGACTTTCTGGGTAAGCGGGTCTCCGCCTCCGGCATCGTTTGGTAAAAACCATGCAACAAGTCCCACGATGCCGCCGATGGCGAGGGCGCGAAGCGGAGTCGGGATTTTTTGGAGCCAAGAGCCACGCGCGGCGAGGCCGACCAAGAGCCGATTGTAATAAACGCCAAGCACTCCGATCACGGCCCCGAAGAGAAGATAAATTGGAAGATTCACCACAGGGCCGGCGGCGACATTCGCCACACGGAAGTCGAATCCCATGCTGAAAATTCCCCGCTGAACGATTGCCGCCGACACGGCTGCGGCGGCTGCAAGCACGAAGCCAATGGGCGTCACTTTTCGCAAAACCTCTTCGAGAATAAACAGCGTTCCTCCCACCGGAGCGTTGAATGCCGTGGCGACTCCCGCGCCAGCTCCTGCGGCGATGAGCGGCTTCCAAGCCCCTTCGAGATTTTTAAAAAGCCGGCCGATTTTTTCGCCGATCACAGCTCCCATTTGCACCAGCGGGCCTTCGCGTCCCAAGACCAGGCCGGACGAGAGCGCGAGGAAGCCGCCAAAAAATTTCACGGGTAGAACCCATGCACTGTTGGGGTTCTCGGGGCCGCGCAGGATTTTTTCCACATAGGGAATTCCGCTTCCCGCGGCGTTTGGCGCAAAGCGTGACACCAACCAGGCGGCGAAGGTCGTGCACAAGCCGGTGCCGATAATGACAACGAGAAGTCCGCTTCCTGTGGGCCAGGTTTTGAGGATGGCGGTGAGGTCAACGCGCCAAGCATTTCCAAGCTCGAGCAATTTCAGGAATGCCACACCGAGAAAGCCCGTGGCGGCGCCGACAAGCACCGCCCCAGCCACTAAAACCATCGAATCCCGGAGCCGGTCTGGGAACTCCTCCAGCATCAAAACCGGCTTCGGCGAGTTCATCCCGCAGTGGCGGCGGCCATTTCTTCCGCGATGGCGCGAAGCGCGGCTACGGGCGATGGCGCGGAGGTGATGGGACGCCCAATGACGAGAAAATTCGCGCCGGCACGCACGGCTTCGGCGGGCGTCATGACGCGTTTTTGGTCGCCGATATCGCTGCCTGCTGGACGCACGCCGGGGGTGACAATGACAAGGTCGTTTCCGAAATTTTCACGCAGAGGGAGGATTTCGCGCGGGCTGGCTACAACGCCTTGGAGTCCTTGCAGACGGCCCATGCGAGCGAGGTGGACGACTTGGTTTTCAGGTGTGGCGGAAACTCCCACGGCTGCGAGCGATTCGGCGTCCATGCTCGTGAGGACGCTGACACCTAGGACGAGCATTTCCGAGCCGTCCGCAGCAGCGACGGAATCAGCCACCATGCGTGGGCCGCCGCAGAGGTGGATCGTCGTCATTTCCACTCCCAGAGCGGCCGCCGAGTGGATCGCCTCCTTTGCGGTATTCGGGATGTCGTGGAATTTCAGGTCGAGAAAAACGCGGGCGCCGAGTTTTTTAAACTCCCGCACGATCGAGGGGCCCTCGGCAGTGAATAACTGGAGACCAATTTTGAAAAGGCAGCCCTCGCCGAGCAGCGGATCCACGAGCCGTTTGGCGGCTTCGGCGTCTGGAGCGTCGATGGCAACAATGATTTTTTCCTTCGCGGTGCTGGGCGTGGCGGTCATCTTTTGCGGCGCATGACAATTGACGCCCCAGCCAAAGTCAACCTCACGCTCCGCGTGCTCGGACGGCGTCCCGACGGGTTCCACGACATCGAGACGCTGATGGCGCCGCTGGACCTCGCCGACCGGTTGGAGGTTGATCTGAAGAACTCGCCGGGCGTTGATTTTTCCTGCTCCGACTCGTCGTTGCCGATGGATGGTTCGAATCTCGTGTGCAAGGCAGTGGCGGCTTTTTCTCACGTGATCGGGCGGGATTTTGGCGTTCGAATCCATCTCGAAAAAAACATCCCGCACGGTGCGGGGCTCGGGGGAGGGAGTAGTGATGCGGCGGCCGTGCTGAAGGCGCTGAATGAGCTTTTGGGCGTGGGCTTTTCGGTCGAGGAATTGGAAAACCTCGCCGCTTCGATCGGATCGGATGTGCCGTTTTTTATTCGATGCGTTCCGGCGATCTGCCGGGGGCGCGGCGAGCGGATCGAGCCGGTGGCGGGGATTCGCGGGGCGGAGATTCTTTTGGTGAAACCTCCCTTTCCCGTTTCGACCGCTTGGGCCTACGGTGCTTGGGCGGCGGCTCCGAGGTCGAACGCAACTTTTGCGCCGATGTTTGGTTCCATTCCCATGGTGAACGATCTCGAGGCCCCTGTTTTTTCCAATCACCTCCAACTCCCCGTGCTCAAGCGCTGGCTCGCCGCGCAGCCCGGCGTGGTCGCGGCGATGATGTCTGGTTCAGGCTCGACAGTTTTCGCTGTTCTGGATGGGGCCGGGGAGGATTTGGGCGGGCGGGTTCGCGAGGAATTCGGCAAAAGTTTTTCCGTGTGGCGCTGCCGGATTGCTTCCTGATGTCCGAGACCGACGATGTCGAATTGATGCGGCTCGCCGGGCGAGGGGACGAGCGGGCATTCGAGCAATTGATCGAGCGCCACCAGAACCTCGTCATCGGCACGGTGGCGAAAATGCTCGGGGGGTTCGAGGGCGCGGAGGACATCGCGCAACAGGTCTTCGTGCGCGCCTGGCAAAGCGCCCCGCGCTACCGGCCCGAGGCGAAATTTACGACTTGGTTGCTTACGATTGTGCGGAATTTGGTTTTCAATGAATCGCGGCGGCGTCGACGAGGGTTTTTCCAGCCGTTTGAAAATGACGATGGCTCGGTGATGGATATTCGGGACGATTCGGGGCGAGATGCCGCGGCGGCACTCAGCGAGCGTGAAACGCAACAGGCGGTGGACGCGGCGATCACTGCGCTGCCCGAAGCTCAGCGGATGGCGATCGTTTTGCGGCGGTTCGAGGCCATGCCCTACGAGGATATTGCGGTGGTGCTGAAAACCTCGGTTCCGGCGGTGAAAAGCCTGCTTTTTCGGGCACGGGAGGATTTGCGCGAGAGGTTGAAGGGGTTTCTCGTCGACGGCTGAGATTTTGGGCTTTCGGCCCCACCGGTTGTGGTTTGTCACAAAAACGACCACAATTTGTGCTTGCTGACGGCCGGGTGGGGGATTACGCAGCGTCCTGTTTTGAGAGGTTTTCCGCTTTTCAGTTCATTCCAACCAGGTCGCTCCGCGGCGGCCTTCTTTTCCCACCCTTCAACCGCCATCTGATGCTCCGACCCGCCATCCTCCAACCCGACCAGGAACAAGGAATTTTCTTTCCGGAACTCGACAAAAAAACCGATCCCAAGACCAAGGGACTCGCGAAGAATTTCGTCCTCGACACGAATGTCCTCCTGCACGACCCGCATTGCCTGAATCGCTTTCAGAACAACCATGTCTTCATCCCGGTCGAGGTGCTCACGGAGTTGGATAATTTCAAGAACGAGCAAAGCGAGCGCGGCGCGAATGCGCGGAGGGCACACCGGTTTTTGAGCCAAATCTTCGGGCAGGATTCGAATACCGTTACGGAGGGTGCGGCGACGGTTGGTGGCGGGTCGGTGCGGATTCTCGTCGGCGATGGTTCAGACTCGAAGCGCCCGTCGGCAGCGGTGAAGCGGTTTCACAAAATATTTCCCGACCAGAGTCGCATGGATACGCGCATCATTGGGGCCTGCCTCGCGCTCCAGCAGCGCTCGGACGAGCCAACGATCTTGGTGACGAAGGACATCAACATGCAGCTCCGCGCCATGGCGATCGGGGTGCAATGCGAGGACTACCTGAGCGACAAGGTCGCCGAGCGCGATGTCGAGGAGGGTGGGTTGCGCGAGATTGTTGTCGAGCCGCATGAACTCCAGCGCTTCGGGAGTGCCGGCGAGATCGATATGCCCGCCGAGCGGACCGGTCGCCTGCAAGTGAACGAGTATGTTCTTTTCCAAACCGCCGGCGGCAAGCACCTCCCCGCGCGCCACACCGGCGGTGGGGTTTTCGTTCGTCTGAATATCCCTGCCTCGATCCAGATTCCGAAGGGTATCGAACTCCGCCCTGCGAATCCTGGGCAGCAATGTTTCCTCGATGCGCTGCTCGATCCCTCGATCTCGCTCGTCACCTGCTACGGCCAGGCGGGAACCGGTAAAACCCTACTCGCCGTCGCCGCCGGGCTCTATCTCACAGGTCGGCATGATTTCAATGGAATGACGGTCAGTCGTCCTGTCGTCGCGATGGGGGACACGCTGGGATTTCTGCCCGGCACCTTGAATGAAAAAATGCACCCGTGGCTGCAATCGATCTACGACGCCTGTGAAGTCCTCATGCCGCTTCGCCCGCCGAATCCGGGCAAGAATCGAAAACAGGAAATGCCCAAGCCCGAGCCGACTCCTCACCACCCGGTGGTGAAACCCTACGAGCAACTCATCGAGCGCGGCCTGCTGGAGATCGAGGCACTTTGCTACATCCGCGGTCGCTCGATTCCTCAACGATTTTTCGTCCTCGACGAGGCCCAGCAGCTCACGCCGCTCGAGGCGAAGACCGTGGTCACCCGCATGTCGCGCGGTTCGAAGCTCGTGATGGTCGGCGACCCCGCGCAGATCGACAACCCGTATGTGGACAGCCGCTCGAACGGCCTCGTTTACACCCGCAACCGCCTCCGCGGCCAATCCCTCGTTGCCCACATTGCGCTGACCAAGGGCGAGCGAAGTCCGCTGGCGGAAATTGGCGCGAGCAAAATGTGAGGGAGGGGAAGTTTTAAGTTTTAAGAATTAAGTTTTAAGTTGGTCTCTTGATGGAGAGAGTCGGGCCCATGCAGGATCACAAGGATCGAAACATTCACCCGGAGACGGGGCGTTTTTTAGGGCGTCAGGAAAAGGAGGCGCTGCTCGGCCAGCGCGGTGTCGTGCTTTGGCTCTATGGCCTTTCGGGCTCGGGAAAATCCACTATCGCGAATGCCGTGGAGCGCGCGCTGCACGCTGAGGGGCGGTTCACTGCGATTCTCGATGGCGACAACCTCCGCACGGGGCTGAACTCCAACCTTAGTTTCTCGGACGAAGACCGCGCCGAGAATGTCCGCCGCGTCGCCGAGACAGCGAAACTCCTCGCTGGCCTCGGTGTGATCGTTCTCGTCTCGGTTATCACGCCGCGCCGGGAATTGCGGGCGCTGGCTTCGCGCCTTGTCGGGCCGGATTTTCATGAGGTCTATGTCCGCGCGGCGTTCGAGACTTGCGCGCAGCGTGACCCCAAGGGGCTTTACGCCAAGGCGCGGGACGGCGCGATCAAGCAGTTCACCGGCAAGGACAGCGGGTTCGAGGAACCCGACAATGGGTGCCTGATTCTTGACACCGAGGCAGCTTCCGCGGAGGAATGTGCCCTGCTTTTGTTGGAACATCTCCGTCCCATCGTGGCGGGGAGACCCTCCGCCGCCAAGTAACCCGGTCGGATTGTTTTCGCCGGAGCCCTGATTTTCCAAATGCCGAACTACCAACTCGACCATCTCGACCACCTCGAAGCCGAAGCCGTTCACATCCTGCGTGAGACGGCGGCCCAGTTCCAAAACCCCGCCCTGCTTTTCTCCGGTGGCAAGGATTCCATCGTCATGGCCCACCTCGCGGCGAAGGCGTTCTGGCCGGCGAAAATTCCGTTCCTGCTCCTGCATGTGGACACCGGACATAATTTCCAGGAGACGCTCGACTACCGAGATGCCTTTGCCGAAAAACTCGGAGCCCGGCTCGTGATCGGCCTCGTCCAGGACTCGATCGACAAGGGCCGCGTGAAAGAGGAGAAGGGCCCCTATGCCTCCCGCAACAAGCTTCAAACCGTTACCCTTCTCGACTCCATCGAGGAGCACAAATTCGACGCCTGCCTCGGTGGCGGCCGCCGTGATGAGGAAAAGGCCCGCGCCAAGGAGCGCTTCTTTTCGCACCGTGATGAGTTCGGCCAGTGGGATCCCAAAAACCAACGCCCCGAACTCTGGAATCTCTTCAACGGGAGATACCATCCCGGCGAGCATTTCCGCGTCTTCCCGCTCTCGAACTTCACCGAGATGGATGTGTGGATGTATATCCAGCGCGAGCAAATCGAGTTGCCCTCGCTCTACTTCTCTCACGAGCGCGAGGTTTTTGAGCGCAACGGATCACTCCTCGCCGTCTCGGAGTTCATCCCCATGTTGGAAAACGAAAAGCCGGAACGAAAAATCGTCCGCTTCCGCACGATCGGCGACATCACTTGCACCGGCGCCGTCGCCTCCACCGCCTCCAACCTCGAAGAAGTCATCGCCGAAGTCGCCGCCGCCCGCCAGACCGAGCGCGGCACCCGCTCCGACGACAAACGCTCCGAAACCGCCATGGAAGACCGCAAACGCGAGGGGTATTTCTGATGGGAAAACATTTTTTTCACCACGGAGGACACGGAGAGCACGGAGGGCTGACGCCTCAGGATTATTGCATTCCAAATTTTCTCCCTTCCCACTCTGCTTCTTCCTCCGTGATCTCCGTGTCCTCCGTGGTTAATTCAATTTCTTAAAATGGACCTTCTTCGCTTCGCCACCGCTGGTTCCGTCGATGACGGCAAATCCACTCTCATCGGCCGTCTGCTTTACGATTCCAAAAGCATTTTCGAAGACCAACTCCTCGCCATGGAGGAAAGCTCCCGCCGTCGCGGCGATGCCGTGGTCAACCTCGCGCTCCTCACCGACGGCCTCAAGGCCGAGCGCGAGCAGGGCATCACGATCGATGTCGCCTACCGCTACTTCGCCACGCCGCGCCGGAAATTCATCATCGCCGACACGCCGGGCCACATTCAATACACGCGGAACATGGTCACCGGCGCCTCAACCGCCGACCTCGCCATCATCCTTGTGGATGCCCGCAAAGGCGTGATCGAGCAAACCAAGCGCCATGCGTTCGTTTCGAATCTTCTTCGCATTCGGCACCTCGTCCTCGCGGTCAACAAAATGGACCTCGTGGATTACAGCGAGACTGTTTTCAACGACATCGTTTCGAGTTTTTACGACTTCGCCTCCCGCCTCGATGATGTCGCCGACATCACGCCGATCCCGCTCTCCGCGCTGAATGGCGACAATGTCGTCGAGAAATCCGACAAGATGCCTTGGTATCAAGGCTCCTCGCTTCTTTACCACTTGGAGACCGTCTACACCGGCGGCACCGCGAACCATGTCGATGCTCGTTTCCCGGTCCAGTGGATCATCCGCCCGCTCTCGCAGGAACATCACGATTTTCGCGGCTACGCTGGCCGCGTCGCCGGCGGAGTGTTCAAGCCCGGTGACGCCGTGAGCGTGCTCCCAAGCGGCTTCTCGACCAAAATCAAAAAAATCCACCTCCCCGGCGGCGAGGAGATTGGCGAGGCCTTCCCGCCCCAATCGGTCGTCATGACCCTCGAGGACGAGATCGATATTTCCCGTGGCGACATGATCGTCAAAGCCAACAACCCGCCCAAATCCTCGCAGGATGTCGAGGCGATGGTGTGCTGGTTTTCCCAAAAGCCCATGGAGCAGCGCGGCAAATATCTGCTCCGCCAAACCAGCCGCGAGACCAAGGCGATCGTGCAGGAATTGCGCTACCAGGTGGACATCGAGACGCTTCACAAAAAAGAAGGCGTCCCCGTGCTCGGCATGAATGACATCGGTCGCATCAGCCTCCGCACGGCGAATCCGCTGTTCCACGACAGCTACCGCCGCAACCGCCTCACCGGGTCGTTCATTCTCGTTGACCCCGGCACGCACGAGACGGTCGCCGCCGGCATGATCGTTTAATCGGAACTTTCCGATTTACCGGTTGCAATTCGGGTGCGGTCTTCTCAATCTCGCAGAGATTTTATGAGCCAAACCAATTCACTCGACCAACTCAAGCAGTTCACCACCGTCGTCGCCGACACGGGAGACTTTGAAAGCATCCGCGCCTACGCGCCGCAGGATGCCACGACCAATCCCACGCTGATTTTCAAGGCCGTCCAGCAGGCCGAATACAAGCCGCTCCTCGCGAAAGCCGTCGCTGACAACCGCTCCAGCTCACTCACCGGCGCCGCGCTGCACCGCAAGGTCATCGACGACCTCCTCGTCGCCTTCGGCCGCGAAATCCTCTCGATCGTCCCCGGCCGTGTTTCCACCGAGGTCGATGCCCGCCTTTCCTTCGATGTCGAAGCCACCGTCGAGAAGGCGCGCTACCTCATCGGTCTCTACGAAAAACTCGGCACCCCGCGCGAGCGCATCCTCATTAAGATCGCCTCGACCTGGGAAGGCGCGCAGGCCGCAGCCATCTGCCAAAAAGAAGGAATCAACTGCAACCTCACGCTCCTTTTTTCGATGCCCCAGGCGATTGCTTGCGCCGAGGCGGGCGTGCGGCTCATCTCGCCCTTCGTCGGCCGCATTTACGACTACTACAAGGCCAAGACCGGAAAAGAATACCAAGGCGCCGAGGATCCCGGCGTGGAGTCGGTGAATGGCATTTTCAACTATTACAAAAAATTTGGCCACCACACACAGGTGATGGGCGCCAGCTTCCGCAACACCGGCCAAATCCGCGAACTCGCCGGCTGCGACCTCCTCACCATCGCGCCCGAGTTGCTCAAGGAACTTCAGGAATCCACTCAGCCAATCGTCAAAAAACTCGACGCCGCCGAGGCTGCCAAAGCGAACATCGAAAAAATCGCGATGGATGAAAAAACCTTCCGCTGGATGCTCAACGAAGACGCCATGGCGACCGACAAGCTCGCCGAAGGAATCAGGAAATTTGCGGCTGACATCGTTTCTCTTGAACAAATCATCGCCAAGAGTTTCTAACCGGGATGACATTTAAAAAATCACTCGCGGTCCTCGCGCTGGCCCTCGCCGCCGCTGTGGCTCCCCTCCAAGCCACCACCCGCGCCACCGATTACCCCGGTTCCGTTTCGATCCTGCTCGACCTCCCCGCCGTGCGCTCCGACCTCGGCCTCAGCTCGAAGCAGAAATCCCAACTCAAAACGATCCGCAAGGAACTCGCCGCAAAAACCAAGGCGATCCTTCAGAAAACCAAGTCGCCGCAATCCTCGGTTTTGACGACCGACCAGCGGCTCTTCGGGATGATCGACCTCAACAACGCCGAGGCCCTAGCCGTTCTCACGCCGGATCAGTTGAACCGCTTCCACGAAATCCAGAACCGGATGCTCGGCTACACGATGGTCTTTGCGCCGAAAGTCCAGAAACAGCTCCGTCTTTCCAAATCGCAGATCGGGAAAATCGAGAAAATCCGCGTCCGTGGTCTTGAGTTCGTCGCTCAAGCAAACCGCTCCTTCGAGGAGGGAACGATGAACCACGACAAGCGCCTCGAAGTCCTACGCGACTACCGCATCGACCAATCCTCCGAGATCAAAAAAATCCTCACCCCCGCCCAAACCGAATCTTTCGCCAAACTCTGCGGCAAGCCGGTCAAAGGCAGCTGAGTAAGAAGTTAGTAAGAACCGAGGCGGCGACGAGAGCAGCCTCTCAAAGTGCCGGAATTAAGGCAGACTTTTAGTAAGATTCGGGAGAAGGGGGCTCTTAAGTTGAGGGTCCCCCAAATTTACGACAAGGCATTACCGCCGCCTCCGTTTCCTCCATTGGTGCTGGATTGCTAGTCCTGCCGCGAGGTTTCTTTTTTCTCGGGGCGGGTGTAGGGTCGTTGGATATGAAAAAAATGTGGATTCCTTTTTTGGTGGCGGGCGTGGTGGGTTTTGTGATGCTGCGGTCGTCATTTGCGGGTCCGAAAATCACGCCGGCGGAGGCGATGGAGAAGGTGGGGGCGGGCACGGCAGTCTTGATCGATGTGCGTGAACCCGGGGAGTGGAGTGGGGGAGTGGTGGAGGGGGCGATATTGCTGCCGCTGAGCGATCTGCAGGGAGATCGAGTGATGTGGACAAAACCTTTGGCGGATGCGCAGGGGCGGGAGTTGGTCGTGTATTGCCGGTCGGGTAAACGCTCAGGAATCGTGGCGGGGATTTTGGAGAAGGAGGGGTGGACGGTATGGAATGCGGGGGGATTTTCCGCGTGGGTGAGTGACGGGCAGAAGGTGAAGAAGCCGTAAGGGCTGAGGAGGGGCTCCGACAGCGCGGCGTGGCAGAATCCTGGGTGATTCTAAAATACCCTCCTCCGCGTCCCGGCGCCTCTGCGGGAGGATTTGGGTTGGGGGGGGACGGCGCATTCGCGCCTGAGTCTTGGGTCCGCTCGGCGAGCCGCCCCTACCCATTTTTTCGATTCGCGAGGATTCGTCATTAGCGGGCCTGTCTGAAACGGCAGAGGACTGCCATTTCTACAACGGATTTTCTTTGTGGCTTCGTGCCTTCGTGTGAGTCGCTTGGTTTACTCGTATCCCAAAATACCCTCCTCCGTGTCCCGGCGCCTCTGCGGGAGGATTTGGGTTGGGGGAGACGGCGCGTTCGCGCCTGAGGCTTGGGTCCGCTCGGCGAGCCGCCCCTACCCATTTTTTTCGATTTGCGTGATTGGAGGATCGCTCTGAAACGGCAGAGGACTGCCATATCTACAACGGATTTTTTTCGTGGCTTCGTGCCTTCGTGTGAGTCGCTTGGTTTACTCGTATCTCAGCGCAGCGTGGCAGAATCCCGAGTATTCCCAAAATACCCTCCTCCGCGTCCCGGCGCCTCTGCGGGAGGATTTGGGTTGGGGGAGACGGCGCGTTCGCGCCTGAGGCTTGGGTCCGCTCGGCGAGCCGCCCCTACCCATTTTTTCGATTCGCGTGGATTCGCGTGGATTCGCGGGTCTGTCTGAAACGGCAGAGGACTGCCGTTACCACAACGGATTTTCTTGGTCGCATGGCGCGGGGTGTTTGTTTGCAGTGGCGGGGAGGGTTTGGTTTTCTCTGCGGATGCGAGGTTTTCCTGCCCAAGCGGCGAATGCGTTTCCCCTCTGGCTTCTGGTTTTCAGCGGGCTGGCGATGTGGCGTCCCGGATTGTTCACTTGGTTTGGCGGGGAGTGGATCGTGTGGGCGCTGACCTTTGTGATGCTGGGGATGGGAGTGACTCTGGATGGCGGGGCGTTTCGCGAGGTGGCGCGGGATTGGCGGGCGGTGGTGCTCGGATTTTTCGCCCAATACATCGTGATGCCGGCGTCCGGTTGGGGGGTGGCGAAGGTGATGGATTTGCCACCGGATTTTGCGGTGGGGTTGATTCTTGTGGCCTGTTGCCCGGGTGGCACGGCCTCGAATGTGGTGACCTACATCGCGCGGGCGAATGTGGCGCTGTCGGTGGTGATGACGACTTGCTCCACGCTCGCGGCGGTGGCGGTGACGCCTTGGCTCACGCACCAACTCGCCGGCGCGTATCTCGAGGTGGATGGCTGGGGGATGTTTGTCACGACGCTGCAAGTCGTGGTGGCGCCGGTGGTGATCGGGGTGTTTCTGCACCACAAGTTTCCCGGTTTACACAAGCCGATTGCGGAGTTCGGGCCGTTGGTTTCGGTTCTGCTGATTTGCATGATCTGCGCGAGCATCATTGGGAACAGCCGCGATGCGATTTGGGAAAATGGCGGCAAACTTTTGCTGGCGGTGGCGATGGTTCATTCGCTTGGCTTCCTGCTTGGCTGGTTGGCGGCGAAGGTTTTTGGATTCGCCAAGCCCGAGGCGCGGGCGATCTCGATCGAGGTGGGGATGCAAAATTCCGGTCTCGCAGCGGTGCTGGCGAAAACCCACTTCGCAGCCAATCCCCTCACTGCGGTGCCGGCGGCGATTTCCAGCGTGACGCACAGTTTGATCGGCAGCCTTCTGGCCGCCATCTGGCGCAGAAATTAAAACCCGCTATTCGGCGGCGGGGGCGACCGCCTCGGCGTGAAGCGGGGAGGCGTTGGCATTCGGGTGGAGCGCGGGGCTCACGGCGATATCCATTTTCTCTCCGTTGCGGACGATTTGGATTTGGGCATCCTGGCCGGCGGTGAGGTAGTAGGCGGCATCGACGAGGTCTTGGATCGAGGCGACTTTGTTGTTGTCGATGCCGAGCAGCATGTCGCCTTTGAGGAGGCCTGATTTGGCAGCGGGCGTCTCGGGTTTCATGTCCACCACGCGGGCCACCGAGCCTTCGATTTGATTCGGGGCATCCTCGACTTCCACGCCGACCCAGCCGGGGCGGAGTTCGCCGAAGCGGGTGATATCGGAGCGGACTTTCTCGGCCGCGCGAATGGGGAGGATGTGGCAGGAGGATCCCTCGCCGATGCGCGCGGCGACGATCCCGATGACATCGCCGTGCATGTTCAAAACAGGGGCGCCGCCGTAGCCGGGTTGGACGGGCATGTTCATGCGCAGGTGGGAGGTCGAAAATTGTTTGCCGTTCTGGTGGAAGTCCCGGCCGGCGACGAGGCCGATGGTGGGGCTGACTTCGCGCTCACCGGGAAAGCCGATCGCCAGCACGGGGTGAGAAACACAGACGGCATCCGAGTTTCCCAGCGGAATGAATGGGCTGAGGCAATCGGTTTTTAAAAGGGCGATTCCCGAGCGGGTGTCGCTGGCCACGACCTTGGCGGGGAGGGAGCGTCCGCCGAAATTCACGGTCACATCCTCGGCTTTGAGGACGACTCCAGCGTGGGTGTAGACCGTTCCGGCGGCATCGACAAAAAACCCGCTACCGAGGCGGACACCCATCGAGTCGCTGGCACGCACGCGGACGACGGCTTGGCTGTGTTGCTGGAAGAGACGCTGAATTTCGCAGTTGATTTGATCGCCCAGCGGGGAGGATTTGGCGGGCTGGAGGCACGCGAGAAAAGCCATCGCGATCAAGGCGACGGGGATGACGCGGGCGGCGGAGATTTTAGAAACTCCGGCGGGATGCATAGGTCACGACTTCGGCCGGGAGGACATATTGGACGGCGGGGGAGGATTTGGTGGATTGGGAGGGAGAACTTGGGGCGGGGGCTTGCTGGGCAATTGTGGGCCTGGAGGGAGTCAGACCTTCCGTCTCGGAGTCCGACCAGGTGAGGACCGATCCTGTGGCGATGACGGCGACGGCGAACGAGCCTGCCATGGCCAATCGCGGCATGCTCGGTGGCGTGAGGAATCGACAGAGGCGGTCCCAGGCGATTTGAAAAAACGGGCGGTGAATGACCTCGGCGCGCTGGCGGAGTTGGAACTCGGCGAGGAAATTTTCGAAGTATTCCGCCGGGGGTTGCTCGTAGCGTTTTAGCCGAAGAAGTTTGGAGATGTCGTTGTTATCCATGTCAGGACTCATTGTTTGATAAACTCTTGAAGGTGGGTTTGCAACTGCTTGTGTGCATAAAACAAACGAGATCTCACCGTGCCCTCTGAGATTTTCAGGATTTTCGCGATCTCCGCGTGGGGCATTCCCTGAATATCGAACATCGTGACGACGGCTCTGTGTTCATGGGACAGCTTCAACATGGATTCGTTCAGTTTTTTTTGAAGTTCCCCGAGATTTGCGGAGTGGCTGGGGTCGCCGTTGCTCGTGGCCGCGATGAAGTCGGGGTCGTTGAGGATGCCGTTGTCGACATCGTCCAAGCTCATGGTTTTTCGCCGATTGCGCTTTTTCAGGAAATTGATCGTCATGTTCACGGCGATCGTGTGCATCCAGGTGTAGAAGCTGGATTTTCCCTGAAATCCCCGGATCGAGCGGTAGGCCTTGGCGAAAACCTCCTGCAAGAGGTCATTCGTGTCCTCGTGGCTGGCGGTCATGTTGTAGATCAATCCGTAAAGCCTCGGGCTGAAGCGGACGACCAGCTCGTCAAACGCCCGTGCGTCGCCCGCTTGGGTGCGTTCCACGAGTTGATTGTCGGACGGGTCGAGTGTTTCCATGACGGCGAGGGAGCGGACTTGTATCAAAGCCGAATGCCGTTTGCGGAGAAAAATCGTGCCGGGCGTCGAGGCTAAATTTCGGGGAGGGCGTGGAGGAGGAGCTCGACCATCTGGCCGGCAGCCTGGCGGCCGACTGCGGTGACATCCTCGTGCGCGAGTTCCGCGCTGGAGAGGCCGGCGCCCCAGTTTGTGAGGCAGGAAAATCCCGCAACCTCGATCCCGAGGAACCGCGCTTTGGTGGCCTCGTGAACGGTGGACATGCCTACCGCATCGGCGCCGATGGTTTGTGCCATGCGAATCTCGGCGGGTGTCTCGAACTGCGGCCCCTGCATCGCGACATAGACGCCCTCGTGGAGATTCACGCCGAGCGCTTTTGCGGAGCGGCGGAATATTTCGCGGATGCGCGGGCTGTAGACATTCGTCATGTCGATGAAGTTCGGCCCGCCGCGCAGGGGGCTGTGGCCAGTGAGGTTGATGTGGTCGGAGATCGTCATCCAAGTGCCCGGCTCGAACGAGCGGTTCACCGTGCCGGCGGCGTTTGTGAGGAGGAGTTTTTTGATCCCCGCCGCGTGAATGAGGTCCACATGCCGCACGACCTCCTCCGCGCTCCAGCCTTCGTAAAGATGCACGCGGCCCTGCGCGACGAGCAGTGGTTTTCCGGCGAGTTCGGTGACGAGAAAACGCCCCGCGTGGCCGGGAACTCGCGAGGTCGGGAGGCCGTCGATTTGGTCGTAACTGCAAACGAAATGCTGCGGGAGACTTTCGGCAAATGGCCCAAGTCCCGAGCCAAGAACGATCGCTGTTTCAGCCCCACATTCGAGAATTTCAGGAGGGATTTTCATAGCCGATCAGCGTGGGCGCAAAATGCCCGGAAGCCAAGTCCAGACGATTTGTGTCGAAACCGCATAATTCCAAACCGCCCCAACCAACGCCCCGGCCGCTCCGGCAAACCACCAGGGGATGTTTTTTTCGAAGAGGTATTCGGCGGCTTGGATATTCACCACCGCGCCGATGCCGCAAATGACCATGTAGGCCAGCAGCCCCGGCACGAGCAGGCCACCCTTGAGGCGCTGTTGGCGGAAGGTGATCGAGTTGTTCACCAAAAAATTCGACACCATCGCGGTGAGCGTCGCGGCGATTTGGGCGGTGACGAATGGCCATTCGGCCAAGCGGTGAAGCGCCCCGAGGACCGCCAAGTGGAGAAGAAGTCCGCTCAGGCCGGCGAGAATATAAAGAACGAATCGAACCGGCACGAACCGGCCGAAAATTTTATCCGCGAGGAGGTAGAGGTATTCGAATGCGACGACGATATCGAGTTTGCTCTCGCCGTGCTGACGCGTGCGGAATTCGTAGGGAAACTCGCGCACCCGAAGCGGCCGTCCCGCCGAGAGGACGATATCGAGGAGGATTTTGAACCCCTTGCCGGTCATCTGGCGGACCGTCTCCTCGAAAAGCTCCCGGCGAATCGCAAAAAAACCACTCATCGGATCGGTCAGCGGGGTTTTACGAATGACTGAGCCCAACCGCGTGGCGAAACGGCTCACGAACACACGGGACTTAGACCACTCGCCCGTCCCTCCGCCTTGACCGGTGTAACGGCTGCCGACAGCCAGCTCCAATTTCTGGTCCTCCTCAAACGCCCGAAGCATGGCGGGAAGGATCGTCTCATCGTGCTGGAGATCGCAATCCATCACGGCAAAGACATCGGCATCACTGGAAGCCATTCCCTCGAGACACGCCGAGGCCAACCCCCGCCGCCCGATGCGGCGAATGAACCGCACCCGGGGATTTTCGCGGGACAAGCGCATCAGCACCTCACGAGAACCGTCCTTGGAGTCGTCATCGACGAAAACAATCTCCCAGTTGTCTCCGGGCAGGATTTTTTCCAAAAGATTCACCACAAGCGGGATGTTGTCGCGCTCGTTGTAGGAGGGGATGACGACCGAAACTTTCAATTTAGTAATACGCCGGCGTCAGAGGATCCGGCACTGGCAGCCCTTGCAGCGTGGCCATGTCGGCGTCGACCATGATTTTTACCAGTTCCGGGAAGCGGACTTTGGGTTCCCAGCCGAGTTGTTTTTTGGCTTTGGTGGCGTCTCCGATCAGGAGGTCGACTTCGGCGGGGCGTTCGTAGCGGGCGTCGTATTTGATGTGTTTTTCCCAATCCAGGCCGACATGGGCGAAGGCGTGCTCGACGAATTCCTTGACCGTGTGGGTCTCGTTGGTCGCCACGACATAGTCGGCGGGTTCGTCCTGCTGGAGCATGAGCCACATGGCTTCGACATACTCGGGGGCGTAACCCCAGTCGCGCTTGGCGTCGAGGTTGCCGAGGTAGAGGTGTTCCTGCCTGCCGAGTTTGATGGAGGCGACGGCACGGGAGATTTTGCGGGTGACGAAGGTCTCGCCGCGGCGGGGGGATTCGTGGTTGAAGAGGATGCCGTTCGAGGCGTGCATGCCGTAGCCCTCGCGGTAGTTCACCGTGATCCAATAGGCATACATCTTGGCGGCGCCGTAGGGACTGCGTGGCCAGAAGGGCGTCGTTTCAGTCTGCGGCACGGCTTGGACCTTGCCGAACATCTCAGAGCTCGAGGCTTGGTAGAAACGGGCGGGGACGCCGGTCTCGCGCAGGGCTTCGAGGATACGCGTGGTGCCGATGCCGGTGACATCGCCGGTGTATTCGGGAATGTCGAAACTCACACGCACATGGCTCTGCGCGCCGAGATGGTAAACCTCGTCGGGCTTGAGGTCGTAGATAAGCTTCACGAGATTCACGCCATCTGCGAGGTCGCCGTAATGGAGGAAAAGCCGGGTGCTGTCGATGTGGGGGTCGGTGTAAATATGGTCGATGCGGGCGGTGTTGAAAGTGCTCGCGCGGCGGATGATCCCGTGGACCTCGTAGCCTTTGTGGAGAAGCAGGTCGGCGAGGTAGCTGCCGTCTTGGCCCGTGATGCCTGTGATAAGTGCTTTTTTCATGCGGGGTGTTGGAAAATGTCGGTCGCCAGAGTGGATTTCGACGGGCGCGAACGCAAGCGGTGTTTCCACTTTTGTCGGCGACGCGGGCTTGACTTCGTTAGGGGCTATCTCAACCTCCGGCTTTGCTCATGAAAGCTCTCCGGATCATCCTTGGCATTCATCTCTTGGCCGCCACGGCGCTGGCCCAGAAAGTCGAAATCGGCAATCTCGCCTACGAGAAAAACCCACCGTATCCCGAGGCTCAGAATCCGCAGTTGCCGCTTGAGGTGTATGACGACGCGTTTGCCGAAATCCTCGGCAAGCAGCCCCAGCTCATTCATCTCGCAAACGGCTTCGGCTTCACCGAAGGGCCGGTTTATTTGCAGGTGAAAAACTCGGACGCCGGCTACCTCATTTTCACCGATCAGATCAACGACAACATCAATCTCATCCGCTGGCATGGCCTCACGCCCTACAATACGATCACGCCGGCTTCATGGGACGCTCCGGTTATTTTCCGCCATCCTTCCAGCATCGCCGACGGCCAGACTGCCGACCTCGAGTCGCGCCTGCTCACCGCCGAAACCACCGGCCGCCGCGTCTCGATCACGCACCTCGACGGCCGTGTCGAGACGCTTGCGGGTTCGTTTGACGGCAAGCCGCTGAACTCCCCGAATGACCTCGTTGTGAAATCCGACGGCTCCGTGTGGTTCACCGACCCGAGTTACGGCTCGCTGCAATTCCCGCAGGAGGCCGAGTTGCCGAACAATGTCTACCGCTGGGATCCGCAAACGAAAAAACTCAGCGTCGTCACAGGCGATCTGCAAATGCCGAACGGCATCGCGTTTTCGCCCGATGAGAAGACGCTCTACATCATCGACAGCGGCGCGATCCAGGCCCCGCGCACCTATTATTTCAACAAGCCGCACACGATCTATGCGTTCGATGTCGCGCCGGACGGCAAGACGGTTTCGAACCAGCGAGAATTCGCGGTCGTCTCGCCCGGATTCCCTGATGGCATGCGGCTCGACGAGCGGGGCAATGTCTACTCCGGCGCGCTCGACGGCATCCATGTTTTTAACCCGAAAGGGAAGTTGATCGGCAAAATCAAACTCCCAAAGCAGACCGCGAACCTCACCTTCGGCGGACGCGATAACAACATCCTCTTCATCTGCTCGTCCGACTCGGTTTGGGCGATCAAACTCAACACCCAAGGCGCGAAACCCGTGCCCCAAATCGACCGCTGATCCAGATGCCTGAATTCAGACAGAAGGCCCAGGAGGGCGCTGCTTGTCAGCGCCGTAAAGGTTCCCGCAAAAACGCCGGCCCGGCTCTGACAAGCAGAGCCCTCCTCGCAAAGCGTCCATCGGCTTTGACCGCCGAAAACCAACCGCCCGCCACATCTTAAAAAAACCCAACAAACCAGGAAATCATGAACAACGACTACGACATCATCATCATCGGAAGCGGCGCCGGCGGCGGCACGCTCGCCCGGCACCTCGCGCCCTCTGGCAAACGCATCCTCATCCTTGAACGCGGCGGCTGGCTGCCCCGCGAGCCCGAGAACTGGTCGGCCTCCGAGGTTTTCATCGCGAACCGCTACACTTCGAAGGACACCTGGCGCGACAAGAACGGGAACGAATTCCAGCCCGGCGTGCACTACTTCGTCGGCGGCGCCACGAAACTCTACGGCGCGGCCCTCTACCGCCTGCGCAAAGAGGACTTCGGCGTCCTGAAACACCACGACGGCATCTCGCCCGCCTGGCCGCTCGGCTACGAGGATTTCGAGCCCTACTACACGAAGGCCGAGCAGATGTATCATGTCCACGGCGCGCGCGGAGAGGATCCCACCGAGCCGCCCAGCTCCGCTCCCTACCCGCATCCCGCCGTCTCGCACGAGCCGCGCATCCAAAAGCTCGCCGACGACCTGAAGCGCGCGGGCTACCATCCCTTCCACTCGCCCTGCGGCATCATGCTCAACGAGGCAAATAGGCCCTACAGCCAGTGTGTCCGTTGCGAGGATTGCGATGGGTTTCCCTGCCTCGTGCAAGCGAAGTCCGACGCCGAAGTCCTCGGCGTTCGCCCCGCGCTCGAGCACCCGAATGTCACGCTCCTCACCGATTCGCAGGTTTTGAAACTCGTCACCGACCCTTCGGGCAAATCCGTGAGCGAAGTCCTCGTCGATCGCGGTGGAAAAACCGAGTCGTTCCGCGCGAGTCTCGTCGTTGTTTCCGCCGGCGCCGCGAATTCCGCCCGCCTCCTGCTCATGTCGGCGAATGACAAACACCCGAACGGCCTCGCCAACGGCTCCGACCAAGTGGGGCGGAATTACATGTATCACAACAGTCAGGCCGTCCTTGCCATTTCCAAGGAACCGAATCCGACGAAATACCAGAAGACGCTTGGATTGAATGATTTTTACTTTGGCATGAAGGGCTTCGAGTTTCCAATGGGGAACATCCAGATGGTGGGAAAATCCCAAGGCCCGATGTATAAAGGCGAGAAACCGATTGAGGCCGGGCTCGCGCCGATGTTCACCCTCGACATGGTCGCAAAGCACGCCGTCGATTTCTGGCTCTCCACCGAGGACCTGCCCTCGCCCCACAACCGCGTCATGATCAACCGCGACGGCCAAATCACGCTCAGCTACACGCCGAACAACCAAGAGCCGAAAAATCGCCTCTATGAGAAACTCAAGTCGATGCTCAACCACCTCGACATGCACGAGCACCTCATCCCGAGGAATCTCTACATGAAAAACGAGATCGATATCGGCGGCGTGGCGCACCAGTCCGGAACCTGCCGCTTCGGCACCGATCCTGCGACCTCCGTGCTCGATACGAATTGCAAGGCCCACGAACTCGACAACCTCTATGTCGTGGACACCTCGTTCTTCCCGAGCATCGGTGCGGTGAACCCCGCGCTCACCGCGATGGCCAACGCCCTCCGCGTCGGAGACCACCTCCTCGAGAGGCTGAAATAAAGGCCCGGTGGAAACAGCCCCCATCCATTGATGACTTGGTCCAAATCGACCCCGCCCCGCCCAGGAGGGCGCTGCTTGTCAGCGCCGGAACGATTCCCGCAAACACACTGGTGCGGCGCTGACAAGCAGCGCCCTCCTAAACGCCACCCCTGATGCAGACACCCGCTTCTAGTCCCTCCCGCGCCGCCGTGGGAGCGGTCTTTGGGGCCGGCGTCGTGCAGGGCATCGCGCTCGTCACCTTCCCCGCTGCCGGGGCGATTTTCACGAGCCCTCAACACTACGGACTCACCAGCACGCAATACGGCGCGCTGTTCATCCCGCAGGCGATCCTCGCCATTGCCAGTTCCCTCGCTGGACCCAAGCTCGCGGCCAAGCTGGGCGCGAAGACCGTCTTCCTCTGCGGCATGGCGGCGAACCTTGTTTCGATGGGGCTCCTCATCGCGAGCCAGTTCCTCACAGGCAACCCCTCACTCGCCTACCCAGTCCTGCTCGTCGCCACCTCGTTCATGGGCCTCGCCTTCGGCCTCACGGTGCCAGTCATCAACACCTGCGCTGCCGCGTTTTTTCCGAAAACCGCCGACCGCGCCCTGCTCGCGCTGAACACCCTCCTCGGCCTCGGCACCGCGCTCGCACCGGCCTTCGTCGCTGTTTTTGTGGGCCTCGGATTTTGGTGGGGACTGCCCGTCCTCGTCGCCGCGCTGAGCGCCGGGCTTCTCGTTTTCTCCCTGCCCCTCGCGATCTCGGCGGGCGCACCAACCGCCGAAAAATCCAGCGCCGGCCTGCCTGCGGCCTTCCCCGCCTTCGCCGCCGCCGCGTTGCTCTACGGCATTTGCGAAACGATGAACGGCAACTGGGCTTCGATCCTGATGTCCACCACGCTCGGCAACACCCCCGCCGCCTCGTCACTCGCCCTCACGATTTTCTGGGGAACCGTCACCGGTGGACGCCTCCTCTTCGCCTCGATCGACCGCTGGTTCCCTGAAGACCGCGTCTTCCGCATCCTGCCGTTGGTCATCCTCGCCTCGTTTTGCCTGACCCCGCTCCTGCCTGCGAAGTCGCCACTCCCGGGCCTCGCCGCCTTCGCGCTCGCGGGTCTCGGTTGTTCCGCGATGCTTCCGCTCCTCATCAGCTTCGGGCAAAAACAAATGCCCGCCATCGCAGCGTCCGCCGCCGGGTTGCTCATCGCCTTCTACCAACTCGGCTACGGCCTCGCTGCCTTCGGCGTCGGCCCGCTCGAAAGCCTCCTCAAGCTCCAACTCCCCCACATCTACGCCGCCACCGCACTCCCCGCCGTGGCCCTCGCCGCCCTCGCCTTCTCCCTCGCGCGCCGGCAGGGGTAGGGGATAGATTGTTCACTGCTCCACGATGATTTCCGGTGAACCCATTCCTTTTGAAGCCCGCACCCGGCTGAGGATTCCCCTCGTTTCGGCGAAGGTGCAGGCGGGTTTTCCCTCGCCGGCGGATGACCACATGGAGCGCTCGCTCGATCTCAACGAGCACCTCGTGGCCAATCCGGCTTCGACATTTTTCGTCCGCGTCCAGGGCGACTCGATGCGCGATGCGGGCATTCGGGATGGCGACATCCTCGTGGTGGACCGCTCGGTGGAGCCGAAGGACCGCCAGATCGTGGTGGCGATGCTGGATGGGGACTTCACCGTGAAGCGGCTCTGCAAGCGGGAGGGAAAAGTTTTTCTGGAGGCCGAAAATAGCGCCTATCCACCGATCGAGGTCGCCGTGGAAAGCGAACTCGTCATCTGGGGCGCGGTGACTTTTGTCATCCACAAACCGCGATGAAAACCCGGTTCGCGCTGGTCGATTGCAATAATTTCTACGCGTCCTGCGAGCGCGTTTTTGATCCCCGCCTGATTGGTCGTCCGCTCGCAATTTTGAGCAACAACGACGGCTGCGTGATCGCGCGCAGCGAGGAGGTGAAGCGCCTCGGCGTCCCGATGGGCGCCCCGTCGCACGAGCACAAGGCGACTTTTGAAAAGAACGCCGTGGTGGTGATGAGTTCCAACTACGCGCTCTACGGCGACATGTCGGCGCGCGTGATGGAAACGCTCCGCCCGTGCGTGCCGGTGATGGAGGTTTACTCGATCGACGAGGCATTTCTGGCGCTCGAGGACTGGCAGGGCGTGGAGTTTGCGCGGGAGTTGCGGGCGCGCGTGCGGCAATGGACCGGGATTCCTGTTTCCATCGGCATCGGGCCGACCAAGACGCTGGCCAAGATGGCCAACCGCCTCGCCAAAAAAACGCCCGAACTCGGCGGCGTGCTGGATTTGGAAACCGTGCGGGACATGGATGAATTGCTGTCCCGCGTTCCCTGCGAGGACATCTGGGGCATCGGGAAACGGCTTGCCGTTCGCCTCGCAGCGGGAGGTATTCGCACGGCCTGCGATCTGAAATATGGCGAGGCGGCTTGGGTTCGAAAAACCCTCGGCGTCGTGGGTGAGCGCATCCGGCTTGAGTTGCAGGGCGTCTCGTGTCTCGCGCTCGAGGAGGTGCCTGCGCCGAAGAAAGGCATCACCTCGGCGAAGTCGTTCGGCAGGCCGGTGGAGTCATTGCGCGAACTCGAGGAGGCGCTTGCCACCTACACCGCGCGTGCGGCCGAAAAGCTCCGCTCCGGGCGGCTTTTGGCCCGGCAGGTCCATGTTTTTGTGGCGACGAATCCCTTCTCGGCCCGCCAGCCCCAATACAGCGCCGGAGCGCAAACCGCTTTGGTTCGTCCCTCCAACCACACGCCGGACCTGATCGCCGCGGCCCTCGAGCTGTTGCGGGAGATTTACCGGCCCGGCCACCAATACAAAAAGACAGGCATTTTCGTAACGGACTTGATCGCGGAGTCGGACCTGCAGCCCGATTTGTTTGATGCCGCGCCGGAGGCCGCCGGGCGCGTTCGGGAGCTTGATCAGATCGTGGACGGCCTCAACCGCAAGCTCGGGCGAAATGCGATTCGCTACGGCTCGATGGGCGTGAAATCGCGCTGGGCGATGCGGCAGGAGCGGCGCTCGCGGAAATTCACCACGCGCTGGGACGAGCTGCCGGTAGCGAAGGCTTGAGAACCCGAAAAGCTTATCCGAGGATTTGGTCGAAGCGGGCGGCTTTGGCGTCCCACGCGGCGGTGTCGCCGGGCTCGTAGGAGGAAATTTCGAACGAATTCCTGAGCAGTTCGCGGCCCTCGGCGAGTGAGGAGATGTCACCGGAGGCGATCATTTGGGCGATGACATTGCCGGCGGCGGTGGCCTCGACGGGACCGGCCTCGACGCGGAGCCCGGTGGCGTCGGCGGTCATTTGATTGAGGAGTTTGTTCTGCCCTCCACCGCCCACGATATTGAGCGTGGAAGGCATCTCGGGCACGAGCTCGGCGAGGCGGCGGACCATGCGGCGGTATTTGAGGGCGAGGCTCTCGAGGATCACGCGAATCAACTCGGCATCGTTCGCAGGAGCGGTCTGGCCGGATTTTTCGATCCAATCGAGGATCGCCTTCGGCATGTCGCAGGGCTTTTGGAACTCGGTTGCGTCGGGGTTGATAAACGCAGGGGCTTTGGCCTGAGCGGCCATCTCGACCATCGTGCCGTAGTCGATATTTTTGCCCTGTTCGGCCCAGACGCGGCGGCATTCCTGGAGGAGCCACATGCCGGCGATGTTCGTGAGAAAGCGGGTGCGCCCTTCGAGACCTTGTTCGTTCGAGAAGCCGGCCTCGCGCGCGGCGGTGCTGTTGATCGGGCGGCGGAGTTCGATGCCGAGGAGCGACCAGGTGCCAGAGCTGAGGAAAAGCGGGTGTCCGCGTGAGGGCGCACCGGCGACGGCGGAGGCGGTGTCGTGGCTGCCGCAGGTGCAGACCTTCACGCCGTGCAGACCGGTCTCGGCGGCGATCGACGGGCTGATCTCGCCCAGCACGCGGCAGGGCTCTGTGACTGGCGAGAGGAGCAGGGTGGGGATGTTGAGTTCGGCGGCGATCTCGACATCCCACTCGGGTGAACCGGCAAAAAGGAGGCCGGAGGTGCTGGCGATCGTGCGCTCGATGGCGCGGACTCCGCTGAGGCGGTAGTTGATGTAGTCGGGAATGAAGAGGATTTCGTTCGCCTTGCGGAGGCGGTCGCCGTTGCGGGCGACTTCAGCCATGAGCTGGTAGATGGTGTTGAAAAACATCGGCTGGATGCCGGTGCGCTCCCAGAGCCGGTCGGGGCCGAGCGTTTTGTTCGCCTTGTCCATCATGCCGTCGGTGCGCGCGTCGCGATACATCCACGGTGGATTGATCGGTTTTCCCGCCTCATCGAGGATCACATAATCGACGCCCCAGGTGTCGACGGCGAACGAGACGATGTCGTCGCCGAAACGCTCGGCAGCAGTGGCGAGGCCTTTTTTAATTTCCTCGAAAAGCCCCTCGGCATCCCAGTGCCAGCCGTCGGAAAGCTCGACGCCGCTATTGCCAAAGCGGGCGACTTCCTCGATCTCGAGGCGTCCGCCGTCGTGGTGGCCCGCCATCACGCGTCCGCTGGAGGCTCCAAGGTCGATAGCAAGATGGGTTTTGCGTCGGTTTTTCATAACGGGAATGACTTAAAGGTGTGGATTCAGGGAGAATTTTCGAGGTGATCGATGTTAGGAAGTTTTTCGGTTTCGGCAATGAAAAAGACCGGTGCGCCGCGGCGGGTGGGGGAGGGGTTGAAAATGATTGCAATCGATCATTTTTCAGAGAAATTTCAGCGAAACATGCGAGTTCCCCTGCACATTGTGGAGGCGCGCCGGGATAAACTGGCGCAACTGATCGAAACTCATCGCTATTTGCCATTAAGGGAGTTGTGTGAGCGATTGGGGGTTTCCGAGGCCACTGCGCGGCGTGATTTGGCGGAACTGGCCAAGCGGAATGTCGTCAAGCGCACCCATGGCGGTGCCTTGGCGGAATACAATGAGCGTTTCCCTTCCTTTAATGAACGCCGGTCGCTCGGCGGGGCGGGAAAACAAAAAGTCGCCAAGGCCGCCACGCGCTTCATCGAGCCGGGAGGAACCTATTTTCTCGACTCGGGAACGACGATTTTCGCCATGGCGGAATTCTTGCGTGAGGCGCCCGTCACACCAGCGACCATTGTCACTTCGAACCTGCCTGTGGGCGAACTTTTGGCAGGCGTCGAGGGCCTGAGCGTCTATCTCACCGCCGGCCAAATCCTCGGTCGGCAGTCCGTCCTGCTCGGTGAAACGGCCCTCCACAGCCTGGAGTTTTGGAATTTCGACATTGCGTTTCTCTCCGCCGAGGCCGCCAATGCCGAGGGGGTTTGGAATTCCCAAGAGGCGATTGTCGAGATGCAGCGCGTGGCGATGGAGCGCTCGAAACGGGTTTTGCTTTGCCTCGACGACACCAAAATCGGAGCCACGGCACCCCAAGCTCTGGTGGGTTGGGATCGGGTGGATATTTTGCTCACGGATGCCAAAACCGACCGCCTCCGTGGAGCCGGAATCCTCCCTGGATTTTCCGGTATCATCGACTGCCATGCCGCTCCGCCACTGCCTCTGCGGTCCGTTGGCAATACCTCTGAACTGCCGGTTCACTTCCTCTAAAACCTGCTAATAATTTTTTTTAAAAAATCCTGTTGACGATCCGATGCGAATTTATATGATCGGTTCCGTTCATTAAATTTCTTTCTCGAAAAAATGTCCTCTCCCGCCGCCCAAAACCGCTCTGTGGTTGAAACCCTCGTCCGCGAGGCGCTTTTCCGCCAACTCGGCAAACCCGCTCCCGCTGCGGCGCCCACGCTTCTCGTGAACAGCTCCGCACGCCACATGCACATCTCGCCGGATAACCTCGAGGTGCTTTTCGGCAAAGGCGCGGAGTTGACCGTGCACAAAATGCTTTATCAAACCGACCAGTTCGCCTCGCAGCAGACGGTGACGATGGTCGGTCCCCGCAAACGAATCATTCCGAATCTCCGAATCCTTGGTCCTTGCCGGAATCTCACCCAGATCGAACTCGCGCTGACCGACTCGATCCAACTCGGCATCGACATCCCGGTCCGCATGTCCGGCGACATCGAGGGAACTCCCGGCGCCTACATCATGGGACCAAAAGGCATGCTCGAGATGAAAAACGGCGTCATCCGCGCCGCGCGCCATGTCCACATGTCGCCCTCGGACGCCGAATTCTACGGTGTGAAGCACCTCGACAAGATCACTCTCAAAGTCACCTCGAAGGGCTGCAACACGCGCTTCGACGACCTCCTCGTCCGCGTTGATCCCTCGTTCAAACTCGAGGTTCACATCGATACCGACGAGGCAAACGCCTGCAATCTCGACCAAGCCGAGAAGGTGGAACTTTTCAAATCCTAACCCCGAACCCAACCAAACAACCCAAACAAAATGAGCGAAGCAATCGGACTACTCGAAACCCGCGGCTACGTCGGCCTGGTGGAAGCCAGTGACGCGATGGTCAAAGCCGCCAATGTGCAATTGATCAAATCCGTCCCAATCGGCGGTGCCTTGATCACAACCATCGTCCAAGGCGATGTCGGCAGCGTCAAAGCAGCCGTCGAAGCCGGACGCGAAGCGGCGAACCGCGTCGGCAATCTCGTGGCCTCCCACGTGATCGCCCGGCCAGCGCCGGAACTCCTGAAATTTTTCACCGCCTGATTCTTTAGAAAACCAATTTTATGGCTAACCAAGCACTCGGAATGATTGAAACCAAAGGCCTCGTGTCGCAGTTTGAAGCGACGGACGCGATGCTCAAGGCAGCTAATGTCGAACTCATCGGCTGGGAAAAAGTCGGCTCCGGCAATGTCGCCGTCTTCATCGCCGGCTCTGTCGCCGCCGTCAAATCCGCTGTGGAAGCGGGCGCGACCGCCGCGACCTCCATCGGAGAAATCGTCGCCGTCCATGTGATCCCTCGTCCGCACGAGGATCTCATCAAGCTCGGCAAGTTCCTCGGCGGAAAACCCGCCGCCGCCAAGTAATCCACGCGATCCGGTAAGATCCATGTCCGCCAAAAACAAAATCCTCGTCTCCAATATCGGGAGCACTTCGTTCAAGTTCCGCTTGTTCGAGATGCCTTCCGAGAAGGTTCTGGCGAAGGGCGGCGTGGAGCGCATCGGATCGACCGATTGCCCATACACCATCTCGCTCGGGGATGCCGCGCCTGAAAAAGGCACGGCATCCTTCCCCGACCACGGCGCCGCCATCCGCTTCATCGAGCAAAAGCTCGGCGGGTTCGACGGCATTGCGGCGGTGGGCTTCAAGCCCGTGATGGCGAAGGGCATTTCCGGAACGCAGATCATGGACGAGCCAGTGCTCCGGGCCATGGAGGACTACAACACCCTCCTCCCCGCGCACAACCCGCCCTACATCGCCGGCGTCCGGCTTTTCAACCAACTCCACCCATCGCTGCCCTGCATCGGCACCTTCGAGACCGCGTTTTACGACCACATCGGTCCCGCGACCTATCGTTACCCGGTGCCGCTCGAGTGGGAGGAAAAATACGGAATCCGCCGCTATGGATTCCACGGAGCGAGCCATCGGTTCGTCTCCCAGCGCTGCGCCGAACTCCGCGGCACCGACAAGCTCCGCGTCATTTCCTGCCACCTCGGCGGGAGTTCCTCGATCGCGGCAGTCGTCGATGGCAAAGCCGTCGATTCGAGTTGGGGCATGACCCCGCAGAGCGGCCTGCCGCAAAACAACCGCGCCGGCGACTTCGATTGCTTCGCGCTCATCTACCTCGCCCGCAATCTCGGCCTCGGACTCGACAATGTCGAAAAGGCGCTCACCAGCCAGTCCGGCCTCAAAGGCATGTCCGGCCTTGCGACCGGCGACATCCGCGACCTCGACGAAGCCGCCGCGAAAGGCAACGCCAATGCCCGCGTCGCGCTCGACATGTTTGCCAACCAAATCCGCCGCTTCATCGGCCAATTCCTCGTTCGCATGAACGGAGCGGATACCCTGATTTTCACCGCTGGCATCGGCGAGAACAGCCCAAGTCTCCGCGCCGCCGTCTGCGCGAATCTCGAATTCTGCGGGCTCGAACTCGACCCCGAACTCAACGCCGCCACCCGCGCGACCGAGACCATCATTTCCAAGCCTTCTTCGAGAATCGAGGTCCGCGTGATCCCGACCAACGAGGAAATCGTCATCGCCCGCAACGCCTGGGCCAAGCTTCAAGAATCCCACTAAACCAACCCCGAATCAGTCAACCAACCAAACCAAACACCATGTCACAACAAGCACTCGGAATGATCGAAACCCGCGGCCTCATCGCCCTCGTTGAAGCCACGGACGCCATGCTCAAATCTGCCAATGTCGAACTCATCGGCCCAATGACCCAAGTCGGAAACGCCATGGTCACCGCCTGCGTGTCCGGCGATGTTGCCGCCGTCAAAGCCGCCACCGAAGCCGGCAAAACTGCCGCCCAGTCGCTCGGTGAAGTCATCAGCGTCAGCGTTATCGCTCGCCCACATGGCGATCTCGGCGCCGTTCTGCCCAAGGCCAAATGATCTTAGCCCAGGTCGAAGGCAGCGTCGTTGCCACCAAGAAGAACGCGAAGATGACGGGAACCAAGTTCCTCGTCGTCCGTCCGCTCGTGATCGATTCGCCCGCAGCGAAGGAATTGCGCCTCGGTCAATCCACACTCGTCGCCTCCGATAGTCTCGGCGCCGGCGAGGGCGATTGCGTTCTTGTGGTTCAAGGTAGCTCCGCCCGCCTCGCGGCCGAGGACAAGAACTCCCCCGTGGACGCGGTCGTCATCGGTATCGTTGACGCCGTCGATCTCGGAAAACGCATTCTCTATAAGGCCGAATAAAAACCATGCCAGCGATTGACGAAAAACTTGTGGCCCGTGTGGTGGGAGAAGTTCTCACCCGCCTTTCAGCTCAACCCGCCGCCGCGAAAGCCGCGCCCTCGCAGACCGCCTATGGCGTTTACGAGGACATGAACGCCGCCGTCGAGGCCGCCCAGCGCTCGTTCGAGAAACTCCGCGCGGGTGGTATGACAGCTCGCAAAAAAGCGATCGCCGTCATTCGCAAGCTCTGCGTGCAAAAAGCCAAGGAGTGGGGCGAGATCGAATTCAACGAGACCAAAATCGGCCGCCTCGATCACAAGATCGAAAAGCTCTCGATCTGCGGAGAACTCGTTCCCGGCGTCGAAATGATCGACCGCATGGCCTTCAGCGGCGACTCCGGCCTCACCGTCATCGACTACGCTCCTTGGGGAGTCATCGGTGCGATCACGCCATCCACTCACAGTGTTCCGACTCTCACCGGCAACGCGATCAACATGATCGCCGCTGGCAATGCCGTGACCTACAACACGCACCCTTCCGCTGCGAAGTGCGCCGCCATCGCCGTCCGCGAATACAACCAAGCGATCGCAAAAGAAACCGGCATCACCGACCTTCTCACGACCGTCGTGAAGCCGACGCTCGAAACCTTCGACGCGCTCTGCAAGCACCCTCATGTGAAATTGCTCTGCGTCACCGGCGGCCCAGCTGTCGTCGCCGCCGCGATGAAGACCGGCAAGCGTGCCGTCTGCGCCGGCCCGGGAAATCCTCCCGTGGTCGTTGACGAAACCGCCGACCTCGATGCCGCCGCCCGCGCGATCATCCAAGGTGCTTCCTACGACAACAACCTTCTCTGCATCGGCGAGAAGGAGGTTTTCGTCGTCGCCTCCGTCGCCGACAAACTCCTGAATGCCCTCCGCAAGGCCGGAGCCGTCCAGCTCGACGCCCAGCAAATCGAGGCCCTCGCCGACAAAGCATTCGTTTTTCCAAAAGCCAAAGGCGCTGGTTGCCCGCACCCAGTCGTCAACCGCGACCTCGTGGGCCGCGACGCCGCCGTGCTCGCGAAAGCCATCGGCCTCGACATTCCCGCTTCCACGCAACTCCTCTTTGGCGAGACCAAGGCCGACCACATCTTTGTGGACGAGGAGCAAATGATGCCGTTCATCCCGGTCGTCCGTGTTCCCGATGTGGACGCCGCCATTGCCGAAGCCATCAAGGCCGAGCACGGCTACAAGCACACCGGCGTGATGCATTCCCAAAATATCCGCAACCTTACGAAAATGGCCCAGGAGATCGACACCACGCTCTTCATCAAAAACGGCCCGTGCATGACCGGCCTCGGCCTCGGCGGCGAGGGGTTCCTCAGCTTCAGCATCGCCACGCCCACCGGCGAAGGTGTCACCACCCCCATGACCTTCACCCGTTCGCGCCGCTGCGTGATGGTGGAAAATTTGAACCTCTACTAAATGCGACTCGCCACCATCCGCGGCTACGCGACCAGCACGATCAAGCATGCCAGCCTTGAAGGTTGGCGCTTGTTGTTGGCTGAGCCGGATTCGTCGGATTTGGCACCGCAGATCGTGATCGATAACCTCGGCGCCGCCATCGGCCAGAAGGTCATGATCTCGAGTGATGGCAGTGAGGCCCGCAAAATCGTGGGCGACGAACTCAGCCCCGCCCGCTGGACCGTGATGGGCATCATCGACCTCGAAAGGAGCCTCGCTGTATGAGAATGGGCACCGTCGTCGGTCGAGTGACTCTTTCCGTTCGCAACAAGCGGTTCGTGGGCGAGCGCCTGCTCCTCACGCTGCCTTGGACGAGTGACACCTTCGATGGCAAAGACACCTACGCGCCATCGATCGTTGTTTACGATCAACTCGGAGCCAATATCGGCCAAAACATCGCCATTAGCGAAGGCCGCGAGGCCGCTTGCCCATTCCCTGAACCAACCCCTGTGGACGCCTACTGCGCCGCATTGGTCGACGACCACTTTTACAAAAAATAAACCATGAAACTGATCGCACAAAAAGAAGCCGAAGCATTCGTGAAGACGGGAGCCACCGAGTTCCGCTACAACCGCGACATCCGCCTCACCCCCGGAGCCAAAGATGTTTTCTCTGAAGCCGGAGTGAAGGTCGTGTTCGACGCCGAGGTCTCCGCCTCCGAGTCCACGCCCGCTCCCTGCGCTGCCGCCGCTGGCACTTCGGATGATCAGAAACTTTTCAACAGCCCCGAGGCCGAGCGGATCAAAAAAGAAATCTGCGACATCGGCCGCCGCATCTGGGCTCGCGAATACTGCGACGGCAATGGCGGCAACATCTCCGCCCGCCTCGGCCCAGACCGTTTCATCATCACGCCCACTGGTGTCAGCAAGGGTTTCATGACCCCCGAAATGCTCTCGATGGTTGACATCAAGGGCAATCAACTCGCCGGCTCTTGGAAGCGCTCGAGTGAGTTCACTACGCACGCGGCGATTTACGAGACCACTCCCGAAGCCGCCTCCGTCTGCCATGCCCATCCTGTGCACGCTGGCGCTTTTGCGATCAAGGAACTCCAACCGCCCGCCCGCCTTATTCCCGAGCTCGAGGTTTTCGTCGGCCAAGTCGCCGTCGCCGGTTACCAAACCCCTGGCTCGCCCGAGATCGCCGCAAGCATCCGTCCGCTCGCGCCGCAGCACCAATCCATCATCATGGGCTGCCACGGTGTGATCTGCTGGGGCAAATCCGTCGAGGATGCCTACTTCAAGATGGAGATCACCGATGCCTATTGCCGCACGATCATCCTGGCCCAATCGCTTCCTGGCGCGGCCTCGATCCCGTGCGAGAAGATGGATGACCTCCTCAAGATCAAGAAGAGCATGGGGCTCCCTGACAACCGCTACGAACTCAAGAACGCGGAACTCTGCGAAGTCGATCCTTGGACTGAGATGTGCGGATCCCGCGGCTGCGCCACGCCCGTGACGCCTTGCAATCCCATGGATTCCCCGCAGTCGGATGCGGAACTCGAATCCCTCGTTCAAAAACTCACGAACGAGATTGTGGCCAACCTCAACAAATAATTATCCCATGAAAGTAGCCATCATCGGCGGCGGCGGGCGGGTCGGATCCTGCGCGGCCTTCGCTCTCCAATGCTCCGGAATCGTCCGCGAACTCGTCCTTCTCGACGCCAACCAAGCCACCGCCGAAGGCGAGGCCCTCGACCTTCTGCACGGCGCCGCCTACTGCGCGGACCAGAAAATTTCCGCCGGCACCTACGCGGATTGTAAAGACGCCGACATCATTTGCATCACCGCCGGACTACGCCGCAAACCCGACGAGTCCCGCCTCGATCTCATCAACCGGAATGTGACCCTCTTCCTCGGCATCCTCGAAAGCCTCAAAGCCGCCGGGATGAAAAAAGACGCGATCGTTTTTGTGGTCTCGAACCCCGTGGACATCCTCACCCAACTCGCGGTGGAGAAAACCGGCCTTCCCGCCGCCCAAGTCCTCGGACTCGGCACCGTGCTCGACACCTCCCGTTTCTGCTCGCTCATCGCCTCGTCGCTCGACCTCCCTGCCACGCAGGTTCGCGCGATGATCCTCGGCGAACACGGCGACACCATGCTCCCTGTGTGGTCCTCGGCTTCGGTGGACGGCTTCCCGCTCACCAAATTCCCTGGCGTTACTCCCGCCTTCCAAACCCAAATCTTCGAGCGCACCCAAAAGAGCGGCGCGGAAGTCATCTCCCGCAAAGGCGGAGCCGGCTATGCCGTCGGCGTCGCCATCCGCGAGGTCATCGATTGCATCGCCCTCGACCGTCGCCTCATTCTGCCCGTCTCGAGCCAGATCAATGGAGCCTACGGCATCCGTGGCGTTTCGATCAGTGTGCCCACCGTCGTCGGCCGTGCCGGCGCGCTCAAGCACATCGAGTTGGAACTCTGGCCCAAGGAAATCCAAGCGCTCCAAGCCTCCGCGCAGGCCCTCAAAAACACCCGCGCAAAGGTTTCCTGAGCCGATCTATCGCGCCGGGCGCTGACTGGGGTTTTGAGTCCGATTGACAGAGGGTTTCGTCGACTTAGCCTCCGTTGGCATGTTTGATTTTCGAAACAGGTTTCTGGGGGCCGTTTTGCTCGCCGGCTGTCTGGGTGCGTGTGCGCCGCAGGGAGATTCTCCGCATTCGCGGATTTCGGTTTATTCGACGGCTTATCTCACCGATGACAATCAGGTCGTTTACGCGGTAAATTCCGGGGCGCGCCCGAAGCCGACCCCCAAACCCTCGCAGGAATGGACTTGGACGGGTGACGGTGTGTTGGGGGCCCCGTCCGTCACGATCGATCTCGGCTCACAGACGGCGACCTTTTTTAAAGGGAATCAACCGGTCGGCAAATCCCCGGTTTCGACAGGTCGGGAGGGTTTCGGCACGCCGACGGGCAGTTTCAAAATCACTCAGAAAAACAAAAACCATGCTTCGAATCTCTACGGCGATTTTGTGGACGGGGAGGGGAATGTCGTGAAGGCGAATGTCGCGCTTGGCCGCGACAAATGCCCGGCGGGTGCGAGGTTTCGCGGGGCACCAATGCCGTTTTTCATGAGAATCCATGGAGCGGTGGGAATCCACGCGGGCTACCTCCCGGGCTATCCCGCCTCGCATGGCTGCATCCGCATGCCGCGCGGTGCGGCTCAGCGTTTTTTCGAAAACGCTCCAGTTGGCACGCCGGTGCGGGTGGTTCATTGACCAGCGAAACCCGGCGCGCTTTCGGCGAGAGAAGTTGCGGCGCGGAGTGGGGCGTTGTATGGATACCGCCCAATGGCACAATCCTCCACCTTTCAACTACCGCGTCCGATCGGGGCGGTGCTCTGGGGAATTTCCGTCGCCCTCTCCTGGATGTGGGGCCTCGGGTTGTTTTTCTCGGTTCAATTCACCACGCAGTTCGGGCTGTTCGGCCTGCTGACTTTTGCGATTCCGAATTTCCTTGGCCTGCTGATTTTCGGGTTGGTCACGCACCACTTGGCGCGGCGGCAGTCAGGCTCGGAGTCGCTCGCGCAGTTTTTTGCCTCGTGGTCGCGGCCATTCCGCCTCGTCTTTTTCCTCTACCAACTCCTCGCGATCACGCTCACGATTTTCGCCTTCATCCGCTACGCGTGGCAGCCGCTGGGGTTCACGCCGGAGTTGCTCTACCTGCCTCTCACGATGTTCGTCATCCTCGCGGCGGCGATTCTTTTCGGGGAGGAATTCGACATCAAGCGAATCAAATACAGCCATGGCGTGATGTTCCTGATTCTGGCAGCGGCGGTGACGATTCTGATCGGCCATGCGGCGCAAAAAGGAACCGGCCCGCTGTCATTTCCGAAGCTCCCGACGAACGACTGGAACTACTGGGGCTACGCCGTGCCGATCATTATCGGGTTTCTGGTCGGCCCCTGGCTCGACCTCCAGCAATGGCAGCGCGCGATCCAAATGCACCGCGAGCGTGTCTCGATCGCGGCTGGCTATATCATCGGCTCCAGTCTGTTTCTCGCTCTGATTCTCTTCCACGGCCTGATGGCGCTCTGGGCTTTGAACTGGGGCGCGGCGGAGTTCGTGCGGGTTGGCATCACGGGCCACAACTACGGTCAGGAAATCCTCGCCAAAGTCCTGCCGGTGGCCTCGCCGTGGACTTTCGCCGCCTATGCCGTGTTCATTTGCGTGTGCGTGCTCACCACGCTGGATAGCGGCTACATCGCGCTGAAGTGGTTCCTCACATCGAATGCCAGCACGAGCAACCATCCGATTTTTTCCTTGGTTCCAACCAAGCTCCTGACCTCGCCAATCCCTGCCTATCTGCTGGCTGGCATCGTCGCGCTGGTCGGTGTGATGCTGAAGTTCGAGTTGGAGTTTTTCATGATCTTCTACGCGACCTTTTTCGTCGGGTATTCGATTTTGGCCATCGCGCGGTGTTTCATCGTGAGCCCCGCGAATGCCATTCCGCAGGTGAAAATGTTCTGCATCGGCAGCATCGCCGTGCTGATCTTTTCGTTCGGATATTTCCTTCGCTCTCCAGAGATGCAAATCGTCGGAGCGCTTCTGCCTCTTGGCTATGTGATCTGGCTGCTCATCAAGCCGAGCGCCACCGAGGATTTCGCCACCGACACAGCGGAGTTGGAAGCCCCAGCTTCCAGTTCGCTGGCAACCTCTCCTCAAAGCGCCGTGAGCGTCGCAAGCCCGGTGACAATGCTCGACCCCAGCGCGATCCAGCACAGCCTCGCGGGACATTTTGAAGGGAAATGGTTCGTCCACACGCTCATCGCCACCTACGCCGACACCAACTCGGTCGGAAATGTCTATTTCGGCATGTATGCCATGTGGGTTGGCAAGACGCGCGAGCTGTTTTTCAACCGTGTGATGCCGAAGTTCAACCTTCAGAACACGCCGTTCTACATCCTCACGCGCTCGTTCGAGCACAAGTTCATCCGCGAGACCCGCGAGTTCGAAACCGTGCAGGTGAAAATCCGCGTGGCGGGCTACAACCGAAAATTTGCCACGCTCGAGCACGAAATCTACGACTCTCTCGGCCAAATGCTCGGGAAGGGAAAACAGAGCCTGCTGTTCGTCTCCTCATCGGACTACAAGATGCTCGATATCCCGCCGGATGTTTACTCGGCATTCATCGCCCACACCTGATCTGGCATGAGGAACTGGGTGGTCACACGAGGGCTTCTGTTTTCGACTTGGGCTGCCGCCGCCCTGCTTCTGACTGCCTGCCCGAAGCCGCCGCCCCCGCCTCCTCCACCAACCCCCGCGCCGACTCCAACTCCGGTTCCCACCCCCACGCCGATCCCCGCGCTCGTTCGCAAGCCGCTCCCCACGGCGACACTCTTCAATGGTATCGCGCTCGAATCCGCGGTTGTCGCCGAACCCGGCGCGGACCTTGCCTCTGCCGACCGCAAAGAAAACAACGCCTACAAGGTCGAAGTGACCCTGCGGCTGCAGTTGCCCCGCCCCGCCGCCACGCTCGAGGACATCCTTTCGAACAAGCCGGATCTAGCCACCGTGCTTCCGACGCTTCCAACGCTCCTCGCCAACGCCACTGTCTCCCCGTTTTTCGAGAAATTCTACGACCTCAAAGTCCGCGATGTGCGTCGCAAGCAGGCCAATCTCGACACCGTCCTTTCGCGCCACAATTTCTACGATTGCGAGACGATGCTGGAACTCCAGAATCCCGCCACCTCGCGCCGTGCCCTGCTGGTGCTTTCGGATATGGATGTGAATACCGATGGCTCCGATGGCGACCGCAATGTCGCTGTGGACACCTCCTCCATGTTCTTCCTGCCGCAAACGAGCTACCGCTGGCCTAAGCAAACCGACCGCGTGAATCCCTGCCTGCCGATCGAGGACAAAAAGCTCGCCGATTTCGAAGTGGAGCTGGCCAAGCCGGGCCTCAAGCCCGCCCGCGTGCAGGAAATCAAGGACGGCATCGACCTCGCCAAACGCCGCATCCATGACCTCAAGAAGTGGAGTTTCCTCGTCTCCTCGGTGGACCCCTTCATCGTTCTCCCGGGCTTCATCATGCGCGACCACACCGGGCCGTTTGTTCCAAAAGTGGGCGACTACGCCGTGGTGATCCACGAGGGGCGCGCCTTCCCGGCAATCCTCGGCGACTCCGGCCCATCGCACAAAGCCGGTGAAGCCTCGCTCCTGCTCTGCCGCGAACTCAACGGCAATTCTTCCAACCTCAGCCGCCCGATCAGCGATCTGAAGGTCGCCTATGTGGTTTTCCCTGGCTCTGCCGAACCCGAAAACACCCCGCCCGACTTGGAAAAATGGCAGGCAAAATGCCAAACCCTCATCAACGAACTCGGTGGCCTTGGCGTTCCGCTCCACACCTGGCCGAATCTCGTCCCTCCTTGGCCCACGCCCACTCCAAGCCCTGAACCCACTCCAGCTCCGTCGCCGCAGGAATCCCTCACTCCCGCGCCGAGCCCCGCAGGGACAGATTAGAGCTCGTCGCCAGTGTCGGCAGGCACATCGGGCACATGGGCCAGATAGGTGTCCCAAACAGCGCGGTTCCCTTGTGAAGCTTCTTTTCGCAGGTAGTCGAGCGAGGACATGACGGCGAGCTTTTCACCAGCCGCAAGGGCCAGAAATTGCTCGACGGAAAATCCCTCCCGCTTCGCCAGAGTCTCAATACCATTTCTCACCCCGTCCGGAATTTGAATGCTGATTGTTCTCATGTTCGGTTTTGAAGTTGCTTCAGAAAAACTGCTGGGGAAACCGTTATGATGCCAAGTTGCTCGCGCGCTGCCGCAACCATCACACTCGTGTCCAAAACTACACGCATCAATAATCCCTCACTCCTTCGCCGGAAGCTCGTTGATCGCGTTCAGCAGGAGACGGATTTTTCCGAAGTCCCGCTTATGCGGAGTCAGCACGATGCGCGGCATGTGGTGGAGGTGCGCGTCGTCGATTTCCTCCTCGAGCGCGCCGGTCTGCTCGATCGGGTCGGCGGCGAGCATTCCATCGAAACGGGTATTCAAGGCCTGAACCGACTCCTCGGTGAGCGGACGGTGGATGCGGATGACCATTTTTTCGCGGACCCAGCGGTAGGAATGAAAATTCCGATAGAACGCATTGATGTGCCGCACCGCGTCGTCCACATCGTAGGTGATGTGGATGAGGTGGAAGTCTGATTCGGACACGAGCCCGTTGTGCAAAAGATCGTTCGTGATGAACCGGCGCCAGGTCTCCCAATAGTGGCCGTTCTGGCGGTCGATCATGACGATCGGCACGATCGGCATCTTGCCGGTCTGCATGAGCGTCAGAATTTCAAACCCCTCATCGTGCGTGCCGAAGCCGCCCGGGAACAAGGCGAACGCATGGGTTTCCTTCGCGAAATTCAATTTGCGGGTGAAAAAATAATTGAAGTTGATGAGCTTCGGGTCGCCGTGAATCGTCTCATTCGCGGCCTGCTCGAAGGGGAGTCGGATGTTGAGCCCGAAGCTCTTTTCAGCGCCCGCGCCCTTCTGCGCCGCGCCCATGATGCCGTCTCCACCCCCGGTGATGAGCATGTAGCCGTGCTCGACGATTTTTTCGCCGAAGGCCACAGCCTGTTGGAATTCGTCCTGCTCCGGCTTGGTGCGCGCGCTGCCGAAGACCGCCACTTTCTTCACGCGATTGTAACGGGCGAAAATCCTCGCCGCATTTCGCATTTCTCGCAGGGCTCGGCTCATGAGCTTCACCTCGGCGATCGTCGCCCGGTCGCGCCCGAAGCCGAGCGCGGTGTTGATCATGTCTTCGATGTGGCGGGCGGTTTTGCCCTCGGCGACTTCGCCAGTCAGGGCCTTGATTCGGGGGTCGACTTCTTTTGATTTCATGCGATCGAGGGTTTAACACTAGGCACCGCGCCAGAACCGCGCCAACCGAAAAACATGATCATCGTCCTTCGTCCACATACCTCCCGCCACCTCATCGAAGAGGTCATCTCCGAAGTCGCCAAGCTTGGCTACGAGCCCGCACCCATCCACGGCGCCACCCAAACCATCGTGGCCGCCATCGGCGATGAGAGCACTCACCAAAACCTCGAATCCCTCACCGCCCTCCCGCAGGTGGAGCGAGTCCTTCGCGTCCAGAAACGATTCAAGCTCGCCAGTCGCGAATCGCAGTCCACGGACTCCGTCGTCGATGTGGATGGCGTCAAAATTGGCGGCGGGCATTTCGCGATGATGGCCGGTCCGTGTTCGGTCGAAAGCGAGGAGCAACTCCTCACGACCGCCCGCGCCGTCAAAGCCGCCGGGGCAAAAATCCTGCGCGGTGGCGCCTACAAGCCCCGCACCTCGCCCTACGAATTCCAAGGCCTCGGCAAAGAGGGCCTGCGCCTGCTCGAACTCGCCCGCCGCGAGACGGGCCTGAAAATCATCACCGAGGTTTTGAGCGAGCGCGATGTCGAGCATGTCGCCGCCACAGCCGATATCCTGCAAATCGGCGCGCGCAACGCCCAGAATTTCCAACTCCTCATCGAGTGTGCGAAGTCCGGCAAGGCCGTCCTGCTCAAGCGCGGCATGAGCGAGCGCATCGAGGAATGGCTCCTCGCCGCCGAATACCTTCTCGCCCATGGAAACCCCAAGGTCATCCTCTGCGAGCGCGGCATCCGGACCTTTGAAACCTACACACGCAACACGCTCGACCTCGCCGCCGTGGCGATCGCCAAAAAAGAATCCCACCTGCCGGTCGTCGTCGATCCGAGCCAGGGTTGCGGCCGCTCCGATTTGGTCACTGAATTGTGCAAAGGCGCCGTGGCGCTCGGTGCGGACGGCTTGCTGGTGGAGGTCCACCCGAACCCCGCCGAGGCGATGAGCGATGGACAGCAGCAAGTCGATTTCCACGCGTTCCGCGGCCTCATTGAGGGCATTCAGCCGTTTCTTCACGCCACCGGCCGCACGCTGTAAAAGAGAACCAGACTTGGCGGCGCGCGCCAGATGATCCAGAGTTTCCAACCATGAAAAAATCCGGATGTCTCGTGGCCTTCCTGCTCGTGGCCGTATGCGTGAGCCTTTTCGCCAATCTCATTCTGCTCGCGCTGCTCGGTGCGAAAGGTGCGACCTCGATGGCGGGCATGAAAGTTCTCGAGCCTCGTGAATACGACGAGGAGGTCATCGAAGAAGGCAGTGATCCGCATGACAAAATCGCCGTGATTCCGCTCGCTGGCATCATCGCCTTCGAGGCTGAGGGCAGTCTGGGTGATGCCATGGTCGAGGATTTCAAGCTCGCTCTCAAACAAGCCGCCGCGGATCCCGATGTGAAGGCCGTGGTGATCGAGACCGACTCGCCCGGCGGCGAGATCACCGCTTCCGATGTGCTCAACGACGCGGTCCGGAACTTCGATGCCGACAAACCCGTGATCGTTTATTTCAACGCCATCGGCGCCTCCGGGGCCTACTACATGGCCTGCGGGGCGGATTGGATCATGTGCAATGACACGACCTTCACCGGCAGCATCGGCGTGATCATTTCCACGCTGAACTACCGTGACCTCTTTGGAAAAATCGGCCTCGAATCCGTGGTTTTCAAAAGCGGAAAGTTCAAGGACATGCTCAACGGTGCCCGCGAGATGTCCCCCGAGGAGAAGGAATATGTGCAAGGCCTCGTCATGCAGAGCTACGACCGCTTCCTCGGCATCGTCGCCGCCTCGCGCAAGCTCGATCCCGAAAAACTCCGCGCCGGTCCCGCCGACGGCCGCATCCTGAGCGGCACCGACGCCCTCCGCGAAAAACTCGTCGACCAACTCGGCTACATCGAGGACGCCTACGCCAAGGCCCGCGAGCTGGGCCAAGCGCCGAACGCCACCGTCGTCCGCTACCTCCGCCACTATCATTTCGGCAAGCTCCTCCAATTCCTCGGCGAGTCCCGCGCCGCGAAAATCCAGCTCGACCTCCCCGGCAAACACACCGCGCTTGAGCCCGGTCGCGTTTATCTCCTGCCGCCGTTTTTTGCTCCTTGATGTGAAGGCCCGCATCGACACGTCCGGCCAGCAGAGCGCGCTCCAATCGCCCTTCGCGGGCCTTCAGCTCGACGGCCTCCCCGAGGGACCCGCCGAGCCTTTGGTGCCGGAAAAGCCCGCGCCGCCGAGCCGTCACGGCCGCGTCGTCCTCCGCCGCGAGAAGGCCCAGCGAGGCGGCAAGACCGTCGTGGTCGTCTATGATTTCGAGCCCCAAATCACCGCCGCCCAAATCGAGCAACTCGCCCGCGAAGCCCGCCAGGCCTGCGGTTGCGGGGGCACGGTCCGCGAGCGCGAGATCGAACTCCAAGGCGACAATCCCCCCAAAGTCCGCGCGTTTTTCGAGTCCGCCGGCTTCCGCGTCGCTGGAGTTTAGCCTGCCTTCCCCGCGCAAAAAATTTCCACGGCTTGACATGGTTTCCCGCTTTTCTATCGTCCGCATCAGTCCACCCGCTATGCGATCACGCCCCAGCCCCGAACTTCCGAATCGAGCCAACTCGGTGAGGACTTTTATTTTGGGTCTTTCGGAGCCATCCAGTCGCCGGGAAAAATCATCGTAGTCCACCAACTCCACCCACGCCCATGCTCATCGCCTGCTCCCACTGCCAAGCCAATCTAGACATCTCTCCCGATCTCTACGGTCAGGTCGTCCAATGCCCCGTCTGCAATGGCAAACTCAAAATCGACGCCCCCGCCGAGGAACTTCCGACCCTCACTGGCAAGCCGGTCCGCCACGGCTGGCAGGAGTCCGACCACGCGAATGTCAATGCCCTTCACGCCTTTCTTATCGGCTTGGGTCTCTCCGTCGTTTGGCTCAGTTGTATGTTTATTCCCCCGATCCGTGCCACGATCGGCGCTATCTTCGTCGACCGCGGTTGGGTGGACTATGCTGAGACCTGGTTCTTCTTCTGGGGTATGGCGATCATTTATCTCAAGTATCAGAAAATCAAACACCAAGAGCGGTCGCTGCTTCTTAATCTCTTCCCTTCAAATATCAGTGAGGTTGTGGATTCATCCACCGTCGGAGCCTTTATTGACAATATCTACGACATGCCCGCCTCGATGAGGGACAGCATCATCGTTAACCGCATTCGCAAGGCCCTTGAGCTTTTCGAAGCCCGGAACAGCAAATCGGAAACGGAGGCCATGCTCAACTCCTCCTCCGCCGTCGATGCCAACCGAGCCACCGGCTCCTACTCCCTCACGAAAGTCTTCCTCTGGGCCATCCCGATCTTGGGCTTCATCGGAACGGTGCAAGGTCTCGCCCAAGCCGTCGGATCTTTGAACATCGACGCTTCCGACCCCGAAGCTCTCAAAGCCGCCATCGGTAACCTCACCGGCGGTCTCGGCATCGCGTTCGACACGACACTCCTTGGTTTGATCCTGTCGATGCTGATGAGTTTCCCCTTGGCTCTTGTCCAAAAGAAAGACGAAGACGCCCTCACGCTTATCGATGTTTTTTGCACCGAGAAGCTCCTTCCCAAACTCAATGAGGAAAGTGGCCAGCCCGATCCTTCCGCTGATACCACCCTCGCCCAAGCCGAGAACCTCCCCGAAATGGTAAATTCCCTCTCGAAGGCCCACTCGACTTTTCTAGAGAACCTCAACCAAGCCACCCTCGCCGTGCGACAGTTGCTGCATGATAACCAAAAGGCCGCCACAGAATTGCACAGCACCATGGCCCAAGCATTTAGCGCCTCGAATAACCAACTGGTCGAGAGTCAGAAAGCGATCAACCGCTCCTTCACCACGGCCACAGACCAACTCACCAAGTCCGCCACCCAACTCATCTCTCAGACCGAGGGAGAACTCAATTCCTCCCTCCGTCGCATCGCCACAGGCATCGACTCCTTCAATGAGACGATGAAGCGCTCCGGCGTCCCAGTCCAAGGCGGCGGTGGTGGTGGCTTGTTTGGATTGTTTAAGAAAAACTAAACTTCTGGATCCTTTCTGGAAACGATGCCCGTAACGGAACAGCTGGAATCCCGCTCTGCGAGAAACCCAGTAGCGGAAAATGGAACATTTTTCGCCAAGCCCGCCCATGCCATGAAGCCTCTGATCGCCACCCGGCGCGGGGCCGTCTCCCTCTTCCCGTTCATGAGCATCTTGGCCAGCCTCATTGGCATCCTATCCCTGCTCATCGGCCTCAGCATGGCGGTGAACCAGAAAAAAGAGGGTATGACCGAGGAGGATGTCAAGCGTGCGCAGGAAGCCAAGTCGCTTGCATTCTTGCTAAAACAAAAAAAAGCCGAGCTTGATAAAAGCAAGCCCGAGCCGACCAAGAATAACCTCGATGCCCTAGAGTTGGAAAAGCTCAAGCTCCTGCTTTTAGAGCTGGAAAAGCAAAAAAACGAGCTGGATAAAGTTAAAATCTCTCCAGAAGATGAGCTTAAGACGAAAATCCAGCTTTACTCGGAAGAAAAGATAGCCATCGAAAAAGGGCACCCGCCCATGGAGAAAAAGATCGAGGAGTTAAAAGCCAAAGTCGCTGCGCTTAAGGAAAAACCAGTTCCCAAAGAATCGGTCAAAGTCAAACCCCCTAAGATCGGTGCCAAGGCTCCTCGCAACTTGTTCTTCGTCGAATGTAATTCCACAGGCATTGTCCTCCGTGGAATGGGCGATGAGACCAAGGCCATCCCTTTTGAATCCATCAAAGCCGGCACCAGCGTGGAGTTTCACGATTATTGCATCAACGCCAAGCAATCCTCCGGCGAGGATTATGTCATTCTCTTCCTCGTCCGCAAAGGGGGGGTCCTTTCTTACAATTACGCTAACGCCCTTGCAGAACTCGATTTCAAGGTCAAAACCTCGAAACTTCCCATCCCCAACGATGGCAAAATCGACCTCTCCGGTTTCAAATTGAAGAAACTCTAAAAAACCATGCCCCAAAGAAGAAAAGTCGTCGAAGAGGAGTCAGGCAGTTTGGATTCCTTGATGGACGCCCTCACGAATGTCGTGGCGGTTCTGATTTTCGTTCTTCTTCTAGTGAATTGCGAGGTTTCCCAGAAGGTTGTGCAAATGATGGAGGATCTCGTGCCAGCCTCCCCGGAGGAGATTCAGAAGCTCAAGGACATGCTCAAGCAACTCGAGATCGATAAGAAAAAACTCGAAGAGCTTAAAAAACTCCCTCCTCCTCCCAAAGTTGATCTGGATAGCATCAACCAAAAAATCTCGGCATTGCAGGCGTTGATCAAAGACAAAAAATCCGCCATCGACATGAATAATAAAAACATCGCGGAATTACAAAAACTTCACGATGAGAAGCTAGCGGCGCGCGATGCGGAGCAAGCGAAGGCCAATGCCATGATGGAGGAGATCGCAAGTTTGGAGGCCATGCTCGATACCACCCCGGTCGCGAAAGACATCCCCGCAACGGAGATCACCATTCCTGCCACACGCCCGATCCCCGAGGGGGCAAAAGTTCATTATGCCTATATTACAGGAGACAGAGCTTATTTCGTTGATCTTCCTAAATACATGGAAGAAGTGGCTGAGATTGTGGATAAACTCAAGGATGACAAAGGCAACCATATAGCCACAGGGGAAAAATCCGAAGAGGAAGAGGACGAGAAGTTGTCTGCCGCAGAAAGAAGGGCCGCACGCGAAAAGGAAAAAGCCGAGGCCAAGAAGGGAAAGCCCGTAGTTTTTGATCGAGACAAAGTTTTGCCAGCCTTGAGTGAAAAACTGAAGAAAATTTTGTCTCCCGGTCTGGTCGGTAGTGTGCAATCAGCGCCTCATTGGGGTCATGCTCGTATTGATATTGGTTTTGACAAAAATGGTGGCACCCCTGTTGAGGCGCTCTCGCAGCCGACCAACGGGTTTGCTTCCGATATCAGCAAGCTTCGTCCACCCAATGATGTGCTTATGTTCGTGGTGGATGCCCCATCGATGTATGCCTACGCTCTGGCGAGGGAAATTGCGGAAAAAAAAGGAATACCTATCGGGTGGTCGATTGCTTTGCCTAACGAATGTGTTTCCCGCACTGACATTCCCAATTTGGCGGTCAATGTGACTGGTAAAGCTCCAGAAAAGCCTCCTGGCTGGAAACCGCCGGAGCGCGCCCGCGGCACCGGGTCCAAACTCGATTAATCCTCGCGTGAGCGACTTGGTCGGATAACTGCCCGAGTTGCGAAACGCCTCGACACTCGGCTACTGGATAGACATTTTCCAGACCATGAACACAAACACCGAAATCCAGCTCTCGCGCGATTGCGATGCGGTGCAGATCCCGAGCGGCCACCCGATCACCCTGCCCGCTGGCATGGAGGTCGTCGTCACCCAATCTCTCGGCGGCACCTACACCGTGGCCACGCCCGGCGGCCTCGCCCGCATCGACATCAAGGATGCCGACGCCCTCGGCCTCGACGCCTCCCAAGCCGCCGAAAAAATCAAAGTCGAAGGCACCACGCAAGATGCCGTGTGGAGCCAGCTCAAAACCGTGTTCGATCCCGAGATTCCCGTGAATATCGTCGATCTCGGCCTCATCTACGATTGCAGCGTGCAAGCGGCCGAAGGCAAAACCTCGGTTCTGGTGAAAATGACACTCACCGCCCCCGGTTGCGGCATGGGCCCGACGATCGCCGCCGACGCCAAAGGCAAAATCCTCGCCCTCGAAGGCATCGACGATGCCGAAGTCGAGTTGGTCTGGGACCCGCCATGGAACCAATCCATGATCACCGAAGCCGGCAAAATGAAGCTGGGCATCCTGTAGCGCCCCTTTAAAAAAACTTGCCATGCCTGCACTCTTGTAGTTGAGTGCAGGCATGGAAAAGAAACCAACAGTTCAATACACGGTCCGGGATGTTCCGGAGGAAGTGGATGGCCTTTTGCGGGAAAGCGCCGCCTTGGAGGGGGTGAGCCTCAACCAAGCCACATTGCGAGCCTTGGAGCGGGGACTTGGGGCCGAGCGTCAACCCGTCCGCTACCGGACTCTGCGCCAAATGATCGCCCAGACTCCCGAAGTTTCCACCAAAGCGTGGCAAGCCGCACTCGAGGAACAAGACCAGACGAATCCCGAGGATTGGAAGTGAGGATCCTCATCGATTCCAACCGCTTCATCGACTTCTGCGCAGGGGTGCCGGAGGTCGTTGAAGTTTTCGAACAAGCCGCCTTGCTCGTCGTGCCGTTCATCGTATTGGCAGAAATCCGCGTCGGCGCGGAGTCGATCAAGCGCGGCGAAGCCCAAGTGCGGACCCTCGCGGAACTCCTCCAGCAACCCGGTGTGCGGGTCGCCCACAGCAGCGACACCACGACCCACCACTACGCCACCCTTTACGCCCGCTTAAAAAAAGCCGGCACGCCGATCCCCACGAATGACCTCTGGATCGCCGCTCTCGCCATCGAGCACTCTCTCGTCCTCTATTCGCGCGACGCCCATTTCGACAGAATTCCCAGCCTCCCCAGGTTGGAGTAGGGGGTTTTCTCCCCCGCCATCCCGCACGGAATCAAAACTCAGGATCCCAAATCCCGTTCGTAGCGGAACCCGGAACGGGTTTCGAAAGGCAAACCGCGTCCCCATCCAAAAGTTGGAGGGCGACGCTCCGTCGGCACCGGAGAAAGGGTTTGAGAGCAAAAAACCATGGCGCTCTTCGAGTCCAAAACGAGTGAATACGCGGGACTGACCCCGGCTGACCCCGCGGGACTGACCCCGCGCCCGCCACGTTCGTAGCGGAACCCGGAACGGGTTTCGAAAGGCAAACCGCGCCCGCCACAAAAGTTGGAGGGCGACGCTCCGTCGGCGCCGGGGAAAGGGTTTGAGAGCAAAAATCCACGGCGCCCTTCGAGTCCAAAACATGTGAATACGCGGGACTGACCCCGCGCCCGAAAGGCAGACCGCGTCCCCATCCAAAAGTTGGAGGGCGACGCTCCGTCGGCGCCGGGGCAAGGGTTTGAGAGCAAAAATCCATGGCGCTCTTCGAGTCCAAAAAGAGTGAATACGCGGGACTGACCCCGCGCCCGCGCCCGGAATCAAAACTCAGGATCCCAAATCCCGTTCGTAGCGGAACCCGGAACGGGTTTCGAAAGGCAGACCGCTTTCCCATCCAAAAGTTGGAGGGCGACGCTCCGTCGGCGCCGGAGAAAGGGTTTGAGAGCAAAAAACCATGGCGCGGGAGGAGTGATGTCACTCAGTGCATCCTGAAAACAACTCCGAGGATTTGGCTGACGAGGGCTTTTCGACGGTCGGAGGGTGTGCTTGGATCGCCGCTCATGCGGTTGGAATCAACTAAAAACGCGGGCGGTGCGGGGATGGCGCTTTTGGCGCTGGGGGTGGTTTTTGGCGATATCGGAACGAGCCCGCTTTATGCGTTTCAGACGGCGGTGGCTTTGACCGGGGCGACGGATGCGACCGGGGTGGCGTCGCTGATTGTGTGGACGCTCTTTCTTGTCGTGGCGGTGAAATATGTGCTGCTGGTGATGCGGGCGGATTACAACGGGGAGGGTGGGATTTTTGCGCTGATGGCGTTGGCGTTCGGCGGCAAGCCTTCGGCGGCGATGGATCGGGGGTTTCTGGCGTTGCTGATGATTTTCGGGGCGGCGTTGCTTTTTGGTGACGGCGCGATCACGCCGGCGGTGTCGGTGCTGAGTGCGGTGGAGGGGTTGGCGACTGTGAATGCGGCATGGGCGAGTTATTCGCTTCCGGTGAGCGTGGCGATTTTAGTGGCGTTGTTTTTTTCACAAAGATTCGGGGTGGCGCGGTTGGGCGGGCTTTTTGGGCCGGTGATGGTTGTGTGGTTTGCGGTGTTGGCGGCGCTCGGGGCGTGGCAGATTTTTTTGGAGCCTGGGGTGCTCGAGGCGTTCAATCCCGCGCTGGCGGCGGAGTTGTTGGCGCGCGGGGGTTGGGGGGCTTGGGCGTTGGTGGGTGCGGTCGTGCTGGCGGTGACGGGGGCCGAGGCGCTCTATGCGGATCTGGGGCATTTCGGCCGGGGGCCGATTGTGCGGGCGTGGAAATGGGTGGTCTTTCCATCGCTCGTGCTGAACTACCTCGGCCAGGCAGCGCTGGTGCGGCGATTGCCCGAGGTGGCGTTGGACACGAATTTGTTTTTCCTGCTTTTGCCCGATCCACATTGGCGCGGGGCGCTCGTGATTTTGGCGACGCTGGCGACGGTGATCGCCTCGCAGGCGTTGATCAGCGGGGTGTTCTCGCTCGCGAGTCAGGCGATGGATTTGGGGTATCTGCCGAGGCTATATGTGAAACACACGGACGCCGAATCGCGCGGTCAGGTTTACATTCCGGTCGTGAATGCTGTGCTGGCGGCATTGTGCATTTTGCTGGTGCTGGGATTTCGGACGAGTGATGCGCTGGCGGGAGCTTATGGTATCGCGGTGACCGGGGCGATGGCTTCGACCTCGGTGGCATTCGCGTATGTGATGGTGCGGTGTCGCGGGCTGGCGCCTTGGAAGGGTGCGTTTTTGCTGGTGGCGTTGCTGTGTCTGGATTTGCCGCTCTTTGGCGCGTGCCTGACGAAACTCGCGGACGGCGGCGTGGTGCCACTGCTGATCGCCGCCGGGGTGGGGATGGTGATGCTGACTTGGCGAAAAGGGCGGGACTTGGTGCGGCGCTCGCTGAACGAGCGTGGAGCCTCGCTGGCGCGGTTGGAGCAGGTCGTGGGAGATCATGGAACGGGCCGGATTCCGGGCGCACAGGTTTTTGTTTTAAGGCAATCAGATCCGGACTACGCGGCGGCGCGGGTGTTGGAGCAATTCCGGCGAATACATGTGCTGCCCGAGAATATCGCGATTCTTTTGCTGAACTCCGCGTGGGGAAAAGCATTCGCGAAGGCTGACAATATCGAGGTGCGGCGGTTGGCGGGCGGGCTGAGTGTGATCACGGCGGACCACGGCTACATGCGCGAGCCGGATGTGCCGTTGATCCTGCGGCGGGCGATCGCCGAGAGCGGGCTGGAGCTCGAGGAGAGCCGGGTTTTCTACATTCTCGCGCAGGAGTTGATCCTGACTTGTCCGAGGCGCGTGATGCGGCGCTGGGAGCGGGTGCTTTTTGGATTCCTCGCCCGGAACACGCTTCCCGGGCCGGACTACCTCGCGATCCCGACCGAGCGGCTGGTTGTTTACAACTGGATGCTGCGTCTCCAGGGCTGATTAGAAGCAGGGGCTTGTGGCCTTGGCGGGGTGGGGTAGGTTGCGCGGCGAATGGGTAAGCGCGTTTTGATTTTGTCGGCCTCGGTTGGTTCGGGCCATGTGAAGGCCGCTGATGCCTTGGCTCGTGCGATGCGCGAGCGATCCGATGTGGAAGAGGTGCTGTGTGACGATTCGCTCGATCACACGAATATCCTGCACAAGCAGTTCTACTCGACGCTCTACAAAAAACTCTCCGAGATGCTGCCGGAATTTCTCGGCTGGTGGTATGAGACGAGCGATGACCCGTGGGTCGCGGACAAAAGCCGCCTCGCGATCGATCTCCCCCAAGCGCTCCCGCTGATCAGCCTGGTGAAGGAATTTCGGCCCGATGTGATCCTCTGCACCCATTTCATGCCAGCGGGGGTGATTTCCTGGCTCATCGCGAATGGAAAATTGGAGGCGCGTCTCGGCGTGGTGGTCACGGATTTTCACTTCCATGCCTTTTGGATCACGCGGGCTTTCAACTGGTATTTCGTGGCTCAGGAAGATGACAAAATTCACATGGAGGCGCTCGGCCTGCCTGGCGACCGCATCATGATCACGGGAATTCCCGTCGAGCCCGAATTCGCGCTACCGGTGAATGCCGACGCCGTGTTGCGGCGGCATGGATTGCAAGTGGGGCGCCCGACTTTTTTGGTGGTCGGAGGCGCACTGGGCCTGAGTCCGGCGACGGCGGTCGTCCGTCAGCTCCTGAATCTCGATCGGGATTTTCAGGCGGTGATTGTGTGCGGTCGCAACGAGGAAATGCAGGACGACATCGTGCAACTCGTCAAATCCCGGCCGGGGGACTTCCGCGTGCTTGGCTACACGGCGGAAATCTCAGAACTCATGGCGGCCTCCACGATGATTCTCACGAAACCCGGCGGAATGACGACCGCCGAGGCTTTGGCGCGGGGCCTGCCCATGATGATTCTCGACCCGATCGGAGGACAGGAAGAGCGAAACTCCGATGTGCTCCTCGAGGCCGGAGCGGCCGTGAAGTGCACCGAGGTGACGCTGGTCGCCCACAAACTTCGCCGTCTGCTGGATGATCCTCCCCGCCTCGAGCGGATGCGGGAGGCGGCACGCCAACTGGGCCGCCCGAATGCTGCCCGGGACATCGCGCGAATCACCCTGGAGGAGCCTGAGAAGCGACCGGTCATCATTTCCAAGCTTCGCGAGAAAGTCCTCCGCAAGCGAATCGCCGAGGGAACCTAAGCATGGAGCCGATGAAATCATTTCTTATTGGAGTCGCCACCTCGGGCTATCAAAGCGAGGGAGGCTACAACGGCCCTGGGGAACCGAAAAACAACTGGGGCGGCTGCGAGGCCTCCGGGAGAGTTCAAAAAACCGGAGCCGCTGTGGATTTCTGGAATCGATACCGCGAGGATTACCAACTCGCGCGAGGACTTGGCTTGAATTCCTTCCGCCTCGGTCTCGAGTGGGCGCGGATTCAGCCGTCGACCTCCACCGCTCGCGGGGCCGCGCCGGAGTTCGACAACGAGGCGATTGATGCCTATGCGCTGCGCATCGCCGCCTGTCGCGAGGAAGGCTTGGAGCCTGTCGTGACGCTCCAACATTTCACCCATCCCGCCTGGCTGGGCATCGATGCGTGGCTCATGGATGAGACGGTCGATCTCTTTGAAATCTTCGTCAGGCACACCATCACCCGGTTGAACGATCGCTTGGTGGATGTCCATGGCCAAGCGCCGGTGCGTTGGTATGTCACCATCAACGAGCCAAACATGCTCGTGCTGAATACCTATCTGAACCGCTGCTTTCCCGGCGGTCCGGATGCGGGCGTGGCGATCGGTCTTCGAGCCTACAACCGCCTGCTGGCGGCGCATGTGCGTGCCTACAACGCAGTCCACGATCTTTACGAATCCCGAGGGTGGTCGAAGCCGCTCGTCTCGATGAACACCTTTTGCAGCGATGTGTATTGGTCGGATGTGATGTTGCTCGACTTGCTTTGCCTCAGAAAAACCGGAGTGAAGCCTGCCGAGGTCGGCGGATATTTCAAATCACGCGCCGAGGATTTGTCCCTGCACTTCGGAGTCGCCGCCCTGCGCCGTCGCACGGACCTTGCCGCGCTCGCCGGGGCCGGTCTCCACGCGATCGCCAATTTCCTCGCCTCCCGAGCTGCTACGGAGCAGGGGTGCGGTTTCTTTTTACGCGAATTGGAGCGGGCCAAGCGCGACAGCTCGCTCGACTACCTCGGCGTGGACTACTACGACCCATTCCTCAGCCACGCGCTGCGGATGCCGGATTTTTCGGATCTCGAATTCAAAAGCCGAAGCGTCTCCGCGCATTTGTTCGATGTGCTCACGAGTAAGTGGTGGGACTGGCATTTTCTTCCCGAAGGCATGACGGCTTTTTGTTCGTATTACGCCAAAGCCTTCCCCGGCCTGGGAATCCTGATCGCCGAAAACGGCATGTCCCAGCGGTGCAGTCGGGACAACTCTGTCGTCGCCCACCGCCCTGATAAAATTCTGCGGAGCGATTATCTCGAGGCCCACCTGCGCGAGGTTCGGCGAATGCTCGATCAAGGCGTGCCGTTGATCGGATACCTGCACTGGTCGCTCACCGATAACTACGAGTGGGGCTCGTTCACACCACGCTTCGGGCTTTACCGGATTGATTTTGCGAAAGGGCTGGAGCGCTTGCCCATCGACCACATGGGCGACAATCCCTCCCGCACCTACGCTCGACTCGTTCGGGAATTCGGGCTCGGTGGCATGGGAAGTTGAATTGACAGCCCGAGGCGTAGGGAGAAAATCCCCCCTGCGTTTCCGCAACTTTTTTTCCGCATGGCCACCATCAAAATCGATCCCGCGCTCCACCAAGCCAAGAAACCCGACTGGATCAAGGTTCGCCTGCCATCGAATCCGGTCTTTTTTTCGACCAAGGGGCTGATTTCCGATCTGCGGCTTCACACCGTTTGCGAAAGCGCGCAGTGCCCGAACCGCTGGGAGTGCTGGAGCAGCGGCACGGCGACTTTCATGATCGCTGGCGATCGCTGCACCCGGGCTTGCGGATTTTGCGCGGTCGATACCGCAAAACCTCTCCCGCTCGAGCAGGATGAGCCGCAGCGCGTGGCGGAGGGTGTCCAGCGCCTCGGCCTCAAGCATGTCGTGGTCACCGCCGTGGCGCGCGATGATCTTGCGGATGGCGGAGCAGATCACTTCGCCCGCACCATCGAGGCCATTCGCGCTCTCGATCCCAAGATCGTCATCGAGGTTTTGGTTCCTGATTTCAATGGCAAGGACGAACCACTCCAGCGAGTGCTCGAGGCCGCCCCGGATGTTTTCAACCACAACCTCGAAACCGTCGAGCGCCTCACGCCACTCGTCCGCTCCCGCGCGAAATACCGGCTCTCGCTGGATTTCCTCAAGCGTGCCGGAGAACTCCGCCCGGACATCATGACGAAGAGTGGATTGATGCTCGGACTCGGCGAAACGGAGATCGAACTTTTCCAAGCGATGGATGACCTCCGCGAATCCGGCGTGAAAGTGCTCACGCTCGGCCAATACCTCCGCCCGACGCCGAACCACCTGCCGGTTCTGGAATACATCAGCCCGGAGACTTTCGACCTCTACGGCACGATCGCGCGCAACAAGGGCTTCGAATTTGTCGCCAGCGGACCGCTCGTTCGCAGTTCCTATCACGCTGCAGACTTCAACCCGGTCCAGCGTTGATCTGGAAAGTTATCGCCGCGGGGAAGCCCGCGCTGGATTTTGCCAAGTTGGGCATCGAGGAATACGGGCGCCGTCTCGCGGGTTGCTCAAAATTCGAAATCCACTTCGTCAAAACCGGCGCTCGTCTCGCGGAAAAAATGGATGAACTCGCCAAGGGGAGTTTCCGGATTCTTCTCGATGAGCGCGGCCGGCAATTTTCGAGTCGGGCCTTCGCGTCGGAAATCCAAACCCTCCAGAATCGAGGGATCTCTCGGTGTGCGTTGTTGGTCGGGCCTTCGGATGGATGGGACGCCTCGGCCCGCGCGGAAGCCGATCTGCTTTGGTCTCTCGGCCCTCAAACCCTCCAGCACGAACTAGCCCTGCTGGTCGCTCTCGAGCAACTCTACCGCGCCGAGTCGATCCTTGCCGGTTCGCCTTACCACCGCGACTGAGTGGGATAGTGAAAATCACCCGCGAGTTTTTTCAACGAGATCCCCGCATCTGCTCCCGCGAGTTGATCGGTTGTGAACTTCTTTGGAACGGCGCAGGCGGCGTGATCGTGGAGACCGAAGCCTACTCCGTGCGGAATGACGAGGCGTGCCACACATTCCATCGTCCCTCCTCGCGCGCATTCGTTTCTGAAAAGCCACCCGGCGCCGCGTATGTCTATCTCAACTACGGCATGCATTGGCTGTTGAACTTCCTGGTTAAAGGCGGCTCGGAGGATGGCTTCGTGCTCATCCGAGCCCTCGAGCCCACGCGGGGAATAGAAGAAATGCGCCAGCGACGGGGTATCACGGAGGTTAAAAATCTCTGCTCCGGGCCGGGAAAACTCACCCGCGCCTTGGGCATGGATGGGGATTTTCATGGACGCGACATTTTCGAGTCGCCGGGCCTCAAGCTGATCTTGCCATCCGATCCACCGGAAATCATCGAAGGCCCTCGAATTGGAATTTCGCGCTCCGCCGAACTGCCTTGGCGTTTTACCAAGGCAGGGAGTCGATTTCTCAGCGCGCCGATGAAAGCGCCCTGAGGATTCGGGGAGTTTTCTTACTCTGCAGCAGCTTCGGCTTTCAAAGCGTGGACCTTGTTTTTTAACAGGTCGAAATCCGTGAAAGCGCGGATCGATTCCACGGTGGCCTTGCGCACGCCGTTCTCGGCGGGAAATTCCATAGTCGATCCGGTCGGGGTCCCGAGAAGAGCTTGGCCGATGCCGGCCTTGTAGGAAATGAGGCCCAAATCTGGCGCGCTGTCCCACGCTCCGAGGATGCTGAAGGTCTCCTTGCTGCCATCTTCGAAGCGGACGGTGACAACGGTGCCGATCGAAACCTGCGAGGTGTTGGGATTTTCAAATTCCGTTCCACGAGCAAGTGCGAGTTCACGCTCCATCTCCACGCGGCGGCTCTGAAGCACGCGCTGGTGCTCTTTAGCGGCCTTGAAGCCGGCATTTTCACGAAGGTCTCCCTGCTCCTTGGCGATATTGATATCGCGAAGATTCTGCGGGATGTCCTTGGTGACGAGGCGGTCGAACTCGGCCTTGCGCTTCTCCAAGCTGGGCCAGGAGACGGTGAGGCTGGTGTCGCCCTCGTCGGCCTGCGCGCCGGTGATCATGTTTTGTGTCTCAGGGTAAAGCTTCACGATGCGGGCCATGAGCGAGCGCTTCGAGAGGTCATCAAATACCGGCGTGAGAAGGAGCTTCCGCATGGAGTCGCGAACGACATCGCGGCTGGCATTCACCAGCAGATCGCCGACCAATTCGCGGTCGTCCATGAGCAGGTCCTTGAGGCGCGAGGTGCGCTTTTCGGCGAGCATGTCGGCTTCGAGCGCGCTGAAGACGGAGGCCAGAAGCTCGGCGTTGAAGAGGTCCGGGAATCGCTTGTCGCGCTCTTTGCAGAGCCAGATGAGCATTTCCGAGGTGATCGAGCGTTCACTAATCCAGCGCTCGAGGGTGGATTGAAACTGATCCTTTTGGCCGTGTTTTTCAAACAAGCGGCAGATGTCCGCGATGAGGCGCCCGCCCGCTTCGCGAAGGAGTCGCAGGGATTTGTCGGGCCAAGAGTCGCCAAACGCGGCGTCGAATTTTTCCAAAACCTCGCGCTGCTTGGAGCCGGGCAGGGTGTTGAAAATCTCGATCAGTCGCGAGGACTCGCTGGAGAGAATGTCCGCGATGGTCGGAGCGGTTTCGCCTGCCTCGAGCGCCGGAAAGCGCAGGAGGATTTCGTCACGGGCGACGAGGAGTTCGATCGCCGAGGCGGGTTGGAGTCGGCGGAGTTTTTGGGTGATGTCGTGGATGCGGTCGATAGCCTCTTGCAAGGCGACTTCCTGGCCGGCCAGTTCGGAGAGGGATTTGAGAATCTGATCGAGGGCGAGGAGTTGGTCCTTCGTGTGGCGGGCTTCCTTGAAGGTGTTCACGAGGCCTTCGCCGGTGTTCACGCGGTTCTCAAGAAGCACATATGGGTCGGTTTTTTTCGCAGGAAGTTTGAAGTGGCCGTCGCTCTTCATCTTCTTCCGAGCCCCATCCCACCAGCGTTTGAAGGCGGCGGTGTCGAGCACGGACGGGGAAAGCGTGGTAGCGATCTGGTCGGCATTCGCTTTGCCGCCGAGGTCGGCGATGATTTGGCGGACGACGCCGAGAGTGTCCGAGGAGCAGCGCTCGCGCAGGGCGGTGGGATCATTGGCTCGCTGGGCGAGGATGTGCTCTGCGGGAATCGGCGTGAGAGTCTCGGCGGCGTATTCGGCCTGCATCGGGTGGCTTTTCTTCGGGCCGAAATCGATGAGGATTTGGCCGGCAATGAGGTTCCACTCCGCAACGCGTCCGAAGCCCCAGCTCTTGTGGGTGCAGAAGGATCCGGGCGCGAGGCGGGCGAGTTTGTCGGCGGTTTTCTTATCGAATTTGCCGCTCTCAACGGCTTGGGTCAGTTCTTCAGTCATCGACATGGTTGTCACAGAAAAGGGCGCCCCCATGCAAGGGGAAGAAAATCAAGGGGCGTGGAGGGAAACCTCTTTTGGCCTTGCCGCAGGGCGACGCGTCGTCAAAATCCGCGCCCCATGGGTAACAACGACGAGCAAGTTTTAGTGGTGAAGCGGAGTTTTTTCGACGAGCTGGGGAGCTTTCAAGGCCTCTGCGCGGCGGTCGATGACTACCTCCCGAAGTTTATGCTGAAGGAGAATAATTTTTTCGCACCGAGATCGACGGCGGAGGACGATCCCTCGCTGAAACAAATCATCCCGTATGCGGTCTTCCTGCACGGGGGAAAAATCCTGCACTACACGCGTGGCTCGAAGTCCGGCGAGAAGCGGCTCGTCGCCCAATCCTCGATCGGCATCGGCGGGCACATCAACGATACCGACGAGAGCCTGCACTTAGACCAATCGACCTACCACAACGCGGTTCAACGCGAAATCCGCGAGGAACTCCGGCTTGGCGGGGGATTTGCCGAGCGCGCGGTGGCTCTGATCAATGATGACTCGACGGAGGTCGGGAGCGTGCATTTGGGAGTCGTTCATCTAGTCGATTTGGAGAACGACGATGTCCGGGCTGGCGAAAAAGCGATCGCGGAACTCGGCTTCGCCACGCGCGAGGAATTGCTCGCGCGGCGGGAGGATTTTGAAACTTGGTCGCAGATCGTTCTCGACGCCTTGCCCGAACTACTCGCGCGTTGAAGCCGAAGATCGGTTTTGCCAAGTCCTCGCGCCTGTGCGTTGATTTTCGCCATGTCTCAACACGACATCCAAAATACCCCCCAAGACCGGATTCAGTATCACGAATACAAGATCATCCTGCAGCCGCAGCACTTCACGAGCCCACAGGCTTTCAAAGATTTTTGGCAGATCGTGAAAGCGACTGCGAAGAAATATGACGTGAAGGTCAAGGAGGCGGAGGCGGCTTTTGAAAGCCATGTGCGGGAGGTTTTGTTTTTCGACACTGAGGATTTCGCTCTTTATAGGAACCATTTTATTTTCCGCCTGCGAACCCGCTATAAGGGCGGTTGGCCGGATGGCATTCCCGAGGTGACATTCAAATTCCGGCATCCGGAATTCGAAAAAGCCGCCGCCGTGGATGTTCGGCCCGGTGCGAGCGGCGGGATCGCCCGCATCAAGTTCAAGGAGGAGTTCCTGCCGATGCGTGAGACTCTAGGCGGCAAGCGCTCGATTTTTTCCCACAACTGCGTTCTTGCCAAACCGCGTGAGGATTTGGACATGGCGGTCAAAGACCTCGCCGCCGCATTTCCTGCGGTGGGAACTCTGGAAGCCAACCACGAATCACCGCTCCGCTTGGTGAACGATATGGCTGTCGAGGAGGTGCAGGTCGATGTTGGGGAGCTGCATTTTGGGAACGGCTTCAAAGGAAAGACCTCGATCGCCGTGTGGCGCACGCGCAAATACGAAAAGGCGTTCTGCGGGGAGTTCGCCTTCCAGTGCAAGTTCGACAGCGCGGACGATCTTCACAAATCAAGTGTTCGGCGTGCGGAGGATTTCTACAAGGCGCTCCAGTTGGACGCGCACGATTGGGTCTCACTCGGCACGACGAAGACCGCACTCGTTTATCAAATCGGCCAACCCGCCCATGCAGCCCAAAGCGAGTAATCGCCCCACGCTCGCACAAATCTTCACGGCGTTCGCCCGAATCGGCGCAGCCAGCTTCGGCGGGGGACTCGTTGCTTATCTGCGCGACGCGTTGGTGGATGAAAAAAAATGGATGGATGAGGAGGAATTTCTGGCCGCGCTGGAGATCGGGCAAACGCTGCCGGGATTGAACTCGGTGAATGTCTCGATCATTGCCGGTCGCCATCTCGCTGGGCCGATGGGCGCCGTTTCGGCCGCCGCTGGAATCATCCTGCCGGGGGTTTTAGCCTTGGTGGTTCTAGGTCTGCTTTACGACCGCTTCCGCCACAATCCCGAAGTCGCCGCCGCGCTGGCAGGAGTCGCTGCCGCCGCTGTGGGCCTGCTTTTGCAGGTCACTCTCAAAATTGGCGCGAAGCAATTTTCAAACCTGAGGGATCTTTTCTTCGTCGTTGCAACTTTTGTGATGGTGGCATTTTTTCATGTTTCCCTGCCGACGGTTTTGTTCCTCGTGGCACCGGTCGCCATCATCCTCTGCCGCCCGAAAACCCAACCTAAACAATGAGTGATCTTGTCCGGTTGCTGAATGTTTTTTGCCTCCTCTCGCTGCTCGCTGTGGGCGGCGGGAGCGCGGTGCTTCCGGAGATGCAGCATGAAACCGTCGCCGTCCACCACTGGGTCACCGACGATCAATTTGCGACGATCTACAGCCTCGGCCAAATGGCGCCAGGGCCAAACATGTCGATGGTCGCGTTGATCGGTTGGCAGGTCGCCGGCGTGGCTGGGCTCCTCGTTGTGCTGGTAGCGTTCTATCTGCCCTCGAGTTTTCTGGTCTACGGGTGCAGCTACATTTGGGATCAATTCAAAGACAATCCCTGGCGCAATGCTGTTCAGCGGGGCATGGCGCCGATCACGATCGGCCTGATGCTCGCCGGAGTTCACGCCGTCGGAAAAACCGCCTGCATCAATTCGGAGCGACCGCTGGATTTTAATTTCACCGCCTCGATTATCGCGCTGGCCGTCGCAGGAATTCTTTTCGCCAAACACATCAACCCGGTTTTGTTGATGCTCCTTGGCGGTGGGGTGGGGTGGTTTTTTTTGAGGGGTGGGTGAGGTTTTTGTATTGATCTCAAAGAAATGATCAGCGAAATAGCTTCCATGAAACTAATCAAGCGCCTCAGAGCATTCACCCTCATCGAACTCTTGGTTGTCATCTCGATCATTGCCATTCTGGCCTCACTGGCACTTCCGGCAATTACCGGCGCTTTAACTCGCGGTCAAGCATCGCAAACCATGAGCAATGCTCGCCAGCTCTATGTCGCCACATTTAATATGGCCGCTGATGGTCAGACAACCGCAGATACTAACCTAGTCTGGCCCGGCGACGTGGGATCCCCAAGCTGGAGCGCTTGGGCTACTGGAATAACGACTGGGGGTTATTTATCTACGAATGACTTCAACAAAATGTTCAATGCCCAAGGAGTTTCCAGGCCTGCAAATACTGTTCCTACTGCAGCTACGCCGAGCGCGTTAAGTGTCTATGCAGTAAAAGATTCAAGCCCTATGCAGTCTATCTTTATATCCTCTGCAAACTTCGTAACTCCAGGAACTGCACTTGTTCCAGCTGCATTGCCTTTTGGAGCCAAGGCTTTTGTGGTAATGCGTCGCGGTGGTGATGGGCTCGTCTACCAAGGGGCTCAAGCTACTAATACAACCCTCTTTTTTGATACTGTTTACACAGCGCTAGATACCAAACTTCAATAACATCAAAGCCCTAAATTATTTTCAAATGAACATCGTAGCAAAAATCGAATCCGAGCAATTCAAGTCCGACCTCAAGCCCTTCAATGTTGGCGATACGGTCAAAGTTCACACTCGCGTTATTGAAGGCGACAAGGAGCGTATCCAAGTTTATTCCGGCATCGTGATTGGCCGCAAGGGCACTGGAATTAATGAAAACTTCACTGTGCGCCGTGTTTCCTACGGCGAGGGTGTCGAGCGTGTTTTCCCGATCCACTCGCCCCGTATTGCGAAGATCGAGGTGGAGCGTAAGGGTGCCGTTCGCCGTGCCAAACTGAATTATCTCCGTTCTCGCAAAGGCAAGTCGGCTACCACTGTCAAAGATCAAGTTGTTCGTGGCTGATTGAAGATGGCGTGCTCCTTTGAGCACGAGCTTTCGCTTCGCGCTTCGGGAGTTTTTCCGGTTGCGGGAATTGATGAGGCTGGTCGCGGGCCGCTGGCGGGTCCGGTTGTTTGTGCGGCGGTCATTCTGCCACTCACAATCAGCCTGCTTGGGTTGGACGACTCGAAAAAACTGACGCCGCGCCGTCGCGAGTTACTCTATTTAGAGCTCACTCGGAATCCCGAGATTCGTTGGTCCGTCGTATCGATTGCCTCCGAGGAAATCGATCGATTGAACATTCTCCGTGCGACCCATGTCGGAATGCGGCGGGCTTGGGAAAAACTCGATCCTCATCCCGTCCATGTTCTGATCGACGGCTTGCCGGTATCGGATTTTCCATGTGCTCAGACGGCTCTGGTCGGGGGAGATGGCATCAGCCTCAGCATCGCCGCCGCGAGCGTGATCGCGAAAGTCGAGCGCGACCGCGCCATGCTCGAATACGATCGGCAATATCCCGAATATGGTTTCGCAAAGCATAAAGGCTACCCAACCGCCGCTCACTTTGCCAAACTGCGTGAGCATGGGCCTTGTCCAATTCACCGAAAAAGTTTCTCGCCTGTGGCGCAGGCCGAACTCCGGTGAAGCCCCTCACATCGAGCTCGGCCAACGCGGCGAGATCCTTGCTGCCAAATTTCTCCGCAGCCATGGGCACCGGATTCTCTATAAAAATTTCCGCGCTCCGCATGGTGGCGAGGTGGATATCGTCTGCCGCGACAAAAAGCACAGCGAACTCGTATTTGTCGAAGTGAAGACCCGCTCAAGCGAAGCCTATGGAACGCCGGCCGAGGCGGTGGATCAAAAAAAACGCCGCCTCATCATTCGCGGTGCCATGCAGTGGCTCCGAATGCTCGACAAGCCAGAAATCACCTATCGATTCGACATTGTGGAAGTCCTCATCGGCCCACCCGTCGAAATCCGTCACATCGAAAACGCCTTCCCGATTCCTTCAAACTATATCCGCTGATGTCTGTATCTCTTCTCTCGGCCAATGAAATCCGTCTCGCCTACGGCCACCAACTTCTCCTAGAAGGAATCACACTGACCGTCTCTCCCGGCGAAAAAGTCGCGCTTGTAGGTCGGAACGGATGTGGCAAGACGAGCCTCCTCAAAATCCTCGCCGGGGAAAACGAAGCTGACTCCGGCGAAATCTCCCGCCGCCGGGGATTGCGTGTCGGTTATTTGCCACAAGAGTTCGAGCTCGATCCCGCCGCCACCGTTCTTGCAAACATCGAGGCTGGCGCTTCCGATCTCGTTGAATCCTTGCGGCGCTATGAGGCAGGCGAGGGCTCGGATAAAGAACTTCACGACATGCTCGAATTCATCCAGCACGCGGACGGATGGAACCTCGAGACCCGCATCAAAAGCCTCGCGGGAGCCCTCCATGCCCCGCCGCTGGACGCTCTGGTCGGCCCGTTGTCAGGTGGTGAAAAGCGCCGTGTCGCGCTCTGCCGCGCTCTTGCGTCCCAGCCTGATCTTTTGCTTCTGGATGAACCCACCAACCACCTCGACTCCGAGTCCACAGGCTGGCTGGAGGATTTTCTTCGTGGCTTTCCTGGCGCGGTGGTGATGGTCACGCACGACCGGTATTTTCTCGAAACCATCGCCACGCGGATCATTGAGATTTCGCAAGGGAAAGCCCACTCGCATCCGGGCAATTACGCCGCCTATCTGGAGTCCCGTGCGCTTCGACAACAGATCGCCTCGCTGGCCGAACGCCGCCGGCAGCGTTTCATCCGCGCGGAACTTGAATTCGTCCGCGCAGGCGTCCGTGCACAGCGTTCCAAGTCCAAGAAGCGACTCGAAACTTTTTATCAAATCGCAGGACAGGAAACTCCGCCGGAGGAGCGCGAGATGGATCTCTTGATTCCGCCGGCGCCGGAGTTGGGCAACAATGCTGTCGAACTTGTGAATGTCGGGGTTCGTTTCGAGGACGATGGACGCTGGATTTTTCGAAACCTCGACCTCTCACTTCGTCCTGGCGAATGCACGGGAATCGTTGGTCGCAACGGAGCGGGAAAATCGACTTTGCTTCGAGTCTGTCTTGCAGAGCAGGTTCCGACCGAGGGAACGGCGACCATCGGAAAGCGCGTTGTTTTTAATTACATCGATCAGGGTCGAATGAAGTTGAAAGGCTCCAATACCGTCATCGAGGAAATCGGTGGGGATGGAGGGTCGATTCCATTTGGGAACCGCGAAATCCCCGTGCGATCTTACTTGCGGCGCTATTTGTTCGACGATGTCCGGATGAACGATCGGGTGGACAAACTCTCCGGCGGCGAGCGAGCTCGGCTCATGCTGGCGAAGGTGCTCAGCCGTGGTGGCAATGTGCTGGTCCTCGACGAACCCACAAACGACCTCGACCTCGGGAGCCTGAGAATGCTCGAGGAGGCGCTTGCCGCCTTCGATGGCACCATTTTGGTGGTCAGCCACGATCGATATTTTCTCGACCGAATTTGCGATCGGATCGTTGCATTCGAAGAGGGTGGCATCCACTCCCAGCCTGGAAATTTCTCGTATTATCTCGAAGGAAAAAAAGCCCGAGAGTCGCGCTACGCCTCGATGGCATATTCCAAAAAATCCGATGCGGCTTCCAAGTCTGCGCCGAAGCGGAAGCTGGGTTATCGAGAGAAAGAGGAACTCGATGGGATCGAGGGAACAATTCTTGAGGTCGAAAAAAGTGTGGCGGATCTCGAATCCTTGCTCAACGAGCCCGATTTTCATGCGACCCGCACGGCTGAGGTGCCGGGCGTGATTTCGAGCCTCGATGCACAGAGGAAGGAAATCGATCGCCTCTATGCGCGGTGGGAGAAATTATCGAAAGCATGAACAAGGACATTCCCGTTCCGGGGCAGCGTTGGACCAGTGACACCGAGCCGGAACTCGGGCTGGGCATCGTTTTAAAAAGCGAATACGGACGCGCAGAAATCTTTTTTCCCGCCGCCGGTGAGCATCGTCAATATGCCCTCGCCAGCGCCCCGATCCGCCGTGTCAGGTTTTCCGAAGGCGACAAAATCCGAACTCATTCCGGCGAAGCGTTGACCGTGGATTCGATCGCCGATACGGCCGGGTTGCTATCCTACAACTGCGGAGGTCGCACCGTGGCGGAGGCGGAATTGTCGGACTCTATCAGTTTCTCAAAACCCGAAGAACGCCTGCTGGCTGGGCAGGTGGATGAAATCGAGCGATTCAAAGTTCGTGTGGAATGTCTCCAGCGCCGACGCGATCTCCGTCAAAATCCAGCTCGCGGATTCGCAGGCGGCCGGATCGATTTGATTCCCCACCAAATCTCGATCGCCGCCGAGGTGGCGTCCCGCTTGGCTCCGCGCGTGCTTCTTGCCGACGAAGTGGGCTTGGGCAAAACCATCGAGGCAGGTCTTATTCTTCACCGTCTCCACCTCACAGGCCGCGCCTCGCGTATTCTGGTTCTTCTTCCCCCGGCATTGCTCAACCAGTGGTTCGTCGAAATGTTCCGCCGGTTCCAAATGTCGTTCAGCATTTTCGATGAAGACCGCTGTCTTTCGCTGGAGGCATCGGGCGTGAATCCTTTTCTCGATAGCCAACTCGTCATTTGCGCGTTGGATTTTCTCTCATCGAATCCGAACCGCGCCGAGCAAGCGCGAGAGGCGGGTTGGGACTTGCTGGTGGTGGATGAGGCCCATCACCTCGCCTGGTCGCCTGCGGGTGGAGGCGCGGAATACAACTTGGTCGAATCGCTCGCGCGTTCAGTCCCCGGCTTGCTGCTGCTCACCGCCACCCCCCAGCAACTCGGCCTCGAAGGGCATTTCGCCCGGCTACGGCTTCTCGACCCGGAGCGTTACAGCGATCTCGAATCCTTCCTGCACGAATCCGACCGCTACGAATCGGTCGCCAAGGCGATCGATTCTCTGATGGCTGGAAAAAAAATATCCAACGTCTCCCTGCTTCAAGGAGCCGTTCGGAAACACTACGACGAATTCCTCGCCGGCGATGAGTCGGCTCGGGATAAAGCCATCTCGGGTCTTCTGGATGAATTTGGAACTGGACGAGTGATGTTTCGCAACACTCGCGCCGCGCTCTCCGGTTTTCCAAAACGCAAAGCCCATCTCGCCCCGCTGGCTCCTGATGCGGATCGGATCGCTTGGCTGGTTGATCTCCTCAAAAGCCTTAAGAAACAAAAGGTCCTTGTCATCACCTCCTCGCCCGATGTCGCGATCGGGTTGATGGAGGAACTGCAAAAGACGATCAAAATCCCCGCCGCCGTCTTTCATGAGCGCCTCACGCTTCTCCAGCGTGATCGCAACGCGGCTTACTTCGCCGAGGAGGATGGCGCGCGCCTCCTGATCTGCTCAGAGATTGGCAGCGAGGGGCGAAATTTCCAATTCGCCCACCACCTCGTGCTATTCGATTTGCCGAGGAATCCAGAACTTCTCGAGCAACGCATCGGGCGACTCGACCGCATCGGTCAGACCTCGACGATCCACATCCATGTCCCGTTTTGCGAAGGCGGCGCGGAGGAGGTTTATGCCCGCTGGTATCACGAGGGTCTGGACGCCTTTCAAAAAAATCCCCACGGTGCCTCTGCGTTGGCCGCCATGTTTTCGGGACGATTGGCCGGGCTATCCGAGTCATTTACCGCCGCCACCATGGCGAAGCTCATTTCGGATACCGCCGCCGAGACCAAGAAAATCGGGAAGCAACTCCAGCGCGGCTACGACCGACTTCTGGAGCTGAACTCCAACAAATCCGAGGTCGCCGCCCCCCTTATCGACGGCATCCGCAAGCAAGATGCCGACACCGAGTTTGAATCATTTTTCATCAGGACGCTCGATCACCTCGGAGTCGAGGTCGAGGAACTCGGCAGTCGGGGATATCTTTTAAAAACCGGCGCCGGTCAGTCGGCCTCCTTGCCGGGCCTCACGCCCGATGGCGCGATGTTTACCTTTGACCGCCCACGCGCTCTTTCGCGCGAGGATGTGGGATTTCTGAGCCAGGACCACCCCGTCGTCCGGGCAGCGATCGAATCGATTCTCGGAATGGAAACGGGTAACTCGGTCTTTGGCGTTTGGAAGTCCGACCTGCCCGGTGCGGTTTTTCTGGAAGTGCATCTGGTCCTCGAATGTGTCGCGCCGCCGAATCTCCATGCGGATCGGTTTCTGCCCGCCACGCCCCTGCGTGTGGTGGTGGATCAAACCCTCACCGACCGTGGCGATGACGAGGAATTCCGAGATGCTCCGCTCTCCGGTGGCGATGTTTTCGGTTTGATTGACACTCCGGTTTTTAAAAAGAAGCACCTGCCTGCAATGCTCGGCAAAGCCATTGAAATCGGCACCGCCCGCAAAGATTCCCTGATCATCGCCGCCCGCAATAAAGCCTCCGAGCAATACTCCGCCGAAATCGAGCGGCTGACCGATCTCGCTCAGCTCAACCGCTCGGTTGCGCCTTCCGAAATCGCCTCACTGGAGTCGGCAAAGTCCGCGCTGATCGCCGCGCTTTCGGAGCCAACCCTGCGCGTTGATGCTTTGAAGCTCGTTTTGCGGACCTCGCCGTAAGGTTTTTTCTGGTTGCCCTTTGCTTGCCCTTCTCCACGATGGAGGAACCATGAGCGTGCCTCAGAATACCATCGCGATCATTTACGATTACGACCAAACCCTCTCTCCCACCTACATGCAGGAGGAGGCATTATTTCCGGTCTTCGGCATCAACGCCAAAAACTTCTGGGCCCGTTGCGGCGAGCTTGTTCAGAGCCAAGGCTACGACCACGAACTCGCCTATATGAAGGTCTTGCTCGATTGCATGGAGATCGACCGGCCAACAAACGCCAAGCTCCGTGAGCTCGGATCGCGCCTCACTTTTTACCCCGGCCTCCCCGAGATGTTCGAGGAATTCAAAACCTCCCTTCTTACTTCCGACCATGTCGCACACGGCATCACCGTGGAGCACTACATCGTATCCTCCGGAATCAAGGTCTTGATCGATGGCAGTCGCATCGCGCCGTATGTGCGCAAGATTTTCGGTTGCGAATACGCGGTGGACGAGAGAGACCGCATCACTTTTCCGAAGCGCGCGATCAGCCACACACAGAAGACGCAATTTCTCTTCCGCATCAACAAAGGCATGCTCGAGATGGATCAGGATGTGAATGATCACATGGACCCGACACTCCGCCCCGTGCCCTTTCAAAATATGATCTATGTCGGCGATGGTCCGACCGATGTGCCTTGCTTCACTGTCATGCGACGCAATGGGGGGCAGGCGATCGCTGTTTACAATCCGGAAGACACGACTCGGACGAGTTTCAAAAAATGCTACCAATTGAGCGTTCATGCCGACCGGGTGAAAAATATCGCTCCATCAGATTTCCGCTCTGGAAGTCACCTTCGGTTGCTGCTCGAGGAAATGGTTTTCGAGATCGCCAACCGCATCGTCCAGCGTCGTCGGGACGACCTCCAGGCTGGAACCGTCAAGGCGCCGAAACACTGAGGGGAAAATCCTTCCGATTGCGCGCTTAGAGTTTTCTTGTCATCGTCACGCCGATGGATGTCCCCCTTGAGGAAAAAGTGGAAAAGCGATTCCAAGGTGTTCCTGTTGCCCAAGGAATCGCTCATTTTCCTGCCCTCGTTTATTACACCGAGGACGAGGAAATCCTCCCTCGGGACATCCCTCCGCAAGAGCTCTCCGGCGAGATTGCCAGATTCGAGGCCGCGCTGATTTCCACGCGCATCGAACTGCTCGAAATCCAGCGCCGCATCGTTTCCGCCATCGGCTCGAAGGATGCGAGTATTTTCGATGCGCACCTGCTTGTCGTGGAGGACCGAACGCTGATCGACGAAGTCCTTCGGGGGCTCGAGCGTGATCATTGCAATGTCGAGCATGTCTTCCAGCAAGTCGTCCAAAAATACTGCCAGACTTTGGAATCCATCGACGATCCCTACCTGCGCGAGCGGGTCGTGGATATTCAAGATGTCGCACGGCGGGTGATTCGGAATCTGCTTGGCAAGGCGCCGCTCAATCCGGCCGCCCACGCCCAGCAACACATCGTCATCGCCCACAGCCTCTCGCCATCCGATACCGCACAGTTTGATCGGAGTCTCGTTCACGGTTTCGTCACGGAGATCGGAAGCAAAACCTCGCACACCGCGATCCTGGCCAGGTCTTTGGAAATTCCTGCCATCGTCGGCATGCAGGGGATCACCCAGCAGCTTCGCATCGGTGAGGACATTTTGATCGATGGCTACAAGGGCCTTCTCATTGTCAATCCCAGCCGGGAGACCCTCATCGAATACGGTCGGATCGAGCAGGAGAAAGAGGAAGTCGCCGAGCGCCTCGAGCAAATCCGTGAGACGGTTTCCACCACCCGCGATGGACGCCACATCGCGCTCTCGGCGAATATCGATCTGCCCGATGATCTTGGCGAAATTGCCGCCCAAGGCGCCGAAGGGGTCGGGCTTTTCCGGACGGAGTTTCTTTTTCTCAACCGCGAGGAATCGCCCAGCGAGGACGAGCAATACGAGCACTACCGCCATGCCGCGGAGAGTTGCCTCCCCCACGCCCTCATCATCCGCACCCTCGATATTGGTGGCGACAAGGTGGCGTCCAGCCTCGCATTGGAGCATGAGGAAAATCCATTCCTTGGCTGCCGCGCGATCCGTTACTGCCTCGAGCATCCCGCTGTTTTTAAGACCCAGCTCCGAGCGATCCTTCGCGCTGCAGGAATCGGCCATGTCAAAATCATGTATCCCATGATCTCGGGCATCGAGGAACTCCGCCGCGCCAACCAAATTCTCGAGGAGTGCAAACAGGAACTTGCCTCCGCAGGAATCCCCTTCAATCCCTTCGTGGAGGTGGGGATCATGATCGAAATTCCGAGTGCGGTTCTCGTCGCCGACCACCTCGCCCGTGAGGTCCGTTTTTTCAGCATCGGGACGAATGATCTGATCCAGTATTCGATCGCGGTCGATCGCTTGAACGACCGCATCGCCCATCTTTACAACCCCACGCACCCCTCGATCCTTCGGATGATCAAAATGACGGTTGATGCCGGCAAAGCGAATGGGATTTGGACTGGGGTGTGCGGCGAAATGGCATCGGACATTCAGCTTACGCCCCTTCTCATCGGTCTCGGTGTCGATGAACTCAGTGCCTCGACTGCGCTAGTTCCCCGAATCAAAAAAGCGGTTCAATCCCTCGACTCGGGAGCCTGTGAATCTCTCGTTCGCGAGGTTTTGGCGATGGATGATTCTAATGCCATTCTCGAAAAATCCCGTGCGATGGCGCGCGAACACTACGCGGATTTAATCGATTAGTAAGGCGATGGCGGCATCGATCGCTGCCACATGCGCCTCCACGCGAGAGTCGATGTGGAATTCGGAGGCGGTCTCGATGGTGAAAACCCGAACCGCTCCGTGGAAATGGAGCAGGAAAGCCTCAGGCCATTCCGGCATCGTGTTCGGAGTGATTTTTCGCCGGATGATTCCGTCTTTGGCTCGACTGGTATCAATGCGTCGGCGGGAGTCGGGAGGCAGGTGAGGGGACATCGCGGCGATGATCCGCTCGCCCCAGTGGGGCTTGGCGGGGGAGGTTTCGTAAAGATAAGCGCCGAGGGCGTCGTAATCCTCGTGAAGGATCAGAGCCAAGTCGTAACGGGATTGGAGAACCAGCTGCCGGTGTTTGGCGACAATCGGCGTGGAGCGATCGTGGTAGCAGCGATTCAGGTCGAGCCCATCGGCATTCGAGCGTTTGTTGTGAATCAGGCCCCAAGGGTTCAGGCATGGAAAAATCCGAAGTTTCAAGCGCCCCGCGATCTCGGCGTTTCTTTCCACCCAAGTCAAGAGGGCCTCGGTGGAGGCCGGTTCGTCGCCGTGGATTCCTGCGGAAAAATAGACCGAGGGGGCATTCGGCAGGGATTTTTTAGAGTGCAGGTGGAGGAGGGGATATCCGTCGGCTTTGGCGAAAACCTCGACCGCCAGTCCGGCTTTTGGAGCAGCGGCCCGCCAGCGTTTCAAAAGCCGGGAGTAGTCGTGGCTGTGCGCGTGACGCAGCGGAGCGGGGCGCTCGATTTTAGCCCCCGGTTTTGACCTCGATGATGTCATGCGGGGCGCTTTCCCGGAGTCCAGCCGGTGTGATGCGGGTGTAGCGGGCATTGGCGCGGAGTGCGGCAAGATTGCCAGCTCCGAGGTAGCCCATGCCGCTTTGGAGGCCGCCCGCGAGTTGGCCAAGAACCGTGTCGGCAGAGGCCGAAACCTCCTTGAGCGCTTCCACGCCCTCGGCGGCGGATTTTTGGGAGAGTTCTTTGGCATGACCGTAGCGCGCGGCGCTCCCGGCCTTCATCGCCGCATGGCTGCCCATGCCGCGGTATTGTTTATAAAATTTCCCATTGATCTCCATGATCTGCCCTGGCGCCTCGGGGCAACCGGCGAGGAGGCTTCCGCACATGACGGCATCGGCCAGGGTGAGGGCCTTCACCACATCGCCGGATTTGGTGATGCCGCCGTCGGCAAGGATGGCGACCCCGCATTCGGCGGCGGCCTGCGAGCAAACATAGAGCGCGGTGAGTTGCGGGATTCCCACGCCAGCCACCACTCGGGTGGTGCAAATCGAGCCCGGACCTTGGCCGACTTTGATCGTCGTCGCTCCGCATTCTGCCAAAAACTCGACGCCCGCGGCGCTGGTCACATTGCCGGCGATCAAGGGCAACTTGGGAAATGCCGCACGAATGGCTCGAACACTTTCCCCGACGCCTCGCGAGTGGCCGTGGGCGGTGGAGACGGCAGCGATATCAAGTCCACGGTCCACAAGTGCTCCGACATGGGCAATCAGACCCTCTTTGTCGATTTGGCCTTCGGAGTCGCGTGGGGCCATGACAGCCGCTCCGCAGACGAGTCGGAATTTCTCATCTCTTGCAGGCTTCGTTTGCAGAGAGCGCTCCTGGGTAATGCGCTCAATATCGCTGAGAGTGAAAAGTCCCCGCAGGCGGTCTTCTTTGTCCACGACGAGGAGTTTGTGGATGCCGATGTGCTCGGTAAAAAATCGATCGGCCCGGGCGATGGGATCGGCGCCGAGTTCGTCCTCGCGAATCGTGAGAACTCCAGCTCGGGGCATCATCGCCTCGGAGACGCCGCGTGGTGCGAAGCGAGGACGCACGCAGTGACCTGGGAGAAGACCGAGCAGGCGGTCCTCCGCATCCACGACGGGAAAGGTCGAGAAGCTGAATTTTTTCTCTTCGATCAAGGCGAGGACATCTCCGATCCGCTGGTCGGGATGAACCTTGATGGGTTCACGAATCAGGCCGTGGACATGGTTTTTTACCCGCGAAACCTCGGAGAGTTGCTGCTTCGCAGGCATGTTGTAGTGGATGAGTCCAAGGCCCCCATTCAATGCCAGGGCGATCGCCATTCGCGATTCGGTGACGGTGTCCATGTCCGAAGAAACAACCGGCAGGTGGAGGGGAAGCCCGGGTGCTATCAGGGTTTCGAGATTCGCCTCGCGTGGCACGATCTCACTGTAAAGCGTGGCGAGGGACACATCGTCGTAGGTGAGGGAAACTCCGGAGTTCGACTGAAAAAACTCGTCCGCTGGACGATAGAAGGTGCAATCAAGATTCCGTGAAAGGGAGGATTTCTTCGTTGAGCTTTCCATGACACATACTCCGGAAAGGGCTTTTTCGAAGCAAGACGAAACTGGGTCAGGGTTCGTCGCCCTGTGCGGGCTTCTGGGTGTCTTTATACCAAAGGATGCCGTGTTTGCGGAGATTCAGAATGAAGGCGCGGAGGTTGTCGGCCATTTCGCGATTGCTGATGAGCATGCCCAGAGCGCCGCGGCCAGTTTGGGCTTGCTGGGCGAGAGCTCGAAATTCGTCGGAGGCTTTCTTGGCGGAGTCCATCGTTTCCTGTCCGGATTTCAGCAGGGTATCAAAACGGCCCGAGGATTCGGCGAGTTTTCCGGTGGTGGTTTGTAGGTTTTTGACGGTGGTGGAGATCGATTCGAGTTCGGATTTGGATAGCACGGTCTGGTCGAGCTTTTCGACCACCGTGTTGATGTTTTTCACCGTAGTTCGGAGGTCTGCGATCAAATCCCCCGCACCCTCGGTGAGGCCACCAATTCCATCACCGATATCCGAGCCCTTGATCGTCGAGTCTGCCTCGATGAGGGGGCCTTCGGGTTTACCGCTCTTCAAAACGATCTGGATGTATTTGTCCCCGAGAAGACCCGAACTGCCGATGGAGAATTGGCTTTCTACGGGAATTCGCACCTGCTCGAGGATTCGAAGTTCCACATTCACGCCCTGCATGTCGGGCATGATGACCGGGTCGGCGGTGACGCGGCCAACCTTGGCGCCGGCGAGCAGGACTTCGGAGCCACGGATGATGCCGCTGGCATTCGCGAACTCGACACGGAGGTTGTAGTAATTGGCAAACCCTTCTCCGAGCCTTCCGAAATAAATCAAAAGCATGCCGGTGATCGTCAGTCCGATCAGAATGAAAATGCCGACCTTGATTTGTGTTTTACGATCTTCGGTGGTCATGTGCGCTCCTCAATAAATGGTTTCCCCCGATCTTCCATCCACAAAATCCCGGATGATCGGATCGGTGCTATCCCGCAATTCCTGCTGGTTTCCCAAAAAGTAAATCCGGCCTTCGTTCAGAAGAGCCACACGGTCGGCGATGTGGTAGCAACTCACCATGTCGTGGGTCACGACGATCGAGGTGACATGGAGTTCGCGTTGGAGGTGGCGGATGAGTTTGTTGATGCTGTCCGACACGATCGGGTCGAGGCCTGCGGTCGGCTCGTCGTAGAGGATCACATCGGGTGGCGAGATGATGGCGCGCGCAAGAGCCACGCGCTTGCGCATGCCGCCGCTGAGATTCACTGGCATTTTGAGTTCGTGGCCCGTCATGTTCACCATTCCAAGCGACTCGGCGACTTTATCGCGGATGATTTTCGGATTCCTCTCTCCGCTCTCACGCAGCGGGAACGCGACATTATCGAAAACATTCATCGAATCGAAGAGCGCCCCATCTTGGAAAAGCATGCCGATTTTTTTTCGCACCGGCTCAAGCTGCCGCTCGGTGAGGGTCGTAATTTCGCGGCCTTCGAAAATGATCGATCCCGAAATCGGATGCATCAAGCCAATGAGGTGGCGCAGGAAGACGCTTTTGCCCCCGCCACTCTTGCCAAGCAGAACGATCGTTTCGCCGGCCATCACATCGAGCGAGAGGCTGCGGAGAATTTCCTGCGCGCCGATTTTTTGGACGAGGTTGCGGACTTGAATCAGTGGTTCGGTCTTCATCATCCGGCGGGAAAAACAATGTTGAGAGCCATCGTCAGGAAAAAATTCACGATGAGGATGGCGAGCGAGCAATTCACAACCGTTGCCGTGGTGGCGCGACCCACGCCGACCGCGCCGTTTTTTGCCTCCAATCCCTCGCGGCAACTGATGAACACCACGATCGCGGCGAAGAAAAATCCCTTCACCAGGGTCATGATGATGTCACTCGACTCGGAGAATTTCTGTGTGTTGGCGAAAAAATACGCTCCCTGAATTCCCAACACTTCCACGCCCACATAGTAGCTGGCGAGAATTCCGAATCCCGCACACTCCACCACCAGAAACGGCATGGAAATAAACATCGCGAGCGCCCGGGGAACGACCAGGTAGTCGACGGGATTCACCGCCAGCGCACGGAGCGCATCGATTTGTTGGGTAACTTTCATGGTGCCGATCTCGGCCGTCATGGCGGCGCCGACACGACCCGCCACCATCACGCCGGCAAGCACGGGGCCGAGTTCGCGAAACATCGACAACGCCACCACCGGACCAACCGCTGTTTCCATGTTCAGCACATCGAATTGAAAAAATGCCTGAGCCGTGAAAACCGCCCCGGTGAATGCCCCCGTAACGATCACCACCAACTGCGAGCGAAAGCCAATTTCTGCGATTTGCTGGATGACGAGTCGCGGGCGGATTCGTCCGGCAGCGATCGACAGAAGTGTCTCCCCCGCTAGAGCCGCAACCTGCCCCAGAAAGGCGAGGAATTGGACAAAGAGACGGACAGTAAATTCGGCGACGGCCATGGCTGATCAGGAAAATCCGAATCCCGGCTAGAGGATTCTCTGGGTTTTCTTACCAGAGTTTCCCGCCTGGGGAAGTTGGCCGACAAATCGAGGCTCCAAGCCGATCTTTCGGAAAATGGATTCGATGGATTCGATCGAAGGAAGCTCGCCCCCAAATTCCATGAAAACCACATCATGGTTCGTATCCGCCTTGTAGCGAAGGTTCGGAATCACATCCAACTCGAGAGCCAGACCCAGCATTTTATCGGGCTGCCGGACTCCTGCCGCGTAGATTTCCACCTCAATCATGCGTGCCATCATCCCGCCGCGCTCTTCCAAAGCAAGGCGGATTTTCCCCGCAGCGCCCCAAGCGGTTTTTTCCTTGATGGAACGCGGGCATCGGACTCTTAATGCAGGCAGATGAAGCCAATTTTCTTCGCCCTCCTGGCCGTGATCGTGTGTTCCCCGGTATTTGCGGATATCCAAGCGCCGCCCGCTTCGGATTACGGAGCGACTCGCAAGCTGGGCCGAGGACTCGGAAACATCGCTTTTGGCCTCACTGAAATCCCATTTCAAATGTCGGTCATCAATGACCTCGAAGGCAATTCGGCGGCATTCAGCTACGGTCTCGTTCGAGGAGTTGGAAGGGTTTTTGCGCGTCTGGGTTTCGGCATCTACGAAGTCGCCCTCTTCCCTTTCCCCACGCAAAACGGCAGCTACTACCCGCCTTATCGGAGCGACATTCCATGGATCAACTCGGGCTACTCGGAATTTCCGCCCGAGTTGGGATTCGAGACTCGATACGATTACAGTCGTCTCAGCTCGAACCTGTGAGATTGGCTGAGTTTTTGGTCAACATGGGGGATTGTTTTAGGGGATGAAAATTTCACTTTCCGTCCCTGTTTACAATGAGCGTGAGGCTTTACTGCCGTTGTTCGAAAACGTGCAACGCGTCATGCGCGCGCATTATGGCAACGACTGGGAGATCATTTTCGTCAATGACGGGAGCCACGATGGCAGTGAGAAATTGTTGGACGATCTCGCCTCGAAAAACCCTGAAGTCAAAGTCGTTCACTTTCGTCGGAATTTCGGCCAAACGGCGGCAATGATGGCGGGGTTTGATTTTGCCCAAGGTGAAACGATCATCCCGCTCGATGGCGACGGTCAAAACGATCCCGAGGACATCCCTCGAATCGTCGCCAAGCTCGACGAGGGTTACGAGGTCTGCTCCGGTTGGCGAAAGGACCGGCAGGACAATGCGCTCCAGCGAAACATCCCGAGCATCATCGCCAACAAGCTCATCTCGCTCGTCTCCGGTGTGGAACTTCACGACTTCGGCTGTTCGTTGAAAGCCTGTCAGAAAGTTTGTGATTGGGTCAAAAACTGAAAGGACAGGAAAATGACTAAAACAACGGAGACAAAAAAGAGAAGTGCAGATGAGATCATCGACATGATGTTGGAGGATTAC